>DXMU01000020.1:1533-89997 GCA_019414025.1 Collinsella sp.
GCGTCCACGCCTCCAACATCGGCTGGATGGCCTGGGCCAAGGACGGCGAGGAGGCAGGCACCACGGGCTTCGGCAGGAGCGTCGAGGCCGCCCAGATCAGGCTCGTCAAGAAGGGCGACGCCGCCCCCTCGTCCGACGGCGCCAACGTCGACTACGCCTTCAAGAAGAAGCCCATGTCCCTGACCTACCGCGCCCACGTCTCCAACGTGGGCTGGCGGGGGGCCGTGTCCGACGGTGCGACCGCCGGCACCACCGGCCGCGGCCTCGCCCTCGAGGACCTCAAGCTCTCGCTCGACAGCTCCGACTACTCGGACGGCTCTTCAGTCCAGATCGACGCCCACGTCTCGGGCATCGGCTGGCAGGGCTGGGACACCCCCTCGGCCTCCGAGGGCGGCACCACCGGCCAGGGACGCGCCGTCGAGGCCGTTCGCCTGAGGCTCACGGGCTCCCTAGCGAAGGACTACGACGTCTACTACCGCGTCCACGCCTCCAACATCGGCTGGATGGCCTGGGCCAAGGACGGCGAGGAGGCCGGCACCACCGGTATGTCCTGTTCCCTCGAGGCTGTTCAGATTAAGCTCATTAAGAAGGGCGCTTCCCATCCTGATACGTCGGGATATTCCCACCTTGAAATACCTACGGTGACGTATTCCTCTCAGGTTAAAGGTGCTTGGCAGAATTCTGTCTCGGCCGGAGAGATGTCCGGTACAACTGGTCAGGGAATTCCCATCACCGGGTTTTCGGCTAAAACTTGTTCATCTGTTGCCGGCGGGATCAATTATCAACTGCATCTTTCGAATGTAGGCTGGACTTCTGGTAAGTCAAACGGGAATCAACTGTCGTCTGCTACTGAGTCCAATTCGGTTGAAGCAATTAAAGTCTCCCTGTCAGGTGATTTGGCAACTTATTTCGATGTCTGGTATAGGGTCCATGTCGATAACGTCGGCTGGCTTGGTTGGACTAGAAATGGTGCAGTTGCCGGTAGCACTGGTTATGGAACGCATGTCCAAGCTGTCCAAGTTCGCCTTACAAGGAAGGGCGCCAATGCCCCTGGAAGCACCGTTTCGCCGTGTTTGCTTGGGCAACCTTCCGCGTTTGCAAATCCCATGCAGAAGAAGATTGTAGATCTTGCCCGACAGGTACCGTCTCCTGGTCCGGGATTGTGCTCCGAGTGGATTGCAGATATATACGAGCGTGCCGGATTTAGGAACGTCCATACGGATGCCTGCGATTACTACTGGGATTATTGTAAATACACCGATTATTCTCAGCTGAAAGTCGGAATGGTCATTGCCGTTCCCTCGCATACGCATACACACATGGGCAGCATTTACGGTCACGTTTGTCTCTACATCGGCAATAACCAGGTTATGGATAACATCGGTCAGATCAGGACGCTCGATATGGCGTACTGGTTGAATTATTATTCCACCTCATATAAGCCAAAATGGGGTTGGTATGACAACGTGCCGCTTGCATAGTTGATCGAAGGTCATGTCTTCACACAGGTTCTGGTAGATCCTCTGATTTAAACGAACGGGTCGTTTTGCAACGGTCCGTTCGTTTCTATTTAAGTGCCATTCACGTTTTCGGTATTTAAGCAATTGCCGAAACGGTAAATAATGATGCTAAAGATGGTCGAGCGATGGGGGAGTCGAATGAAAAAGACGCAACGGCTGCTAGCAACGGCAATGACGCCGTTACTAATCCTCCAATGTCTTCTGACGCCCCTTTCTGTCTGGGCTGATACTTTACAGGTGCAGCCGGAGGCTACTGATTATTCCGACGGTGCTGCCAGCAGCTCGAAAGACGAGGGCCCCGTCTTAAATAACGAACAACAGGGGGTTGATGTCGAGCAGCCGACTGTGTCAGACGATGATTCTTCCTCATCCGTTTCTAGTGAGTCTACCTCCAATGCAACTGATTCGGCGAAACCCGAAAATGATGTATCCACTGTATTTGGCTCTGTTTCATACCAGACTCATGTGCAGGATATTGGTTGGCAAGCTCCCGTTTCAAATGGAATGACGGCCGGCACTACAGGTCGTGCAAAGCGCGTCGAAGCCCTCAAGATCAATCTGCTTTCACAGGATGGCAGCCCTTTGGGGAATGACAGCATTTCGGTCCAATCTCACATTTCCGGGATCGGATGGGAGCTTCAGCCGGTGGGCAACGGGCAGGCTTCTGGTACAGTTGGACAGTCGCGAGCCATCGAGGCAATCAGGCTATCCTTGTTGGGCAGTCTTTCTGATTCGTATGACATTTGGTATCGTGTTCATTCTGCAAATGTTGGTTGGCTTGGCTGGGCCTCAAATGGTGAACCCGCTGGAACACAAGGCTATGCTTACCAGATCGAAGCTATTCAGATTAAGGTGCTTCCAAAAAATGCTCAAGGTGCGCCAGCGCGTGGCGATGCCTTTAAGGATCATTCTCAGGAACCGCCTACCGTTTCCTATCGATCTCATGTCTCCAATGTCGGATGGATGGGTGCTGTCGCGGACGGAAAGACATCTGGGGCCATTGACTCAAGAAATGCAATCGAGGCACTGTCGCTTGGTGTTAATTGGTATGGTCACGGAGGCTCTATTTCCTCTCGCGCGCACGTCTCTGGCATTGGTTGGCAAGACTGGTCTTCAGGCGTCATTGGCACGACGGGGCAGTCTCGATCCATTGAGGCCGTTCAGTTTAAGCTGAACGGCGAGCTATCTGCTGCATATGACATTTGGTATCGTGTCTTTGCTTGTAATTTGGGTGGATGGCTGGGCTGGACATCGAATGGGTCCCCTGCGGGTTCTGCGGCGATGGGCGCCGCCATCCAGGGGGTTCAGATTCTGTTGGTCGAAAAGGGCAGCTCTACCCCTGGCGATACAGCGAATCATTTTATTGGAGCTACGGATATTCTGAGCGGCAGCTCGCTCGGCCTTAACGGGAAAAGTCTGGGCTCCGCACAAGGCAAATCGATCTTGTTGGGTTCCGAGAGCGGCTCTGAACCTTTAACTTCGCTTTCTATTTCATTTGATAATCAAGAGACTTTAGGTTCAATCGGTTATTCAGGTTGCTATGAATTTGGTGGATGGGGTGATGTTGTTTCAGACGGCGTTGCGCTTAACTCTAAAAACAATGGGCGTGTTTTAAAGGCTGTGAGATTGACTCTTGCTGGTGATTTGTCAAATGCCTATGACGTTTGGTATCGCTGCTTTGACTCCAAAAAAGGTTGGCTTGGCTGGACTTGCAATGGTGCGGATGCGGGGGCAACAATATCGGGTTCATTCCTTACGGCTGTCGAAGTGCGAATTGTCAGCAAAGGGAGCAGTGCGCCCGGTGTAACGGATGGTGCATTTGTTTCCGATACTTCCGCTGATCACCCTCATGTTGTCTATCAGGCACATTCCGCTAATCGTGGGTGGTCTCCATCTGTTTTAGATGGGCAGGTAACCGGCACAACTGGACAATCGCTTTCTCTTCAAGCTTTGAATGTGTCGTTGTCCGGTGTGGATGACGATTCTCAAATTGAGGCAAGAGCACATGTTGCCAATATTGGTTGGCAGGAATGGCGATCTGCCGGTTATGTTGGGACCGTTGGACAAGGATTGGCTATTCAGGCTCTTGAGCTGCGCTTAAATGGTTCCCTCGCGAATCAGTACGACATTTACTATCGAGTTCATTCGGCGGGCTATGGTTGGTTGGGGTGGGCCAAAAACGGCGATTCCGCTGGAACTACCGGGCTTAATATCCAGATAGAAGCTGTCCAAATTAAGCTTGTGGCGAAGGGCGGGGATCCTGGTGCGTCGTCTGTGCCCGCATTTATCTCGGTACCAGCCCTAACGCTCCAGGCGCATGTTTCCACGCTTGGTTGGATGAATCCCGTTGGCAACGGCGGTGTTGCGGGTACGACTGGCAGATCAATTGCGATTGAGGCTCTGAAGCTAAATGTCTCCAGTAGCGTATCGGGCGGTATAGAGTACTCCGCCCATGTGCAGGATGTTGGTTGGCAAAGCTGGGCTTCCAACGGGGATATCGCTGGAACAGTAGGCCGCGCAAAGCGTATCGAGGCAATTAAGATTAGGCTGACCGGTGACTTATCGAACTACTTTGATGTCTGGTATCGGGCATATTGCCAAGACTTTGGATGGCTCGACTGGACCTCAAATGGGCAGCCTGCGGGCACATCCAAGATTGGATATAGGATCGAGTCGGTTCAAGTGACGATTGTGCCCAAGGGTGCAGGAGCTCCCGGTTCAACTGGGCGCCCGTATACCGATCGGCCTTTGCTGCCTGCCGACATGATGGCTATGCTTAATCGGGCTAATAGATATTCGAGCAATACAAACTGGCTCATTATGGTTGACAGGCAAGCATGCCGCCTTGGGGTTTTTCGTGGACAGCGCGGGTCGTGGAGCTATGCTCAATACTGGACTTGCTCTACGGGCGCTCCTAGTACTCCGACGCCTACAGGCGAGTATTCCGTCACCGGCAAGGGCTACTCATTTGGACATGGGTATACCTGCTACTACTACACGCAGTTTTACGGGGACTATCTGTTCCATTCAATACCGTACTACCAGGGAACTTTTAATCCCATGGACAGCCGAATGGGAATGCATATTTCACAAGGCTGCGTGCGTTTGCCCATCGATCGCGCTAAATGGATTTGGGATAACGTGCCCCTTGCTACCAAGGTGGTAATCTACTAACTATTCCCGTAAGCGGTGAGAGCTTGTTGGAGGGCCCTTTCCTGTTGCCGTAGTCTTGGCAACAGGAAAGGGCCCTTGCCGTTGGATTAGGCTCCTTTTTCTTCGTTCACCTAATTGGTGACATTAATGAAGCTAACTCCCGATAGTATGGTTATTGACGACCGTCTATCTAGGAGGCGATTCTTTTGAAAAGGCAATTTAGAGCATTTATTGTTCTGATTTCCTGCTTCATGACGATGCTGCTTTTGAGCCCTTTGGCTTTTTGGGCAGATCAAAATGATGGTTCCAACGAATATGAATCCGTTCCAGAGACCCAATCCGAACCCTCGGATCAAACTGCTGTTGTAGCCGATGAAACGGCGCCTTCGATTGATGCTGCCGTGGAGCCCGAAGGGGCGGTCCCGGACGTCAGCTATAAATCTCACATTTCAGGCATTGGTTGGGAGCCGACGTTTACATCGAATGGCTCGACCTCTGGCACAACAGGTCAGTCCCGTAGGCTTGAAGCACTCAGGGTTTCCCTCCCTAATTCAGAAGACCTTGGTATCGAATACCGCTCTCATGTTCAAAATGAAGGCTGGCAGGATTGGGTTTCCAACGGAGCTATTTCCGGCACAACGGGAAAGGGCCTTCAGATTGAAGCCGTCGAGCTTAAGCTGACGGGTGATAGGGCAGCTTCTTATGACCTGTATTATCGCGTTCATGCTTCTAATTTCGGCTGGCTTGGATGGACCTCAAATGGGTCGACTGCGGGAACCACCGGTTGGTCTTATGCCGTTGAAGCAATACAGATCGTCATTGTGAAGAAGGGCGACGCGGCGCCCGGCGATACCGCTGGCGCTTATGTCCCGTATGTCTTTGATTGCTCTCTTTCTCAGGTTGGGGAGACGACTAAAGAAACCCTGAATATCCCGCGGGTCGAGGATATTAAACGACTCGGCATCGCTGATTCGATAAAGGTGGCGGGTTCCATGTCGTATGGAGGTAGGGTCACCCGTTCCGTCTCAAGCACGATTGCGCTCGGAGATTTGGATTCCAGCTCCAGTGAAATTGACTTTAGCGATTATGGTCCGTTTGACGTTACGTTGCAGTATTTGAAGAACGGAAACATCGTTCATGAGGATCATCAATCAATTGGCATTTCTGCGAGCGAGTACAACCTTGCCCCTTTGAGTGCTTCTTTCCCCGTTGTTCTCTATTCGCTATCTTTTTGGGATATCAGCACCTCTTCTACTGGAATGACCATTCCGTCGATTGTAATGCTCGATCGTCCAAGTGCCTATAACTGGAACTCGCTTCCATCCGGTATGTATGGCCTTCCGTTTCTGACTCATGAGGAGAATGCTGCTAGCTCGAGTTATCAGGCGTTCGCGGATTATGTCGCTGCTCTCTACAAAATCAACCCCAAGGCAAAGTTCAATCTGTATATCAATGACATCACCTGTTCGTTGATCCATAGGATGATTTACGCCAATAAGATTCCCACTGGCCAATACTCCATTCGACTGTTGTCGGATGGATCTGCCACGTATGTCTTTACCAACGAGGCTTTCGATGTTAAGGATCCAGATTCTAAGCAAACGGAGCTGATTGCTTTATGGAACGCTGCCAAGAATAAGGAATACGAAACCGGTGAAGTCTCAAAATCGTATAGCGATTATCACGATCACTGGGATTCTATGTATGCTGTGCTGAGTATTGAGCCTGGCACTCAGTGGTGGATGACTCGAACCAATCTGTTTACGAGCGGTGACGATAATGCCTTTGCGAATAAGATCGCATCCGATCCTAACGTTAAGAAGATGAACGTTTCGAGCATGCTTACGAGCCTGCAGAATAGGGGAGAGGACGCGGCCCAAGCGTTTAAGGCTCTGTACAACTTTAACGATGGTTATTTTGATGCGGCTACTCAGCAGGGCAAAAAGGTAATGATGCTGCTTGGAACGTATGTTACTTACGAGCAGAATTTTGACGACTATGCCAACTTGACCGAGGTTATCTATGGCGATGACTATTTGTATTATTACAAGGGGCATCCAAACACGCCGACGGGCATGTATCCCCAAAAGCAGGAACAGCTTGACCGTCTGGGCATTACCGATGTCGATTCTTCCGTTGCTGCAGAGCTGATTCTCTTCTTTAATCCGGAGATCGGACTGTCGGGCTACGGGTCTAGTACGTATAACTCGGCCAGCGCCGATGCCGCCGGTGGACTTTGGAATTCAACGAAGTCCGAAGCGTTGAAGCCCGGCGCTGCTATCGATTATTCGATTATGGATTGGTTTGCTTCGCCTATTACTGAGGACTCAGACGAGGCTATCAGGTCCCTTTGCAAGCAAGGTGACTCCTGTTATCTCGTGGAGTTTTCGGATTCCATACTTGCTACGGCCAATTACGACTTTGCTATCTATTCGCATAATAGTGGAGCTCTAACTTATTTCAAGAAGGGCGAGTCGGGCTACGACGTCGTCAAGGTGTCTCGAGGCTCGCTTGATGTTTTGGCAACTTCGCATGTTTCGAATGACGGCTGGCAGTCGGCTTGCAAGGGCGGAAATGTTTCTGGCACCGTTGGTCAGTCCAAAGCTGTCGAGGCTATTACTCTCAACCTGCAGAATGCTCCCTACGATGGCAGCTTGGAGTACAGGGCGCATGTTTCCGATTACGGTTGGCAAGATTATGTGAAAGAGGGAGAAGTTTCCGGTTCTACGGGTCAGAGCAAGTCTGTCCAGGCTATTCAAATTCGACTTACTGGTGAGATGGCTAATCGTTATGACGTTTACTATCGTGCTCATGTTCAGGACAAGGGCTGGCTTGGTTGGGCCTGCAATGATCAGGTTGCCGGAACGACTGGGTTTGGCTTGAGGCTCGAGGCATACCAGGTCGTTTTGGTTGAAAAGGGTTCGCCTGCTCCAGGGGATACGAATCAGCCTTCTATTCAGAGAACGTTTTCGATTAAGGCTCATGTTTCAAACCTTGGTTGGCAGGAACCTGTTTATGAGGGCATGACGGCGGGCACAACTGGTCGAAATCTTGCTATTGAGGCGTTGACGATTAGCAAGCCCGACCTTGGGTATTCCGGTAACATCGAGTATCGAGCTCACGTTCAGAATATCGGCTGGCAAAAGTGGGTCAAGAACGGCAAGCTGGCCGGCACCACGGGTAAGTCTCTTTCTATTGAAGCTGTAGAAATTAAGCTTACGGGTGATCTCTCCAAGCATTATGACGTTGTTTATAGGGCGCATGTGCAGGGCAAGGGTTGGCTCGATTGGGTTAAATCGGGCGAGTGCGCAGGTACGACTGGAGAAGCCCTGCATATGGAAGCGTTTGAGGTTAAGTTGGTTGATAAATAGTAAGTGATGTAAGTCTATCATCTATCCGCTATTGCAGTAATTCAGTGGTTTAGTCCAACTGTATTAGTTTAATCTTGAAGGAGTTTATGATTTTTCGTAAACTCCTTTAGTTTAGCTACTAATTAATTGTAGGGACTCGTTTATGAATTCATGTGCAAAACGATGCAAGTCTTATGGCGTTTTATTTGCTGTAATGTTTGTGGCTGCGTTATTAGTCGCAATTTATTATTGCAATTTGAAAACAGGGTTTCATGTTGACGAGCTGTGGACTTTCGGCCTCTCGAATAGTTTTTATTTTCCACATATTTTTTGGGAAAACAATATGGATGCCAACTGGATGGATCCTACGTTCATTCAGTCTTATTTGACAGTTGATACAGGGCATGTGTTTCGGTTTGATTCGGTTTTATATAATCTGAGTAATGACGCACATCCTCCTCTCTATTTTTTCATTATTCATACCGTTTGCTCACTGTTTCCGAATGAATTTAGCAAATGGTTTGGCTTGGTTCCTAATCTATGTTTCTATTCACTCAGTTTAGTATTTTTATTTAAGCTTTCTTACAAAGTGTTTCAGAGTAAGCCAGTCGCTCTAATTTTAATGGCACTTTGGGCTTTCAGTCCCATAGCGTTAAATCTAGTGACCTACATTCGAATGTATCTGTTATTGGTGACACTTGCCCTAGCATTTCTTGATGCGTTATACGATATGTTTAATGTTGCTTTCGCCAATCGATCGGTTTATTTCCGCCTATTTGTTATTTCTTTATTGGGGTTTTTAACCCACTTCTATTTCTATATTTATCTCTTTTTTGTTTCCTGTTTTTTTGCTATTTATTTTTGGGCAAGAAAAGGGTGGATGTTCTCCTTTAAATATGGAGTCACGATTGTCTTATCGGTTTGTCTGTCATTTATCATATTTCCTCCAGCATTAAGCAACATGTTTGGGAATCACTATGTCGAATCGGCCTCATCGCAATCAGGGGTAATGGTATTACTTAGACGAATTTGGCAATTTCTAGGTTCGTCGTCCGTTGATTTGTTCTTCGGATCAAGGCTTCTTTTGATTGCCAGCTTCTGTTTGTCAATTGCCCTTTGTTTCTACTTACTATGGAATAAAAAAATTAATCGTGAGCATCCTGAGTCGATTTATATAGTTTTATTATTTAATTCATCCCTTGTTTTTTACGTCACAGCTTGCTATGTATCTCCTTTTACTTCGTCAAGATACATATGCTTAGCCTATCCAGGATTACTGTTATTTGGATTTGGAATGTTCTTGTATCTATTTAGATATTTGCAAATTCGCTATAGAAATAATACTGATTTCAATTTTCGGGGCACTATTTTAGT
This sequence comes from Collinsella sp., assembly GCA_019414025.1. Classification (GTDB taxonomy): domain Bacteria; phylum Actinomycetota; class Coriobacteriia; order Coriobacteriales; family Coriobacteriaceae; genus Collinsella. The sequence continues at coordinate 10,931 of DXMU01000020.1, forward strand.
TTCTGTTGTATTTGTTTGCGCAATTATTGCTGCAGATTCTGTTTTCTTTTCTTCCAATGCTTTGTATTTATATCCGAAATCTGCTGACAATGAAGCCGCAGTAGAGAAGTACGCGGGTTCAACGGGGCTCTTTGTCTCTTATGATTACTATCAGCTCACTGCGAAGCTATTAGAAGTTGCCAAATTGTCTCGCATTCATGCGCTGATTCCTGATCAGAAAGCTATTAGCAGTTTTTGCGATAGAAATTATATTGATTCTGATGATCTGGTTGTTTACATGAATAATCACGACTGCGAAGAAGAGGTTCTTTCTCAACTGAAAGATGAACTAGGATATAGTGGTTTTAAAAAACTGCCCGGATATACTCAAATCGATGATGGAACCTCTTGTTTTGTTTATGTCCTTTATAGATAACAGTGGGAAAAGGGTCTTTAATGAAACGAGATTCGGTGATTCAATTTCTGAAGTTTTCGATTGTTGGACTTTCAAATACAATCGTTTCTTACTTAGTCTACGCGGCACTCCTTTTTATTGGAGTGAACTATATTGTCGCCAATATAGTTTCATATTTTGCTGGTGTCATCAATTCCTTCTATTGGAACAATAAATTTGTTTTTGATAATGAGAGATCGGATTTGAGTTCACTTATTTCAAGTTTTTCCAAGCTGCTTGCTTCGAGTGCTTTTACTGGATTGATTATCAACAACATCCTTTTGTACTTTTGGGTTAGTGTGCTTGGAATTTCTTCTATTCTTGGTCCACTGCTTAACTTGTTTGTAACTTATCCTCTTAATTATATTTTAAGTAAGTATTGGGCATTTAAGTGATAGGTGCTTGCATGACAAAGATGGACATATTGCCGATTCTCTATCTCGTGGTTCCTTGTTATAACGAGGAGAGCGTTTTGCGGGAAACCTCTAAAAGGCTTTTTGAGAAGTTTTCCACTTTAGTAAAATTGTCTCAGATTAATGCGAACAGTAAGGTTTTGTTAGTTGACGATGGGTCATCCGATAAGACTTGGGAGATCATCGAAAGTCTTCATCAATCTAATTCCTTATTCTGTGGGCTTAAGCTTTCTAGGAATTGTGGCCATCAGAAGGCTTTACTTTCTGGGTTACACAAGGCAGCGGAGTTTGCTGATTTAATAGCATCGATGGACGCTGATTTACAAGATGACATCAATGCGCTTGATGAAATGGTTTCAAGAGCTCGCGAAGGCTATGAAGTTGTATATGGTGTACGAAATGATCGTTCTAGCGATTCCTTTCTAAAACGTTTTACCGCACAATCTTTTTATCGCTTACAGTCTTCGCTGGGTGTCGATGCTGTTTATAACCATGCTGACTATAGATTGATGTCCAAGCGTGCTGTTCTTGCATTGTCTCAATTCCGTGAGGTTAATCTATTTCTTCGTGGTTTGGTTCCTTTAGTTGGTTTCAAATCTTGCTGCGTGTATTATTCGCGAGGGAAACGGTTTGCCGGCGAATCTAAATACACGCTCGGTAAAATGTTGTCATTTGCTTTTGAAGGTATAACGTCTTTTAGTACTAAACCGATTAGGATAATTACTCTCACCGGTTTAATCATTTCTATTTTTAGTTTATTTGCACTTGTATATCTTTTAATTGGTCATTTTATTGGCGATGTACAAGTTGGCTGGACAAGCATTATTATGTCAATTTGGTGTCTTGGCGGACTCCAACTTTTGGCTTTGGGTGTCATCGGCGAGTACGTTGGAAAGACTTATATGGAGACGAAGCATCGTCCTCGCTATTTTATTGAGGAATTTTTGTCCGATAAGGAGGACAAGGATGCCTAAAGTTAGTGTGTTGATGCCTTGTTTTAATGGTGCTAAGTACATTTTGAAGGCAATTGATTCGGTGTTAAGCCAGTCTTTCCGCGATTTCGAATTATTAATTTTCGATGATCAGTCAACTGATGGAACATTTGAGATTGTTTCCAAGCTAACGGATTCTCGAATTAAGGTATTTAGAAACGCCAGTAATCTCGGTCTTGTTGGAAACTGGAATAATGCCATTGAGAAATCTTCTGGCGAGTATATTCATTTCCTCTTTCAGGATGATATTTTGTTACCCGGGGCTCTTGAGTCTGAGGTTGCAGCACTGGATGCTAATCCAAAGTGCTCCCTCTGCTTCAGCGCTTCATGTGTTATTGACTCGAATGGTGCCATTACAATGAAGAGGAGACCTTTTAAGCGGGATATGGTTTTAAAAGGCTCTGATTTTGCCCGCAAGACATTTCGAACTCATAATATTTATGGAGAGCCTTCTAATGTCATGTTTCGTAGAGATTGCTGGCAAAAGGTTGGACCCTTTAATGATTCTTTGTGTTACTCCCCTGATTGGGAGTATTGGATTCGTCTATCACTTAATGGTGATGTCTGCTATCTAGACTCAATTTATTCCTATTTTAGAGTGTGTAACGAATCTACTACGAACTCACTTTTTAAGGATAAAAAAGAGCAATTGAAACGCGATGAGTTTGATTTTGTGCGAGCAATCTGTTCACTCGATGGTATCAATATATCGTCGGTTGATTTAACCGCTCGTAAATTGTCGCTCTCAATCAGGAACATTGCTAAACGGATTTATTTTTCCGTTCACTGACTTTGGAAGTGATTGAATGAAAGGCATCATCCTCGCCGGCGGGTCCGGCACCCGCCTGTACCCGCTCACGCTCGTGACCTCCAAGCAGCTGCTGCCGGTCTACGACAAGCCCATGATCTACTACCCGCTTAGCACCCTCATGCTGGCGGGCATCCGGGACATCCTGGTCATCTCCACCCCGACCGACCTGCCCAACTTCGAGCGCCTGCTCGGGGACGGCTCGCGCTACGGCGTGAACCTGTCCTACGCCGAGCAGCCGAGCCCGGACGGCCTGGCCCAGGCCTTCACCATCGGCGAGGGGTTCATCGCCGGCGAGCCGTGCGCGCTCGTCCTCGGCGACAACATCTTCCACGGCAACGGCCTGTCGCGGCACCTGACGCGCGCCGTCCAGAACGCCGAGTCGGGCCGCGCCACGGTCTTCGGCTACCACGTGGACGACCCCGAGCGCTTCGGCGTCGTGGAGTTCGACGGGGAGGGCAGGGCCGTCTCCATCGAGGAGAAGCCCGCGGAGCCCAAGAGTTCCTACGCCGTCACCGGCCTGTACTTCTACCCGGGCGACGTGGCCGCCAAGGCCCATGGGGTCGAGCCTTCCGCGCGCGGCGAGCTGGAGATCACCGACCTCAACCGGATGTACCTGGTGGAGGGGACGCTGTCCGTGGTGACCCTCGGCCGCGGCTACGCGTGGCTCGACACCGGCACCATGGAGAGTCTGCACGAGGCCGCTGAGTTCGTCCGCGCCGTGGAGCACTCGCAGGACCTTCCCGTGTCCGTGCCCGAGGAGATCGCCTGGGAGAACGGCTGGATCACGACCGCCGGGCTCAAGGAGGCCGCCGAGGCCTACGGCAAGTCGGTCTACGGCCAGCACCTGAAGAAGGTCGCCGCCGGCGAGATCGTCAACAGCCCGCGCGAGTACTAATCCGATCCAATGGGAGATAGAAACATGTCTGAAGAGCTCTTCGAGCCCAGGAACATCATCGTCACGGGCGGCTGCGGCTTCATCGGCAGCAACTTCGTGCACTACGTCGTGAACAGCCACCCGGGCGTCCACGTCACCGTCCTGGACAAGCTGACCTACGCCGGCAACCCCGAGAACATCGCCGGGCTGCCCGCCGACCGCGTTGAGCTCGTCGTGGGCGACATCTGCGACGCCGAGCTGCTCGATGAGCTGGTGCCGGGCCACGACGCGATCGTGCACTACGCGGCCGAGAGCCACAACGACAACTCCATCGCCGACCCCGAGCCGTTCCTTCGCACCAACGTCGAGGGCACCTTCCGCCTGCTGGAGGCCGTCCGCAAATACGGCATCCGCTACCACCACGTCTCCACCGACGAGGTCTACGGCGACCTGGCGCTCGACGACCCGGCGAAGTTCACCGAGGAGACGCCCTACCACCCGTCCTCGCCGTACAGCTCGACCAAGGCCAGCTCCGACATGCTGGTCCGCGCCTGGACCCGCACCTACGGCCTGCGCGCCACGATCTCCAACTGCTCCAACAACTACGGCCCCTACCAGCACGTGGAGAAGTTCATCCCCAGGCAGATCACCAACATCGTCGACGGCGTCCGCCCCAAGCTCTACGGCCGCGGCGAGAACGTCCGCGACTGGATCCACACCGAGGACCACTCCTCGGCCGTCTGGGACATCCTCACCAAGGGTCGCATAGGGGAGACCTACCTCATCGGGGCCGACGGCGAGAGGAACAACATCACCGTGCTGCGCATGATCCTCGAGGCCATGGGCCGCGACCCCGGGGACTTCGACTGGGTCGCCGACCGCCCCGGCCACGACCGCCGCTACGCCATCGACAGCACGAAGCTCCAGCGCGAGCTCGGCTGGAGGCCGGCCCACACCGACTTCGCCGAGGGGCTCAGGGCCACGATCGACTGGTACGTCGCCAACGAGTCCTGGTGGCGCCCGGCCAAGGAGGCCACCGAGGCCAGGTATAGGGCTCAGGGGCAGTAGGAGGGGATAGATCTATGGCAGACATCGCATTCGAGAAGGACCTCTCCGTCGCCGAGACCGGCATAGAGGGCCTGATGGTCGTCGACCTCGCCGTCCACGGCGACTCGCGCGGCTGGTTCAAGGAGAACTGGCAGCGCGCCAAGATGTGCGCCCTGGGCATCCCCGACCTCCGCGTCGTCCAGAACAACGTCTCCTACAACGAGAAGAGGGGCGTCACCCGCGGCATCCACGCCGAGCCCTGGGACAAGTTCATCTCCGTGGCCCGCGGCTCGGTCTTCGGCGCCTGGGTGGACCTGCGCGAGGGCAGCGCCACCTACGGCAAGGTCTACACGACCGTGCTGGACCCCTCCAAGGCCATCTACGTCCCGCGCGGCGTTGGCAACTCCTTCCAAGCGCTGGAGGATGGCACTGCATACACATATTTGGTCGATGCGCACTGGTCTCTCGAACTCAAGAAGACCTACACGTTCGTGAACCTCGCCGACCCGGAGCTCGCCATCGACTGGCCGATCCCGCTGGACCAGGCCACCGTCTCCGAGGCGGACCTGAACCACCCGATGCTGAGGGACGTCGTCCCGATGGCGCCCAAGAGGACGCTCGTCACCGGCTGCAACGGCCAGCTGGGCCGCGCGGTGCTCAGGCTGGCAGAGGAGCGCGGCGTGGCGAAGGACTTCGACTTCTGCGACATCGACACCTTCGACATGTCCGACCCGGACGCCTACTCAAAATACGACTGGTCGCTCTACGGCACCGTGATCAACTGCGGCGCCTACACGGCGGTCGACAGGGCCGAGACCCCCGAGGGCCGCGTGACCGCCTGGAAGGCCAACGCGACGGGGCCGGCGCTGCTCGCCCGCACCTGCGCCGGGCACGGGATCACGCTCGTCCACGTGTCCTCCGACTACGTCTTCGACGGCACGGCCGAGGTCCACACGGAGGACGAGCCTTTCAGCCCGCTTTCCGTCTACGGCCAGACCAAGGCCGCCGGCGACATCGCCGTGGCCGGCTGCCCGCGCCACTACATCATGCGCAGCTCCTGGGTCATCGGCGAGGGGCACAACTTCGTCAAGACGATGAAGTGCCTGTCCGACCGCGTCGCCGACCCGGAGGACAAGCTCACTCAGGTCACCGTCGTGGACGACCAGCTGGGCCGCCTTACCTTCACGCGCGACATGGCCGCGGCCATCTTCCACGTGCTGGGGACGCACGCCCCCTACGGCACTTATAACTGCACCGGCTCCGGCGCCGTGAAGTCATGGGCCGACATCGCCCGCGCCGTCTTCGAGGCCGCCAACGGCAACGGCGACAGGGTCGTGCCGGTATCGACCGCCGACTACTACGCGAGTGCCGAGGGCCCCATCGCCCCGCGCCCGGTCCACTCCGCGCTCGACCTTTCCAAGCTCGAGTCGGTCGGCTTCCGAATGCCCGACTGGGAGGAAGAGCTAAAACTTCATTTTGATTAGATGCCTTTAGTACATTGTTTGCATTCTTAAAATCAGTGAGAATGCAAACAATGCCATGGGCATTTATGCCATTTTGCCAAGTTGCACCAGGAATTTTTTGGATGGTTTTCAATGCATTTTAAACTTGCAAATTTGATTTTTAACGGATCTGATGCGATGTTGCAGTATCCATTGCTTTGCTATAGGGCAACGGAGGGTCTTGTTATTCCAACTTCGAATGACGCTATTGAAATCATGAAATCGACCAATGTTGATTTCACAACATATTTTAATGCGCTATCCATTTATAAGTGGCGAAAGTACACTACTGCAAAGGCGTTTTATCTTCATATCGAGTATTGCGGCTCCGCCTTAACGCTTCAGCAGACGTATGCAAATAATTATTCTTGGAATCCTTCTACAATTGATGGCTCTGCGGTTAGTTTGCAACGATCCGATGAATGGAGTACAGCTGAAATCGAACTCTCCCTTTGTGAGGGAGAGATTCTGCACGCTTTTAATATCAGTACTGAAGGCCCTGTTAATATTCGGAATGCGTATTATTATTGCGATTGTGAAGAACTGGATATTCATCCAGTTGAGCTAGCGCTTGCAACTACTACGTTTAAAAAAGAAGACTATATTGTCCGTAACGTATCTCTTTTACAAAAGAACATTCTTGATTCTGATGAAGAGATTGCTGATCATTTCCACGTACACATTATTGATAATGGCCGTTCGCTGAATAGTGCAAACCTGGATTCATCGCGTGTTACTGTTCATCCAAATCCTAATGTTGGCGGGTCTGGTGGTTTTGCTCGGGGGATGATTGAGTCACTTGAGCAGAATCCTAAAGCGACTCATGTTCTTCTGATGGACGATGATGTCGAGGTTCTTCCCGAGAGTTTTATCCGCACTTTCAACCTGCTCTCTCTTCTCAAAGAAGAATATGCTGAGGCCTTTTTATCGGGCGCCATGATGAGCTTGGAAGAGCCCAATTTGCGTACCGAGGATTTGGGGTTCTTTACTGCTAAGGGAACTTTTTCTCCCCTTAAGCCTGAAGGCTACATGACTTCACTTCATGATGTAGTTGAGACCGAGATATATAAGGCCCCAACTGGCCTTTATGAGGACACTGCCCAACAGTATGCTGGCTGGTGGTATTGCGTTATACCTACCGCAACGATTGAACGCGAGGGGCTGCCTTTGCCTTTATTTGTTCGTTCGGATGACGCCGAGTACGCGCTTCGCTGTAAGCCTAGGTTCATGTCCATGAATGGTATTTGTGTTTGGCATAATTCTTTTAAGTTTAAGTACAGTGCCGCTGTGGAGCGTTATCAGGTGAGCCGAAATACGCTGATTAGCCAAGCGACGACCGGCGTTGCGCCCCTTGCTGATTTTCTTTATGAGATTCGTCGTGAGGTCGAACTCGACCTGAAGAAATTTGACTACGATGACGCTCTTCTTGCGGTAAAGGGCCTTGAAGATTTTTTGAGAGGTCCCGAGTGGATTTCTCATCCTGTCGCTGAATCCCGCTTTATGGCGGCAAATCGTGAAAGGGAACAGTTGATTCCCATCGAGCAGCTCATCCCTCAGGCGTTTGAACTGGGTGTCGACTTGACGCAACTGACTTTTGGCAATTTGAGCCTTGCGGGCGACAGGTCTAGGCTCCAGGCATTTAAGGATTATCTGACCATTAATGGCCACCGTTTTGTTAACGACTCCGCTAAGCGCAGAGACAAAGTTGCTGTCATCGACGCTGCGGGATGGGTTTATCCCGCCGGTAAAATCAGGGGTGTTGACACGCTTATTGTGGTAGATATGCCTAATAAAAAGGGCGCCATTAGGCATATGGATAAGAAACGATTCAAAGAGGTTTGGACTCGTTTTCGTAAAGCCGAGAAGGTATTCAAGCGTAACAAAGATAAGATTTATGCCGAATACGCTTCGTATAGAGATGTCTTTACTTCGATCGATTTCTGGAAACAGTATTTGAAAGAGGCGTCGGAGTAGTCTTCATGTGAGTGGGTTTCAAAGTGGGACCCACTCATTCTTTTGTATCATAAGAGTAATTGTGCTTCGTACATTGTTTGTCGTTGGGAAGGTTAAGCCATGTCCTTGCTTTCTGCTATTAAAAAGATTCTTCCCGGCTCATCCCGATCATTGCATGCTATGCATGAGGATATGGACCGTCGTTTTGACGAGATTTTTGCCCGTATTGAGCAGGCCGATAACGGTATCAATATGAATATCAATTACAAATTCGATACTCGGTTATTTCCAGAAATTGAATTGCTCAAGAAACGCCAACAAAGTCTGTCAGAGCAGATGGCCCTTCGCCATGAATTGTTGGCACGACGTGCGTACCCCGATATCACTCCTTTTGAGCTCCGTTGCAAAATCTTTGATGCGTTACCGGACGCCGAGGGCGATATTCGATTGATGCAGCAGGCTGACGCTGCCTTGATGAGTAAACTAGATGCGATTTGCGATGCCAATAATATCCAATATTGGCTTTCTTACGGCTCTCTTGTGGGGACCTTGTCTCGTTCGGGTTTTATTCCTTGGGATGATGACATTGACATCTGCATGATTAGGTCCGATGTGGATAAGCTTGCTACCGTCTTAAAAGATGATCCTGATTATCAAGTCACCCTTGTATACGACTGGTTTGTAAAGTGCCGTCAAGTTCGTTTTTGTTCCACCAACCCGCTTATACCTTGTTTTGTAGACATTTCGATTTATGACTGGGCTGCCGAGAATTCTAAGCGCGCGAACGATCGGCTTAGGCAACTCAGAATTGAGCTTATGGATTTCTTTGACCAGCATGAACGTGATTTCAGTTTTTGGAGAGACAATCCTTGGATGTTCCATCCCGAGAGCGGTTATTGTGTTCAATGCGGAGATGTTGACCTAAAGACGCAGAGGGCTGCCATAACTAAGGCAGATGTCGATCGAGTTCAGGAAGTATTTGATCAATTTAATGACAAGGCTCATGAACTCTGCTTGTTGACTAGTGATCCTTGTGGCGATTTTGCATATGCAATAGACAATATGTTTAATGCACCAAAGCGGAAAATCATCTGGGACCATAACGATATCTTGCCCGTCGGTAAGCATACTTTTGAGGATTTCTCCTTTTCAATTCCTTCGAACGCTGAGGGAGTTGCGGATGATTGTTTTCCTGGATGGCCTTACATGCCAATGGACATCTGTGGGCATGACCCTTTTGCAAAGGATGTTTTGTCTGATCCCGATGTTCGCTCCGCAATGGCAAGGTTTGTCGACGAATGTAATTAATAGTTACAACGGCTTTGATTAAGGTATTTAAAATGCAGTTTAAACTTGCGAATGTTGTACTTAAAGTTGAAAAGCATGCAAAGGATTTTCCCGAACTCTACTATCGCGTAATCTCCGGTGATGCTTCGTATGATGACGACCTTCATTCACTTCATGTCAATGGACACGTTGACTTTCTGACGTATGTGAATGGCTTATCTGCTGGTAAATGGAATCAATATGCGTCTGTTGACGGCGTTGTCTTGCATATGACTTTATTTGGCAGAGGCCGGGTTGTCGTTCATGGAGTAAGGTCTGGCGAGCTGAATCCTGTCGAGCTTAAATCGAATCCTTTTGATAGCGATCAAGTGGATCCTTGCGTTCTCGATATTGATATCGATATAACTGGCTACGACTTGATCGGTTTTAGGATTGAGAGTGATGAGGGCTATTCCGTAGATCTCTTGAACGCCTCTTATCTGACTGATGTTCCTGAGGACTCCATTAACCCGATCAATCTTGCTCTTTCTACTACCACATTTAAGAATGAACGATACATTCTTCCAAACATTGAACTCGTTAAAACCGGCATCTCCAAAGAGGACGGTCCGATTTGTGACCACTTCCACATGTTTGTCGTCGACAATGGCCAAACGCTCGATTCTGCATCACTTTCCGATGAGCTAGTCACCGTGCTTCCGAATCCCAATACGGGCGGTTCGGGAGGATTCGCACGTGGAATGATGGCGGCCACTGAAGCTCCTAGTCAGTTCACCCATATCATTTTGATGGATGACGATGTCTCTATCATGCCCGAGAGTTTGATTCGTACGTTTAACCTGCTCTCTCTTGCTAGGGGCAAATATAAGGATGCCTTTATTAACGGTGCCATGCTTTCGATGGAGGACCCAACTCGTCAGTTTGAGGATGTCTCGTATGTGGCGACCACCGGTGCCTATCGTCGCGTAAAAGATGATCTGAATGTTGGCAAGCTGGCTGACATTCTCGAAAACGAGCGTACGAGTGTTGAGGTTGACCAGGCCTATGGAGCTTGGTGGTATAGCTGCATTCCGGTGAAGGCTATCGAAAAGAACGGCCTTCCCATGCCTTTCTTTATCCGCTGTGACGACGTTGAGTTTGGCATGCGCAATAAGCCTGTCTATATGACCATGAATTGCATTTGCGTGTGGCACGCAAGTTTTGAGGGGCGTTTCCGTGCTTCGGTTGATTGCTACCAGTACTTCCGCAACTTCTTCGCTATGATTGCTCTCGATGATTGTGCTGATGAGAAGATGTTTGTCCTTCGTATTCAGCGAGGGGTACGTCAGAACTTGCGCGATATGGACTATCAGGCTGCCGAGTTTATTCTCGATGGCTTTGAGGATTATCTGCGTGGCCCTGAGTATCTCCAGAAGCTCGATGGCGCCGCGACGATGATCGGCAAGGGTAAGTTAAACGAAAAACTGATTCCTGTTTCCGAAATGGATCCAGAGCTTCTTCGCAAGGCCGGAGTTACGGAGCAAGTGCTTGCTAATGTTAATCTGGAATTCCATCCTTCAAAATTCATGAAGTATTGGAGATCTATTCCTTACGACAAGCACTATCTTCCCGATGCGCTGTTGCGCGGAAAGCCCGGCTATGCAGTTAAGAATGGCAGCTGTACGCTTGAAGGCAATTCGACGCGCTGCAAGACGCTGGTCTTTCTTGATCCGACTCGCGAGAAGGGGTCGGTCCGCACGATGGATCGAGCACGGTTCAAGAGCATTCGCCGTCGAGAGCACGAACTGATGGCGCGATATCGTAAAGAGGGCAAGAGCGTCAAGGGGGCATGGAAAGATGCCATGCCGTACATGACTTCACGAGAGTTTTGGGAACAGTATTTAGGTCTGAAATAAGAAGAGGTCCGGATTAAGTCCGGACCTCTTCTTATTTTGAATAGGTTTTATAGGCTTGTAGCTCCCATTGTTTTCTTTCGACCTTCGCAACCGAGTCGAGGATTAGTCCCGTTGCTAGGCTCAACCCACACAGGAACATGAATGAGGCCGCAAGTATGGCCGTGGGGAAGCGGGGGACTAAGCCGGTTTGGAAGTACTCCACAACAATTGGAATTCCGAGGGCAAGGCCTATGATGGCGAAGATGAGCGCTATAAGGGTGAAGAACTTGAGCGGACGATAGTCTTTAAAGAGCGTTCCAATCATTGCGATGACCTTGATGCCGTCGCTAACGGTGTTGAGCTTGGACTCGGAGCCTGCGGGCCGATCGCGATACTCCACCGGCACGTCTTTAATTCGCCAGCGGTGATCGACAGCGTGGATGGAGAGCTCGGTCTCAATCTGGAAGCCCTCGCTCAAAACGGGGAAGGTCTTGACGAAGGGTTTGCTCATGGCTCGGTAGCCGGTCATAACGTCGTCAAAGCTGTAGCCGTAAATCCACTTGATCATAGCGCGAACGAGGTTGTTGCCAAAGCCGTGAAAGGCTCGTTTATTCTCTTCGGCATAGGTGCCGTTTGACAGGCGATCGCCAACGGTCATATCTGCTTCGCCGTTAAGGATGGGCTCACAGAGTGACTTGGCGGCCTCAGCGGGGTAGGTATCGTCGCCGTCGACCATCAAGTAGCACTCTGCATCGATATCCCGGAACATCTGGCGGCACACGTTGCCTTTGCCCTGTCTGGGCTCGTGGCGCACCGTGGCACCGTGCTGCTTGGCGATTTGCGAAGTGCCATCAGACGAGTTGTTGTCATATACAAAGACGGTTGCACCGGGTAACTCTCGATGAAAATCGTCGACAACTTTGCCAATCGTCAGCGCTTCGTTGTAGCAGGGGATTATGACGGCGGTATTCGAATAGTCCATGTGGGACCTCCTTTAATGAATCAACGGGTCGAAAGTATACCTATCGCCTGCCCCTTTGATTAGATATGGGTTAGTTCTCCAGATTTGTTGCGGTGAGTTATCATCAACGTGGGAGGGCTATACTTTCCACTGTTATGTTTTACGAGACAAGGAGATGGTCCGTGGCTGACAACGTAGAGAGTCAGAAAGCGGTGGCTAAACCGGCCTCTCACGCTAAAAATGATTTTGAAAAGGACAAGTTCATTCTTAAGCAGCTTGTCACCAAAGATTTTAAGATTAAATATCGTCGCAGTGTTCTGGGTGTGGCATGGTCCGTGCTTAACCCACTGCTGATGATGATTGTTATGTCGATCGTGTTTTCGACAATCTTCGCGCAAGGTCGCAATGGTTCTATTACGCCCGAAATGTATCCGCTTTACTTGATCGTCGGTAACGTGACGTTCTCTGTCATGTCCGAGTCGACGAACCAAGCGCTTATGTCCATCATTTGGGCTTCCTCTCTGCTTAAGAAGGTTAAGGTGCACCGTTGGGTCTTTCCGGTGCAGAAGGTGCTGTTCTCGCTCGTTAACTTCGCCTTCTCTTTGGTTGCCGTCGCCTTGGTTATGCTTTGGTTCCACGTGCTTCCCACCTGGCATTTAATTCTGCTGCCGGTTTGCTTGCTCCTGCTCATGTGTTTCTGCATGGGCTTGGGCATGATGCTGTCTGCGCTGGCGGTTTTTTTCCGCGATGTTATGCACCTGTGGACCGTTGTTATCACGGCCTGGATGTATCTGACGCCGATTTTCTGGACAACCGACTTCATTAGCCAAATGGCACATTGGATCCAGGTCCTTGTGGTTGTGAATCCCATGTACAACTACCTCCAGTTTATGCGTGATATCTTCCTGTTTAATACCGTGCCTTCTGCGCTTACCTTTGGGCTGTGTGTTGTTTGGGCTATTCTTGCTCTTGCTATTGGTTACGCCGTTTTTCACAAGACCGAGCACAAGTTTATCCTCTACATCTAAGGAGTGCTGTTTATGACTGAATCTGCTATTGATTACAGCAAGCAGCCCCTTGCTGTTGAGGTCAAAGACGTCACCATGATCTTTAACATGGCGTCCGAGTCGCTTACGAACCTCAAAGAGTATTTTATTAAACTCGCAAAACATGAGCTGTTCTTTGAGGAATTCCGTGCGCTTAAGCACATTTCATTTGATGTGCATCGCGGCGAGGTCATTGGCCTTGTTGGTACTAACGGTTCCGGCAAGTCTACGATGCTCAAGATCATCGCTGGCGTTTTGGAGCCCAGCGAAGGTGAGGTTAAGGTTCACGGCAATATTGCGCCGCTGATTGAGCTTGGTGCTGGCTTTGACCCGGAGCTTACGGCTCGTGAGAACATCTATCTGAACGGTGCGCTGCTTGGCTATACCAAGGAGTTTATTGACGCTAGTTTTGACGAGATTATTGAGTTCGCCGAGCTTAAAGACTTCGTTGACATGCCCTTGAAGAACTTCTCGTCGGGTATGGTCGCGCGTATCGCCTTTGCTATCGCTACGATTACCGAGCCCGATATTCTCATCGTTGATGAGACGCTTTCTGTTGGCGATGTCTTTTTCCAGCAGAAATGCGAGCGCCGTATTCAGCACTTTATTGAGAGTGGCGACGTCACGGTCTTGTTCGTTTCTCACTCCATGGAGCAGGTTGAGCGCATTTGCCAACGTGCTGTGTGGATCGAGAAGGGTGACCTGCGCATGGATGGTCCCGTGGACGAGGTCTGCAAGGCGTACCACGACCAGTTCAAGTAGGTTATAATTTATTGGCCGTGTGAACTTGCACCCGCTTGGACGCCCGGCTTTATGCTCCATTAGCTCAGTTGGATAGAGCAGGGGACTTCTAATCCCAAGGTCGACGGTTCGAATCCGCCATGGAGCACCAGAGAGTTTTTGAAGACCCGGTATAATGCCGGGTCTTTGCTTTTTGGGACGCGTGCGCGTGCAGTGCTCCCTCAACAATAAGTCCGGTGCAGCGATGCTGCACCGGACTTTCTACATCCCAGAATGGCTATCAGCCTTTGGCTGTTGGGCTCTTACGCCTCAGTCGGCTCCACGCCCAGTTCGTTGCGGACAAGCTCGAAGGCCGCGGCGATGGCCTTGTCCATGTCGTAGTACTTGTAGCCGCCCAGGCGACCGGCGAAGACCACGTCGCCCTCCTGCGCCGCCAGCTCCTCGTACTGCCTGTACAGGGCCTCGTTCCTGGCGTCGTTGATGGGGTAGTAGGGCTCGTCGCCGGGCTTCCAGTCCGCCGGGTACTCGCGCGTGATGACGGTCTTCTCCTGCGTGCCGAACTCGAAGTGCTTGTGCTCGATGATGCGCGTGTAGGGGACCTTGCGCTCGGTGTAGTTGACCACGGCAACGCCCTGGTGGTCCTGCTCGTCGAGCGTCTCGGTCTCAAAGCGCAGGCTGCGGTACTCGAGCGTGCCCAGCTTGAAGTCGTAGAACGCGTCGATGGGGCCGCAGTAGATCGTCTTGGCGGCGATGTCGGGCTCGGCGGCGGCCAGCTCCTTGTACTCCACGCCGCAGCGCACCTCGACGCCCTCGAGCATGTTGGCGACCATCTTGGTGTAGCCGCCCATGGGGATGCCTTGGTAGCGGTCGTTGAAGTAGTTGTTGTCGTAGGTGAAGCGGCAGGGGAGGCGCTTGATGATGCTTGCGGGCAGGTCCTTGCAATCACGGCCCCACTGCTTCTCGGTGTAGCCCTTCACGAGTGTCTCGAAGATGTCGCGGCCGACGAGCGACAGCGCCTGCTCCTCGAGGTTCTGCGGCTCTCCGATGTTCTCGGCGGCCACCTGCTCGGCAATCTTAGCCTTGGCGTCTGCCGGCGTGACGACGCCCGGCCACATCTTGGCGAAGGTGTTCATGTTGAAGGGCATGTTGTACATGTTGCCGTGGAAGTTGGCTACCGGCGAGTTGACGTAATTGTTGAACTCGGCGAAGCGGTTGACGTAGCCCCAGACGTCCTTCATGGAGGTGTGGAAGATGTGGGCGCCGTAACGGTGGACCTGGATGCCCTCGACGTCCTCGGTGTAGATGTTGCCGGCAATGTGGTCGCGGCGGTCGATGACCAGGACCGACTTGCCGGCGCGCTTGGCGGCGTTGGCGAAGACGGCGCCAGAGAGGCCGGCGCCGACGACTAGGTAATCGTACTGGGACATGGATATGCTCCTTTGTATGTCAATTGGACAGCTACTTAAGCTTTGGGACAAACAAACCTGATTATTTAGTCCCATGGATTAGTGTAGCAGATACTCTTTCAGCAGCTCCAGCGCGTGGGCGTAGCCCATCAGGCCTTCGCCGGTGATGGTGGCGAAGCAGGCCAGGCGGGCATAGCTTACTTGGCGGAAGTCCTCGCGCGTCTCCACGGCGCTGATGTGGACCTCCACAGCCGGGATGGCGACGGCCTTGAGAGCGTCGAGGATCGCCACGCTCGTGTGCGTGTAGGCCGCCGGGTTGATGACGATGCCGTCGACCTTGCCGTAGGCCTCTTGGATCTTGTCGACGATGCTGCCCTCGTGGTTAGACTGGAAGACATCGACCTCGTCGAAGCCCTGTGCAGCGCCCGCTTCCTGGCAAATCTGCACTAAGCGGTCGTAGTTGTCGCTGCCATAGATGCCCGGCTCGCGAATGCCGAGCATGTTGAGGTTGGGGCCGTTGATGACGAGTGCTTTCATGGTTGCTTCCTTTGCGGTTGGTTGGCGTGGCCGGTCTTATGGTCTTCGACGTTTGCCCAGATAAAACCTGCCAAAATAAACCTGTCCCTTTTTGGTAGGTTAGAGGGTTTCGACGATGGCGGCCGCGGTTTTGGCGGCGCAGTCGCGTGAGTCAATGATGTAGTCGGCCCAGGCGCGGTAGCGCGGCATGCGCTGCTCGGCCAGCTTGTCGATACCGTCGCGGGCGGTGATGGGGCGTCCCTTGTGGGCGAGTTCGTCGAGCTTGCGGTTGAGCATCACAATCTGGCTGTTCTGGTGCAGCAGCGGATAGTTTTCGTCGCGCGTGACCACGCCGCCGCCGGTGGAGAGCACCAGACCGCTGCGCTTGGAGATGTCGGACAGCGCCGCCGTCTCCTGCTTGCGGAAGGCCGGCTCACCGTGCTCGACGATAAAGTCGGCACAGGGCATGCCCAGGCGCTCCTCGAGGGCGCGATCGAGGTCGATATGCTCGCGTCCCGTGAGCAGGGCAATCTGCTCACCCACGCGGGTCTTGCCCGAGCCCGGCATGCCGATCAGCGCGATGTTCTGTTCGCGGCGGGACAGGCGCTCCGTTACGTCCAGGATGCGCTCGTGCGGGGTGACCTGGCCGGTATAGCGCTCGACTGCCTGTGCCGCTTGGGCCACGAGCATCAGCAGGCCGCCGATGCAGGGGATGCCGCGACGCTCGGCCTCGAGCATGAGTCCCGTGCGGGCGGGGTTGTAGACGATATCGATGACGCCCTCGAGCGCGTCGAGGCCCTCGAGCGTGCATGGCGCGTCGGGGCAGTGGGGAAACATGCCCGCAGGGGTGCAGTTGACGAGCAACGCGGCGTCGGACTGCTGTGCGATGTTGTCGTAGTTGACCTCGCTCGTGCGTCCCGCGGGCACCACGATCGCGCCCAGGTCGCCCAGCACCATGCTTGCCGTGGTGCCGGCGCCGCCGGTGGCTCCGAGCACGAGGACCTTCTTGCCGGCAATCTCCACACCCAGCTCCTCGACCAGACACTGGAAACCGAAGTAGTCGGTGTTGTCGCCGCGCAGGCGGCCGTCGGCCAGGCGCGTGATGGTGTTGACGTTTCCCATGCGCTCGGCGAGCGGGCTCAGCTCGTCTAGGTAGTCCATGACGGCGCGCTTATAGGGGATGGTCACATTGGTGCCCTCCCATTCGTCACCCGTCATAAAGGCCTCAAGATCCTCGGGCTCGCGCTCAAAACGCACGTACTTGAGCCCCGCGAGCTCCTTGTAGATGGTCGGGGTGTAGCTGTGGCCCAGCACGCGGCCCAGCACGCCGTAGGGGCGGGTTGCGGCGACATCGGTCATCTAGAGCACCTCCGTGTAACTGCCAAAGTAGGTGAAGCTCTCGCACACGTCGTCGATGGAATCGAGCAGGCCATCGAGGGCCTTGCTGCCAAAGGGGCAGTCCAGGTCAAAGTAGAACATAAACTCAAAGTCGCGGCCGGGGATGGGGCGGCTCTCGAGCTTGATGAGGTTGATATTGAGCGCATAGAAGCGCTCGAGTACGCGATAGAGTGCGCCCGGCTCATTGGCCGTGGTGATCATAAGCGAGGTACGGTTGGCGCCAGGGTAGACGCGCTGCTCGCGGCTGATGACGACGAAGCGCGTGTAGTTGTTGTCCGAGTCTTGGATGTTGGGCTCGAGTACCTCCAGGCCATACAGCGTGGCACAGCTGCGCGAGGCGATGGCGGCAACGTCGGTACGCTCGGAGTTGGCGACCATCTCGGCCGACATGGCAGTGTTGGGGTACTTGGTGGCGTGCAGGCCGTGCGCCTCGATAAAGCTAGCGCACTGCGCGATGGCCTGACCGTGGCTGTAGACCTCGCGTATGTCCGCGAGCTTGGTGCCGGGCTTGACGAGCAGGTTGTGGTCGATCTTGAGACGAAGCGAGCGCACGATGTGGAAGTCGAACTGGGCGAGCAGGTCGTAGACGGCGTTGACCGAGCCGGCGGTGGAGTTCTCGATGGGCAGCACGCCAAACTCGCAGAACCCGTCGCGCACGGCGCGCATGACGCCTTCGAAGGTCTCGAAAAACGAGATGTCGGGCACGTCGAAGAGCTTGCACGCGGCTATCTGGCTGTAGGCGCCTTCGACGCCCTGGCAGGCGACGGTGGCCGTCTGGGGGAAGGGTGTGTCAAAGGCTGCAGCAGTGGCGTGGGCCTTTTGCGAGACGGTGATGCCCTTGAGCTCGTTGATGTATCGCTGCTGCTCGGCCTTGCTCATGCTCATGAGCAAGCGGAATAGGGTGATGGTTTGGGCCTCGTAGCGCTCGGGCGCGCGGCTGGCGAGGTTGTTGAGCTTGGAGCGCTCACGGGCGGGGTCGAAGACGGCCTTGCCCATCTCGATCTTTGATTTGGCGACCTCGGTGGCAATATCCATGCGCTCGACAAAGCGGTTGAGGAGCGTGGTGTCGATGCCATCGATGGCCTGGCGGATGTCAGCAAGGTCCATGGAGACCCCTTTCGTGAATCGTTGCCTGGGATAGTTAATTTGGGAAGGGGCTTTTTTAGCTACCCTTTGGCTGTCGACGAATCGATGGGTGCCAGGGCAAATATCAACTGGCACATCGGGTAGCTAAAAAAGCCCCGTCCCAAATTAACTATCCCAGGGTGGGCTAGCGCTGGGCGGTGTCCTCGAGGAGGGCGTCCCAGACGGCGAGGGCGGCGGCTGCCTCGGCTACGGGGACGGCGCGCGGGACGATGCAGGGATCGTGACGGCCATGGACCGAGAGCTCGGCATTTTCCATGGTGTCCATGTCCACGGTCTGCTGCTCGCGGCCAATGGAGGGCGTCGGCTTTACGGCCATGCGCCACATGACGGGCGCGCCGGTCGAAATACCGCCCAGGATGCCGCCGGCGTTGTTGGACTCGACCTCGATCTCGCCGGTCTCGGCATCGATGCGATACGGATCATTGTTCTCGCTGCCGCGCATGGCGGCCACGGCAAAGCCCATGCCAAACTCCACGCCCTTTACGGCGGGAATGCCAAACGCGATTTGCGCGATGCGGTTCTCGATGCCGTCGAACATGGGGTCGCCGATGCCCGCGGGAAGCCCGTAAATGCCGCACTCCACGATGCCGCCGATGCTGTCGAGTTCGTCGCGCGCGGCTAGGATCTCCTCGCGCATGCGGCCGGCTGCGGCGGCGTCAATGCACGGCAGATCGTTCGTAAGGATCGCCTTGCGGTCGGCCTTGCGATAGACCATGTCGTCCATCGGCAGGTCGGAGATGCCGCCGATCTGCGCGACGTGCGCCATGACCTGAATGCCGCGGGCCTCGAGTGCCTGCAGCGCAATTCCGCCGGCGATGCACAGGGGTGCCGTTAGGCGGCCGGAGAAATGCCCGCCACCAGCGACATCGTGCATGTTGTGATACTTCACGCGCGCAGGGAAGTCCGCATGTCCGGGACGGGGTTTGCGGCGCAGCTCGGAATAGTCCTTGGAGCGCGTGTTGGTGTTTTCGATAATCGCCGCGATGGGTGCGCCGGTGGTGTGTCCATCAACCACGCCGGCAATGATATGCGCGGCATCGGCCTCGCGACGCTTGGTCGCGGTCTCGTCGCGACCGGGGGCGCGACGATCCAAAAAGGCCTGCAGCTGCTCCAGGTCAACGGCGATACCTGCTGGAATGCCATCGAGCGAGCAGCCGATAGCAGGGGAGTGTGACTGGCCGAAGATGCTTAAGTGCAAGATGTTGCCAAAGGTCGAGGACATGCTACTCCTCCTCGAGCGTGACCTTGCCGCCCAGCAGGCGGTAGTGGTCGAAGAAATCGGGATAGGACTTGTTGACGGCCTCGGCGCCGTGGATCACGACCTCGCCGGTGGCACGGCTCGCGGCGATGGCGGCCATCATGGCGATGCGGTGGTCGTTGTGCGAATCGACTTCGCCGCCAGTAAAGGCGTCGACACCCTTGATGATGAGGTCGTCACCGGCAATGCGTATCTGCGCGCCCAGTGCGGTGAGCTCGCGGGTGGTGGTGGCCAGGCGATCGGATTCCTTGATGCGTAGGCGGGCGCAATCGCGGATGAACGTGCGGCCTTGCGCCAGCGATGCCACGGCCGAGATTACGGGCACCAAGTCGGGGATGTCGTGCGCGCTCATCTCAAAGCCGGCGAGCTTGTCGGACTGTACGGTAGCGGCGTTGGTGGAGCGCACGATGCGGGCTCCAAAGCGCGAAAGCGCGGCAAGCACGTTGCGGTCGCCCTGCGCGGAGCTGAGCGACACACCCTCGACGGTGATGGGGTCGGTGCCGATAGCGCCGGCACACAGCCAAAAGGCGGCGTTGGACCAGTCGCCCTCGACGGCTACGCTGCCGGGCGTGCGGTACGAGCCGCTGCCCACGCGGAAGTTCGTGACCTCGGGCTGGCCGTCCTTGGCGGGGATGCGCTCGACGTTGACCTCGACGCCGAAGGCCTTCATGGCCTGGATCGTCAGGTTGATGTAGGGGCGGCTCTCGATAAGGCCGCATACCTGCACGCAGGAGGGCTGAGCGAGCAACGGGGCTGCCAGCAGCAGGCCCGAGATGTACTGCGAGCTCACGTTGCCCGGCAGCACAAAGGTGCCCGGGCGCATACGTCCGCTCGTCTTGAGCGGAAAACCGCCCAGACCCTGTAGGTCGCAGCCGGCGGCGATGATCTCGTCCGAGAGCGGGGAGAGCGGGCGGGCGCCCAAGCGTCCCTGACCCACAAAAGTTGCTTCTGCGCCCAGCGCGCAGGCGACGGGCAACATAAAGCGGAGCGTGGAGCCGCTTTCGCCGCAGTCGAGCGTGCCGCCGGCAAGGGCCTTGAGCAGGCCAAACTCAACACTCTTCATGGTGGGGTGGACCTGGAAGCCATCCTCGACGGTCTCGATGCGAGCACCCAGTGCCGTAAGGCAGCGCACCGTGGCCTCGATGTCGGCGCAGGTGGTGTTGCAGGTGACGTGTGTCTCGCCGTTGGCAAGCGCAGCGCAGATGATCAGGCGGTGCGCCATCGACTTGGACGCGATGGCGGGAACGGTGCCCTTAAGTGGGGACGGGGTGATGCGGGCTAGCATGCGGATGCGTCTCCCTTCTGGCCGAGGCCTTCGGCAATGAGTTCGTGGAAAGTGGAAAGCGGCGTGCGGTCGATGCTGCAGCGGCCAATGCCGTGCGGAATCACCAGGTCGATGGTATCGCCCGCGCGCTTCTTGTCGTGGAGCGCCTCGGCAAAGATGGCATCGACATCGAGGTCGCAGCGGGTCTTGAGACCGTGACGTGCACAGAGCTCTTCGATGCGTCCCGGCAGTGCAGCATCGCAGACGCCGTGCAGGGCCGCGGCGCGCGTGATGATGCCCATGCCGATCGACACGCAGTTGCCGTGTCCGAGCTCAAAGTGCTCGCAGGCCTCGACGGCGTGTCCGGCGCTGTGTCCAAAGTTGAGGAGCTTGCGCTGGTTGGTTTCGCGCTCGTCGGCGACGACCACGGCGCGCTTGATGTCGATATTGCGGGCGATGATGAGCGCCACGCGGGCAACATCGCGGTTGAGCAACTCCAGCGTGAGCGGGGTTTTCTCGAGCTCGGCGAAGAGTTCCGGATCGGCGATCACGGCGTGCTTGACGACCTCGCCGCAGCCGTCGGCGAACTGCTCGGGCGTGAGGGTGGCCAGGCATCCAACATCGGCGATAACAACACTCGGCTGCCAGAAGGCGCCCGCGAGGTTCTTGCCGGCAGCCAGGTCGACGGCGGTCTTGCCACCCACCGACGAATCCACCATGGCGAGCAGGCTCGTGGGAATCTGCACAAACTTGCAGCCGCGCATGTAGGTGGCCGCCACAAAGCCGGCAACGTCGCCCACGACCCCGCCGCCGAGTGCCACGATCACGTCGGAGCGCGAAAGCTCGTGCTCGGCCACAAACTCCAAAATGGCAACATAGGTTTCGGCGCGCTTATGGGCCTCGCCGGCCTCGAAGGTGCAGATGCTCACCTCGTAGCCTGACGCCTCCAGGTTCTGCTTAACGGGCATCTGGTAGAGCGGGCCCACGTTGGTGTCCGTCACGATGACGGCCTTGGTGCCGCCGGCGGTGGCGCGCACGAGCGGCCCTGCCTGCTCCAGCAAAAACGTGCCAACATGCACCTGGTAGGGGTGTGCAGTGTCGATATCGATGGTAATCGCCATAAGCTTCGGTCCTTTCGACCTGGCGTGATAGGTGGTCTAGTGGGAGGCCTCGTCATCGAGTGCACGCTTAATGCGATCGCCCTCGGCAAGGAGGTTCTCCAGATAGCGCTGGTCGCGGTCTTTGAGCGCTCGACTGTAGGCTCCGAGCGAGTCGACCAGGTGGTCAATCTCGAAGGCGAGCGCGTCGGCGTCGTCGATCATGAGCTCCGACCACATCTGGGGGTTGAGGTGCGCCACGCGGGTAAGGTCGCGGTAGCTACCGGCCGAAAAACCGTGGTGAACCTGGGCGGTCGGGCTTTTGACGTAGGCGTTGGATACCACGTGCGCGAGCTGGCTCGTAAAGGCGATCACGCGGTCGTGCTCGGCGGCGCTGGTCACGCTGAACTTGCCAAAGCCCAAGGGGCGCACCATCTCGCGCACCTGGCCTAAAAGCTCCAGCTTGAGCGCATCGTCCACTGCGGGCGGCACGAGCACGAGTGGGGCGCCCTGGAACAGGTCGGCGCGGGAATGCGCGTAGCCCGAGAACTGCGTGCCCGCCATGGGGTGCGCGCCCACAAAGTAAAAACCGTGCTCGCGGGCAAGCTCAAAGGCGCGCTCGCACACGATGCCCTTGACGCCTACGGTGTCGATCACCACGGGGCCCATGATGGCCTCGGTGTCGGTGGCGTCGGCGAGTGCCTGGGCGTGCGCCTCGAGCCACTCGATGCAGGCCTCGGGGTAGCATGCCAGGACGATGATGTCGCACTCGCCGAGCGTCTCGTCGTTGAGCTCGCCGGCAACGGTGCCCATGCTGGCGGCCGTCATGACGTCGTCATCGGGGTCCCAGGCCAGCACACGGACGCCCGCCTGCGCATAGCCGCGGGCAAAACTGCCGCCGATGAGGCCCAGGCCCACGATGCCGGCGCACTTGGGGCCACCCTGGTTAACGCGTGCGTTTCTCACCGTGCCCATGGGCTACTCCTGAACGGTTTCTTGGCAGACGACCTCGCGGATGGCGCGGATGCGGCGCATGGTGTCGTCGAACTGGTCGGGGGTGAGGGCCTGAGCGCCGTCGGACCAAGCATGGCTCGGGTCGTCGTGGACCTCGATCTCCAGACCGTTGGCGCCGCAGGCGGTCGCCGCGAGCGCCATAGGCTCAACGTAGCGGGTGTAGCCGGTGGCGTGGCTGGGGTCGGCAACGACGGGCAGGTGCGACAGGTGGTGGAGCACCGGCACGGCGTTGAGGTCGAAGGTGTTGCGGGTGCGGGTCTCGAAGGTGCGGATACCGCGCTCACACAGGATGACGTTGTCGTTGCCCTCGCTCATGATGTACTCGGCAGCCATGAGCAGCTCGTCGACGGTGCCGGACATGCCGCGCTTGAGCAGAACCGGGGTCTGCGTCTTGCCGACCTCCTTGAGCAGGGGGAAATTCTGGGCGTTGCGAGCGCCAATCTGCATGACGTCAATCTTCTTGTCGAGGAAGACCTGCACGTCGCGCGGGTCCATGATCTCGGTGACGATCGGCATGTCGAGCTCGGCGGATGCCTCGCACAGCAGGTCCAGACCGGCGGGGCCCATGCCCTGGTAGGCGTACGGGGAAGTGCGGGGCTTGTAGGCGCCGCCGCGCAGCATCGTGGCGCCGGCTGCCTTCACGCGGCGGGCGATGCGGATGAGGTTCTCGCCCTCGACGGAGCACGGGCCGGCGATGACCTGGAACTGGTCGCCGCCGATCTTGACGCCGTGGCCGCAGTCGATGACGGAGTCCTCGGGGTGGAACTTGCGGTTGGCGCGCTTGAACGGCTCGGAGACGCGCTGCACGCGCTCGACGACGTCCATGGACTCGAGCAGGAATGGGTCGATCTTGGTCGTATCGCCCACCAGGCCGATGATCGTCTCGTTCTCGCCGCGCGAGACGTCGGTCTTCAGGCCCTTTTTCTCAATCCAGCTGACGATATGGCTGACGGCCTCGTCGCTGGCGCTCTGCTTTAAAATTGCAATCATGGTGTGCCTCTCACCTCGATGGTTAGCCTTTGCAAAAACGGCCCGCATTGCGAGCCGTGTACATATGGTGCATGAGAGTTTATACTATCAGACTCGCTTTTGCCTTCTAAAGTGGGCCGTTGAGCCGCGTCTTCCTCGGAATTGCAAAGCTTTTTCTTTTATTTTGATAGCCCGTGGTGCACTTGGGTATAATGCCAAACGTTGGCCCTATTAGCTCAGGGGATTAGAGCGTCTGCCTCCGGAGCAGAAGGCCGTTGGTTCGAATCCAACATGGGGCACCATCGAACTAAGACCGTCCGAACCTCGCATGGTCCGGGCGGTTTTTCTTATACCGACGCGACGTGATGGGACGTGGTATGGCAGTAACGGATATCGAGCGCGGACTTTCGACCGCCGAGGTCGAGGAACGCATCGCCGCCGGTAAAATCAACCGTAACATGGAGCTCAAGACCAAGTCGGTCAAAGAGCTCATTATCGAGAACCTCTGCACGCTGTTCAACTTGATCAATGTGGTCTTGGCGGTTTTGGTGCTGCTGACCGGTTCGTTCAAGAACCTGACGTTCTTGTTTGTGGTGTTCTTGAACACCGCCATCGGTGTCATCCAGTCCATGCGTTCCAAGAAGATGGTCGATAAGCTCACGCTGCTGACCTCCAAGAAGGCCATTGCGGTGCGCGACGGCGCCGAGGTGGAGCTCGACCTGGACCAGATCGTGCTCGACGATATCATCCGCCTGGGGCGCGGCGACCAGATTCCCGCTGACGCCGTGGTGGTTTCGGGCGAGGCGCTCGTGAACGAGAGCCTGCTGACGGGTGAGAGCGACCTCATTAAGAAACAGCCCGGTTCCGAGCTCATGAGCGGCAGCTTTATCGACTCGGGCTTGCTGCGCGCCCGCGTGATCCATGTCGGCGCCGACAACTACGTGGCCAAAATAGATAACGAGGCGAAGTACGTCAAAAAGGTCAATTCCGAGATCATGAACGCGCTTAACGCCATCGTGCGCTTTGCGAGCATCATCATGATCCCGCTCGGTTTGGCGTTGTTTGCCTCGAGTGTGAGCGAGCTGTGGGATGCCGCGGGAACCCCGGGCGATAGCGCGCTTTCGTGGTGCTTCTCCGAGCTGTTGGCTGGTCATGTGCCTTCGTCGGCGCTGCTGTCCACGGTGGGCGCCCTGCTGGGCATGATCCCGCAAGGCCTGGTGCTGCTGACCTCGTCGGTGCTCGCCATCGCCACGGTGCGCCTGGCCCGCCGCAAGGTGCTGGCGCAGCAGCTTTACTGCATCGAGACGCTCGCTCGCGTCGACGTGCTGTGCCTGGACAAGACGGGCACCATCACGTCGGGCCGCATGGAGGTCGAGGGTACCTATCCGCTACCGGTCGAGGGTATGGGTGTGGGGGAGAGCGACGCCGCCGTTCCCGTCGATACCACGGTGCTCGATTTTGCGCTGGCTAACGTGGCGCGTGCGACCTCGGCCGATGCCAACGAGACCTGCCAGGCGCTGCTCAACTATTACGCCGATCGCCCGGTCGAGGTGTCTGAGCCGCTGTCGGTCATTCCGTTCTCGTCCTCCAAAAAGTGGAGTGGTGCCTCGTTTGCGCAGGGCTCCTATGTGATGGGTGCGGCGCAGTTTGTGCTCTCTGATCGTGCGTTTGCCCAGGTCGAGAACCGTGTCGCCGAGCTTGCCGATACCTGCCGCGTGCTCGTGGTGGCGCGCGTGGACGGCTTTACGCCCGATGGCGATATGGTGGGCGAGGCCGAGCCCGTGGGCTTTGTGACCATCCGCGACGAGATTCGTACCTCGGCGGCCGAGACCATCGGCTACTTTAACGAGCAGGGCGTGACCCTTAACGTGATCAGTGGCGACGACCCGCGTACGGTGTCGTCGATCGCGCGCGTGGTGGGCGTGCCGGGGGCGGACGCTTATGTGGACGCCACGACGCTCGATACGCCGGCCAAGCTCGATGCCGCAGTGGACCGCTACCATGTTTTTGGTCGTGTGACCCCGCAGCAGAAGCGCGAGCTCGTGCAGGCACTCAAGCGCCGCGAGCACACCGTGGCCATGACGGGCGACGGCGTCAACGACGTGCTGGCGCTCAAGGAGGCCGACTGCTCCGTCGCCATGGCGGCCGGCTCCGATGCCGCGCGCAACGTGGCCGAGATCGTGCTCGTCGACAACGACTTTGCCTCGATGCCTGCTGTGGTGGCCGAGGGCCGTCGCTCCATCAACAACCTGCAGCGTTCGGCTTCGCTGTTCTTGACCAAGACGCTGTTCTCGATGGGCCTGGCGGCGCTGTGCATCGCACTGCCGCCGTACCCTTTCGAGCCGATTCAGATGACGCTCATCAACTTCTTCTGCATTGGCGCGCCGGGCTTTGTGTTGGGCCTGGAGCCCAACAATGCTCGCGTGAAGGGGTCGTTCCTGACGAACGTGCTCAAGCGGGCACTGCCGGCGTCGCTTGCGGTCATTTTGGCCGCGGCGCTCGATATCTTTGTGGCGCGCGTGTTCGGCTTTAACCAGCTCACGCTGTCTACGATGTGCCTGCTTACTTCGTGCGCTGCGAGTGTCAGCCTGATCTGGTGTATCTCGCAGCCCCTCACGCCCTTACGCGTGGCGCTCTTTGTGTTTGTAGTTGCCGGCATCCTGACGGGCGTTATCGGATTCCCGAAGCTGCTGTCTATTGCCAACCTGTCGATGGGCCAGATGGTTATCTTGGCTGTCATCGTGGTCATCACCTGCTCGGTGTTCTTTAAGCTCGCCACGATGATGGATTCGCTCAAGCCGCGTCGTCGTCATGCCGCAACTGGTTTTGGCCGCGGTGTGCGCGTCCGCTTGGGTCGCGGTGGCGGCAAGGTGAGCTCGACGGGTTCGACGGCCGAGCGTTTTGCCAAGCGCGTCGCCGCCGACATGGCACAGCGCCGCGAAGCTCGCACCGTTCGTGAGGCCGAGGCCCGCGCACTCGAGGGCGTGGCCCAGGCCCAGCCCAAGAAAAAGAAGAGTACCGGAGTCAAGCGCTCCCGCGTGACCAAGTCCGCCCAAGGCATCAAAGTCTCGATGCCAAGCAAAAAGAAGAAATAACTACGCGCCCTGGCGATGTTGAATTGGTGCCTTGCTCCTGTGGGGCCGTGGCGATGTTATGCTCTAACCTCGATTGTTTGAATTGCTTCGAAAAGAGGATGCCGTGATCTGCCCGCATTGCCTTAAGACTATCGAGGACGGCGCCTCGTTCTGCCCCTACTGCAACGCCTATGTGGGTCCGGGCGATGGTCCGGAGCACACCGAGTTCGTGTTCTGTGAGGGCTGCGGTGCCCGTCTTTCTCCGCATGATCGCACGTGCCCCAAATGCGGACGCCCCGCTCCGGGTATCCTCTCCGAGGACGCGGCCGCATCCGACCTGGCAGCGGGCCGCACGGCGGGCTTTCCGCGCCTAACGCAAGAGCAGATCGATACCGAGGTGCCGCATGCGCCGGCCTCTGCCGCTGCGGTGCTTTCGGACGCCGCCGACCCCAATGAGACCTGCGTGCTGCCAACTTTCGATAAGGATTTCGGTATCCCCAAGGTCGATATTCCCACGCCCGTTTCCCTGCATGACGATGCTCAAAAACCCAAGCGCAAGGTGCATCCCGACGAGGACGCCTATCACAAGCACAAGCGTCATATCCCCAAGCCGCTCATTATCATCGCGGTCCTTGCCGTCGTTTGCGGCGGTGCCTATTGGTTCGTGACGGCCGATCCTATGGGTGTCATGCCTGGCTTCTACGACCAGTTTGGCCAGGCCGCGCAGACGACCTTCCCCACGCGTCAAAAGGGCGAGGCCACTGAGGACGATACCAAGCAGGACGATTCTGCCGAGGTGGTCCAGGAAGAAACCGTGCTCACCGATGATCAGCTCTATACCAGGCTCGACGGTCTGTATCAGACCATCGTGTCCTATGCTGACGAGGATCAGATCGGCGAGGTCATCGATTCCTTTAACAACGGCTATCTCCGAACGCCGCTGTCCACCCGTCAGGAGCTGTCGCAGAGTGCCTACGCCCTGCGTGATCAGATCAAAAAGACGCAAGATGAGCTTAACAACCTGAAAGTACAGGACGATACGGTCTATGCGGATGACATCGCCCACTTAAAGCAGCTTGCCGAGTGGATGTATGAGCGCGTCGACGTGATCTGCCAGAGCTGGGATATCTCGCTGGCCATTCCCGATGGCGAGTCGATGAGTTCCCACCAAAGCGAGATCCTGGCGCCCATCGCGCAGGGCGGCAACAGCGCGCTGAACCAGTACGACGCCAATGTGGGTTCCTGGAAGCCGCAGCAGCGTTCCTAAAATAGTTCGCCATAGTCGGCATAACCTACGTGCGCAATTGATGTAAGCCCGTGCTTATTGCTACAATTCGTACAAATATGCTTTAAACGCACGAGGAAGGAACCACATGTTTGGTTTTAAGAAAGAGCTCTACACGCCCGAGTATCAGCTTGTCGGCGACGAGTGCGCCGTAATCGAGACGTCGAAGGGTACCATCAAGGTCAAGTTTGACGGCGAGGGCGCTCCCATTCATGTCGCGAACTTCTGCGAGCTTTCCACGATGGGTTTCTATGATGGCCTTAAGTTCCATCGCTATGTGCCCGGTTTTGTTATCCAAGGTGGCGACCCCAATACCCGCGACATGTCCGGCGCCGACGTCGCCGCCGGTCTTGAGGGCCCCGACGGCATGCCCGGTACCGGTGGCCCCGGCTACTGCATCAAGGGCGAGTTTGCCACCAATCCGCGCAACAGCCATGTCGATGGCGCCCTTGCCATGGCACGCTCCATGGACCCCGATTCCGCGGGTTCGCAGTTCTACTTCTGCCTGGGTGCCCAGCATAACCTCGATTCCGGTTACACCGTCTTTGGTACCACGGTCGAGGGTCTCGATGTGATTTCGCAGCTGCGTGCCGGCGACGAGATCGTCCATGTCGAGATCGTTCACGAGTAAAGGGGACTTCCTTGAATAGCCAGCTGATCCAACAGGGCCGCGCCGCTTACCGCGCGGGTGATTTTTCCGCTGCAGCCCAGATGCTTGGGGCGGCAAAGACTCCCGATGAGATTATGGGCGAGGCCGATCACCTTCGTGGCAACGCCTTGATGCACCTGGGCATGTATGCCGAGGCCGCCGAGGCCTATGCCGCCGCCCTCAACGACGGCACCTACGGCAAGCGCGGCGCGCTGCTCACCAACCGCGGCAAGGCGCTTGCCGCCGTGGGCGACTACACGACGGCCGCTCAGGCGTTCTCTGCTGCTACGCAGGATGCTTCCTATGCCACGCCGTTCAAGGCCTATCTGGGCCTGGGCAATGCGCTGTTCCAGTCGGGCGACTATGCCAACGCGGGAACCGCCTTCCGTCAGGCTGCCATCGACGGCGCCAATCCGGCTCCTGCCGCCGCGCTCGGCGAGCTCGGTCGTTGCTTCATTAAACTCGGACGTCCGGCGGATGCCGTGGAGACCTACCGCACAGCTATCGACTTTGCCGGCCCACGCGACGACACGCGTGCGCTCAACGCCGGCATGGGTCAGGCGCTTTCTGCCGCCGGCCGTCCCTCCGACGCACTCGACGCCTTTAACGCCGCTACTGCCGATGGCATCTACCAGCTCACCTCCGAGCAGGCCGACGAGCTTGCCCGCGTGCACGATTCGCTTGCCGCGCTGTCTGCCCAAACGGCTATGGCCACGGCTCCGGCGCCCGCGATGGACGCTCCTGCCGTCGATCCGCTCGATCCTACGGGCGCGACCGGTCAGTTTATGCCCGATCCCTCGGACACCGGTTTCTTTACGCTGTCCGAGTCCGAGATGGTCCAGCAGGACCGTCAGGATCGTAAGCAGGCCAAGGTCCGTCGTCGCCATCGCCACACGGGTCTCAAAGTCTTCATCGTGCTGCTTCTGCTCATTTTGATCGCCGCGGGCGGTCTGGGCTTTGCCTACACGCGCGGCTTTGGCTTCCCGTCTCAGGAGTCTGTCGTTACCGATCTGTTCCAGGCTGCCGGCGACGGTGACACCGCAAAGGCCGAGTCTTGCCTGGCTTCGAGCCTGTCCGAGGACGCCAAGTCGATGATCATCTCCTCGATTCCGCAGGGTGCCACCGTGTCCGTCGAGGGCATGGATCAGTCCATGACCGAGACGACCGCCAAGGTGAAGGCATCGCTGTCCAAGGGAGGCGAGCAGGAGTACACCGTCAAATTCGTGCGCTCCGACAACCATATCGGCTGGGCCGTTTCCTCGCTCGATATGGATTTCTCGGCTGCTGACAACCAGTAGTGACCTTATGGGATTTAGCTTTGCCCGGCGCTTCACCGCAAGTGAGGTGCCGGGCTTGCGCTAGTATGATGAGCTAGTAGTTTTCCAGCAATCATCCAACACATCAGGAGTTGCGTTGTTTTCTTTGATGGATATGTTCTTCGGTAGCTATGCGGGCGATCTTGCCATCGACCTCGGCACCGCAAATACGCTTGTCTCCGTGCGCGGCAAGGGCATCGTCATCCGCGAGCCTTCCGTCGTCGCCATCGACAAGAACGACGAGCGCATCCTGGCGGTCGGTATCGAGGCAAAGCGCATGCTTGGCCGTACGCCCGGCAACATCGTGGCCGTTCGTCCCCTGAAGGACGGCGTCATCGCCGACTTCGACGTTACCGAGGCCATGCTCCGCTACTTTATCGACAAGGCTTCCGAGAAGCGCTATCCGTGGACCCCGCGTCCGCGCGTTGTCGTCTGCGTTCCCTCCGGCGTCACGTCGGTCGAGAAGCGCGCCGTCTTTGAGGCCACGATCCAGGCCGGTGCCCGCCAGGCCTACCTGATCGAGGAGCCCATGGCTGCCGCTATCGGCGCCGACCTGCCCGTCGAGGAGCCCACCGGCTCCATGGTCATCGACATCGGTGGCGGTACCACCGAGGTTGCCGTTATCGCTATGGGCGGCATCGTCGTCTCGCAGTCCATCCGTATTGCCGGCGACGAGTTCGATCAGGCCATCCTCACGCACGTTCGTGATGCCTACAACCTGGCCATCGGCGAGCGTACGGCAGAGGACATCAAGATCAAGGTCGGCTCCGCCGTGCCGCTCAAGGACGAGCTCGATGTCGAGGTCAACGGCCGCGACGTGATCACCGGTCTGCCCAAGACCGTGCGCATCGAGAGCGAGGAGATTCGTCGCGCACTCAACAAGCCGCTTGACGAGATGGCCAAGGCCGTCAAGGACGCACTCGACGCTACGCCTCCCGATCTCGCCTCGGACCTTATGTACTACGGCATTTTGCTGACCGGTGGCGGCGCGCTGCTGCGCGGTCTCGACGTGCGCCTGCGCGATGAGACCGGCGTTTCGGTCAACGTCAGCCCCACGGCGCTCGATAACGTTGTTAACGGCTGTGCCCGCGTGCTCGAGGCCAATGCGTTTGATGGCGGCTTCGTCCAGACCAATGCTTAATTTCCAAAAGGTGGATTCCATTTGGCACGATCTTCGGGTTTCTCCACAAATCTGAATACCAAGCGACAATCAACGGGTATGCGCCCGTTGATTGTTTTCAGCCTGATTTCGGTGTTGCTGCTCACGTTTTACATCCGCGAGGGCGAGGCAGGGCCGATTCATGCCGTGCGTTCGGGCGTAACGACGATTACCTCGCCGGTGCGCTTTGTGGGCTCGGCTGTGGCGGCTCCCTTCAATGCGATCGGCAACGTGTTCTCTAACCTTACGGCGTCGCAGGACACGCTTGATGAGCTTAAGAAGCAAAACGAGGAGCTGACCTCTAAGGTTGCTGAGCTCTCCGAGGCTCAAAAGACCGCCGAGCGTCTGGAGGGGCTGGTCGGCCTGCAGTCGACCTATAACCTCAAATCGACCGCTGCTCGTATTGTCGGTGCCTCCGGCGATGCCTGGACCTCGACCGTTACCATCGACAAGGGCTCTGCCGACGGCCTTACCATCAATATGCCTGTGACGAGTTCTGCCGGTGTTATCGGCCAGATTATCGAGGTATCGGCCAAGACCTCTACCGTGCGCCTGATTGGCGACGAGAACTCGGGCGTGTCCGCCATGGTGCAGGACACGCGCGCCCAGGGTATGCTGCAGGGTCAGGCTGACGGCACGCTGCGTCTTGAGTACGTGAGTGTCGACTCCGACGTTAAGGTTGGCGACATTATCGTGACCTCGGGCATTGGCGGCGTGTTCCCCAAGGGTCTACCGCTCGGCACCGTCTCGTCGGTCGAGAAATCGGCAAACGACGTGTACTACACCATTGTGGTGCGCGCTCAGACCACGGCCGAGAACAACGAGGAGGTGCTGGTCATCACCTCGCTGACCGACGAACAGTCGGCCTCGGATGAGGACGTGAGCACGGCTAACAGCACGCCGCAGGGAACGTCGCGCGACGCTGCGACCAAGACGAAGGACGAGAGTTCGGATGACAGTTCCGATACGTCCGAGACGACCGATTCCGGCTCGAGCGAATAGGGGGCATGTCCATGGATCTACACGAGCAGGGGATGAGCTCCCGCACGTTTGTGATCGCCGCCATCGTGTGCGTGCTGCTGCAGGCAGGCCTGGCGCCGCAGATTTCCATTGCGGGCGGTCGCGTCAACTTCATGATTATCCTGGTGTGCCTAAGCGTGTTCTCAGGCGACCCGACCCGTGCCGTCGTGTGCGGTTTTTGCAGCGGCTTGTTCTATGACCTGTCCGCTGCCGTGCCGGTGGGCGTTATGTCGCTCCTGCTGACCGTGGGTTCTTTTGCCCTGGTGCACAGCGCCGTCGGCCAGACGGGCGGTACCCCGAGTGCGCGCGGCATCACTGTGGGCGCCTTCGCGCTTGTCATTAATGTGATCTACAGCATCATCTTGCTGTTTATGGGTTTGGAGACGAGCTTTGTCGTGGCGATCTTCGGCCATGCGCTGCCGTCCTCGATCCTGACGGGTTTGGTTGCCATTCCGTTTTTGATGTCCGGCGTCGTGCCGCAGTCCGGCTATGGATTCTCCGCACGTGGCGGACGCCAGACGGGTATGCGCTTTAAGCCCAAGACCCGCAAGCTCAAATAGGGGAGGCCCGTAGATGTCTTCCCAGTTGACGGTTATTATCGCCGGTATCGTGCTGGTTGTGGCCATCGTGGTCGCGCTGGTCATCATGCGTCGTGGCGATTCCCGTTTTACCTACGATACGCAGCATGGAACGGCCCCGCGCGCCACCGAGGGCGAGGGCAATACCGCGGCGACCGCCTTTAAGGGCCGCTTTTCCATCCTCACCACGGGTGTGGGCGCGATGTTTGCGGCACTTGCCGTCAAGCTGTGGGGCATGCAGATGGTCTCGTCGGACTATTACGAGAAGCAGGCCAATAGTAATCAGACTCGCACCGTTACCACACCCGCTGTGCGCGGCCGCATCCTCGACCGCAACGGCGTGGCGCTTGTCCAGAACCGTCCCTCACTTGCTGTCGTGGCCTACCGCGACCTTGCCGAGGATGAGGTTCTGGTTCGCCATCTTGCCAACGTGCTTGGAATGCCTTACGTGGCGGTCCTTCGCAATATTCAGGACAATACAGAGGGCGCTCAGAGCCTGCATACCATCGCGACGGACGTCCGTCGTTCCACGGTTGCCTATATTCAGGAGCATGCCGGCGAGTTCCCGGGCGTCAAGATTGCCGAGCGTACCGAGCGCCAGTATCCATACGGTGAGACGGCATGCCATATCTTGGGCTATACCGGCACCATTACCTCCGAGCAGCTCGAGGCCCAGAATAAGAAAACCTCTGGCGATGATGATGCTTCTGCTGGCAAGATTACGTACCAGTCGGGCGATATCGTGGGCCAGGCGGGCGTTGAGAGCTACTACGAAAACCTGCTGCAGGGTATTCGTGGCGAGCAGACCGTCAAGGTCGATGCCTCGGGCAATGTGACCGGTCAGGCCGGCGCCGTGCCCGCGAAGGCCGGCTCCGACATTAAGCTCACGCTCGACCTTAAGATCCAACAGGCCTGTGAGACGGCGCTGGCGAGCGCTATCGAGCTTGCCAAGACCACTGGCTACAGCAATGCCGGCAACGGCGCTGTGGTGTGTCTCGATCCCAACAATGGCGAGATCCTGGGCATGGCGAGCCAGCCCAAGTTCGATCCGTCCGTCTTTATCGGCGGCGTCTCAAATGACGTGTGGACCGAGCTCAATGATGACAAGGGTTCGCACCCGCTGCTCAACCGCGCCATTAGCGGACAGTACATGTCGGCCTCGACCATCAAGCCGCTCTCGGCACTGGCCGGTCTTGAGTTTGGAACCTACACTTCAACGCAGACAACCAACTGCACGGGTTATTGGACGGGTCTGGGCAAGGCTTGGGGCAAGCGCTGCTGGCTGACGTCTGGCCACGGCACCATGACGCTGCAGTCGGGTATCGCCAACTCGTGCGACCCCGTCTTCTACGAGATGGGTAAGGCGTTCTTTTATGACGAGCAACATCCCGAGGGCCTGCAGGAGGTCTTTCGTCGCTGGGGCCTAGGCAAGACCTGCGGTATCGATCTGCCGAGTGAGGGCGCGGGTCGTATTCCCGATGCCGAGTGGAAAGAGTCATACTTCACCGACGCCTCTGCCGAGGACCGCAAGTGGAATGCCGGCGATATGACCAACATTGCTATCGGCCAGGGCGACATCCTGGTGACGCCCCTGCAGATGGCGTGCGCCTATATGGGTCTTGCCAACGGCGGCAAACAGTACGTGCCTCACGTATTTTTGTCTGCCGTGTCGCGCGATGGCGACGGCGATGCCTATAAGTACAATGGCAAGGGCAAGAAGAAGCGCCTGGAGGCCAAGATCAACAGCGATTCGGATTTGGCTCTTGTTCGCAACGGCATGCACGACGTGATTTACACGGCATCGACGTCCCTGGCGGCGCACTTTGGCACCCTGACGCCGCAGGTATACGGCAAGTCGGGCACGGGCGAGAAAAGTGGCGAGGACGAATACGCGTGGTTCTGCGCCTATGCACCGGCCGATGATCCCAAGTATGTCATCGCTACCGTCCTGGAGCAGGGCGGCGGTGGCTCAGATACCGCGATGCATGTCGTGCGCGACGTGCTCGGCGTGATTTATGACGAGCCCGATACCTCTTCGGCCTCGGGCGATTCTTCGGTTCGATAGGAGGTTGCGATGGATTTTTCTCCGGCGGATCTGTTCCGTTCAACCAAGACCGGCTCTCGCAGCAGCCTGGACCGCGTCAACAAGCAACTTTCGGCCTCGCGCGGCACGTTTCGCCAAAAGGTGCATATCGGTGTGCTCGTGGCTACTGTGGCGCTCGTCGCCTACGGTGCCATCATTATCTGGTCGGCTTCGCAGTTTAAGGCCGATGCTTCGTTCTCGCGCCATTTGCTGGGAATTGGCATCGGAGCGGTGCTGGCGGTGCTCGTCTGGCGAACCGACCTGCGCGGTATTTCCAATTTCTCGACGGCGTTGCTCGTCATCGACCTGATCGTGATCTTCTCGCCCAAGATTCCGGGTCTGTCCTATACGGGCGGTCTGGGCATGACGGGCTGGATCAAGATTCCCGGTATCGGCTTGACGTTCCAGCCGGTTGAGCTTGCCAAGCTCATCACCATCTTCTTTATTGCTACGCTTGGCTCGCAGTATAACGGTCGCATCGATACCGTTCGCGACTACGTCAAGCTCTGCGGCATGCTGTCCATTCCGTTTTTGGCCGTCGTTGCCATGGGTGACCTGGGCTCGGGCCTGGTCGTGCTGGTTTCGGGCGCCATCGTCATCTGCATGAGCGGTGCACGCCGCGAATGGGTGCTGTCGACCCTGGCCCTGCTCGTGGGCCTGGTGGCCCTCGTCCTGGCGCTCGATTCGGTCTTTGATTCGTTGCTCGGCCACGATGTGCTCATCAAGCAGTATCAGATGAACCGTCTGACGGTCTTTATCGACCCCGATAATGCCGATTCGGACGATGCCTACAACCTGCAGCAGTCGTTGATCGCGGTCGGCTCGGGTGGCTTCTTTGGTAAGGGTTTGGGCCATGCGACGCAGTCGGCCGGCGGCTTTCTGCCTGAGTTCCACACCGACTTCGTCTTCGCCTTTTTGTCCGAGACCTTTGGCTTTTGCGGTGCCTTTTTGCTGCTGTGCTTGTACGTGCTGCTGATCTTTTCGACGATTCGCGTCGCCTTTAAGTGCGAGTCGCTGTTTTTGCGTCTTTCGTGTGTGGGCATCGTTGGCATGTGGGCGTTCCAGACTTTCGAAAACATCGGCATGTGCATCGGCATGATGCCGATTACCGGTATTCCGCTACCGTTTATTAGCTTCGGTTCGTCTTCGATGATGATTCAGCTGCTGACGGTGGGTATCGTACAATCCATATGGCGGCATCGTTCGGGCGCCGCGTAACCGCTGGAGGGGTTTGCTATGAAAATTCCCGTAGATAAGCTGACCCGCGCTTTTAAGATGGGCGCGTCCGTTAAGAAGGATTCCGATACGCCGGTGCGCGTCTCGGTCTATCTGGATTCGTCCGCCTCGCGCTTTCTGGCCGAGACGGTGCGTGACGCCTTTGTGCCGCAGACGACCTCGGGCATTGTGCGCGTCGAGCGTCTGGGGGAGGAGCGAATTGCTCCAAAGACCGATACCGATGTGGTGCTGGTGCTCTCGTGTGGTTCCGACCGCTTGGAGAGTGCCGTGCAGGAGCTCGTGATCGCCGGCGCGCCCGTGTGCGTGCTTGCCGAGTCTGCTGTGGAGGTGCCGTTTATCGAGGAGTCCACGCCCATGCTCGGCGTGGTAGCGGCAATCGATAAGACGTATCTGCTCGAGACGCTTGCCCGCTGGATTCTCGACCGCACCGACAAGGAAACGGCTTTTGCGGCGAACTTTGCCTTCATGCGCATCGCGGCGGCCAATCGTATCATCACCTCGTGCGCGCTCACCAATATGGCGACCGGTGCACTGGTGTTTTTGCCAGGCGCCGATTATCCCGTTATGGCGCTGGCGCAGGTGGGCATGCTCTTTGAGCTCGCTGCCGTCTTTGGACGCGGCATTAAGCCTGAGCGCGGCTACGAGGTCGCGGGCGTGCTTGCCGGCGGTCTTGTGATCCGCGCGGTCACCCGCGCGCTCGTCAAACAGACGCCGCATATTGGGTTTGCCGTCAAGGCGCTCACTGCTGCCGCGGGCACCTACGGCATGGGCCGTGCGCTTGTTTCGCTCTACGAGCGCGATGTCGACTACAGCCGTGCCAACGAGGTGGTCACTGCCACGTTCTCCCGCGTTCGCGATCTGGTGACCACGGTCGCGGGCGCTACCCGTCCTATGGCGTCCTACCAAGACGCATCCGATCTCGCTGCTTAGGGGTTTTCCGTTGCGCGTTGCATACCAAGACTGTTTTCATTTAATTGAGCCGTTGCTCGCCAAGGTCGAGAAGCCGAGCCGCTATATCGATCACGAGTGGGGCACGCTTTCCAAGGCCGATGCCGACTACCGTTGCTGCCTGATCTATCCGGATGTGTACGAGGTCGGTCTGCCCAACCAGGGCATCGCCATCCTCTACAACATCCTTAACCAGGCCGAGGGCATCTCCTGCGAGCGCGGCTATGTGCCGTGGCCCGATATGGGCGACGCCATGCGCGAGGCGGGTATTCCGCTGCTATCGCTCGAGGGTGCAGCGCCGGTCGCTTCGTTTGATATCGTCGGTCTGCATGTGCCGCACGAGATGGCGGTGACGAACTTCCTCGAGGCTTTGGACCTCGCTGGCATTCCGCTGTTAGCGGCCGACCGAGGTGAAGACGACCCAATCATCATCGCCGGCGGTCCCTCGGTGTACAACCCCGAGCCGTACGCGGCCTTCTTCGATGCCATCCTCATCGGTGAGGGCGAGGAATCGCTGCTCGAGACCTGCCAGCTGCATCGCCGCCTGCGTGACGAAGGGGTCCCGCGCGCGCAGATTGTCGAGCAGCTTGCATCCATTGCCGGCAACTACGTGCCGTCGCTCTATGAGGTTCGTCACGACGAGCCCTGCTCGCCGCATGGCTACACCGTGCCGCGTGAGGGCAAGGATGCGCCGACCGTGGTCTACAAGCGCGTCGTCGAGGATTTCGGCGCCACGAATCCGCTGTCGCAGTCGTGCGTGCCCTATGCGCAGCTGGTCCACGACCGCCTGTCTATCGAGATCCTGCGCGGCTGCGCCCGCGGCTGTCGTTTTTGCCAGGCTGGCATGACGTATCGCCCGGTGCGCGAGCGCTCGGCCGACCAGATTGTCTCGTCGGTGATTCAGGGTCTGGAAAAGACTGGCTATGACGAGGTGTCGCTGACCTCGCTCTCCACGACCGACCACTCCTGCATTCGCGACGTGCTCGGCAGGCTCAACCGTCGCCTGGAGGATACGGGTATTCGCGTGTCTATTCCGTCGCAGCGCCTGGATTCGTTTGGCGTGGATATGGCCGAGTCGGTCGCCGGCGAAAAGAAGGGCGGACTGACGTTCGCGCCCGAGGCCGGCAGCCAGCGCATGCGCGACATCATTAACAAGAACGTGACCGAGGAGGACCTGGACCGTGCGGCCAAGGCGGCCTTCGAGGCCGGCTGGAACCGCATGAAGCTCTACTTTATGATGGGCCTTCCCGGCGAGCGCGACGAGGACATCGTGGCCATCGCCAATCTGGCCGATCACGTGCTGGAGCTCGGTCGTTCCGTGGTGCCCAAGGCTCGTCGCGGCTCGATCTCGGTGTCCATCTCGGTTTCGGTCTTTATCCCCAAGGCCGCCACGCCGTTCCAGTGGTGCCCGCAGCTCGACTACGACGACGTCAAGCGTCGCCAGAAGCTGCTTATCACGAGCGTTCGCAACCGTGCCGTCCGCGTGCATTACCACGATGCCGAGACTTCGCTCATCGAGGCCGCGCTGTCCCGCGCCGGTCGCGACATGACGCCCGTCATCATCGATGCTTGGCGCTCGGGCTCTCGCTTTGACGCCTGGGTAGAGCATTTCTCGCTCGATAACTGGAAGGAGGCTGCTGCCAAAAACGGCATCGACCTCAATGAGCTCGTGCACCTGCCCTACGAGTTGGACTGGCGCCTGCCGTGGGAGCATGTGAGCCCCGGCTGCACGCGCGGTTTCCTCGAGCGCGAGTACCGTCGCTCGCTCGAGGGCGTCACGACTCCCGACTGCACCCGTACGTCGTGCACCGGCTGCGGGATCTGCCCCACGCTCCACGCCAAGAATGTATTGATGGGTGATCGCGCATGAGTGAGCGCC
Organism: Collinsella sp.; assembly: GCA_019414025.1. Lineage (GTDB taxonomy): Bacteria > Actinomycetota > Coriobacteriia > Coriobacteriales > Coriobacteriaceae > Collinsella. The sequence continues at coordinate 50,160 of DXMU01000020.1, forward strand.
TGACCGACAACCCCACGCTCTTTAGACTTCGTGTTCGCTATGGCAAGCGCGATCGCCTTAAGTACCTGGGCCATCTCGAAGTGATCCATACCATTGAGCGCATCGTGCGCCGTGCGGGACTTCCCTATGCCGTCACGCAGGGCTTCTCTCCGCACATGCGCGTGGGCTTCTCTTCGGCGCTACCGGTTGGTACGTCGTCGACCTGCGAGTGGTATGACCTGTTTATGACCGAGTTCGTGGCGCTCGACGAGGCGTTTGAGCGCCTGGCTGCGGCGTCTCCGGCCGATCTGGCGCCCATCGAGGCGGCGTACATCGACGTGCGCACGCCGGCGTTGACGGCGCAGCTCACGCGCCTGTCGTATCGCATCGACTTACACCTGGATCCCGAGGCGCCCGTAAGCGCCGACGAGGTGCGTCGTGCGATCGACACGCTGCGCGCGGATCATGGCATCGACTACGCGCGCGGCAAAAAGAGCAAGCGCTTGGATTTGGATCACACGCTCGTTGGCTATGAGCTCACGGCGGGGGAGCGCCCGGACCATTTGGTTCTCATGCTCGACACCCATGCCGACAACGAGGGCTCTATGCGTCCGGAAATTTTGCTTTCTGCTGCTGATGTTTTGTTGCAGGGCTTGACCCCGGGCGTGGATGCACCTATTGTTTCCACCGGTATGCAAGACCTCGTGACCATCTGCTCCTACGATGTCGAGCGTCAGAATCAAGCATGCGAGGACGACGAGGGCCGACTCGTCAGCCCCATACCTGTGCGAACTTGTGGATTTGCTCCACATACTCGTTGACGGGGGTATTTTCGCCTGCTACTATATTCGGTTGTTGCACTAACTGATGCATGAAGGGCAAGTAAACATGTACGCAATCGTTAACACGGGCGGCAAGCAGTACAAGGTCGCCACCGACGATGTCATCACCGTCGAGAAGATCGAGGGCAATGAGGGCGACAAGGTCACCCTGCCGGTTATCTTCCTCAACGATGGTAAGAAGATCGTCACCGATCCCGACAAGCTGGCCAAGGCCAAGGTTACCGCTCAGATCGTTGAGCAGTTCAAGGGCGAGAAGCAGCTGGTCTTCAAGTTCCACAAGCGTAAGCGCTATCGTCGTCTGAAGGGTCACCGTCAGCAGCTCACCAAGCTGAAGATCGTGAAGGTCCAGGCTACGTCCCGCGCCAAGAAGGCTGTCAAGGCAGAGGCCGAGGCTGTTGCCGAGGCTCCCGTCGCCGAGTAGATTACACTCGTAACGAAAGAGTAGGTATACACAATGGCACACAAAAAAGGACTCGGTTCCTCCCGTAATGGCCGTGACTCCCGCGGTCAGCGCCTTGGCACGAAGCGCTATGCCGGCCAGACGGTAACCACGGGCACGATTCTCGTCCGTCAGCACGGCACGCACATCCACCCGGGTGAGAACGTTGGCCGTGGTAAGGACGACACGCTGTTCGCGCTGGTCGACGGTACCGTTGAGTTCCACAAGGGTATCAAGCACAGGGTCAGCGTACGCCCGCTCGCGAACGCGTAATTCACCCTTCATAGAGCACATATGTGGGAGGCACTTGAGTTTTAGGATTCAAGGGTCTCCCTCTTTTTTGTAGGAGGCGATTCTGTTGTCACAGTTCACCGATATCAGCCGCATTAACGTGTGCGGCGGCGACGGCGGAGCCGGATGCATGTCGTTTAGGCGCGAGGCATTTGTCCCCAAGGGCGGCCCCGATGGCGGCGACGGCGGTCGTGGCGGCAATGTCGTCATCCAGGCCGATGCTCAGCTGTCTTCGCTGATCGATTACCGCTTTAAGCATCACTTCCGCGCCGAGCGCGGCACGCACGGGCAGGGTGCCCGTCGTAACGGTAAGAGCGGCGAGGACCTGATTCTCAAGGTCCCTATGGGTACCGTGGTGCGCGAGCTCGATCCCGAGACGCAGACCCCGATGTTCGAGATTGCCGACCTGGTGCACGACGGCGAGCGCGTCGTCGTGGCGCCCGGCGGTGCCGGCGGTCTGGGCAACACACACTTTGTGACGTCGGTGCGTCGCGCTCCGGCCTTTGCCCAGCTCGGCGAGCCTGCCGAGGAACACTGGATCGAGCTCGAGATGAAGCTTATGGCCGATGCCGCGCTTGTGGGCTTTCCCTCGGTGGGTAAGTCATCGCTCATTGCGCGCATGAGTGCCGCCCGCCCCAAGATTGCTGACTACCCGTTTACCACGCTCGTGCCGAACCTCGGCATGGTGCGTGCCGGCGAATATTCTTACGTCGTTGCCGACGTCCCCGGTCTCATCGAGGGCGCGAGCGAGGGCAAGGGCCTGGGTCACCAGTTCCTGCGCCACATTGAGCGTACGGCACTCATCATGCACGTCGTCGATATGACGGGTGGTTTTGAGGATCGCGATCCGGTCGAGGACTATCGCATCATCAACCGCGAGCTCGAGCAGTATGGCGCCGAGCTTTCGGAGCGTCCGCAGATCGTCGTTGCCAACAAGTGTGATGCGCCGGGCACGGCCGACAAGATTGCCGACCTTAAGCGTGCGGCGCTCGACGATGGCCATATGTTCTTTGCCGTGTCTGCTGTTACGGGCGCCGGCCTCAACACGCTGATGCTTGCCGTGGGCGAGCAGGTGGCTAAGCTTCGCGCCGAGCTGGCGGTCTCTGATGAGCCGGTCGATCTGCGCGACGAGGAGTGGGAGCGTCGCCGCCTGCAGCGCGAGAAGCGTTTCCGCATTGTCCAGGAAGAGCCCGGTGCCTTCCGCGTGGTCGGTCGTGCCATCGAGCGCATGGTCATCCAGACCGACTGGGAAAACGAGGAAGCCGTCATTTACCTGCAGCATAAGTTTGCGCGTATGGGTGTTGACGACGCGCTCGAGAAGGCCGGTTGCCGTGCGGGCGACGAGGTCCGCATTTGCCAGCGCGCTTTTGACTTTGAGGGCGCCGAGGACTTCTCGGAGTACGAGGAGCTCGAGGATGCTGGCGAGGACGTTGCCGTCGAGGCCATTGACGTGGCCGATGCTGCGGATGAGGGCGTCGAGGTTGTCGATGCGGCGGATGCCGAGGACGATGCCGAGACCTCGGAGGGCGAGTAAGCCATGTCGCTGCGCGGTGGAATCGGTCTGCCCGAGCTTCCTCTAGAGGACGGGCAGGAGTTTAGGCTCGGCATTATGGGTGGCACCTTTGATCCCATCCATTACGGGCACCTGGTGACCGCTGAGCAGGCGCGTGAGTCCCTCGACTTGGATGCCGTGCTCTTTATGCCGGCGGGCACGCCTGCCTTTAAGCTTGACAAGCCGGTGACGCCTGCCGAGGACCGTTATGCCATGACGGTCCTCGCCACCGCCGCGAACCCGGCCTTTTTGGCGAGCCGGTTCGAGATCGACCGCCCGGGCGTAACCTATACGGCTGATACGCTTCATGCCCTTCGCGACTTTTACCCGCCGCAGGTAAAGCTCTACTTTATTACGGGCGCCGACGCGATTATCGATATTGTGACCTGGCATGATGCCGAACGAATTGCTGAGCTTGCTACCTTTATTGCGGCGACGCGACCGGGCTTTGATATCGATACGGCGCGTGCCCGAATCAAAGAGTCGGGGCTGCCGTTCGACGTGCGCTATATTCAGATTCCGGCGCTGGCGATCAGCTCGACGAACATTCGTAAGCGAGTTGCCCGCGGCATGAGCGTGCGCTATCTTACGAGCGAGTCCGTGCTCGGCTACATTCGCAAACGCAGGCTATATGCCGATTTGGGCCAAGAAGATTTTGAGTGATGGGGGTCTACGTTGTCGGTAGAGGATCAGTTTGAGGGCGATGAGCGCGCACTGCTCAAGCGCATTCAAGAGCTGCTCGATGTTCGCATGAAGGATAAGCGCAAGCGCTATGTGCATTCGCTGGGTGTTGCCGAGACCGCACTTCATCTGGCCGAGGTCTACGGCGTTGACCGCTTTGATGCCGCTGCTGCCGGTCTGATCCACGACTGGGACAAAGTGCTCTCCGACGACGAGCTGGTTACGCGCGCTCTGCATTACGGCATTAAGATTGCCGGCTCTCCTTCCGCCGCGACGCCGCTTTTGCATGGTCCTGTTGCCGCCTATGAGCTTCCGCAGCTTTTCCCCGAGTTGTCGCCGGCCGTTTTCCAGGCTGTCGACCGTCACACCGTGGGTGCCTGCGACATGACGCCGCTCGATACGGTGGTCTTTGTGGCCGATGCCATCGAGCCCAACCGCCACGGCGACTATGCGCATGCGCTGCGCAAGATGGTGGGGGAGTCGACGCTCGATGAGTTGTTCTTCTCCTGTTTTGCGCAGGGTTTGGTCTATGTGATCCAGTCTGGGCGCTATCTTTATCCCACAGCTATTACGATTTACAACCATTACGCCCAGCTGCGCTAGCTCGGGCTGTCTAGAAAGAGGTATTCCATGGACGACGAGACCATGACCGACGAGCAGATTCTTGAAGGTGTGGAGCACAAGAGCTTCGTCGCCACGTCCGACCGCACTGCCGCCTCGCTGTCCGCGAGCGGTGTCGCCGCCGAGGATGTCGCCCGCGCCGCCGCGCAGGCCGCCTACGACAAGAAGGGCGAGGACGTTCAGGTGCTCGACCTGACCGAGCTTTCCGACGTATGCGACTACTTTGTGCTTGCCACCGGTACCAACAACCGCCAGGTTGATTCAATTGTCGACGAGATCGAGGAGAAGGTCGCCGAGGCTTGCGGCGAGCATCCGTTCTCCATCGAGGGCCGCGAGCAGAAGACCTGGATGCTCATGGACTATGGTTCGGTTGTCGTCCACGTCTTCACTCCCGAAGCGCGCGACTTCTACCGCCTCGAGAAACTCTGGGGAGACGCCCCCCAGCTCCCCCTCAACCTCCTCTAGTAGCTCATTTGAGACGGGGTTTAGCTATCCTCACGCATATCGCCGGGCAGTTGCGGTTTTCCGCACCTGCCCGGCTTTCTTTTTGCCTCAGGGACTAATCGTTGAAGCGGGATTGGCGGCCGAAGGACAGGGCTGTGTCGCCGAACTTGTCTCGGACGGCGTCGATGGCGACTGAGAGGTCGCGACGGTCGCTGGATTGGGCTCCGCGGTCGTCGACTTCGCAGAACAGGTCGGTCTGGATGCCGCCCTGATGGTCAAAGTCGCTCATGCCGATGCCCGCCAGGCGCACATGCATGCCTTCCTGCCAGATGTTGTCGAGCAGTTCGAGCGCCACTGCCACAAAGATGTTCTCATCGTCGGTCGGATGAGGCAGCCGGCGCTGTGCCGAGCGACCGCTTCCATACGAATACTTGAGTTTGAGCGTCACCGTGGCGCCCGTCAGCCCCTGACGGCGCAGGCGGCGTCCCACTGACTCTCCCAACAGCGCAATCGCCGCTTCGATGTCCTGACGCTCAGTCAAATCTTTCGCAAAGGTGCGTTCATTGCTGACCGACTTGACCTCGCGCTCTTCATCTAGACTCGTGACTTCGGAGATTTCGAGCCCCAGCGCACGTTGGCGCATGCGTTCGCCGTTGACGCCAAAAATAGAGGCTAAGGTTGATTCGGGCGCGCGTGACAGCTCGCCGAGTGTATAGATGCGCATGCGGCGCAGTCGCTCCTCGGCCGAGCGCCCGATGCCGCTCATGGCAGATACCGGCAGCGCGGCCAAAAAGCGCTGCTCGGTTCCAGGGCGCACGATGGTCAGCCCAAACGGTTTGTCCCTCTCGCTTGCGATCTTTGCGACCGTCTTGTTGCAGCCTACGCCAATGGAGCAGGTCACTCCCAGCGCTGCCACGCGGTCGCTTATCCGCCGCGCAACCAGCAGCGGGTCTTCGGGCGCAAAGCGGCCCGGTGTGATATCGATAAAGGCCTCGTCAATTGATACGCGCTCAACACGCGGGGTCTCGTCGGCGAGAATCGCCATGACCTGTGCGCTAACCTCGTGGTATCGATTGAAATGCCCATGCGTCCAAATGGCCTGCGGACAGAGGCGCCGTGCCTCGGCGGAGGGCATGGCGGAATGCACGCCAAAGCGGCGCGCCTCGTAGGAGCAGGTGGACACGACGCCGCGAGAATCGGCATCGCCACCCACGATGAGCGGCTTGCCGCGCCACTCGGGATGGTCGAGCATCTCCACGCTCGCAAAAAACGCATCGAGATCCATGAGGCCCACCGCCGGTCCCGTCCAGGGCGGCGGTGTGACGCCCGCAGCATCCTCATAACCGTATGTATGTTCGCGTCTTTTCATGGCATGAGTATACCGCGCAGCTCATGTGGGGTGCGTGGATGTGCTTGCAAATCGCGAATTCTTGTCTAAGATATGGATTTGCCTTCGACTACACCGAAGAAGTTGGTCTCACGGACTTCACCTGCCCGCGTCGATGGCGTATTATGTTCAACTGTTTGTTTGTAGTTGCAGCCTAAAGCTGCTTGGTTGGAGGAGTTTCCTTTGGCAGTCAAGATTCGCCTTGCTCGTCACGGCGCTAAGAAGCGTCCGTACTACCGTGTCGTCGTCGCCGATTCCCGCGCCCCGCGTGACGGTCGTATCATCGAGGAGGTTGGCCGCTACAACCCGATGACCGCCCCCAAGACCATCAACCTCGATCTCGAGAAGATCGCTGACTGGCAGTCCAAGGGCGCTCAGCTCACCGACGCTGTCGCTGCTCTGGTCAAGGCCGCCAACGAGGGCGAGAAGACCGAGACCGTCGTCAAGAAGTCCAAGAAGCAGCTCGCCAAAGAGGCCGAGGCCGCTAAGGCTGCCGCTGAGGCCGCTGAGGGCGCCGAGGAGTAAATCGTGCCTGAGGTTGACGCTGCACAGCTCGAGGGTGAGGCAATGCTCTCAGATCGCATCGCCGATCTCGTCGAATATCTCGTTGTTCAGATCGTCGACGACCCGGATTCCGTGAGCCTTGAGGTCATCGATGGTGACGACGCCTCCACGATTGAGGTTTCGGTTGCCGAGGATGACGTCGCTAAGGTCATCGGCCGTCGTGGCCGTACCATCAAGGCCATTCGCACGCTCGCCCGTGCACTGGCCGCTCGCCTCGACACTGCAGTCGAGGTAGAGGTTCTGGGCTAGGACCTTGAGGTCCCAGTACAAAAACATCGCCCGTGTGGTCAAGCCGCACGGAAGGAAGGGGGAGGTCCTCGCGCAGCCGCTGCGGGGGCTTCCTTCTGTATTGACGCCGGGTATGCGCGTCGCCTTGACGCCGCCGGCGCTCAAGCGTGACCGTTTTTGCACGGTCACATCCGTCACCGATACGGGCGATGGCGATCTGGTCTCGTTTGAGGGCATTGATGACTTGACGGCCGCCGAGGGCATCACCGGATGCTACGTGCTGGCAAATCGTGACGACTTTGAGCTCGATTCGCTCGATGCCGCCTATACCGATCTGATGGGTCGCGAGGTGGTCGACGAGCGTTTCGGTTCGCTCGGCACGATTGTCGAGATCATGTCGACGCCCGCCAACGATGTTTGGGTTGTCGAGGGCGATCGGTACGGCGAGGTGCTGATTCCCGTGATCGAGCAGGTTGTGCTCGATCTTCCCGATCAGGGGACAATTTCCGTCCACGTTATGGACGGGTTGATTGATATGGACAAGTAGGGAGGACAACATGCTGATTGAGACCCTTTCGGTCTTTCCCGAGATGTTTGAGCCCGTCATGTCCACATCGATCTTGGGCCGCGCCCGCAAGGCCGGCCTTTTTGATTTTAAGGCCTATAACCTGCGCGACTGGACGCACGACCGCCATCGTACCGTCGATGACGAGCCGTACGGCGGCGGGCAGGGCATGCTCATGAAGGTCGAGCCCATCGCCGAGGCCATCGAGGCTATTAGCTCCGAGGGTCCCAAGCCCACCGTGGTGTTCTTTACGCCCTGCGGCGAACCCTTTACGCAGCATGTGGCCGAGCGCCTGCTCAAAAGCGAGCGCCTGCTGTTTGTTTGCAGCCGCTACGAGGGCGTCGACGAGCGCGCTTATGCGTATGCCGACGAGCGCCTGTCGATCGGCGACTACGTGCTTACGGGCGGCGAGCTTCCCGCTATGGTCGTTGCCGATGCCGTCGTACGTTTGATTCCCGGCGCCCTTGGTGACGAGATGAGCAATGTCGATGAGTCGTTCTCGACTGCCGAGGACGGTGGCCTGCTCGAGTACGCGCAGTACACCCGTCCCGCCGAGTTCAACGGCGAGGGCGTGCCGCCGGTGCTCGTGAGCGGTGACCATGCCAAGGTTGACGCCTGGCGCCGTAAGAATGCCATCGAGCGCACCTGCCGCTGGCGTCCCGACCTGATCGAGACGGCGCGGCTTACGCCCGAGGAGCGCGCATACGCGCAGGACATCCTGGACGCATCGTATTCGCAGAGCGAGGAGTGAGAATGGTTCCATCGCAGCATTCCGCGTTGAGGGGCGCTTTTGAGTGGATCGTGGTCATCGCGCTCGCGCTCGTGGCCACCTTCTTGATTCGCTCGTTTGTGGTCGAGCCCTTTGTGGTGCCCACCGGCTCCATGGAGTCCACGATCGAGATCGGCGACCAGATCCTGGCGCAAAAGGTGAGCCTTGAGCTCGGCCAGTCCGTCAAGCAGGGCGATATCGTGGTGTTTCACAACCCTGATGGCACCTCCGAGCATGATGTTCTTGTCAAGCGTGTTATTGCCACGGCCGGCCAGACGGTCGACCTGCAGGATGGCAAGGTGGTCGTTGACGGCCAAGCGCTCGACGAGGGCTATACGACGGGCATGAGCTGGCCGCTTTCGGTCCAAGCGCCCGGTGCTCAGGTGAGCTATCCCTACACCGTTCCCGACGGGTGCGTGTGGGTGATGGGCGACAACCGCGAAAACTCTGCCGACTCACGCTACTTTGGTCCCGTCGATCGCTCTGATTTGATCGCTGTGGCGCTTGTGCGCTACTGGCCGCTCAACCGCATCGGCGCTATCGACTAAAAACCGCTATAGTACAGTACCTAACCGTGTAATCGTTTCGACGAGGGGATATTAGAGGCATGAACGCTTCATCGCTTTCCTTCCAAGACATCATCCTGCGCCTCCAGCAGTACTGGGGCGAGCAGGGCTGCGTCATTATGCAGCCCTATGACTCCGAGGTCGGTGCCGGTACCTTCCATACCGCGACCACGCTGCGCTCGCTCGGTCCCGCCGAGTGGCGCACCTGCTATGCGCAGCCCTGCCGCCGTCCCGCCGACGGCCGCTACGGCGAGAATCCGAACCGCATGCAGCACTACTATCAGTTCCAGGTGCTCATCAAGCCGTCGCCGGTCAACGCGCAGGAGCTTTACCTGGGGTCTCTTGCCGCTATCGGTCTGGACCCCAACGACCATGACGTCCGCTTTGTCGAGGACGACTGGGAGAGCCCGACCCTTGGCGCCTGGGGCCTTGGCTGGGAGGTTTGGCTCAACGGCATGGAGGTCACGCAGTTTACGTACTTCCAGCAGGTGGGCGGCATCGAGGTCGACCCCGTGCCCGTCGAGATCACCTATGGCCTGGAGCGTATCGCCATGTACGCCCAGGGCGTCAACTCGGTCTACGACCTGGTGTGGAGCTACCTGCCCGACGGCACGCCCATGACCTATGGCGACGTGTTCCTTGAGAACGAGCGCGAGTTCAGTGCTTATAACTTTGAGGTCGCAAACGTCGAGATGATGCGTCAGAAGTTTGATGACTACGAGGCCGAGTGCCACTCCTGCCTGGAGCGTAAGCTTCCGCTGCCGGCGTACGACTGCGTCATGAAGTGCAGCCACGCTTTCAACCTGCTCGATGCCCGCGGTGCGCTGTCCGCGGTCGAGCGTGCCAACTACATCCTGCGCGTCCGCGCCGTCGCCAAGGCGTGCTGCGAGGCCTATATGGCCGAGGTCGCCGGAGTCAACGAGAATGCCGACCAGGAAGGCGAGGTGGCGTAAGCCATGGCAGACGCTAAGGATTTCCTGTTTGAGATCGGTACGGAGGAAATGCCCTCTGCACCGCTGAACAATGCCGTCAAGCAGCTTGGCACTATGATCGCCAAGGGTCTCGACGAGGCCGGTCTGGCCCACGGCGAGGTCCGCGTGATCTCGAGTCCGCGTCGCCTGGCTGCACTCGTTGCCGACGTCGCCACCGCGACCGATGAGGTTCACGAGGTCAAGCGCGGCCCCGCGGCCAACATTGCCTTCGATGCTGACGGTAACGCCACCAAGGCCGCCCAGGGCTTTGCCCGCAAGTGCGGTGTGGCTGCCGAGGACCTGGTTCGTCGCGAGGACACTGACGGTCGCGAGTATGTGTTCGCCGAGAAGAACATTCCCTCCGCACCGGCTACGCCGATTCTAACCGCTCTGTGCGAGAAGACCATTGCCGGCCTGCAGTGGCCCAACTATCGCTCCCAGCGCTGGGGCCACGAGCACGCGACGTTCGTGCGTCCGGTCCGCTGGATTTGCTGCCTTCTGGGCGAGGACGTTGTGCCCGTGTCGTTTGCCGACGTGACGAGCGGCAACACCACGCGCGGTCATCGCGTGCTTGGCCCCGGTGACCATGTGGTCGCCAGCCCCGCTGTTTACGAGCAGGTGCTCGAGGACGCCGGTGTGCTTTCTGCCGAGCGCCGTCGCGAGGCCATCCTTGCCGGTATCGCCGAGGTCGAGGCCGCTCGCCCCGGTTGCCATGTCGATACGCCCAAGAAGGTCTTTGAGGAGGTCATTAACCTCTGCGAGTGGCCGACGGTGCTCGTCGGTACCTTCGATGAGGAGTTCCTCAAGGTCCCGCACGAGATTATCTGCGAGTCCATGCTCACCAACCAGCGCTACTTCCCGATCTATGACGGCGAGGGCAAGCTCACGCGTGAGTTCGTGGTCGTTTCCAACAGCAAGCCCGAGAACGCCGAGCGCGTGATCGACGGCAACGAGCGCGTCGTGCGCGCCCGTCTGGACGATGCTAAGTTCTTCTATGAGGAGGACTTGAAGATCTCCCTCGACGAGTTCCGCGAGCGTCTGGCCAAGGTCGCCTTCCAGGAGAAGCTCGGTAGCGTGCTCGCCAAGTCCGAGCGCATTGAGCAACTCGCGCTTGCCATCGCCCGCGAGGCCCATCTGGGCGCCCACCTGGCCGCCGATGCCGCTCGCGCCGCGCACCTGTGCAAGGCCGACTTGGTGTCTAACGCCGTCGTCGAGTTCACGAGCCAGCAGGGCGTGATGGGCGGTTACTACGCCATCGCGATGGGGGAGAACGACGAGGTCGCTCATGCTATTCGCGATCACTATCGTCCTCGCTTTGCCGGTGACGAGCTGCCCGAGGGCACCGCTGGCTGCATCGTGGCCTGTGCCGACAAGCTCGATACCATCGCCGGTATCTTTGCCATCGGCGAGCCCCCGACCGGCTCTTCGGACCCCTACGCGCTGCGTCGTGCCGCTATCGGCATCATCAACATCCTGCGCGACCGCCTGCCGATCGACCCCACGTCGCTCATCGACTTTGCCCTCGAGCTCTACAGTGAGCAGGGCATTGAGTTCGACGCCGCCGAGGTCGCCCAGCAGGTTCGTGACTTCTTCCATGGCCGCCTGGTGAGCATGGCCCGCGACGAAAAGATCCCGGCCGATACCGTTGCCGCCGTCTCCGCGGTGCACATCATCGCTCCGTCCGTCTTCTTCGCCCGCTGCGCCGCCCTCGACGAGGCCCGCAAGAACGACGCCGAGACGTTCGACAACCTTGCGACCGCCTATGCTCGCGCCGCGCATATCTCCAAGCCCGAGCTGGGCGTGGAGTACGACCGCAGCCTGATGGGCGAGGTCGAGCTTGCGCTTGCTGATGCCTCCGAGGCTGCTCAGACCGCTGTCGATGCCGCCCTTGCTACCGAGGATTATCCGGCCGCATTTGCTGCCCTCGCCGCCCTGCGCGCGCCCATCGACCGTTTCTTCGACGAGGTCATGGTCATGGACAAGGACGAGCAGCTCCGCGATAATCGCCTTAAGCTGCTCAACCGCTTCGAGGCCGTTTTCTCCGGCATCGCCAACATCGGTGAGCTTGCTCGTAAAAAGTAAGCCAGCCTGCGCGTAAGCGCAAAAGGAGCCCCGCATGGATTGCCCGGTCACCGCTCGTCCCACCGTTATCGTTATCTCCGACTCGCTCGGTGATACCGCTTGTGAGGTGGTGCTTGCGGCGTCCGGGCAATTTGATGAAGGGGCTTTTCGTTTGTTGCGCCTGCCCAAGGTGACCTCGGTGGAGCAGGTGGAGTCGTTTGTGGGCCCGCGCGTCGATGCCGACCATCGCGATATTGCCGTGTTTCACACCATTGTCGATCCGGCGCTTCGCGCCCGCGTGCTCGATTACCTGGGCATGCTGCATATCCGTTCGGTCGACCTGATCGGTCCGACGCTCGCCGTGCTATCGTCGCTCATCGGTGTGCCGCCCAAAGGCGTCGCGGGCGTGATTCACAGGACCGATGACCACTATTTCCATCGTATCGAGGCCATGGAATATTTCGTTGAGCACGATGACGGGCGCGGTTGCGACGATTTGTCGGGTGCCGATATCGTGCTGCTGGGCGTATCGCGCACGTCCAAGACGCCGCTGTCGATGTATTTGGCCTATCAGGGTTACAAGGTTGCCAATGTTCCGTTGGCCCATGGCATGGAGCCGCCGAAGTCGATTTACGAGGTCGACCCAATGCGCCTGTTCGGCCTGATTTCGACCGTCGATGTGATTTCCGAAATTCGCGATAGCCGCTTGGGCGATGACTACGCTCGTGCCGTTGCCGGCTCCTATGCCGAGCCCGAGAGCGTGCGCAGCGAGCTCGAGGAAGCTCGTGCCCTCATGAAGCGCCTAGGCTGCTTTGTGGTACGTACCGACGGCAAGGCGATCGAGGAGAGCGCCTCCGAGATCATAAGTCACTTGGAGGAAATCCAAGAAGCCCGCGCCCGCCGCGCCGCCCGCCGAGCCCGGCAAAGTTAACTCATTTCGGTAGCTAAAAATGCACCGTCTCAAAAAGACTACCTAAAAATAATGCACGATATTGGTAAAGCGATTTAGCAACAAACTTGCATTTGACCTGCAATTTTCTTGCAGTGGTATCTTCATAAGGTAACCACCTTTACCTACCGTTTACCGCCATATTCACCTCGTTTACCAAACCGCGCATCCTCTTCTCATGTCGGCATAAAGCCCGCCGTATAGTTCCCTCACGGCCCGTAACCGGCGGGTCGATTCGTTACCACGGTCGTGTGCGTAAGCGCATGGAAGGGGAAGTATCGTGAGCGATTGCAAGAGGGTTTACCGTTTTGGAACCGACGCCCAGGGCACCTGTGTCACCGAGGGCGACAAGTCCATGAACTTCGTGCTTGGCGGCAAGGGCGCAAACCTTGCCGAGATGAGCCGCATCGGCCTGCCGGTTCCCGGTGGTTTTACCATTACCTGCCAGACCTGTGTCGAGTACTCCGGTGCCGGCAACGTCTGGCCCGAAGGCGCGCTCGATGAGATCGTTGCCGCCGAGGCGGACCTCGAGGCCCGCTGCGGCAAGAAGCTCGGTGACGCCTCCGACCCGCTGCTCGTGTCGGTTCGCTCGGGCGCTCCGTTTTCCATGCCCGGCATGATGGATACGGTCCTCAACCTGGGCCTCAACGACGACTCCGTTCAGGGGCTCATCGCCCAGACGCAAAATCCGCGTTTTGCTTGGGATAGCTACCGCCGCTTTATTCAGATGTTCTCCAACGTCGTTATGGGCGTTGACGCCGACCTGTTCGAGAACGCGCTGACCCAGGCACGCCTGGTCGCCGGCGTCCGCGTCGACTCCGAGCTTTCGGCCGAGGATCTGCAGGAGCTCGTCGAGACCTTTAAGGGCATCTTCTCCGAGAACGTCGATGCCTTCCTGTATCCCGAGCTCGAGGTCGCCGATGGCAAGCCCGTTTTCCCGCACGACCCGGAGCTTCAGCTACGCCTTGCAATCCAGGCCGTCTTTGGCAGCTGGATGAACGAGCGTGCCTGCATCTACCGCAAGCAGCATGGTATTTCCGACGAGCTCGGCACCGCCGTCAACGTGCAGGCCATGGCCTTTGGCAACAAGGGCGAGACCTCTGCGACGGGCGTCGCCTTTACGCGTAATCCGGCCGACGGCACCAAAGAGTTCTACGGTGACTTTTTGGTTAATGCCCAGGGCGAGGACGTCGTCGCCGGCATCCGCAACACCGAGCCCATTGCCGACCTCAAGACCACCCCGGGCCTCGAGTCTGCAGGTGAGGAGCTCGAGCGCGTGTTCCTGACGCTCGAGGACCATTACCGCGATATGTGCGATATCGAGTTCACCATCGAGCAGGGCAAGCTCTGGATGCTCCAGACACGCGTGGGTAAACGCACTGCCACCGCCGCCCTGCGCATCGCCATCGAAATGGTCGAGGAAGGCCTGATCACCCGCGAAGAGGCCGTGAGCCGTATCGATCCCGCGCAACTCGACCAGCTCCTGCACCCGCAGTTTGACGCTTCCAAGAGGTACGAGGCGCTGGCCAGCGGTCTGAACGCCAGCCCCGGTGCCGCCGTGGGTGAGGTTGTGTTCTCGAGTGATGACGCCGTCGCGCGCGCCAACGAGGGCCACAAGGTCATTCTGGTTCGTTGGGAGACCAACCCCGACGACCTGAAGGGTATGGTTGCCGCCGAGGGCATTCTGACCAGCCACGGAGGAAAGACGAGCCATGCCGCCGTTATCGCTCGCGGCATGGGTACGCCCTGCGTCTGCGGCGTTGAGCGCTTCCACATCGACGCTGCTGAGAAGGTCGTGCGTATCGAGGGCAGTGACCGCGTGCTGCGCGAGGGCGATGTCATCTCCATCGACGGCACCCAGGGTATCGTCGTTGACGGCGCCGTTGACCTAGTCTCCGCCGAGCTCACCGGCGACCTGGACACCATCCTGTCCTGGGCCGACGAGATTCGCCTGGACGAGACCGGCGGCCATGCCAACCATGTGCGCGTCAACGCCGACAATCCCGAGGATGCCGAGCTTGCGCTCGAGTTTGGCGCCGAGGCCATCGGCCTGTGCCGCACCGAGCACATGTTCCTGGGCGACCGCAAGAACATCATCCAGAGCTTTATCCTGTCTGACGATGAGGCCGTGAAGCAGCAGGCCCTGGCCGACCTGCTCAAGGTTCAGACCGAGGACTTCCTGGCGATGTTCAAGACCATGTCCGGTCGCGATGTGGTCGTCCGCCTGCTCGATCCGCCGCTTCATGAGTTCCTGGATAATCCTCGCGAGCTCGAGGTCGCCATCACCAAGAAGGAAGCCGCTGGCGCCAGCGAGAAAGAGCTTGCCGTCCTGCGCGCCCGCCTGCGTCGTATCGACGGCATGGTCGAGTCCAACCCGATGCTCGGCCTACGCGGTGTGCGCCTGTCCGTCGTCTTTAGCGATCTGCCGCTCATGCAGGTTCGCGCCGTTGCCACGGCTGCTGCCCGTCTTATCAAGGAAGGCGTCGATCCGCGCCCCGAGATCATGGTTCCGCTCGTTTCCATCACGGCCGAGCATGTCCAGACCCGCGAGGTTATCGAACGCGTGATCGCCGAGGTTTCTGACGAAGAGGGCGTCGAGCTCAATATTCCCGTGGGCACGATGCTCGAGCTGCCGCGCGCCTGCATGGTCGCTGACGAGATCGCCCATCACGCAGACTTCTTCTGCTTTGGCACCAACGACCTCACCCAGACGACCTTCGGTTTCTCGCGTGACGACGCCGAGGCTAAGTTCATCCCGCTGTACATGCATAAGAAGATCTTGAAGGACAATCCCTTCGAGACCATCGACTCGGCGGTGCTCGAGCTGGTGCGCATGGCTGTCGAGAAGGGCCGAGCCACCAACCCCGAAATGCACTTTGGTGTGTGCGGCGAGCACGGCGGCGACCCCAAGTCCATCAAGGGCCTGTTTAACGTGGCCGACGTGGACTACGTGTCCTGCTCGCCCTACCGCGTGCCCCTCGCACGCCTGGCTGCCGCCCAGGCCAAGCTCGAGGCGAAGCGCTCCGCGTAACGTTTTGGGTTCAGACGCCTAGCGTAGCCCCCTTCATGCCGCCCGTCTCATTTCGTGAGGCGGGCGGTTATCATGTGCTGGTTTTGTCTTTTTGTCTGCGTAAAAAATTGTTCTTGCAGCAGAAACCCGCGCGTGTATACTCGAATACGTTTGTTCAACTACGTGCCGGCCATGGTGGTACGGCACCTCTAGAAGAGTAAGGAATTGCACATGGATTACATCCGCGCAATCGAGCGTCAGCAGATCCGCGAGGACATTCCTCAGGTTCGCGTCGCCGACAACGTCAAGGTTCACTACCGCATTAAGGAAGGCGACCGCGAGCGCATCCAGGTCTTCCAGGGAGACGTCATCCGCATGGCCGGCGCCGGTGCCCGCGAGACCTTCACCGTCCGCAAGATGTCCTTCGGTGTCGGTGTTGAGCGTACTTTCCCGCTTCACAGCCCCAAGATCGCCAAGCTCGAGGTCGTCCGTCATGGTCGCGTCCGTCGCGCCAAGCTGTACTACCTCCGCGACAAGGTGGGCAAGGCTGCTCGCATCCCCGAGAAGCGCTAAGAAGATCGCAGCGTCTGTCCACTCGTTTGGACACAAGGGTCACCTTCGGGTGGCCCTTCTTTTTATCCGATTTGCATGCAAGGAGGGCCTGGTATGGCCAACATGACGAGCTCGGTTTCGGCATCGCAGGTTGCCGGTGAGTTGGCGAGCGCTACGTTTGAGGAGATCCCCGCCCTCGTGGAGCATTATCGCGAGGACCCGCGCCAGCAGGTGATCAAGGCTTGTGAACGCGCCCTCAAACGCCATGACAAAGAGCTTGCCGAGCGCGAGCGCGTCAATGACATGTACGAGCTTATGCATGAGCTTGGCGGCGATGGGGTGGTCGTTGGTGTCGACGAGGTAGGTCGCGGATCGGTGGCCGGCCCTTTGACGGTATGCGCCGTCTGTCTTCCTATGGAGCCGCGCGTCTGGGGTATCAACGATTCCAAAAAGCTCACGCCCGCGCGCCGCGAGTTGCTCTCGGTGAAGATTGCCGAGGTGGCGACGGCAATCGGTTTTTGCCATATCGCGCCGAAGGATATCGATGAAATGGGCATGGCCCGTGCTATCCGTACCGCCGTTGCGGGCGCCGTGGCCGATACGGGACTTGAACCCGACTGCGTCCTCATGGATGGCAACCCCTTGGGCGCCGTTCCCAACGAGCGCGACGTGGTGAAGGGCGATGCCAAGATCGCCTGTATCGCCGCGGCGTCCATCATGGCCAAGGTCACGCGTGACGAGATGATGGTCGAGTACGACGCCGAGTATCCCGAGTACCATCTGGCCGAGTCGAAGGGCTATGCAAGCCCCGAGCATATCGAGGCCATTCGCAAACATGGACTTTGTCCACTGCACCGCGTGAGCTTTTGCGGAAACTTTCTGCAGACTGAGCGCCTTTTCTAGGTCAATTGTGGAGACAGGGACCTCAGGGGTTTTATAAACCTGCTGGTAGCGGGCCGTATGCAACACCATTGCTGCGTACGGCCCGTTTTTTGACGGCATTTGGTCAGCTTTTGGTTTGCTTCCGGTACTTACCCGCATGAAAGGTGCCCTCATCATCGGGGCAATGCAGCGTGCGGGAAAGGAGACCCCATGAGTGCCGCAAGCAAAAAGAGCAAGACGCAGCAGCTCAAGGAGCGTTGGGAAAACGGCGAGCTCGACTGCGGGGCGATGACGCCCGAGTTTATCAAGGGACTCAGTCCCCGCGAGCTGGGCATGCTGGGCGAGCTGATCACCATCGACTACTTTAACGAGCGCGGCTACACCTTGCTGGAGCAGGGTTATCGTTGCACCGAGGGCGAGGCCGATCTGGTGCTGCTCGATGAGCTCGACGATGTCGTGGTGATGGCCGAGGTCAAGACCAGACGCGTCGCACTGGATTGCAACACGCGGGTCTTTCCCGAGGAGGCCGTGGACGCCCAAAAACAACGCCGCTACCGCCGCATCGCAAGTTGCTATCTCATGGAGCATTATCCGCTCAAGGCGATTCGCTTCGATGCCGTGGGTGTCACCATTCGCGGCGGGCATATCGCCGAGATCGAGCATCAGTACAACGCATTCGATTGGCAGGTGTCGTGATGGCGTTCGAGACGTTTGCCGTTCACGCGGCCTGCATCCGCGGCGTCGAGGCAATTCCCGTCACGGTCGAGGTCTCGCTTGCCGGCGGCGTTCCGGGTATTCAGATGCTCGGCATTCCGAGTATGGAGGTGATGGAGTCACGCGGTCGTATTCGCTGTGCGATGCGCTCCGCCGGGTTCGAGATCCCGCGCTCGGGCATTACGGTCAATCTGGCGCCCGGCGATATTCGCAAGACCGGTAGCGGCTTTGATCTGCCCATCGCCATCGCGGTGTTGGCGGCCGATGGACAGATTCCCCGTGACAACCTCGATCGCTGCCTTATCGCCGGCGAGCTCGGCTTGGACGGTACGGTGCTTCCCGTCAAGGGCGAGGTGGCGTTTCAGCTGCTGGCTCGTGACATGGGGCTGTCCTTTATCGCCGGCAGGTCCGATCAGCATGTGCCGCTTGCGGGCGTTGATTGCGGCTTTATCGATCATCTGTCTCAGCTTGCTCGCGGCATGGGCGATGCCGTGCGTCATTATCTGGATTCCGAGGGTGTTGAGACGACCTTTGAGCCCGAACTCGACTATGCCGATGTGCTGGGGCAGGAAGTCGCTAAACGCGGCATGGCGCTTGCGGCCGCCGGCGAGCTCGGCCTGCTCATGATCGGCTCGCCCGGTTCGGGTAAGACCATGCTCGCGCGCCGTATGACCGGCATCCTGCCCGAGCTTTCCGTTGAGGATCAACAGGAGGCGCTGTGCATCCATTCGGTTTTGGGTGAGAACATTGATGGCTTGTTGGCGGGGCACCGGCCCTTCCGCAGTCCCCATCACAGTATTTCGACCGCAGGTCTTATCGGCGGTGGGCGCCCGGTGCACCCGGGTGAGATCAGCCTTGCTCATGGCGGCGTGCTCTTTTTGGACGAGCTTGCTGAGTTTCCCACGGGTGTGCTGCAGACGCTGCGTCAGCCCATCGAGCGCGGCTATGTGAGGATCGTACGCGTCGACGGGGCTTTTACCTTCCCGTCGCGCTTTCAGCTGCTGGCTGCGAGCAATCCCTGCCCCTGCGGCTTTTTGGGCGATCGTGAGGTACCGTGTCGCTGCTCGGCGGCGATGGTCGAGCGCTATCGGTCTAAACTGCGCGGTCCTTTGGCCGACCGTATCGACATGATGATCGATGTGACCCGTCCCGACCCTCAGGTGATTATCGAGGGCGCGGAGGGTATGTCGTCAGCTGAGTTACGTGACTACGTTGTGCGCGGTCGCGCTTTTCGCGCTTGGCGCGAATCCCGTATGGACGATGCTGATGCCGAGGCCGAGGATGACGAGACACGGTCCATTGACGGCGTCGTTTCGACCTTTGAGCTCGATGATGCGGCGGAGAAGTGTGTGCTCGGCCTGTCGAAGCGCACGCATCTCACGGGCCGCGGCATCGTGCGCCTGGTGCGTATCGCGCGTACCATCGCCGACGTCGCCGAGAGCGAGCAAGTGACGCAGGACCACGTGCTCGAGGCGGCGATGTACCAGGGAAGGAGGGACCAATGATGGCCGAGGGGACCTTCGAGCTGCATCCAGGTGACGCGTTGTATCCCGAGACCGTTTTGGAGCTTTCTGATGTACCCCAGACACTCTATGTGCGCGGCAACCCCGAGGTGCTTTCGACGCCCGCGCTCTCCATCATCGGCGCGCGCAAGGCCTCTCCGTATGGTCTTGCCGTGGCAGAGCTTGCGGCAAAGGTTGCGGTCGAGGCGGGCGTGACGGTAGTTTCGGGCGGCGCGGTCGGTTGTGACCAGGCCTCGGGTTGGGCTGCGGTCAATGCCGGCGGCAAACACGTCGTGGTGCTGGGGACGGGCGCCGACGTGGTCTACCCGCGTTCGAGCGCGGGGCTTATTACGCGCACGCTCGATACGGGTGGCGCGGTCGTGTCGATCTCTCCGTGGGGCATGGGTCCGCGCAAGTTTGCCTTTCCGCGCCGCAATCGCGTAATCGCGGCCCTGTCGCAAGCCCTCTTTGTATCCGAGGCGGGTATGCCTTCCGGGACGTTTTCTACAGCCGAGGCTGCTATGGATTTGGGGCGAGAACTTCTTGCCGTGCCAGGGTCGATCCTATCGCCCGAGTCGCGTGGCACGAATTACCTCATTGCGAACGGTGCCTGCTGCATCATCGACGAGGAATCTATCGAGATGGCTATTTCACGCATCTACGGCACCCTGCGCTACTCGCGCCCCGATGCTCCCGGCATTGCCGACCTGGATCAAACACAGCAGACCGTGATGCATGCGCTCATCGCCTCTCCGCTCAAGGTCGACGACATCGCGGCGCTCGTCTCGCTCGATGCCGTCGGCGTACTCAAACTCCTGGGTTCGCTTGAGCTCGAGGGTCTTATCGAGCGCATGATGGATGGAAGGTATGCGCCCTCCAAGTTTGCCCTTCACGCTCAGACACCCTTCGGTCACAATGGAAAACATGTCAATTAGAAAGGTGTTTGCAGATGCTGTTTGATCAGGTGACGGTTATCGGTGGCGGTCTGGCGGGTTCGGAGTGCGCGATTCAGCTGGCAGATCGCGGGTTCGCCGTAAAGCTGTGCGAGATGCGCCCCCAGGTTAGCTCCCCGGCCCACCATACCGATCACCTGGCAGAGCTCGTCTGTTCCAATTCGTTTAAGTCGACCCGTCCGGATTCCGCGGCTGGATTGCTGAAGGCCGAGCTTGAGCGCATGGGTTCAGTCCTGCTCGATTGCGCCCATCGCGCGGCTGTTCCCGCCGGTGGCGCCTTGGCGGTCGACCGCGTCAAGTTTTCCGAGTTTGTCGAGGCCGAGGTTGCCGCCCGTCCCAATATCGAGATCATTCACGGCGAGGTCACGCAGATTCCCGAAGGTCACGTGGTCATTGCCGCCGGCCCCTTGTGCTCGCCGGCGCTGAGCGAAGAGGTCATGAAGCTCGTCGGTGGCGACGCCCTTGCGTTCTTCGATGCCGCGGCGCCGATCGTCGATGCCTCCACGCTCGATATGGACGTGCTGTTCTCGCAGTCGCGCTACGAGGAGCAGGGGAGCGGCGACTATCTCAACGCTCCGCTCAATAAGGAGGAGTACGAGGCCTTTATCGAGGCGCTTACCACGGCCGACCGCGTGGTGCTCAAGGACTTTGAGGGCGGCGATCTGTTCCAGGCCTGCCAGCCTGCCGAGGAAGTTGCGCGCACCGGCAAGGACGCCATTCGCTTTGGCGCCATGAAGCCTGTCGGCCTCACCGATCCGCGAACCGGTCGTCGTCCCTGGGCGGCGATTCAGCTGCGTGCCGAGAATAAGGAGAAGACCGCCTATAACCTGGTGGGCTTCCAGACCAACTTGACCTTTGGCGAGCAGAAGCGCGTCTTCCATATGGTGCCGGGCCTGGAGAACGCTGAGTTCTTCCGCTACGGTGTCATGCACCGTAATACCTTTGTCGACGCCCCGCACGTGCTCGATGGCACCTTTGCCGTGCCCGGCACCGGCGTGCGCCTGGCCGGTCAGATCACCGGCACCGAGGGGTACATGGAAGCCGTGGCGACGGGTCTGCTCGCGGCGCTCAACACCTATGCCGAGGCTATCGGGGCCGCGGGCGTCGAGCTGCCGCGTGTGGGCGCCCTGGGTGCGCTCGTGGGCTATGCGACCGATCCTGCCACCGTGGGCTATCAGCCTATGCATGTCAACTTTGGCCTGGTGCCGCCACTCGAGGATGGCAAGCGCCGCAGCAAGCGCGACCGCTACCAGGCCTATGCGGACCGTGCGCTCGAGGCCCTTGATGCCTATCTGGCCACTCGCCCCGATTTGTTTGGAGGCGACCGGTCATAGCCTTTGACCTGTACGACACCGTCGACTCGTTTATCGCCTATATCTCACGTGTCGAGGGACTTTCTCCCAACACGGTGACGGCCTATGGCTCGAGGCTGGAGCGTTTTGCTGCCTGGTGCGAGCGTGAGGATATAGATGCTTTCGCTGCCGACGTGCGCACCATTCGTCGCTATCTTGCCGAACTTTCGCGTGAGCAGGTGGCTCCCCGAACGCTTGCGGCACACCTGTCTGCCATTCGCTCGCTCTATCGGTGGATGGCTGCCGAGGGGGTCGTGGAGGGCGATGTGGTCTCGGCAATTTCCTCGCCCAAGCTCCCGCGCGATCTACCCGGTGTGCTGACGACCCAACAGGTGGAGGCGCTGCTCAAGACGCCTGATACCTCAACACCCGCGGGACTGCGCGATGCGGCGATGCTCGAGCTGCTCTATGCCTCGGGCGCCCGTATCTCTGAGCTCGCAGCACTCAATGTGGAGTCCATTGTGTGGTCCGAACGCACGCTGCGCCTGTGGGGCAAGGGGAGCAAAGAACGTATCGTCCCTCTGTATCGTCGCGCGCTCGAGGCGACGCGTCTCTATATTGAGGAGGGGCGGCCGGAGTTGCTCGCTCAGGCAAAGCGCCGTGACCCCACTACCGGGCCGCATCCGCTGCTTATATCGGCGCGCGGTAATCGCATGAGTGCCGCCATGCTCAGGCGGCGGTTCCATACTCTGGCGACACTCGCCGGCATTCCGGCCGACATCGCCCCGCATGCGATGCGCCATACCTTTGCGACCGACTTGCTCGAGGGCGGTGCGGACCTGCGCTCGGTTCAAGAGCTGCTGGGTCATGCGAGCCTGTCCACGACGCAGATCTACACGCACCTCACGCCCGATCGGCTCAAACGTGCCGTGGCTCAAGCCCATCCCCGAGGCGAATAGTGGCTGGGACGTCCCGCGCCGCACTCAGGTGTGTGGTTTTGATTGCGGGTTGGCACGAAGATGCATTCCTGCTATCATTCATCGGGTTGCTTCACGGCAACATGTTTTTATCACGCACGCGCGGCTACTTCATACCGTGGTGCCCGGGCTTTGGTAGCACATGTCCGGGTTGGTTTTGGAGGATGACCCCGCGCGGAGGCAAACCACAGGAGGTTTAACATGGCTACCAAGATTAATATCCGCACCCTGCTCGAGGCCGGCTGCCACTTCGGTCACCAGACCCGTCGCTGGAACCCCAAGATGAAGCCGTTCATCTTCGGTGAGCGCAACGGCATCTACATCCTCGACCTCAAGCAGACCATCCTCGACGCCGACCAGGCCTACACCTTCGTCAAGAACGTCGCCAAGGGTGGCAACGTGCTGTTCGTCGGCACCAAGAAGCAGGCTCAGGAGGCCGTCAAGAACGCTGCTGAGCGCGCTAATATGCCCTACATCAACCAGCGTTGGCTCGGCGGTATGCTGACCAACTTCGTCACCATCCGCTCCCGCATCAACCGCATGGAGGAGCTCGAGGCCATGGTCGAGGACGGCCGCATGGCAGTGCTCCCCAAGAAGGAGCAGGCTGTGCTCGGCAAGGAGCTCACCAAGCTCCAGACCAACCTCGGTGGCGCCCGCGACATGAAGGGTCTGCCCCAGGCTCTCTTCGTCATCGACACTAAGCGCGAGGAGAACGCCATCAAGGAGGCTCAGCGCCTGAACATCCCCGTCGTCGCTCTGATCGACACCAACTCCGATCCCGACGAGGTCGAGTACGGCATCCCCTGCAACGATGACGCTATCTCCGCTGTCACCCTTATGTGCGAGCTCATGGCTGACGCCTGCCTCGCTGGCTCCGGTAAGGAGCAGGTCTCCGAGGCCGAGATGGCCGCTGAGCCCAAGGCCGAGTAAATCAGTCTTAGTTAATTCTTTTTCATCTCTTTGAAAGGAACCACAATGGCCCAGATTACCGCCGCTATGGTCAAGCAGCTCCGCGAGATGACCGACTCCCCGATGATGGAGTGCAAGAAGGCTCTCGTCGAGGCTGACGGCGACATGGACGCCGCTGTCGACGTTCTGCGTAAGAACGGCCTTGCCAAGGCTGCCAAGAAGGCTGGCCGTGAGACCAACGAGGGCGCTGTCGCCGCGTTCGTCTCCGAGGATGGCAAGACCGGCGCTCTGCTCGAGCTCTCCTGCGAGACCGACTTCGTTGGCTCCAACGCCAAGTTCACCGGCTTTGCTTCTAAGGTCGCTGAGGTTGTCGCTACCACCGAGCCTGCTGACGTCGACGCTCTGCTCGAGAAGCCGATGGGCGAGGAGACCGTTTCCTCCGAGCTCACCGAGATGATTCACATCATGGGCGAGAACATGAAGATCTCCCGCTTCACTGCCCGCAAGGCCGAGAACGGCGCGCTCGCTTCTTACATCCACATGGGTGGTAAGATCGGCGTCCTCGTCGAGTTCGCCTTCGAGAAGGCCGAGACCGCTCAGGCTGAGTCCTTCAAGACCTTCGCTCACGACGTTGCCCTTCAGGTTGCCGCCGTCGCCCCGATCTGCGCTACCCGCGATCAGGTTCCGGCCGAGACCGTCGAGCACGAGAAGCAGATCTACATGGCCCAGGCTGCCGAGTCCGGCAAGCCCGAGGCTATCCAGGAGAAGATGGCTGTTGGCCGTCTGGAGAAGTTCTACAAGCAGTCCGTGCTCACCGAGCAGGAGTTCATCAAGGACAGCTCCCTCACCATCAAGAAGTACGCTGAGCAGGTCTCCAAGGAGCTCGGCGACACCATTACCGTCGTTGCCTTTGACCGTCTGGTCCGTGGCGAGTAAATAAGCTCTTGTAGCTGGTAATGAGCAGGCTGTGGGTTTTACTCACAGCCTGCTTTTTCATGGCTCTTATCAGAGCCTTTGATATCATATTGAGAGTCTAATTAAAGGAGGATCGCTTTGTCCGACATCCGATATAAACGAGTGCTTCTTAAGCTTTCCGGCGAAGCGCTGATGGGCGACGGCCAATATGGCATCGACCCCAAGGTTACCGATCATCTTGCCAAGCAGGTCAAGGAGCTGCTCGCCGTTGGCCATGAGGTCGGCGTCGTTGTCGGCGGCGGCAATATTTTCCGCGGCATGGCAGGCGCTGCCGGTGGCATGGAGCGTGCTCAGGCCGACTACATGGGCATGCTCGCGACCGTTATGAACGCGCTCGCCCTGCAGGATGCTTTCGAGCATAACGACGTTCCCTGCCGTGTGATGAGCGCTATCCAGATGAACGAGATCTGCGAGCCCTATATTCGCCGTCGCGCCATCAACCACCTTTCCAAGGGCAACGTCGTTATTTTTGCCGCCGGTTCGGGCAATCCGTACTTTACGACCGACACCGCCGCGGCTCTTCGTGCGTGCGAGATCGGCGCCGAGATTCTGATTAAAGCCACCAAGGTTGACGGCATCTACGACAAGGATCCCGTCAAGTGCGCCGATGCCGTCCGTTTTGACAAGATTACCTATCACGAGGTTCTCGTTCGCGGTCTGCAGGTTATGGATTCCACAGCTACGGCCCTGTGCCAGGATAACCGTATGCCTATTTTGGTCCTCAACATCGATGGCGAGGACACCGTCAAGCGCGCGCTCGCGGGTGAGCCCGTCGGCACGCTCGTCTATCAGGAGGATTAAGCATGGCAGAGAACATCACCGCCCATATGGACAAGTCGCTCGAGTCCCTCAAGCATAACTTCTCCAAGGTCCGTACCGGTCGTGCCAACGCCAACATTCTGTCCGACATCACCGTCGATTATTACGGTGTCCCCACGCCGGTCACGCAGGTTGCCGCCGTCAAGACCCCCGAGGCTCACATGCTGCTCATCGAGCCGTGGGATAAGGCGCTCATCAATGCTATCGTCAAGGCCATCGGCGCTTCCGATCTGGGTATTACCCCCAACTCCGATGGCACCGTCGTTCGTCTTCCGTTCCCGGCTCCCACTGAGGAGCGCCGTCGCGAGCTCGTCAAGGAGTGCCGCGAGTACGCCGAGCAGGCCAAGGTGTCTATCCGTAACATCCGTCGCGACTTCAACAACAAGCTCGAGCGCGATGAGGAGCTCACCGAGGACGACGTACGTCGCGAGCAGGCCAAGGTCCAGAAGCATACCGATGAGTATGTCGCCAAGGTCGAGGAGCTTCTGAAGGAAAAAGAAGCCGAGGTCATGGAGATCTAAGGTGCAATACGACGAGCATAAACTGGTCGAGTACTTTGCCGACGCCCCTGCGGGCGTCGGTTTTTCCGACCTTGACCTCAATAACATTCCGCACCATATCTCGTGCATCATGGACGGCA
This sequence comes from Collinsella sp., assembly GCA_019414025.1. Lineage (GTDB taxonomy): Bacteria > Actinomycetota > Coriobacteriia > Coriobacteriales > Coriobacteriaceae > Collinsella. The sequence goes on from DXMU01000020.1 coordinate 76,294, forward strand.
ACGGTCGTTGGGCCACGTCGCGCGGTCTTGCACGCACCGAGGGCCACAAGGCGGGTATCGTCTCGCTGCGCGAGATCATTACCGCCTGCGTGCGCCTGGGCGTCGACGTGCTTTCGGCCTATGCATTTTCGACCGAAAACTGGAATCGACCGCAGCATGAGGTCAACGTTCTGATGCACCTGTTTGCCAAGACGTTTATCGACGAGCTGCCGCTTCTGAAGCGCGAAAATGTGCGCGTAGTCTTTTTGGGTGACATTTCCGCGCTGCCCAAGAAGACTCGCGACGTTTTTGAGCGCGGTCTTGCCGAGTGCGCCGATCACACCGGTATGACGCTGGCGCTTGCCGTCAACTACGGCGCGCGTGCCGAGATTACCCGCGCTGTCCGTCAGATCGCATCCGACGCTGCCGCCGGTAAGATCGATCCTGCCGCAATTGATGACGACATGGTGGCTTCCCACCTCTATACCGCCGGTCTTCCCGATCCCGAACTTGTGATTCGCACCTCTGGTGAGCTGCGCCTTTCGAACTATCTGCTGTGGCAGGTGGCTTATTCCGAATTCTACGTCACCGATACCTATTGGCCCGACTTTGATCGTTGGGGCCTTGTCGACGCCATTTTGGCCTATCAGGGCCGTGACCGTAGGTTTGGTGGACTGAGCAAGACCGAGGAGGCTTAATCGTGTCCGATCGTCCCAAGGCATCTGCTCCCAAGACGCCAGTTTCCGCGGCGCCTGCGCGCAAGGCTGCCACTGCGGGAGCGCCTGCAGCGAAGAGCGGCACCGGTTCGTGGCTGGCGGGCTTTATTACCCGTGCCGCCGCCGGTATCGTCTACGCCGTTGTCTTTATCCTGTGCCTGGTTTTGGGTATCGTGCCCACGGCCATCTTTGTTTCTGTCATGAGCGGTCTGTGCTGCTATGAGTTTTTCCGTATGACAAGGCTCGATGGCAAGATGGCTAACGAGCGCATGGGTATCGCTGCCGCCGTACTCTTTCCGCTGTCGGCGTTGGGCGATTCGATGTTGCTGAATGCCCTGCTTTTTGCCTTGATGCTCGCTGTGGGCATTTGGTATGTCTGGTCGCCGCGTACCCGCATCTCTGATGTGGCCGTGACGCTCATGGGTCCCATCTACACTGGCTTTATGCTGTCGGCTATCGTGCTGCTGCGCGATGCCGTGCCCGGTTTTGCCGGCGCCCTGCTTTCAGTGGGCGTTTGCGCGTCCCTTTGGGTCTCCGATTCGTTTGCCTACATCGTGGGTAGCCGTATCGGCAAGCACAAGATGGTTCCCAAGATCTCCCCCAAAAAGAGCTGGGAGGGGTTTGCCGGCGGCATCTTGGGCTCGGTTTTGATTTGGCTCATCCTGTGGGCGACGCACTTCTACAAGCTCAGCCTGCCCTATGCGCTGCTGTGCGGCGTGGTCGTGTCCATTCTGGGCGTTATCGGCGACCTTATCGAGTCGCGCATCAAGCGCGGTGTGGGCGTCAAGGATTCCGGCAACCTTATCCCGGGCCACGGCGGAATGCTCGATCGTAGCGATTCGCTTATCTTCGGTTGCATCACCGCACAGCTGTTGCTGATGATCGGAGGCGTGCTGTAATGTCCTTCCAGACGACGTATGGCCCCGATGGACGCCTTCGCGTTGCCATCCTGGGTTGTACGGGCTCTATCGGCACCCAGGCGCTCGATGTGTGCCGCCAGCATGCCGATCGCCTGCAGGTGACGGCGCTGTCCGTTAATTCCAGCACCTCGGAGCTCGTTGCCGCTGCCCGCGAGTTCTCGGTTCCGGCGGTTGCCGTTGCCGATGTCGCTCATGGCGATGACGCCGTGCTGCAGGAGTTGCCCGAGGGCACACAGCTCGGCGTTGGCGCGCAGGCGGTTTGCGAGCTCGCGCGTCGCGACGATGTCGACTGCGTGCTCGTCGCTATTGTGGGCGCCGCCGGTCTCGAGGCGAGCCATGCGGCCTTGACCTCGAATAAGCGCCTTGCCCTTGCCAACAAGGAGTCCCTCGTCGTCGGTGGCGACTTGCTTATGCCGTTGGCGCAACCGGGCCAGCTTATTCCGGTCGACTCTGAGCATTCCGCCATCTACCAGTGCTATCTGGGGGAGAACCCGCGCGAGGCCCACTGCATTTGGCTCACCTGCTCGGGCGGTCCGTTCTTTGGCCGCACGCGCGACGAGCTCGATCGCGTGACGCGTGCCGATGCCCTCGCGCATCCCACGTGGGCCATGGGTGCCAAGATCACCATTGACTCCGCCACCCTCATGAACAAGGGCCTGGAGCGCATTGAGGCCATGCATCTGTTTAACTGCGACCTCGATTTCATTAACGTGGTCGTGCAGCGTCAGTCCAAGATTCACTCTATGGTCGAGTTCGCCGACGGCTCCGTGATGGCGCATCTCGGTGCATCCGACATGCGTATTCCCATCCAGTTCGCGTTCTCGTATCCCGAGCGTTGGGATACTCCGGCGCCTCGTATCGATTTCCGCGAGCTGGGGCAGCTCACGTTTGATGCTGCCGACATGGATACCTTCCGCTGTCTGGCACTGGCCGAGCGTGCCGGCAAGACGGGTGGCACCATGCCGTGCGTGCTCAATGCCGCCAACGAGGTCGCCGTCGATGCCTTCCTGCACGATGGCTGCAGCTTTACCGATATCGATCGCATTGTGGAATCCTGCATGGACGCCCACGATATGCAGGTGGTCGATTCGTTTGAGCTGCTTCGCGACATCGATGCGTGGGCGCGTGAAAAGGCTGCGCAGGTGCTCGCCGCAACCCGTTCCTAACCCATAAGGATTGCTTTTTCGTTTTATGGATACTGTTCTGAGCGTTCTCTCATCGGTCTTTTGGGGCCTGCTGATGCTTTCCGTCCTCGTGTTTTTGCACGAGGGCGGCCACTTTTTGGCGGCGCGTGCCTGCGGCGTCCGTGTGACCGAGTTCTTTTTGGGTCTGCCGTGCCGCTTTGACATCCATTACACGTCGCGTCGCATTGGAACCAAGTTTGGCGTGACCCCGCTGCTGCTGGGTGGCTACGCTGCCATCTGCGGTATGGATCCGACCGATGTTTCGTGCGCCGACCGTGTGCTCGCGGCTATCTATCGTCATGGTCGCGTGACCGTGGCCGACCTTGCTGTCGAGCTCGAGCTTTCCGAGGAGGATGTGCTCGAGGCATGCGCCCTTTTGCTGGGCTGGGGCTCCATCGCGCCCTGGTATGAGGAAGGGGAGAAGCCCTCGCCGAGCTACTATCCCACCAAATATCAGACGTTGCCGCGAGACAAGGCAGGCTATACCACCTTTGATGGTCGCCGTTTCGATCGCGAACATGCGACTGCCGAGGGCGATGTGTGGGAGCTGCCGTGCGGCGAGGCCGAGTTCCTTGCGCGCGAGCGCTCGCACACCTATTTGGGCCAGGGCTTTGTCAAGCGTGCCTTTATGCTGCTCGCGGGCATTATCGTCAATATCTTGACGGGTTTTTTGCTCCTTATGAGCATCTATTCCATTGCGGGTGTCACCGTGCCGATGGATACCAACGTGATCGGTCAGGTTGACGAGGGGTCTATTGCCGCCAAGGCGGGTATCGAGGCCGGTGATGCGATCCTTTCGGTTGACGGTGTCTCATGTTCCACTTGGATGGATGTCTACGATGCCATCGGCAAGGCCGCCGGTAAGGACGATATCGCCATCGAGTACGAGCGTGACGGCAAGCAGCATTCGACCACGGTTGCGCTCAAAGAGGACGAGCGCCTAGGTGTGTATGCCTCTACGCAGGTGGTCCGTTTAGACCCCATCACGTCGGCTCGCCTGTCGTTCTCCTATGTCGTGCAGACAGCGGATGGCGTGATGCGCCTGCTCCAGCCGCAGCATACGATGGAGATTCTCGATCAGTCTTCTTCGATCGTGGGTATTAGCGTTATGTCCTCACAGGCCGCTGCTGCCGGCCCTGCCACGTTCCTTTCGTTTGCCGCCCTCATTTCGTTCTCGCTTGGCTTTATGAACCTGCTGCCCATCCCACCACTCGATGGCGGCAAGCTGGTCATCGAGATCATTCAAAAGATTGCGGGCCGCGAGCTGCCGCTCAAAGTACAGACAATCGTCAGCTATGTCGGCATCGCGCTCTTTGCACTGCTGTTTGTTTATATGCTTCGTTCCGACATCCTTCGATTTATTCTGTAGGGGAGTGTTTGGATTGTCTTTATCCCATCCTTTGCCTCGCGAGTTGACGCGCCCTGTGCATGTGGGCGGCGTGCAGATCGGTGGTGGCGCTCCGGTCGTGGTTCAGTCTATGACCTGCACCGATACCGCTGATGCCCAGGCAACGCTTGCGCAAGTGTGCGCGTTGGCGCAGGCTGGCTGCGATATCGTGCGCGTGAGCGTGCCTACCGAGGCCGCGCTTGAGGGTTTCCGCACCATCTGTGCCGAGTCTCCGGTGCCGATTGTCGCTGATATCCACTTTAACCATAAGCTCGCCATTGGTGCCGTTGAGGCCGGTGCCGCCAAGCTCCGCATCAATCCCGGCAACATTGGCGATTGGGCCAAGGTCGATGCCGTGATCGATGCCGCGGGCGCTGCTGGGTGCGCGATTCGCATTGGCGTGAACGCGGGCTCGCTTGAGCAGGATATCGCCGAGCGCGAAGACCTCACGCAGCCCGAAAAGCTCGTGATGTCTAGCGAGCGCTTTGTGCGGCACTTTGAGGACCGCGGCTTTAAGAACATTGTGCTTTCGGCCAAGGCCCATAGCGTGCAAACGACGCTCGATACCTATCGAGCCCTGTCGCGTGAGATTCCACACGTTCCGCTTCACCTGGGCGTGACGGAGGCGGGGACCAAGCTTCAGGGCACCATCAAGAGCTCTGTAGGCTTGGGTATCTTGCTTTCCGAAGGTATCGGCGACACCATGCGTGTGTCGCTCACGGCCGATCCGGTTGAGGAGCCGCCGGTCGCCTGGGGAATTCTACAGTCGCTGGGCCTGCGTCGCCGTGGTCCCGAGATTGTCTCGTGCCCCACGTGCGCCCGCTGCCAGGTTAACCTCATTCCCATCGCCGAGGAGGTCACCGAGCGGCTTAAGAACTATTCCGCGCCGCTTTCGATTGCCGTCATGGGATGTGCCGTTAATGGCCCCGGTGAGGCTTCTGATGCCGACCTAGGCGTTGCTTGCGGACGTGGTCAGGCCTTGCTCTTTTCGCATGGCCAGATCATTGGTAAAGTAGCTGAGGACCAAATTGTCGACGCGCTTATGGCAGAGGTCGACAAGCTTATTGAGGAGAAATAAATGACCCGAGCAATGTATATGTCTAAGCTCTATGCGCCGACGCTTAAAGAGGATCCGGCGGACGCTGAGCTCGCCAGCCACCGCCTGCTGCTCCGTGCCGGCATGATCCGCAAGGAGGCCGCCGGTCTGTATTCCTACCTGCCGCTCGCATGGCGCTCGATTCGCAAGATTGAGAACATCGTGCGCGACGAGATGGACGCCGCCGGCGCCCAGGAGCTTATGATGCCTATCATGGTCGATGCCGAGTTGTGGCGTGAGTCCGGCCGTATCGATGCCTATGGCAAGGAGCTTGTGCGCTTTGACGACCGTCATGGTCGCGAGTTCGTGCTGGGCCCCACGCACGAGGAGACCGTCACGGCCCTGGTGCGCAACGAGCTGCGCTCCTATAAGCAGCTGCCAGTGAACCTCTATCACATCCAGGATAAGTTCCGCGACGAGTTCCGTCCCCGTTTTGGCCTAATGCGCGGTCGCGAGTTCATCATGAAGGATGCCTACAGCTTCTCCGCCACGCAGGAGAGCTTGCAGGAGGAGTATGACAAGATGAAGCAGGCCTACGCTAACATTTGCGAGCGCTGCTACATCAAGGCCTTGCCCGTCGTTGCCGACTCCGGCGAGATCGGTGGCGATACCTCCGTCGAGTACATGGCTTTGGCCGACGCCGGCGAGGCTTCTCTCGTCTATTGCGATGACTGCGGTTTTGCCGCCGATGATGAGGCTGCAAGCACCAAGGTCGTCGTGACTGAGGGTCCCGGTGACGGTACGCTTACCAAGGTCGAGACTCCGGGCATGGGCACCATTGAGGCCGTTGCTAAGTTCTTTGGGTTCCCCGAGAACGGCACGCGCAAGTCCCTGGCGCTCATCGATGCCGAGGGTAAGCCCGTCGTGGCCATCGTCCCGGGCGATCATGAGCTCAACGACTGCAAGGCCGAGCATGTCTTTGGCAAGGGTTATCGCATGATGACGGACGAGGAGCTCCAGACCTACGGTCTGCACAAGGGCTTTATCGGACCGGTTAACTTGCCCGAGGGCATCCGTCTGGTGTGCGACGAGAGCCTGCGCGAGTCCAAGCAGTGGGCCTGCGGTGCCAACGAGGTCGATTATCACTTTACCGGTGCCTGCCCCGAGCGCGACTTTACCGTCGATGAGTGGGCAGATCTGGTCACCGTCGTTGCCGGCGATCCCTGCCCGCACTGCGGCAAGCCGCTCTCTGCTGCTCGCGGCATCGAGGTCTCGCAGGTCTTCCAGCTGGGTACCAAGTATTCCGAGGCCATGGGCGCCACCTTTATGGACGAGGACGGCAAGGAGAAGCCGCTTATCATGGGTTGCTACGGCGTGGGCGTGTCCCGCTCGCTTGCTGCCGTCGTGGAGCAGCACAACGACGAGCACGGTATCGTCTGGCCGGTTTCCGTTGCCCCGTACGAGGTCGCTGTGATTCCGCTCGATCCCAAGAAGGAGGAGTGCGCAACCGTCTGCGACCAAATCGTCGAGGGCTTGTGCGCCGAGGGTATTGAGGTCGTCGTCGACGATCGCGATGAGCGTCCCGGCTTTAAGTTTGCCGACAACGACCTTATGGGCTTCCCGTATCAGGTCGTTCTGGGCAAGCGTGGCCTCAAGAATGGCACGGTGGAGCTCAAGGACCGTGCTACCGGCGAGCGTGAGGACGTGGCGATCGACGAGGTCGTCGATAAGGTCGCCGAGCTTGTGAAGGCTGCCCGTCGCTAATCGACGTTTCTGCTATTTGACGCAATTGCGAGACTGCCCCGTATCTCTCTTAGGATGAGATGCGGGGCAGTCATTTTTTGTTGTAGGGATTAGTTCGACGGGTAAGAGAAAACCCCACAGCCCATATGAGCTGTGGGGTTTCCCTTTGTGCCTCCGATGCGAAGTGAATCGCTCAGATTTTACTGATAATCGACGACGTCGATCCAGTTCTTCAGGAACTCATCGTTCACGTTGCGCTTACGAGCGAGCTCGGAAGCGGCGACGATGCTCGTCCACTGACGCACGACCTGCATGGGCATGTCGGCGCGGTCGCAGTAGAGCTCCAGGTAGGCCTCAGCCTGATCCTTGCTGTTGAGGGCGAAGAGCAGGTAGGTGGTGGCAACGTCGGCAGCAGGGGAGCCCTGGGTGGCGTGTGCCCAGTCGCACACATAGAGCTGGCCGTCGTCGCCGACGATGACGTTGGAGGGGTTGAAGTCGCCGTGGCAGACCTTGAACTCCTTGGTCATGCCGTCCAGACGCTCCTGAAGGTTGTAGCGCGTGGTGGCATTGAGCTGATCAAGGCTGTCGATCATGCGGGCGAACTTGTCGCGCTGACGGTTGAGCAGCGGGGAGGTGTAGCCGTGGATCTCGATCTGGAGGTCGACGAACATCTCGAGATACTCACCAAAGCGCTGGGGCTCGGCAGTCATCTTCTCGGCAAGGGTGGTGCCCGGAACCTTCTCGGTCACGAGTGCCCAGCCGTTGGCGTTCTCGAGCTGGGAAACCTCGAGAGCCTTGGGGCTGCGGATGCCGCACTCATTGATGCGGGCAAGATTCAAAGCCTCGTTGAACACGTCGGAGACAGGCTTGGTCTCGTTAAAGACCTTGACGATCTTGTCGCCCAGGTCGTAAACGACCTTGTTGCCACGGCGGACGAGCTCGGTCTTGGAATCGGGTAGCAGCATGGTTGCATCCTTTCAACGATGCGATAGAAGCGACGGCGGGGGGGTGTGAAACACCCGTGCACCCCCGCCGTTAAAAACCGTGCTAAAACTAGCAGACGGCGTAGTCCTGAGGCTCGCGGCCGTAGTAGGCGTCCAGGTAGAGCTCCTTGATCTCGCTCATGAGCGGGTAGCGCGGGTTAGCGCCGGTGCACTGGTCGTTGAATGCCTGCTCGGTCATCTCGTCGAGGGTGTCGAGGAAGTACTGCTCGTCGACACCGTAGTCGGCGATGGTCTTCTTGACGCCGATGAAGTCCTTGAGCTCCTCGAGCTTCGTGATGAAGTTCTCGAAGACCTCCTTGTCGTCCTTGCCCTCGATGCCGCAGTACTTGGCCATCTCGGCGTAGTTGTGCAGTGCGTTGGGGTAAGGATACTGGGAGAAGGTACCCATCTTGACGGGAGCCTCGGCGGCGTTGTAGCGCATGACGCGGGTCAGGATGACGGCGTTGGCGAGGCCGTGAGGCAGGTGATGGAAGGCGCCGAGCTTGTGAGCCATGGAGTGGTTGAGGCCCAGGAAGGCGTTGGCGAAGGCCATACCGGCCATGCAAGAGGCGTTGTGCATCTCCTCGCGGGCATGCGGGTCCTTGGCGCCGTTCGTGAAGCTGGAGGGCAGGTTCTCGAAGACGAGCTTAGCAGCGCGCTCGGAGAGGCCCTTGGTGTAGTCGGAAGCCATGATGGAGACGTAGGACTCGATGGCGTGGGTCATGACGTCGATGCCGGAGGCAGCGGTCAGGCCGCGCGGGGCGGTCATGCAGTTGTCGGCGTCGACGATAGCCATGTTGGGGAGCAGCGCGTAGTCGGCGAGCGGCCACTTGATGCCGGTCTCCTTGTCGGTGATGATGGCGAACGGCGTGCACTCGGAGCCGGTACCCGAAGAGGTCGGGACGGCGACGAAGTAGGCCTTCTTGCCCATCTCGGGGAAAGTGAAGATACGCTTGCGGATGTCCATGAAGTCCATGGCCATGTCCTCAAACTTGCACTCGGGGTGCTCGTACATCATCCACATGATCTTGCCGGCGTCCATAGCGGAGCCACCGCCGACGGCGATGATGACGTCCGGCTCAAAGAGAGCCATCTGCTTGGCGCCGCGACGTGCGCACTGCAGCGACGGATCGGGCTCGACGTCGTAGAAGCAGTCGTGGGCGATGCCCATCTCGTCGAGCTTGGCCTCGATGGCGCGGGTGTTGCCATTCTTGAAGAGGAACTGGTCGGTGACGATGAAGGCGCGCTTCTTGCCCATGACGGTACCGAGCTCGTCGAGAGCGACGGGCGTGGAACCCTTCTTGAAGTAGACCTTCTCGGGAGCGCGGAACCACAGCATGTTCTCACGGCGCTCGGCCACAGTCTTAACGTTGATCAAGTGCTTCACCCCAACGTTCTCGGAGACGGAGTTGCCGCCCCAGGAGCCGCAGCCCAGGGTCAGAGACGGCTTCATGCCAAAGTTGTACAGATCACCGATGCCGCCGTGCGAGGACGGGGTGTTGATGACGATACGGCAGGCCTTCATGACGTGCTCGAACAGGCTGATCTTCTCGGCCTGGGCGGGGTGCACGTACAGAGAGGCAGTGTGGCCCGGGCCACCGGCGAGCACCAGGTGCTCGGCCTTGTCGACGGCCTCCTGGAAGTCCTTGGCGTGATACATGGCCAGGACCGGGGAGAGCTTCTCGTGGGAGAACTCCTCCTTGGCGGGGTCGGTGGAGGTGACCTCGGCGATCAGGATCTTGGTCTTGGCAGGAACCTCGATGCCGGCGAGCTCGGCGATCTTGGCGGCAGCCATGCCGGGGATGCGGTGATCGAGAGCGCCGTTCTTGAACATGGCGGCACGCAGGGCCTCCATCTCGGCACCCTGCTTGACGAAGTAGCAGCCGCGCTTCTGGAACTCGGCTTTGACCTGGTCATAGATGGTGTCGATGACGGTCACGGACTGCTCGGAAGCGCAGATCATGCCGTTGTCGAAGGTCTTGGAGTGGATGATGGAGTTGACGGCGAGCAGCACGTCGGCGGTGTCGTCGATGATGACCGGGGTGTTACCGGCGCCAACGCCCAGGGCGGGCTTGCCCGAGGAGTAGGCGGCCTTGACCATGCCCGGGCCACCGGTGGCGAGGATGATGTCGACGTCACGCATGACCATGTTGGTCAGCTCGATGGAGGGGACATCGACCCAGCCGATGATGCCCTCGGGGGCGCCGGCCTTGACGGCGGCGTCAAGCACGAGCTTGGCGGCGGCGATGGTGCACTTGGCGGCTGCCGGGTGCGGGGAGATGATGATGCCGTTGCGAGTCTTCAGGCTGATCAGCGTCTTGAAGATCGCGGTGGAGGTGGGGTTGGTCGTCGGGATGACGGCGCCCACGATGCCGATGGGCTCGGCGATCTTGGTGATGCCGTAGGCCTCGTCGCGCTCCAGGACACCACAGGTCTTGGTGTTCTTGTAAGCGTTGTAGATGTACTCTGCGGCGTAGTGGTTCTTGATGACCTTGTCCTCAAGAACGCCGCGGCCGGTCTCCTCGATGGCCATCTTCGCCAACGGGATACGAGCCTTGTTGGCGGCCATGGCGGCCTCATAGAAGATCTTGTCGACCTGCTCCTGCGTGTACGTAGCAAAAAGCGCCTGGGCCTCTCGCATCTGAGCGAGCTTAGCCTCAAGCGCCTCTACGTTGTCCACAATTGCGGGAGTAGTGTTTTCCGGTGACTTTTTCACCATTTGTGTCTCCTTGCGATCGGAGATTTACCCTACGCCTTGCATGATAGCAATAAATAATTCGGTGAGCGGTAAGATTCCTGTAAAAGGCACACTAAAACGCTTCAACAAACTGAAGCGTTTTAACCATTTAACTGAAAGCCGAACGTCTTCTCCGGGCGAATTCCTAGTTTCCCCATGGCTATGGTGTGGAGTTTGTTCATTGTTTGCTCATTAGGTCTTAGGAAATAAATGCACATCGATCAATTCTGGCTGGTCGTGACACAAATTTTGGGTCGTTTCTATTTCATGGCAATAAACGCGTTCTCTTGTCAAACAAAACACTGGTATTAAACTAAAACTTATGTGCCAGACGGTACATTCAGTAAGAGTGAAATATATGCCTTTGCCTCTGGGTATTTTGTCGCCCTTACCGGTTCATGTCAGGTAAGTGGAAAGGTCGGTTTGTGAGATTGCCGCGCTGCAGGCGAGCTCTCGTTTGGTTCGTCTCTTTTTTGTTCGTGTTTAATACGATCCCTACGGGCGTATTTGCTGATGAAATAGTGAATAATGTCCCTCAACAAAACACGACTTCGGAGAATCTGTCTAATGAATCTGCTGATATTGCCTCTGTGTCGGGGGGGTGCGGACGAGGCTTCGTCTAACGATAAGACGGTTTCAAGTGATGATCAAAAACCTGAATCTGATGTCTCGGATAAGCAGTCAAACGATGTGAATGTGAATGAAACATCTGATGAATCGAATTCTGATGCAGCAGAATCTGGTGTTTTTCAAGTCAATGATCAATCAACATTCGAGGAGGCGCTGAATAAAATTGCCTCTGATAATTTATCAGAGATCAGACTTGTCCTAAAAGGCGGCTCGTCTTTTGTGGTGCCGACCCAACATTACGTTTCGACTTTCGGCGTTGCTAACAAGAAGATTACCGTGACGAGTGACGGTGATAATCGCGCAACCTTGCGCTTCTCCAGCCGTGCCATGCTTTCCGGACCTTGTACTTTTGACAACGTCGAAGTGGTTGGTTCAGGAAAATTCTATTGCAATGGTTTCGATACCGTGTTCACTCGTAACTGCGAGCTCAAGCTCTCTGAAACACTTTATGGCGGTGGCTATAGGTCGACTGTCGACCACACGCATGTGGTGATAGCCGCGTCTGGATATATCAATCCTGGTAGTGGCGCTGGCCTTCATGACGTCATTGGTGGTTCATATCAAGGGTCCGTCGAGCATGACACCTATCTTGAGATCAGCGGTAACCTTTGCATGGCTAGCGGTAATCACGTTAATCCCGGTTGCATGCGCGGCGATGGGTCGAGCGGCGATGGAAACGGTTCTGGTGCTGTTTATGTAGGTGGTAACGCCACGCTTATTTACGACAATGCCAACTCCGATGTTTCTCCCGCTATCGAAGGCACTTACGGTTGCGAGATGCGCGGCAACGTGACGCTTGATGTTCGCTCGGGTCGGGTAAATGAAATTTGCGGTCATTTTGGTGACCCTGCGCCTATTAAAGGCAACATTCATATTATTGCGGGCAGCAGTACTTATGAAAACACCGACAAAACGCTTCGTCTTAATGGCAATTGGTCAATAACTGGCGCAGGACAGATGATCCCGGATGGAGTTTATGAGGTCGATGGCGATGTCGTTATCGATGCTTACGAGAATGTTTGGGGCTGGGATAAGGGTGGATCGATACCCAATGATGTCCCATATATTGAAGGTTCGAAGAAAGCGAACGTTGGTGGATCTATTTCCGTTAATGTCCACGGCTCCCATGTTGGCTCTATTTATGGAGCAGAGTGGAGTGCTGTAAACGGTGATATCGCTGTGAACGCTTCTGGTGTTGAGCTGAGGGATGAAGCGGGCGATTCTCATGGGTATGTTTTCTGCGAGAACGACCTGACCAATTCGTCGGATGAGGGATCGAGCGTAAAGGCTGGAGGAAAGCTATCTATCAGTCTGAATAGCGGCAGTGTTGGCTACGTTTCGTTGACTTCGAACAAGAATGTATCGATTTCTGACGGTTCCTTCATTAATATTGCTGGACGACCGGAAATAGCTACGGGCGTTACGGGTGTGTACTATGGGCTTCCCAAGGGGTCTTCTTCTCCCACAATCAATATTGCAGGGACTGTGGCTGAGATTCCTTATATTAAGTACGCATCTGCTTTGAATGTTACTGATAAATCTGAAATTACGGCCGGTACGATTTCTTCTGTAAATAAAATCGCTATTACTGGTCAATCGAATACAAATGTAACGACCAAATTTGGCTGCAACAATGCTTCTAGCTATGAATTAATTGAAGACAATGGCCTTCGGGTAGATGAGGGCAGCGTTTTGACGACAGCTGGCTCTCAAGCCTACGTATATGGTTATGCCGATATCAATGGTACTTGGGAGCAACAATACAATACTGCGAAAAACTATAACGATATTTTCGTTAAGGGAACCACCTCTATTGGCAGTAAGGGCATTCTCATCGATCACGGTTCAAGTAATTTGAAAGGTGCCGTTATTAATAAGGGCACACTTGCCTTAATGGCACCCGCATTATTCCAAGGAAATTACCGTGGCGATGACGCTGAAATTAGACTGCCAGCTGTCACTAATAACTATGATGGCACGGATGATGGCGGTGACATTCCCCTTATTGTAAAAGGGGAATCGTCAGGGAAGACTACTGTTAACACGGTGGATCCGAACAATTGGCAGAATTTGAAACTGCCGTCACTCGGAGATAACTACGTACTCTCCAAAGCTAGTGGTGATGCACCTAAGCAAAACACTTTTATTCTTGGCAACGAGGATGCGGTTGGCGAGGGCTATTACCTTAAGCGCGTCAGGGATGCCGACGGTACTGATGATTTTCACATGTGGCAGGTCGCAGCAAAGTTATCGCTGACTTTTGATGATAATGGCGCAGGCGATTCTGCTTATCCTCAAAAGTTTTTGCAAGATAAGACTGCAGATAAGGACAGCTTCACCTTCGCGCTGCCCAAGACCGCCCCGACCCGCAAGGGCTGGGCGTTCGACG
>DXMU01000020.1:90097-180001 GCA_019414025.1 Collinsella sp.
ACGGCGGCGAGACCAAGGCCGACCCCGCCTCCCAGACCAAGACCACCGAGCCGGGCAAGACCTCGTTCACCTTCGCGCTGCCCAAGACCGCCCCGACCCGCAAGGGCTGGGCGTTCGACGGCTGGAACACCGAGAGGGACGGGTCGGGCGATCAGTTCACCGACAGGACCGAGGTCTCCAAGTCCACGACCGTCTACGCCCAGTGGAAGTGGGTGCCCCGCGACGTCACCGTGACCTTCGACGAGAACGGCGGCGAGACCAAGGCCGACCCCGCCTCCCAGACCAAGACCACCGAGCCGGGTGCTCTGGCTTCGACAGGGGAGAGACTGCTGCCGGTTCTTCCGCTGGCAGTAGTCGGATTTGCTTTGACTTCTTTAGGTTTGCTGCTCGAATACAACCGCAAGAAGAGGCGGAGCGATAAATAAATAATGGCCCGCCATGGCTTTGAATGAACTGCCTCCCATTTCTTGGACATGAGAAATGGGGGGCTTTCTTTATGCGCGCTGATTTGAGAGTAAGCAAGATGTCGAGGCCAGGAAGGCGGCCATAGGGCTCTTCGAGCTCGGGCACGGGTACAAATCTGCCGCGATTGCCCTTTCGCTTCCCGCGGAAGCCGTGAGAAGATGGCAGGAGATATATCGCGTATTCGGGAGCGAGGTCCTGCTGCGCATGGACGGAAAACGGGGCAGATACACATTCGAGCAGAAGGCCGCCGGTGGCCTCCGAGATCTTCTCGCGCACCGCCAACGGCTGCGGGCACCGGCAGATAGCGATGTGCCTCAGGGCGGAAGAGGGGGCCGTGATAGCCGACAAGACCGTGCTCAAGATGATGCGCGAGATGGGGATTCGCTGCGGTATCAGACGCGAGACGGCCTACCACAGGTACAACTCGTACAGGGGCGTCGTCGGCAGGACGTTCGAGAACGTGATCGCGAGGGATTTCGACGCCGGGGCCCCGTGGCGGAAGCTGGGGACGGACGTCACCGAGTTCAAGGTGGCGGGCGGCAAGGCCTACTGGGCCCCGACGCTGGACTTCTGCACCAAGGAGATTGTGGCGAGCGACATATCGACCACGCCCGACATGGCCCAGCAGGTCAGGGTGCTCGACGAGCTGCTGTCCAAGATCCCCGAGGGCGCCGCCCCGACCATGCACTCGGACCGGGGCTGGCAGTACCAGCACGCCTCGTACACATCCAGGCTCGAGGCCGCCGGCATCGTCCAGAGCATGCCCAGGAAGGCGAACTGCATCGACAATGCCGCCACCGAGCAGCTCTTCGGCCACGTCAAGGACGAGTTCTACCTGGGCCGCGAGTGGACGACGTTCGAGGATTTCAAACGCGACCTGGAGGAATACGTAGTCCACTAGTGCACGCGCCGGAGGCAGGTAAGATTGAAGGGCCTGACCCCGGAGGAGTTCCGGAATCAGGCCCTCGCGGCCTAGTCGCTATTTAGGGCGTCCAAGATTTGGGACGTAGTCTATTCCTGGATAGATAGAAAAAGAAACCGCCTCCTCAAAAGAAAGCGGTTTCTTATAGTTCAATGTGAACGCGAGGTCTTTGACCCGGAGAGTCCGAGGTACTTGTTGGTAAGACCTTATTTAGGAGCGCGCAACCTTGCCGGACTTGAGGCAGGTGGAGCAAACGTTCATCTTGCGACGGTGACCATCGACGACGACGTAAACGCGCTGGATGTTGGGGCGGAACTTACGGTTGGTGACGCGGTGAGAGTGGCTGATGGAGCGACCGGCAACGGGGTGCTTACCGCAAACTTCGCAAACTTTGGACATAACTGACCCTCCTTGGGCGACAAACGAACATGTCGCGTTAACAAACAAGCCTGAACTATAGCACAGAAGCAGCTCCCTGTGCGTAATCTACACAGAGATATTCCTCTTTTGGCGATAGTGCTCACGCCACGGCCCTGGACGTAGATCCGATTTGCGTGCAGCAGAGGGGATTATGCCAGCTCGTGCGTGCGTTTTCAAGCTCGTCCCACAAATATATATAGGTTTATGGAGCATTGGGCTCCGTTTACGGATTGTTCTGTATTTATGCTCGCAATTAAGCTCGAGGTTGGCTACACTATCCCTTGACCATTAAAGGGGTACGAGATACCCACATGGAATTACATAGCTGCCAAAGAGCAGCCCTTCCTGTGGGTGTCTGGTCCGCTTTAAGCGGTCGGGCATCTATTTTTTTTGACTGTGTCAGCAGTCAAGACATGTGAGGAAGGAGATCGATGGGCACGACTTCCCCCAAGGCGGTCATCATGGACGAGACCGCCGTCAATCGAGCGATGACCCGCATCGCGCACGAGATTCTCGAGCGCAACGAGGGCTGTGAAGACCTCGCTCTGGTCGGCATCGTCACGCGCGGCGACCTTCTGGCAAAGAAGCTCGCCGAGGAGATCAAGGAGATCGAGGGCGTCGACGTTCCGCTCGGCAGCCTGGACATCAGCTTCTACCGCGATGACTATGCGACCAATTTCGCTCCCGCGATCCACGCTACCAACATTCCCTTCAGCGTCGACGGCAAGCGCGTCGTGCTGGTGGACGACATCCTGTATACGGGCCGTACTATCCGCGCCGCTCTGGATGCCGTCATGGACCTGGGCCGTCCGAGCCGCATCGAGCTGGCAGTTCTCGTTGACCGCGGTCACCGTGAGCTCCCCATCTCGCCGGACTTTGTCGGCAAGAACGTTCCCTCGTCGCATGAGGAGAACGTGCACCTATATATGAAGGAAGTCGACGGTCACACCGCCGTCGAGATTAACGACGTCGCGCCGGGTTCCCACGTGGGCTCCGCGCCGCTGGGAGGTGAGTAGTACCGTGGCGTTCAACCATAAGCACCTGATCGACATTACCGAGTACTCCGAAGAGGACATCAAGCTCATCCTCGAGACCGCCAAGGCGTTCTCTGAGGTCAACGAGCGTGCGATCAAGAAGGTCCCCACGCTCAAGGGCAAGACCATCGTCAACATGTTCAACGAGCCCTCGACGCGCACCCGCAGCTCCTTCGAGCTCGCCGAGAAGCGCCTTTCGGCCGACAGCCTCAACTTTGGCGGCTCCTCGACCTCCACGGTCAAGGGCGAGAGCCTCGTCGACACCGTCGAGACCCTCAACGCCTACAAGATCGACTGCATCGTCGTTCGCGATAAGCACGCCGGTGCTCCCTACATCGTCACGCAGAACTCGCCCGCGAGCGTCATCTGCGCCGGCGACGGCAAGCACAACCATCCCACGCAGGCCCTGCTCGACTTGTACACCATCTGGGAGCACAAGGGTGACTTCCACGGTCTGAAGGTCGCCGTCGTCGGCGATATCGCGCACTCCCGCGTCTGCGGCTCGCTGATCCCCGCCCTTAAGATCATGGGCTGCGAGACCTACGCCGTCGCCCCCGGCACGCTGCTGCCGCCGGCGCCCGAGGTCCTGGGCTGCGACCACGTGACGAGCGACCTCGATTCCGTCTTGCCCGAGCTGGACGTCGTCTACATGCTGCGCGTGCAGCAGGAGCGCCTCGAGGGTGCCCCGTTCCCGACCATTCGTGAGTACCACAAGCTCTTCGGTCTGACCAAGGACCGCGAGAAGCTCATGAAGCCCGATGCGATTATCTGCCACCCGGGCCCCATCAACCGCGGCGTTGAGTTCGACTCCTATATGGCCGACCACCCGCAACGCTCCGTCATCCTGGAGCAGGTCTACGCCGGTATCTGCGTGCGTATGGCTATCCTGTATCTGCTGCTTGGAGGTGCCGATAATGGCCTTGCTTCTTAAGAATGCCCACGTCGTCGATCCGTCCGTCGAGCTTGACGGTGTCGTCGACGTCCTGATCGACGGTGACAAGATCGCCGAGGTCGGCGAGAACCTCGCCGCCGAGGGAGCCGAGGTCCGCGACCTTTCCGGCAAGTATCTCGTCCCCGGCCTGGTGGATATGCACGTGCATCTGCGCGAGCCCGGTTACGAGGTCAAAGAGGACATCGAGAGCGGCACCCGCGCAGCTGCCAAGGGCGGCTTTACCGGCGTGTGCTCCATGCCCAACACCGATCCCGTCACCGATAACGGCACCGTCGTGGAGTTCGTCAAGTCCCGCGCTGCTGAGGTCGGTCACTGCCGCGTCTATCCGTCGGGCGCCATGACCCGCGGTCTTAAGGGCGAGGCCATGTCCGAGATGGGCGATATGGTCGCCCACGGCGCCGTCGCCTTCACCGATGACGGTCGCGGCGTGCAGGGCGCGGGCATGCTCCGTCGCTGCATGGACTACGGCAAGATGTTCGGCAAGGTCTTCATGAGCCACTGCCAGGACGAGGACCTGGTCGGCCACGGCCAGATCAACGAGGGCAAGGTCTCGACCCGTCTGGCCCTCGAGGGTTGGCCGGCTGCCGGCGAGGAGCTCCAGATCGCCCGCGACATCGAGATCGCCAAGCTGACCGGTGCCAAGCTGCACATCCAGCACATCTCCACCGCCCATGGTCTGGAGATCGTGCGTGCCGGTAAGGCCGCTGGCGTTCAGGTTACCTGCGAGGCTACCCCGCACCACATGTTCCTGACCGAGAACGACCTGGACGAGACCTACAACACCTCGCTCAAGGTCAATCCGCCGCTGCGTACTGAGGAAGATGCCGAGGCCATCCGTCAGGGCGTCATCGATGGCACCGTCGACGCTATCGTCACCGATCACGCTCCCCACACCCCGTGGGAGAAGGCCCGCGAGTTCGAGCTTGCGCCCTTTGGCATGATCGGCCTCGAGACCTCCCTGTCGCTCGTACTCACCGAGCTGGTCAACACGGGCAAGATGAGCGTGGGCCGCATGGTCGAGCTCATGGCCATCAAGCCGCGTGAGATTCTGAGCCTCGATCAGGTTCAGGTCAAGGCGGGCTCCGTTGCCGACCTGACCGTGTTCGACCCCTCTGCCACCTGGACGGTCGGCGAGGACGGTTATGAGTCGCGAGCCGAGAACTCCGGTTTTGCCGGCCGCACGCTTACCGGTCGTGCCACCGATGTGTTTGTCGGCGGTAAGCAGACGCTCGCCGACGGCTGCATCTGCTAGCATAGCCTTATCGCTTTTGTGCGCGGTGCCCTTGCGGTGCCGCGCTTTCTGTTCGTTTTGACCATGCAATCGCATGGGGGATTGGAGCGTCTATGCCCACACCTTCCACTGCACGCATGCACGACTTCGAGGTCGTCTCGAACCAGGAGATCGCCGACGGCATCTTCTCGCTCGTCATCTCGGCCCCCAAGCTTGCAAGTGCGCTCAAGCCCGGTCAGTTTGTGAACATTGCCGTGCCCGGCGATGCTTCCTCGCTGCTTCGCGTGCCCCTGAGCTTCTATCGCGCTGACGCCGAGGCCGGTACCGTCGAGCTGTGGTACGCCGTCGTGGGCGATGATACCCGTCGTCTGTCGCAGATGGGCCCCGGCTCCAAGTCCAATTTGTTGGGCCCTGGCGGTCATGGCTGGCTTGTTCCCGAGGGCACCAGGAAGGCGCTGCTCGTGGCGGGCGGCATCGGCGTTCCGCCCGTGCTCTGCCTCGCCGGTATGCTTGCCGAGCAGGGCGTGGATGTCGACGTGTGCCTGGGCTTTGGCACCGCTTCCAAGGCCGTGGGTGTCGATGAGTTCCGCGCGTTGGGCGCCACGGTTAACGTGTGCACCGACGATGGCACGCTGGGCACGCACGGTTTTTGCACCGACCCGGCAGCCGAGCTGCTCGGCGAGGGCGGCTACGACTATGTGGCCAGCTGCGGCCCCGCTGTCATGATGAAGAAAGTCGCCGCTGCCGCCGCCGAGGCCGGTGCGTACTGCGAGGTGTCCCTCGAGCGCATGATGAGCTGTGGCTTTGGCGCCTGCAACACCTGCAATGTCGAGACGGTCGACGGTATGAAGGGTGCCTGCATGTGCGGCCCCGTGTTCGATGCTTCCAAGGTGGTGGTCTTCTAGTGGGTACCGTGAACATGGCCGTCGATTTCGGCGGTGTCAAGATGCAGAACCCCATCAACACCGCAGCCGGTACCTTTGGCTACGGTTGGCAGTTCCAGAACTTCTTTGATGTCTCCCAGCTGGGTGCCATCACCACCAAGGGCTGCGCTGCCGAGCCCTGGCCCGGCAACCCCGCGCCCCGCATGGCCGAGATCCCGGGCGGCATGATCAACTCCGTGGGCCTTCAGAACCCTGGCGTGGCTGCCTTTGCCCGTGAGTCCGGTCCGTGGCTCGAGCAGCTCTCCAAGGACGGTTGCCAGGTCATCTGTCAGGTCGCCGGCCATTCCGTTGACGAGTTTGTCCGCGCGCTCGAGATGTATGTCGAGCTGTGCCCCTGGGCTGCCGGCTATGAGATCAACGTGAGCTGCCCCAATATCGCCGCCGGCGGTGCCGCCATGGGCTCCTCGCCCGAGGGCGCCTCTGCCGTTATGGCTGCTTGCCGTAAGGTGACCGATAAGCCGCTGTTCGTGAAGATGGCGCCGGTCAACGTCGCCGAGATAGCCAAGGCCCTCGAGGCTGCCGGCGCCGACGGCCTTTCGGTCATCAACTCCATTCAGGGTATGGCCATCGACGTCCATACCCGTAAGTCCCGCGTGGCCAAGCCCAAGGGCGGCCTTTCGGGCCCGCTGTGCCACCACATCGCCGTGCGCATGGTCTGGGAGGTCGCCCAGGCCGTCGATATCCCCATCAACGGTGTCGGCGGTGTCATGACCGGCGAGGATGCGGCCGAGTTTATCCTGGCCGGTGCCACCTGCGTGTCGGTCGGCATGGCCAACTTTGTCGATCCGTGTGCTTCGCTCAAGATCGCGCATGAGCTCGAGGCCTGGGCCGAGTCCCAGGGCGTGAAGGACATCAACGAACTGGTAGGTGCGTTCGAATGCTAGAGACCGATGCCCGCGACCGTGTTATCGTCGCCCTCGACTGCGACCGTGAGCGTGCGCTCGAGCTCGCCCATGAGCTTTCGGGCCATGCCGCCTGGCTCAAGGTGGGCATGACGCTCTATTACGCCGAGGGTCCCGAGATCGTCAAGACGTTCAAGGACCTGGGCTTCAAGGTCTTCCTCGACCTTAAGTTCCATGACATTCCGCATCAGGTGCGCGGTGCCGCCCGTTCGGCCTCGCTTGCCGGTGCCGACCTGCTCTCGGTCCACGGCTTGGGTTCGGGCGCTATGCTCGCCGCGTGCCGTGAGGGTGCCGAGGAGGCGCGCGAGGACCGCGCCAAGCTCGTCGCCATTACCGTGCTCACGAGTATGAACCAGGATGCGCTGGCCGAGATCGGCGTCGAGTCGCCCGTTGCTGAGGAAGCCGCCCGTCTGGCAAAGCTTGCCCAGACCAACGGCATCGACGGCATCGTGTGCTCGCCGATGGAGGCTCATGACATGCGTGAGCTGCTCGGTCCCGACGCGCTGATCGTGACCCCGGGCGTGCGTCCGGTGGGTGCCGCTCTTGGTGACCAGTCTCGCGTGGCGACGCCTTCCCAGGCTATCGAGCGTGGTGCAAGCCACATTGTTGTGGGACGTCCCATCACCGGTGCCGACGATCCGGTTGCCGCCTTTGACGCTATCGTCGCCGAGCTGGTCGAAAACGTCGCGTAAAAGATTCCCCTAAGTCACCACTTTTAGGTCTCATTAGCACAAAATAGCCCTTGTGCCTGCGTAAACTTTCCCATCCTTTGTGTGGAATCGCAGGTCAGGGGCTTAACTTTGGGCGCAGTATATTGCACTTTTTGCGGGTATCGTCTAACCTATGGAGCCGCTATTGGGCATTTTGTACGTTCTACGTGCTAAAATGCCAATTATTGAATCAGATATAACCCAACTATTTGGAGGTACGAATGGCACTCCCTCAGCTTACCGATGAGCAGCGCAAGCAGGCTCTTGAGAAGGCTGCTGCCGCACGTCACGCCCGCGCTGAGCTTCGCGAGCAGATCAAGAAGGGCGAGAAGTCCCTCGAGTCTGTGCTCAACTCCGATGACCCCATCGCTTCCCGCATGAAGGTTTCCACCCTCATCGAGTCTCTCCCTGGTTATGGCAAGGCCAAGGCCGCCAAGATCATGGAGGAGCTCGGCATCTCCGCTACCCGTCGCGTCCAGGGCCTCGGCGTCCGTCAGCGCGAGCAGCTCCTCGAGCAGCTGACCAAATAAGTGAGCGCTCAGGATTCCAAGCTCTTTGTGATTTCTGGACCGTCAGGCGCAGGCAAGGGCACGCTCGTCACTCGTGTGCGCGAGCTCCGCTCGAACCTGGGCCTGACGGTTTCGGCTACCACGCGAGCACCACGCAAAGGTGAGGTCGACGGCGTCAACTACTTTTTTCTGACGCGCGAGGAGTTCGACCGCCGCGTGGCAAACGGTGAGTTTGTTGAGTGGGCCGAGGTCCACGGTAACTGCTACGGCACGTTGGTGAGCGAGGTCACATCCAAGCTCGCCTCTGGCGCATCTCTGATTTTGGAGATCGATGTCCAGGGCGCCCTGCAGGTGAAGGAGCGTTTCCCCGAGGCCGTGCTGATCTTTATCAAGCCGCCTTCGCTTGAGGTACTCCGCGAGCGTCTAGTCGGTCGCGGTACCGAGACGCCCGAGACGATTGAGCTGCGTATGGCAAACGCCGCCGATGAGCTTGCCCTTGCCGACCGCTACGACGACGTCGTGGTGAATGACGATCTCGACCGCGCGACCGACGAGCTCGTTCGCGTTCTCGATATGCATGAAAGGATCTGAGGTCCGTGTCCGTTGTAAAGCCTTGCATTGACGATCTTCTGGAGAAGACCGATCACAACCGCTTCCTGCTCGCTTCGCTTGCCTCCAAGCGCGCCTGCGACATCAATAGCATGCTGCGTGGCCAGCACAACCGCGTGCTTGCCGTCCAGGATGTCGATGACATCACCATCGGGCTTTCCGGTGCCGATACCATCTCGATGGCTATGGATGAGATTGTCGACGGCGACATCTCTTACGACGAGGCCCGTTACGAGAAGGCGCTCGGCCACAAGGTTGCTGAAGCCTAAATGGCGGCTCGCGTCTGCCTGGTCCACTATCACGAGGTTGGACTGAAGGGTAAGAACCGCGCACATTTTGAGCATATCCTCATGGATAACATCAAGGCGGCCTTGGCCGCCTTTTCCGTGAATGCCGTGTCTCGAATTTCCGGTTATATCCTCGTGACCTTTAACGAGCATCAGGCCGACGAGGCGGCGCGT
The DNA here is from genome assembly GCA_019414025.1 of Collinsella sp. Taxonomy (GTDB): domain Bacteria; phylum Actinomycetota; class Coriobacteriia; order Coriobacteriales; family Coriobacteriaceae; genus Collinsella. Next base: position 99,257 of record DXMU01000020.1, read on the forward strand.
GTCATTCGCACCGTTCCCGGCGTTGCTCGCGTGTCTTTGGCGTATCACACCAATCGCGACCCTCAGGAGTACTGTGCCGCCGCCGTGAAGGCGCTGCGCGAGTTTGGTTCCTTCGATTCGTTTAAGGTGCACGCCAAGCGCTCCAATACCGACTATGAGCTCACCTCGATTGACATCAATCGTCAGGTGGGCGAGGTGTTGTGTGAGGCCTTCCCCGATAAAAAGGTTCAAATGCACGACCCCGATGCGATGGTGCACGTACTGGTGGTCCAGGGTAGCGTCTACGTGTATGCGCGCTCCGAGCGCGGCGTGGGCGGTCTGCCGGTGGGTTCTGCCGGCAAGGTCGTGACGCTGCTGTCGTCGGGTATCGATTCTCCGGTGGCGACCTGGATGCTCGCGCGTCGCGGCGCGGTGTGCGTGCCGGTACATTTCTCTGGTCGTCCGCAGACGCCCGATACGAGCGAGTATTTGGTGCAGGACATCATCCGTGCGCTTGAGCCGGGTGTCCAGATCGGCCGCCTGTACGTGGTGCCGTTTGGCGACTGCCAGCGTGAGATTTCGGTCACCTGCCCCAGCAATCTGCGCGTGATCATGTATCGCCGCATTATGTATTCGGTTGCCGAGCACATTGCACACATCGAGGGCGCCAAGGCCATCGTTACGGGCGAATCGCTTGGGCAGGTTGCCTCCCAAACGCTTGAGAACATCATGGCCGTCAACGAGGCCGTGAAGATCCCCGTGTTCCGCCCTCTCATCGGTTCGGACAAGCAGGAGATCATCGCGCGCGCCGAGGAGATTGGTACGTTCGATATCTCGACTGAGGCCGCTCCCGACTGCTGCACGCTATTTATGCCGCGCCGTCCCGAGACGCATGCCAAACTCGATGCCGTGCATGAGGCCTGGGAGTTGTTCGATCATGAGGAGATGATCGAGCGCCTGCTCAAGCAGACCGAGTACATCGACTTCGAGAGCAACACGTATAAGGCCCCTAAGACCTTAAAACGCAAACATTCGGAGCTTGCTCCGCGTGAGATTTACCAAGATCACGAGTAATTTTGTGCATAGACCGACGATGCTTCTGCATCGCCGGTCTTTTGCTATCTGGGTATTTTGCGGCTAAGTGTTCATTTGCTGACGTGTGCCTGAATAAATGGACAGATTTGTGCAGGGTTTTGGTCGGTTTTTGGTTTGACCGCTAAAACCGGTTTTGGAGCGTGGCTGTTGCAGGGCTCTTTTCCTGACACGATGTTGTTGGGAGGTTTTGCTATGGCGCAGCGCGAACAACACGAACGGGTCAAACGGATGGACCGCTTGGCTGACAAGTTGCTCGGTCATAAGGCAGTGGTGATGGCGATACTGGTCGTCATTGCGATGGCGAGTGGACTGGCGATGGCGAACCTTGGCGGCGGTGCCGGTGGCGTGTCGTTTGAGCGCACTGACGGTTCGGGCTCGTTGGTGGAGCCGGGATCCGGTGATGCCTCGAGCGGAAAGACATCCGAAGGTTCTTCGACTAAGGCTTCTGCCGCGGCAGAGGTCTATGTCGATGTCGATGGCGCCGTTGTGTCGCCCGGTGTATATCGTCTCAAGGACGGCGCGCGGGTGGCTCAGGCGATTGATGCCGCCGGCGGGCTGGCGCCCGAGGCAGACGTTACGGGGCTCAATCGGGCATCTAAGGTCGTCGATGGACAGAAGATTCACGTTCCAACGGTAGGGGAGCAGCAGGCGTCCATTGCGGAAGCCGGTGTTGATGGTGGGGCTTCCGCATCATCGGGCGTGAGTGGCGCAACAGGCCTGGTAAACATCAATACGGCAAGCGCGGCAGAGCTGCAGACGCTCTCGGGCATCGGTCCCTCCATGGCCCAGTCGATTATCGATGAGCGGACAAAGAACGGTGCTTTTGCCTCGGTTGACGACCTGATGCGTGTGTCGGGAATCGGCGAGAAGAAGCTTGCCAAAATCAAAGATTGCATCTGCGTATGAGTGCGACCGAGCGCGAACATGTGATGCCTCCGCGGCCCCTGATGCCGTGGACGATGGCCCTGTGTGCCGGCATGTGCATGAGCTGCGCCTTGGTGCTCAACGTGGCCGCTGATGCGCTGCTGAGGGAGCAGGCGCCGGCGGTCGGGCTGCTATGGGCCATTCCCGTTGCGGCGGCGGTATTCGTTGTGCTGGCTCAATCTTGTGCGCGGCTTGCCCCTTGGAAGCGGTGGCTGTATGCCGCGTCCGTCGGTCTCGTGGCGGGAGCGGTCGTCTCGGCGTGGTGGGCTGTGGGCGCGCTAAGCGCCTCGAAGGCGCTCGATGGTCGAGCGGCAAGCAGCCTCGAGTTTGTCGTGCAGGGTGATCCATCCATAAACGACGACGTGTATTCCTATACCTGCGAGGCACGCGCGGACGGTAAGAACTTGGCAACGGTTCGCCTATCGTGTGACCGCGAGCTCAAGGTCGGGGCGCACGTGCGTGTTATCGGTCGCGTTTCACGTTTTGAGAACGATGCGTATGGACGATCGCGCGCGCTCCGAGGCGAGGTGCGCAAGGTTAAAGCCGTTCGGATTTTGTCCGTCGATGAGGGCTCTCCGGGGCCGCTGCTTCGGCTGCGAAATGGGCTGCTTGCGTCCATCGCGCCTGCGACCGACCCGGCGCGTGCGCTCATAGCCGGTGTCGTCTGCGGGCGTTCGGCCGAGCTGCGCGCCCAGCCGGCGGGCGACTGGTTTTCGGTGACGGGAACGGCACATCTTATCGCCGTCTCGGGCAGCCATTTGGCTATCGTGGGGTTTGTAATCGAGGGCGTATTGCAAAAGACTCGGTGCTCACGTGGCCTTCAGCGGGCGATATTGGCGATAACGCTTGTGGGCTACGCTGCCTTTACGGGCGCGTCCCCCTCGGCCGTTCGTGCGTGCTGCATGGTGTTCGTGACGCTTGTCGTAAACGGCGCGGGGCGTCGCCGGCACGGTCTTTCGGCACTCTTCGTAACCATGTCCATCTTTGTGCTACTGCGGCCGACGGTGCTGTTCGAGATGGGCTTTCAGCTTTCATGTGCCAGCGTCTTAGCCATTCTGTGCTTTTGCCCCTATGCGACCTACGCTTTGGGTGAGCTGGGTGTGCCGACGGGCGTTGCCAGCATGCTTTCCGTCACGCTGTGCTCGCAGTTGGCGACGCTCCCCATTACCATTCCTGCCTTCGGTACGTTCTCGCTCATTGCTCCGCTGGCAAATGCGGTCATCGGTCCGGTGGTGAGCGTACTGCTTGCTGTGTCGATCGTGCTGGTTCCCTTTTCGCTTGTGGCACCGTTGCGGACTTGGGCGCTCGTTGTGCCCATGATTGCCGCCCGTTGCGCGCTGTTTTTCGAGCAGCTGTTTGCCGCCGTACCGGGTGCATCCGTGAGCGTGCCGCCCGATAGCATGTGGATTTACCTAGTGCCGTTTTTGCTGGCGGTTCTGCTTGTCCGGTGGCCGCGTCCCCGTGCACGCCCTATGGCGGTGGGGCTTGCATGCCTGGTGCTCTTGGCTGCGATTCCGTACGTCTACTGGGATCGATTCGCTCCGTCTTCGGTGACGGTGCTCGATGTGGGTCAGGCCGATGCGATTCTTATCCGCCAGGGCGGCGCAGTAGCACTCGTCGACTGCGGACTCGACGAGCGCGTGGTGGCGGCGTTGGTCCGCAATAACGTGCACCATATCGATGCCGTCTTTGTGACGCATTGGGATGAGGACCACTGGGGTGGTCTGCCTGCCGTGCTCGAACAGTTTTCGGTCGGAACGATTGCCGTGGCGGCGGATGCGCTGGAGGATGCTCCTGCCGAGGTATTGAACCGACCTGGCGTGGAGTATCGGCAGGTGCGCCGTGGGGATACGGTCGATATCGGCTCATTTTGCGCCCGCGTGATGTGGCCATTCGAATCCGTGGATGGCGAGGGAAATGAGGATTCGCTTGTCCTGCTGCTCTCTTATGTTCAGGAAGGCAAGGGCCTGCGTATGCTCCTCACCGGTGATGCCGAGCTCGACCAAGATCGGGAATTCGTGCAGGAGGTGGGGGATATCGACGTACTTAAACTTGGGCATCACGGCTCTAAGGTTTCAGTCGATGGTGAGTTGCTGGACGTCCTGAAGCCCGAGCTTTCCCTCGCGAGCGCGGGCGTGGGGAATCGATACGGCCATCCGTCCGATGCCTGCATCGATGCCGTTAAGGAAGCGGGCGGTGTGTTCGCGTGCACTATCGAACACGGCGACATTACCGTCACGCCGACTGCGAATGGCTTTGCGATGCGATGCCAGCGACCGTGACGACGTCGTTGGCGTGTGGTGGGCCCCTGGGCTAGAATGGCACGGAACGAATACGAAGGCCTGCGGGAGGGGAGCGCAATGTCCGAAACCGGTCTGCTGCCGGCATATCTGATCGTCGGTACCGACGGAGTCAAGCGCGATCACGCCGTCTCGCGTATGAAAGCGCGTCTGGAAAAGTCGGGTATGGTCGAGTTCAACCTCGACGAGCGCGATATGACCAAAGACCCCGATATCGAGTCGATTATCGGATCGCTCAACACCTTTCCCATGGGCAGCGAGTTTCGCCTGGTAATCCTTGACGGCTGTTCAAAGCTCGCCAAGGCGGTCTCGGAGCCGCTCGTTGAGTATCTGGCAAGTCCCAGCCCCACAACGGTCTGCCTCATCATCGCCGACTCGCTTGCCAAGAACACGCGCCTGTATAAGGCGATCGCCAAGATCGACAAGAAGGCGGTGATCGATTGCTCCGGCACCAAGCGCTGGGAGCTACCGCGCCGTGTGCAGCAGATGGCGACGCTGCACGGCAAGTCGATCTCGACGGCGGCCGCCGAGGAACTCGTCTCGCGTTCGGGTGAAAACACTCGCATGCTCGATAACGACTTGGCTAAGCTTGCCCAGATGGTCGAGGCGCCCCAGATTGAGCTTGCCGACGTTGAGCGCTGGATTGTACGTACGGCCGAGGTTCAACCCTGGGACTTTCTCAATGCGGTCTCGGCCCGTGACATGCGACGCTCGCTCGAGCTTTTCAATCTACTGCCCGCCAAGAGCTACGTGTGGACTTACACATTGCTGTGCGGCCGCATCCGCGAGCTTATCGTTGCCAAGGCGCTCGATGCGCGCGGACAGGGTCGTGAGCTGGCCGCAACACTTAAGCTCCAGTCCTGGCAGGTCAAGAATCACCTGACCTGGGCACGTCGCTTTTCGATGGCAGAGCTCGTTGCCGCGCTCGAGAGCGCGGTCGATGTGGAGCTCGCGCTGAAGGGTTCGGCCGATTCTCAGACCGCGCTTTTGCTCTGGATTACGAACATCTTGAGAAAATCGTGATGATACCTGCCTATTTGACAAATTCGTTCTATCCCTTTGAGGGGGAGCGTGCTATAGTAGGCGCTTGCATGACCTCACCGTGTCTCAGAGGTGTCATACATTTTTTGCAAGGAACTCGAAAGGAACTCCAGAAGTGGCAAACATCAAGTCTCAGAAGAAGCGTATCCGCACCAATGAGGCAGCTCGCATGCGTAACAAGGCTGTCAAGTCCGAGCTCAAGACGCTGACCAAGCACGTCCAGTCCGCCGTCGCCGAGGGCGACGCCGAGAAGGCCCAGGCTGCCCTCAAGACCGTCACCAAGCGTCTCGACATGGCTGCCGCCAAGCATGTTATCCACAAGAACCAGGCTTCCAACCGCAAGTCCGGTCTTGCCAAGCTCGTGAACAGCATCAACGCCTAAGTTGTAAATTTCACACCACACAGATTACGCGCATAAATGGAGCCTGTTTTATGGAACAGGCTCCATTTTTTGTATCGCTCGGGTAAGATAGTCCGCATGAATACTTCAATTGACATTTCCCACATCCGCAACTTCTCAATTGTTGCGCACATCGACCATGGCAAGTCCACGATCAGTGACCGTATCCTCGAGCTCACCCATACCGTTGACGAGCGCGACATGGAGTCGCAGCTGCTCGACACTATGGATATCGAGCGCGAGCGCGGCATCACGATCAAGTCCAATGCCGTTCGCGTGTCCTATGACGCCGATGATGGCGAGACATATCAGTTCAACCTGATTGATACGCCGGGCCACGTTGACTTTACCTACGAGGTCTCGCGTTCGCTGGCCGCCTGCGAGGGCGCGGTGCTCGTCGTTGATGCCACCCAGGGTGTCGAGGCGCAGACCGTCTCCAATGCGACGCTCGCCATGAACGCCAATCTGGACATTGTGCCGGCCATCAACAAGATCGACCTGCCCTCGGCCCATCCCGATGAGGTCAAGACCGAGATCGAGGATGACTTGGCGATTCCTGCCGATGATGCCGTGTGTGTCTCGGGCAAGACCGGCGAGGGCATCCATGATCTGCTGGAGTCCATTGTCTTTTTGATCTCTCCGCCCAAGGGCGATGCGAACGCGCCGCTCAAGGCACTCATTCTGGATTCGTACTTCGACGAGTATCGTGGCGTCGTCGCCACGGTGCGCGTCTTTGACGGCTCCATCAAAAAGGGCGATACCCTGCGCATGATGCAGGCAAAGGGCGACTTTTTGGTCGACGGCGTGGGTGTCAAGCGTCCTGCCGAGACCCCGGTTGACGCGCTGACGGTTGGCGAGGTCGGCTATGTGGTCACGGGCCTGAAGGACCCCGAGGCCGTTCGCGTGGGCGACACCCTTACCTGGGCGTCGAACCCCTGCCCCGAGCCGCTTCCGGGTTACCGCGAGGCCAAGCCCATGGTCTATACGGGCCTGTTCCCAATCGATAACAAGGACTACGAGAACCTGCGTGACGCGCTCGATAAGCTGCACGTTAACGACCCATCGTTGGTGTGGGAGCCCGAGACCTCGGTGGCGCTCGGCTTTGGCTTCCGCGTGGGCTTCTTGGGCCTGCTACACATGGAAGTCGTCAAGGAACGCCTGGAGCGCGAATTCAACCTGGACCTCATTGCCACGAGCCCCTCGGTCGACTATCACGTCTACAAGACCGACGGCGAGATGATCGATGTCCGCAGTCCGCAGGACCTTCCCGAGGCCACGCGCATCGAGCGTATCGAGGAACCCTACCTCAAGGCAAAGATCATCTGCCCGCCTGAGTACACGGGTGCCGTCATGCAGCTCGCCATCGAGCACCGCGGCGTCACGACCGACATGATCCACCTCACGAGCAAATCGGTCGAGATGCGCTTCGATATGCCGCTCGCCGAGCTCATCTTGGACTTCTTTGACCAGCTCAAGAGCCGTACCAAGGGTTATGCCTCGCTCGACTACGAGTTCAACGAGTACCGTCCATCCGAGCTCGTTAAGCTCGATATTTTGCTTTCGGGCGATGAGGTGGACGCGCTGTCGTTTATCGTCCACAAGGACAAGGCCTATGGCCTGGCCCGTGGCCTGTGCGACAAGCTTAAGGAGATCATCCCGCGTCAGCTGTTCGAGGTGCCCATCCAGGGTGCTATCGGTAACAAGATCATCGCCCGCTCCACCGTCAAGGCGCGTCGCAAGGACGTACTTGCCAAGTGCTACGGCGGCGATATCTCGCGTAAGCGCAAGCTGCTCGAGAAGCAGAAAGAGGGCAAGAAGCGCATGAAGGCCATCGGATCGGTCGAGGTCCCGCAGGAGGCCTTTATGGCGATCCTCAAGGTGGACGAGTAGGTCTATGGTGCTTTCTGAATACAGCAAGCGGCTGCTGGGCGCCTATGCCGAGCAGCCGTTCCTTATGGCTCCCATGGCGGGTGTGACCGACCCTGCCTACCGCATCATGTGCCGCCGCCGCGGTGCCAACCTTGCCTACAGCGAGATGGTGAGCGTGGCAGGCCTTGCCTATGCCAGCAACAAAACGTGGCGCCTGGTGCTGCCGGCCGACGAGGAGCAGCAGATTTGCGTGCAGCTCTTTGGCTCCAAGCCCGATCAATTTGCGAGTGCCGTCGCCGCCGTCGAGGAACGTGTGGGCGATCGCCTGTCTTTGATTGATATCAACATGGCCTGCCCAGCTCGCAAGGTTGTCACCAAGGGCGAGGGCTCGGCGCTTATGCGCACGCCCGAGCTGGCAGAGAAGATCGTCGAGGCAGCGGTGGGCGCGGCGCACGTGCCCGTGACCGTAAAGATCCGTAAGGGCTTTTACGCCGAAGATCGCAATGCCGCGACGTTTGCCCAGATGCTCGAGGGGGCAGGTGCATCTGCGGTGGCGGTGCATGGCCGCTGCGCCACACAACTCTATACGGGTCAGGCCGATTGGTCGGTCGTCGATGAGGTGGCCGACGCCGTCGAGATTCCCGTTATCGGTTCGGGCGACGTGTTCTCGGCCGAGGATGCGGCGGAGCATCTGAGCGGCTCGGGTGCCAGCGCGGTGTTTATTGCGCGCGGCATCTACGGCAATCCGTGGGTGTTCGGCGATGCCCGAGCCCTTGCACTCGATGGCACGCCGGTTCCTTCTCACTCCTCGGTCGAGCGCCTGGAGGCCCTGCGCGAGCACCTGACGTTGACGCACGAGCTTCTGCCGCTTATGTCGCGCGCCCGTACGTATGCAACCTGGTACTTAAAGGGCATGCCCCATGCCGCCGCCTGGCGCGCTCAGGTGGTGCGCTGCTCCACGTACGAGGAGTTTATGGCGCTGGTCGATGATATCGAGCGCGACGTGGTGGTCTGCGAGGCCGCGCTTGCCGCCGGCGAGCCGGTGCCCGCCCATCCGCTGGAGGCTTAAGGGTGGCCGTTACCGCGCTGTATGTGCACGTGCCGTTTTGCGCTCAGAAATGTCGCTATTGCGACTTTGACTCGCGCAGCGTGGCGCCGTGCGACCTGGACGCTGCGCTCGATGCCTATTTTGAGCAACTGTATGCGCGGCTCGATGCTTTTGGCAACGCTGGGGCCCTTGACCAGATCCGCACCGTCTATGTTGGCGGCGGCACGCCGTCGCTGGCGGGGGAGCGCCTGGTGGAGCTGGCGCGGCGTATTCGTACGTGGTGCGCTCCCGTTGAGTTTACCTGCGAGGCCAATCCTGAGTCGTTGACTTCGCAGCTTGCCGCGGCGCTTGCCGGGGTGGGCGTTACGCGCATTTCTCTGGGAGTCCAAACCCTCGACAACGCCGAGCTTGCCGCGATTGGCCGTATCCACGATTCGCACCGCGGCCTTGCAGCCATCGCCGCGGTGAGGGACGCTGGGCTCGATGTGTCCTGCGACCTGATGTGCGGACTTCCCGGGCAGACTGCCGTAAGCTGGCAGCGCACGCTCGATGGCGTGTTGGCGGCGGCGCCGCATCATGTATCGGTGTACCCCCTCACGCTCGAGGAGGGCACGCCGCTCTACCGCATGGCGTGTCGCGACGAGTCGCTCGAGCCCGACGAGGATTTCCAGGCCGCATGCATGGACGTGGCGCGTGATTGTCTGACTGCGGCCGGCTATCACCCGTATGAGGTGGCGAGCTACGCGCTCGACGGCCATGAGTGTGCCCACAACATTGCCTATTGGACCGGACAGGGCTATCTGGGCCTGGGCCGTTCTGCCGCGGGCATGCTCGACGCCGAGGATTTCGACTGTCTTGCAGGTTTGTTCCTCGGCGTGTCTTCTCGAGGCGATGCGCACCGCGTGCGTCTGGTGCAACGCGACGATGCCGCGACGGCGTTTGAGGCCGAGTACCTGACGCATCGCGAGGCGGCAGCCGAGGATCTGATGCTCGCTTGTCGCATGACGCGCGGTCTCGCTTCCGACCTGTTGGTTCGCGCGGCTCGTGTCATCCCTGCCGATGAACTGACAGCGGCTTGTGATCGCGCTCTTGATCTTGGGCTTGCCACTTGGGTGCCCGAGCACGGTGATAACCATGCGGGGCCTACCGTCTCTGTCGATGTCCTCGCTGGCCGCACCTGTGCCCGCCTGGCGCCGACCCACCTAGGTTGGCTCGATGGAAATGTGCTGTTCGAGCTGTTTTGGGGTCTAGCTTAGGCCGCTCGGGTAGAATTACCGCAATATATACGCTGCTGTGAGCAGGAGGTTGCCGCGCATGGCGACGATGAACGAAAAAGATTACTACGAGATTTTGGGCGTCTCCAAGGACGCCACCTCGCGTGATATCCAAAAGGCTTTCCAACAAAAGGCCCGCAAGCTCCATCCGGACGTCAATAAAGAGCCGGATGCCGAGGAGAAGTTTAAAGAGGTTTCCGAGGCCTACGCCGTGCTCTCGGACGAGCAGAAGCGTGCGCGTTACGACGCCATGCGGTCGGGCAATCCCTTTGCCGGTGCACCGACGGCTTCGCCCTATGGCGGCGGTTATGCCGGCAGCGCCGGTTACGGCAATCCCTTTGACGGCGGTTTCCCCTTCGGAGGCGCCTGGGGCCAGCCCCGTCGCGGCCAGGCGGCCTACAACCCCGAGAGTGGCGCCAACGTGGTCGTCGATATCAAGCTCGACGCCAAGGAGGCCAAGAGCGGTGCCCACAAGACCGTTCGATATACCCGCTTTGACACCTGCGGGCATTGTGGCGGATCGGGCTCCGTTTCTTCAGAGCATGCCCACACCTGTCCGAGCTGCGGTGGCCGCGGCCACATCGACGTCGACCTGTCCTTCCTGTTTGGTGCGGGCACGTTCCAGTCGGTCTGCCCCGAGTGCGGCGGTTCCGGTAAGGTCGTGGCCGACCCCTGCCCCGATTGCGGTGGCAGCGGGCGAACCCGTGTGACCTCCGAGCAGACGATTGAGTTTCCTGCCGGCACGCACGATGGCGACGAGGTCCGCATTAGCGGCATGGGCCACGCAGGCACTAACGGTGCCGCGGGCGGCGACCTGGTCGGCCGCGCCCATGTTGAGGCCGAGCGCTTGGAAGGCAAAGCTCGTACTGGCTTTTACCTGATGGGCATTGTGGCGCCGTTTTTGGTGCTGTCGGCCATCTCGGGCGTGTTCTCGGCCTTTGCCATGATGTGCTTTATTCCGTTTGCCATGGGCCTGTTCATGGTGCTCTCGGACGGCGTGCTTCATCGCAGCCTGCTGTGGTGGAAACGCGGCGCGATGCAGTTTGCCAACGGTTTTGCCAACGGCTTCATGTTCGCACTCGTGTCGGTTTGGTTTGCGAGCTGCTCGCAGCGTGCCATGCTTTCGCCGTACGGAATGTACTAACATCAAACCCTCTGTTTGCGGCCGCCCCAGCTTGGGTATAGGACGCACTGTGACAATAATGAAAGTCGGAAGGATTCGGTCGTGTCGGAAAATAGGGATTACTACGAGGTACTTGGCGTCGAAAAGGATGCCGACGCGCGGACGATTAAGCGCGCGTTTCTAAAGAAGGCCCGTACCGTACACCCGGACGTTTCGGACGACCCCGAGGCCGAGGCCAAGTTCAAAGAGCTCAACGAGGCATATTCCGTTCTTTCCGATGAGCAGAAGCGTGCAAACTACGACCGCTACGGCACCGCGGACGGCCCTGGTGGTTCGGGCTATGTCGACATCAACGATATCTTTGGTGGCATGGGCATGGACGACCTGTTCTCGTCGTTTTTTGGCGGCGGTGCCGGTGGTGGTGCCCGCAGCCGTCGTGAGCGTCGTCGCGGACGTGACATGGCCATCTCGCTTTCGGTGACGCTCGAGGAGGCGGCGCTCGGCTGCAAAAAGACGATCAGCTATGATCGCCTTGCTCCTTGCGAGGACTGCAACGGTACCGGTAGGGCCGAGGGTGCACAGGAAAAGCAGTGCAGCCGTTGCCACGGCACGGGCTATGTCACGACGGTCCAGCGTTCGTTCTTGGGCCAGGTCCAGTCCTCTTCGCCTTGCCCCGACTGCCACGGCGAGGGCACGGTCATCGATCATCCCTGCGAGACCTGCGATGGTCAGGGCCGCACGCCTTCCCACGAAAAGATCGACATCGATATTCCCGCCGGCGTTTCGACCGGCCGCCAGCTGCGCGTGAGCGGCTTTGGCGAGGCCGGCCTTCGCGGCGAGCCCTCGGGCGACCTGATCGTCAACGTTCGCGTCGCCGACCACGAGCGCTTTAAGCGCAACGGCGACGACCTGTACCTCGTGAGCGATATCTCGATTGCGCAGGCGGCTCTCGGCTGCGAGATCGAGGTCGAGGGCATTATGCCTGACGAGGTCGTTAAGGTCACGGTCCCCGCCGGCACGCAGTACGGCGACACCGTGAGCGTCGGTAACTTCGGCATGCCCCGCATTGGCGGTGGCGGCTCGCGTGGCCGCCTGGTCGTTCAGCTGCGCGTGCTCGTTCCCACGAGCCTTTCGGCCAAGCAGCGCGACCTGCTCGAGGCCTTCGCCGCCGAGTCCGGCGACGACGTCGCTCCCGGCAAGAAATCGGTTACCGATCGCATCAAGAGTGCCCTCGACGACATCCTCGATTAAGGAGCCCGCGTGCTCGCACCCCATATCTCTGTTGTCAACCTCGGCTGCCGCGTCAACCGGGTTGAGTCTGACCGTATCACTGCCGATCTTATGCGCCTGGGCTTTGCTATTGTGGAGCCCCAGGATGCCGATCTGATCGTAATCAATACCTGTGCCGTGACGGGCGAGGCCGAGGCTAAGACCCGCAAGGCCGTCCGTCATGCGCTGGCCCATCCAAACGAGCCTTATGTGCTCGTGACCGGTTGCGTGGTCAATTTGCATCCCGAGGAGCTGTTGGAGCTCTCGGATCGCGTGATCGCCGAGCCGTCCAAGATTGATGTCGCCGAACGTGTCTGCGAGGTGCTGGGCGTTGAGTCCGATAGCGTTCCCGCCTGCAGCGATGGCGAGGTGGTCGATGCGCTCGGTCGCTCTCGCCTGGGCGTGAAGATCCAGGACGGCTGCAACCATCGCTGCACCTATTGCATTGTGTGGAAGGCGCGCGGCCCCGAGCGCTCCGTGCCCGTCGAGTCCGTGCTTGAACAAGTTCGCGAGGCCCAGGAGGCCGGCGTGCCCGAGGTGGTGCTGACCGGTGTGAACCTGGGTGCCTACGATGGCAAGAGCGCGACCGACGAGCATGTCGAAATCGATGAGCTGCTCGAGGCCATCATGGAGCGCACGACTATTGCGCATGTGCGCATTTCCTCGGTCGAGCCCATGGATATCTCTGAGCGCCTGCTTAAGGTTATGGCGCGCTATCCGCAGCGTATCGCCCCGTTTTTGCACCTGCCCGTGCAGTCCGGCTGTACGGCGACCCTGCATCGCATGGGTCGTCCCTATAGCGCGGAGGCCTTTGAGGACACGGTGCGTATGATTCGCGCCAACTTGCCCCAGGCGTCTCTTTCGTGCGATGTCATCGTCGGTTTTCCTGGTGAGACGGACGAGGAGTTCGAGGAGTCGCTGGCGCTGTGCCGCCGTGTGGGTTTCTCGCGTATGCACGTGTTCCGCTACAGCAAGCGTCCCGGTACCCTTGCTGCCGACATGCCCGACCAGGTGCCGCCCGAGGTTATGGCCGAGCGCAGCCGTCGTATGCGAGACACGGCGCAGGAGCTCGCTATTGCCGATGCTCGTCGTCGCGTGGGCACTGTCGAGCGTGCCGTGCTCGAGTATGGTGACAACCTGACGCTCGGTTCGTTCCATCATGCCCGTCTTGACGATACCTGTGGACTTACAGCCCCGTGCCTGCTCGATGTTGCTATCATCGGAGTCGATGATTCCGGCTTGGTCCATGCGCGCAGGGAGGTCCATGGAAGCCTCGAAGATTAGACTTACCGTTCCCGAGGGAGTTGATCCCTCGCGTGTTTTGGGCGCCGGCGACGGCGTCCTTCGTGCGCTCGAGAGTTTGGTTCGCGCTCACGTGGTCGCCCGTGGCGATAGCATCGCCGTGAGCGGTGACCCGGACGAGGTCGAACTCGTGGCGCGTTTTTTCGAACACGCTTTTCGCGAGGCGGCGGCCGGTCGTACCCTGTCTGCCGACGATGTCTCTCGCTGCCTGGCCGTCTTGCGCGACGGTGAGCACGAGGCTACGTCGCTTCGCGATGACGTGCTGCTTTCGTATCGCGGCCGCGTCATTCGCCCCAAGACGCTCGGGCAAAAGCGCTATGTGGATGCCATCCGCTCGCATACCATCACGTTTGGCCTGGGTCCAGCCGGTACCGGTAAGACTTATCTGGCCATGGCGCTCGCCGTTGCCGCGCTCAAGCGCCACGAGGTGGGCCGTTTGATCTTGACGCGTCCGGTTGTCGAAGCAGGGGAGAACCTGGGCTTTTTGCCCGGCACCCTCGAGGAAAAGATCGATCCGTACATGCGTCCGCTCTACGACGCCCTTTTTGACATGATGGATCGCGAGCGCACCGATGAGCTTATGGAGCGCGGCGTGATCGAGATCGCCCCGCTTGCCTATATGCGCGGTCGTACGCTGAGCGATGCCTTCGTGGTGCTCGACGAAGCGCAAAATACCACGCCCGAGCAGATGAAGATGTTCCTGACACGACTTGGATTCAACTCAAAGTTCGTGATTACCGGCGACCTCAGCCAGCGCGACCTGGTGGGTCGTCGTGGTGGCTTGGCGGATGTCGAGAAGATTTTGGGCCGTGTCGACGATGTGGCGTTTGCACACCTGGAGCGCGCCGACGTGGTGCGCCATGCCCTGGTAGGTCGTATCGTTGAGGCATATGATGCTTATGATGGCGTGCGCGAGCAGCGCTCGCGCGATCGAAAGGAGTCCCGTTGAGTGTATTGATCAGCAACGATGCCGAGCTCGATACGCTGCTCGACTCGCAGGAGGTAGAGCACATCTGCGAGGTTGTGCTTGCCGCCGAGGGCGTTGAGCGTGAAGTCGAGATTTCTCTTTCGTATGTCGATGAGGACGAGATGCACGAGCTCAACCACGAGTGGCGTGGCATCGACCGCACCACCGATGTCCTCTCGTTTGAATGCGACTCGGCCTTTGACGAGGATATTCCCGCCGACGAGACGCTCGAGCTCGGCGATATCATCTTGGCCCCGCAGGTCATTGCCCGTCAGGCCCCCGGCTTTGGCAATAGCCCTGCCGACGAGTGCCGCCTGATGCTCGTGCATGGCATGCTGCACCTGCTGGGGTATGACCATATCGAGGACGACGAGGCCGAGGTCATGGAGGCCCGCGAGGACGCTATCCTGCGCGATCTGGCGCTCGAGCGCGGCGAGGACCCCAAACTCGTTCACGTCGGCCCCATCACCAATCATGTCCACGACTAGGAGCCGTTTATGATTCCCGGATCGAACAAGGACCATCCGTCCTTTTTAAAGTCGTTCTCCTACGCCATGGAGGGCTTCGTCACCGCCGTCAAGACCGAGCGCAACATTAAGGTCATGCTCGTGGCGGGCGTGTGCACTGTCATTGCCGGCTGCATTGTGGGGCTCGACATTGCCGAGTGGGCTACGATTATCATCTGCTGCGGCCTGGTGATTCACGGCGAGCTGTGCAACACCGCCATGGAGGCGATTGTCGATCTGGCGACCCAGGAGCTCCATCCGCTGGCAAAACGCGCCAAGGACATCGCCGCCGCCTCGGTATACGTACTTTCAATCACCGCCGCGATTGTGGGCTTGCTGGTATTTGCCCACGCGCTCGGCTTTATTTAGAAAGGGATTCCCATGTCCGACAATATGCAGCCTACCGATGAGATTTTGGACGACGAGTCCCCGGATGCTAAGGCGACCGAGGCCTATGAGGAAGTCGAGGAGTTCGACCCGTTTGAGGGCATGAGCGACGAAGAACTCGACGCCCTGTGTGACGAGGATGATGCCCCCATGGGCTTTGGCGACGTTGAGCCCGGGTTCCGCAGCGGCTTCGTCGCCCTGGTCGGTCGTCCCAACGCCGGCAAGTCCACGCTGCTCAATGCCTGCTATGGCAAAAAGGTTGCCATCACCTCGCCGGTGGCCCAAACGACCCGCCGCCGTATGCGCGCCGTCGTCAACCGCCCCGGCTACCAGCTGGTCTTTGTCGATACCCCGGGTATCCACAAGCCCAAGGATGGCCTGGGGTCCGAGCTCAACAAGAGCGCGCTGTTCGAGCTGAACGATGTTGACGTCGTCGCGTTTTTGATCGATGCCACTAAGCCTATCGGCAGGGGAGACGCCTGGGTTGCCGAACGCGTCAAGAATGCTCGCTGCAAGAAGGTCCTGGTGCTCACCAAGGCCGACGAGGCCGACCCCGCACAGGTCATGGAGCAGCTTAAGGCTGCCCACGAGCTCATGGAATATGACGACGAGATCGTGACGTCGTCGGTCAAGAACTTTAACGTCGATGCCTTCATCGAGACCGTTGCGCACTTTTTGCCCGAGGGTCCGCGTTGGTTCCCCGAGGACATGGGTACCGACGCTTCCGATGAGACGCTCGTTGCCGAGTTTGTGCGCGAGAAGGTCTTGCGCCGCACCCGTGATGAGATCCCGCACTCCGTGGGCGTGATTTGCGATGCGCTTGAGCAGACCAAGAAGGTGCTGCGCGTGCACGCCACCATTTACGTCGAGCGCGAGGGCCAAAAGGGCATCATCATCGGCAAGGGCGGCGAGATGATCAAACATATCGGCATCGACGCCCGTCGCGACCTTGAGCGCATCTTTGGCACCCAGGTCTTTTTGGAGCTGGACGTGAAGGCCAAGGCCGGCTGGCGTGACGACGAGGCCCAGATTCGCCGCTTTGGCTATAACGCCGAGGATTAGGGACACGCGGCGCGAATGGCAGGTTCTCGTACATATCGCACGAAAGTGCTCGTGCTCGATAAGACGAAGCTCAAAGAGACGGACCTGATCCTGACGATGCTTGACGAGCGGGGTCGGCAGGTTCGTGCCGTGGCAAAGGGCGCCCGCAAACCCGGTGGACGCCTGGCTGCGCGCTGCGAAATGTTCTGTACCGTTGATCTGCTGCTTGCGCATGGCCGGTCGCTCGACGTGGTTTCCCAGGCCGAGCTTATGGAGGCGCCGCTCGGCGCTGCTCCCGATTACGAGATGACATGCGCCGCAAGCGCGATCGCCGAGGTCGCGCGCGTGTGCTCGTTCGAGGACGCCGAGGACCCGTTTACCTTTGCCATCACGCAGCGGGCGCTCACACTTGTCGGCAGCGGGCTCGACGCGGCACATATGGACCTGCTCGTGGCGGCCTTTGTCTTTAAATTGCTGTCGCACGTTGGCTACCGACCCGATTTTTCGGCATGCGTGCTGTGCGGAGACCCGATGCTGTCGTATTTTTCGCCCCAGGCGGGCGGCCTCATGTGCGGGTCGTGCGCGTCGAGCGTGCCCGGTGCCGAGCTGGTGTCGACCGGTGAGGTCGCATGGCTGCGCGCCCTTATGTCCATGACCTTCGATGCGCTTATGGCCGAGAGGGTCGACCCCCATACCGCTGCCTTTTTGCTGGGGCTTTCGCACGTGTGGGCTGCGACGCACACTGATCAACGTCTCCGTGCGATGGAATTCATGTTGGGTCGGTGATGATGCGCAGGCGCGGGCTGCTTGTGGTAACATACCGACCTGTTGGTACCTCGACCTTGGATGCTCGCTCCACCGGCGGCTTCCCAGTCCGAGGCGAATAGCGTCGCCCGCGGGCGACAAGAAACGAAAGGTGAAACAATGACTGTTTCCAAAGAGCGCAAGGCGGAGCTGACTGCCCAGTTCGGTAACACCCCGGTCGACACCGGCAATCCCAAGGTTCAGGTCGCCATCCTGACCGAGCGCATCAAGGAGCTGACCGAGCACATGAAGTCCCACCAGAAGGACTTCCACACCCGTCGTGGTCTGCTCATGCTCGTCGGCCGTCGTCGTCGTCTTCTCTCCTACATCAAGAAGAACGACATCGTCGAGTATCGTGAGCTCATCAAGGCTCTGGGCATCCGCGACAACATCCAGTAAGGATTTGTACATGCAAGGAGCGTCCTGCGCAGCGGGGCGCTCTTTTTGTGTAAGGGCGTGAACAATCACGCTCTGAAGCGTGGCGGGGGCAGGGGGCCCGCGTCACATGAGGAGCCTGCAGGCAAGGGGCCTGCGGGGTAAAGGAGAACAATGACACTCGTATCCAAGACCTTTGAGCTGTACGGCAAGACCTACACCTTTGAGTCGGGCGAGCTTGCCAAGCAGGCCACCGGCGCCTGCCTGGTCAAGCAGGGCGACACCACGATGCTCGACACCGTGGTCGTCTCCAAGGAGCGCAAGAACTACGACTTCTTCCCGCTGACCGTCGACTTCAACGAGAAGATGTACGCCGCCGGCCGCATCCCGGGTGGCTACCTCAAGCGTGAGGGCCGTCCCAGTGAGAAGGCCACGCTCACCGCGCGCATGATCGACCGTCCGATTCGCCCGAGCTTCCCGGACGGCTTCCGCAACGAGGTACACATCGTCGCTACCTCGCTCGTCGCCGACCAGGTCAACCCCTTTGACGTCATCAACGTCATGGGTGCCTCCCTGGCCATGACGCTCGGCGGCGTGCCCTTCGAGGGCCCGCTTGCCTGCGTGCGCATCGGCCGTAACGTGGAGACCGGCGAGTTTATCGTCAACCCCACCTACGAGGAGCGCGAGAACTCCGACCTGGACCTGGAGCTGGGCGGCTCTGCCGTCTTCATCTCGATGGTCGAGGCCGGCGCCGAGGAGATCTCCGAGGACGACATGCTCGCCGCCATGAAGTTTGGCCAGGAGGCCCTTGCCGCCTTCTGCCAGGCCCAGGACGAGTTCGTTGCCGAGTGGGAGCAGGTCAATGGCGCCATCGTCAAGAAGGAGTACCCGCTCGACCAGCCCGTCGAGGAGGTCCAGGAGCGCATCTTCGCCCACTACGACGAGATGGCCGCCGCCCTTCGCGATGCCGACAAGCTCTCCCGTATCGGCAAGGTCGAGGCTCTGAAGGAGTCCATCCGTGCCGAGTTCACCGAGGAGGAGCAGGCCGCTTGGGAGCGCGAGATCCCCGTGGCGCTCAAG
This sequence comes from Collinsella sp., assembly GCA_019414025.1. Lineage (GTDB taxonomy): Bacteria > Actinomycetota > Coriobacteriia > Coriobacteriales > Coriobacteriaceae > Collinsella. Next base: position 118,041 of record DXMU01000020.1, read on the forward strand.
AAGCTCGAGAAGAAGGCCATGCGTACCATGGTCGTCGAGACCGGCGAGCGCGTCGACGGTCGTGCCGCCGATGAGATTCGCCCCATCATGGTGAAGGACAACTACCTGCCGCTCGTTCACGGCTCCGGCCTGTTCCAGCGTGGCCAGACCCAGGTGCTCTCCGTCCTGTCGCTCGGCATGCTCAACGAGGGCCAGCGTCTGGATACCATCGAGCCCACCGAGGGCAAGCGCTACATGCACCACTACAACTTCCCTCCGTTCTGCACCGGCGAGACCGGCCGCATGGGCAGCCCCAAGCGCCGCGAGATCGGTCATGGCAATCTGGCCGAGCGCGCTCTGCTTCCGGTGCTTCCCGACGAGAACGAGTTCCCCTACGCCATCCGCGTCGTCTCCGAGGTCATGGAGTCCAACGGCTCCTCTTCGATGGCTTCGACCTGCGGCTCCACGCTTGCCCTTATGGACGGCGGCGTGCCCATTAAGCGCCCGGTCTCCGGTATCGCTATGGGCCTGATCCAGGAGGAGGGCAAGACCGTGGTCCTGTCCGACATCCAGGGTCTGGAGGACTTCCTGGGCGACATGGACTTTAAGGTCACCGGCACCACCGAGGGCATCACCGCCCTGCAGATGGATAACAAGGCCACCGGCCTTACCTTCGACATCCTGGCCCGCGCCCTGCAGCAGGCCAAGGAGGGTCGCGCCTTTATTCTGCAGAAGATGCTCGACGTGATCCCCGAGCCGCGCCACACCACGCGCAGCACCGCTCCGCGCATCGTTTCCATCCAGGTCCCGACTGACAAGATCCGCGACGTCATCGGTTCCGGCGGCAAGGTCATCCGCGGCATCCAGGACGAGACCGGCGCTTCGGTCGACATCCAGGAGGACGGCACCGTCTTTGTCGGCGGCACCGGCGAGTCCGTCGACCAGGCCGTCGAGCGCATCAAGCTCATCATCAAGGTTCCCGAGCCTGGCGAGGAGTACACCGGTCGCGTAGTCTCCATCCAGCCCTTCGGCGCCTTCGTCAACCTGCTGCCCGGTAAGGACGGCCTGCTGCATATCTCCCGCGTTGCCAAGGGGCGCGTGGAGAAGGTCGAGGATGTCCTCAACGTGGGCGACGAGGTCAAGGTCGTCGTCATCGAGGTCGACGATCGCGGCAAGATCTCGCTCGATCGTCTTGATAAGCCCGAGGCCCCAGCTCGTGCCGAGGGTGCCTCCGAGGGCGACGGCGAGCACTTCCAGCGTCGTGAGCGTCCGCGTCGCGAGCGCTCTGAGCGCAGCGACCGTCCGCGCCGTCCCGGCGACAACGGAGGCCGCAAGCCCCGCCGCCACCACGACGCCGAGTAACAGCCACACATAAGCAGCTCAACAAGGGCGACTCCTAAGGGGGTCGCCCTTTTGCTTGCGCCCGGGAGGGCCGTATATGAAGTTTCCTGCTCTACAGTCCTGCGCAAGACGGAAAGCACATTAAGTGCTTTCCTTTGCGTGCGGAACTCGCGATAAACTTCATATGCGTCCCTCCCGGGCGCAAGCAAAAGGGCTGGTTAGTGCCGCTCGCTATTTAGTTAGACAGTCTATTCAGTAGTCAGATTTCAGATCAGTAGATAGACATAGCAGTATTTCCCCTGATAAAACCTACCAAAATAAACCTATCTCATATTGGCAGGTCAGGGCTCAGCGGCCCCGGCACGGGCTAAGTTTATCGCGAGTTCCGCACGAACAGGAGGCCACTTAATGTGGCCTCCGTCGTGAGCGGGACTGTAGAGCAGGAAACTTCATCAGTGCCCGCCCCACGGGAACCGGCGGGATATACAGGTCCAGATGGGGCTTTGATGCATGGGTGGTCTGTGCTCGTGCAAATGGGTATCATATTTTGGTTATTGCATCGACTCTGTGATGCATGTTTGTACGTTCCCGGCGGTCGGTTTGCCAGAAGCGCCCCGTCGGTTGTTCCAGTCCCGTTTCGAAGAAAGGAAACCACACGAACCTATGGCAGCTAAAAAATCATCTCCCTTGAAGATCATCCCGCTCGGCGGCCTTGACGGCATCGGTAAGAACATGACGGTCTTCGAGTGCGGCGGCGACATGGTGCTCGTCGACGCCGGTCTCATGTTCCCCGATGACTCCCAGCCTGGTATCGACCTGGTGCTTCCTGACTACACCTACGTTCTTGAAAACGAGGAGAAGCTCCGCGGTATCGTCGTCACCCACGGCCACGAGGACCACACCGGTTCGCTTCCGTATCTGCTGCAGGACCTCAACAATAAGGTGCCCATCTTCTCGAGCAAGCTGACGCTTGGCTTTATCGAGGGCAAGCTTTCTGAGTTCCGCATCCGCGCACCCAAGTTCCGCGAGGTCAAGGGCGGCAGCCATGTCAACCTCGGCGGCATCTCGCTCGACTTCTTCTCGATGACGCACTCCATCCCCGGCGCTCTGGGCGTGTTCATCCGCACCAATCAGGGCACCGTCATGCACACGGGCGACTTTAAGCTTGACCAGACGCCCATCGATGGTGTCACGCCCGACTATGCCGCTATCAGCCGCTTTGCCAAGCAGGGCATCGACCTGCTGCTGTCCGACTCCACCAACGCCACGGTTCCCGGCTTTACCAAGTCCGAGGCCGAGGTCGGTCCCAACTTGCTGCACGCTATCAAGAACGCCCCGGGTCGCGTGTTCGTCGCGTCGTTCTCGAGCCACATCCATCGTTTGCAGCAGATCTGCGATGCCGCCCGCAAGTGCGGCCGTAAGGTCGTTGTGACCGGTCGTTCCATGCTCACCAATACACGCGTGGCGCGCGAGCTCGGTTACCTCAACATCGATGATGCCGATATCATCGATGCCTTCGACATTGACAACCTGCCCGACGACAAGATTGTCGTCATGTGCACCGGTTCGCAGGGCGAGCCTCTGTCGGCCCTTTCGCGCATGGCCAACGGCGAGCACAAGACGCTCTCCATCCACGAGGGCGATACCGTCATCCTCTCGGCAACGCCGGTCCCCGGTAACGAGAAGGCCGTTCAGCAGGTCGTTAACAGCTTGGCCAAGCTCGGCTGCGACGTGTGGGATAAGAACCGCGCTCTCGTCCACGTCTCCGGTCACGGTAGCCAGGAGGAGCTCAAGCTCCTGATGGCCATGGCCAAGCCCACGTACTTTATGCCGGTTCACGGTGAGGCCGTGCATCTGCGCGCCCATGCTCAACTTGCACGCAAGATGGGTCTCAAGGACGATCATATCTTTATCCTCGATAACGGCGACACGCTCGAGATGCGCGGCGGTATCGTCAAGCGCGGTACGCCCGTCGAGTCCGGCGTCGTCTACGTCGACGGCCTACGTATCGGCGATACCGACCCCATCGTTCTGCGCGATCGCCAGAAGCTCGCCAACGACGGTATGGTTACCGCTGTTGCCATCGTCTCGCTCAAGCACAAGAAGATCGAGGCCATCGAGTTCTCGGGCCGTGGTGTCTCGTTTGCCATCGACGACCAGTTCTCCGAGGATGCCTCCGCATCCATTATGAAGACGATCGAGAAGGGCAAGTTCAGCTTTACGAGCAGCGGTTCCGATGCCATTCGCAAGGCCGTACGCGATTCACTCTCCAACTTTATCTGGAGCCGTACGCGCACTCGTCCGATGATCATCCCGGTCGTCATGGAGGTTTAGTTTGGCGCGCGGATCAGCACAAAACGCCAAAGGCAATAAGGCCAATAACCAACCGGCATCTGCTAAGGGTGCCGGTTCCCATCTGCGTGCCAATAAGGGCCACGAGTCCGAGTTCGATGATTTCGAGCCCTTGGTCGAGCCCTCGGCCAACCGCGATATCGCCGGCGTGGTCATTGCCGTTTTGGCGATTGCGTCCTTTATTGCCGTGATTTCGCCGGCGACTGCGCCCGTTACGGCTGCGGTTGCCGGTTTCTACCACTTGGGCTTTGGTCTGGGCGCCTACGTGCTGCCGATCGTCATTTTGCTGTTTGCCGCCACGCTCTTTTTAGGCGAGGACTCGCCGCTCAACGCGCGCTCTGTTGCGGGCGGCGCCGTGGTCTTTATCGCCGTCGTCTCCATTCTTTCGCTGATGGTGCCGGGCACGAGCGATTCGTGCGACCTTATGTTTACGCCGCAAAATCTGTCCGCCTCGGGTGGCTACATCGGTGCGTTTATTGCGAGTGCGCTGCAGAATGCCCTGGGTAAGCCTATTGCGATGGTGGTCCTGTTGGGTCTGGCCGTCGTTGGTTTTGTCATCATCGGCTTTTCTGTGGGTGGTGTGCTGCGCTCTGCCCGCGACCGTGCGGCAGATTTTGCCGAACGCCGTCGTGCCGATGTCAACGCCAGCCCTTGGGGTGACGACGAAGCCCTGTCGGTGCCCGGCGTTGCCCGTCCGCACCTGAGCATTCTTCGTCAAAAGGGCTCCGATGCTGCCGTGACCACGGTCATGGGCAACGATGTGGACCCGGTTTTGGACGATGATGACGAGGACGAGGATCCGTTTGTTGACGTGTCCGATGCCGTGGATGCCGTGCGGGCCAAGACAACGCTGTTGCCGCGCCGCCATGCCAAGAAGGGCAAGGCCACACCCAAGTTGAATACAAGTGAGCCCGACCCGTCTTGGTCCGATAGCGAGATTGAGCTCACCGAGGGCGATGACGAGGACGACGAGGCTCCGATTGAGACCGCAAAGACAACTTTGCTGCCGCGTCGCCATGCAAAGCGCGGCCAGGTAACCGGCCAGCTTTCGATGGAAGACGACTCCGATAAGATCGACGAGTCCGAGCCGCCGTTTGCCGTGAATCCCGTCTCGGCCGCACCTCAGATTCCCGACTTCCTGAAGCATCCCAAGGTTGCCGATGCGCCTGCCACGAGTGCTGTCGAATCGGCTGCGGCTCGTGATGGGGGAGTGGACGACGGCGCCGCAGATAACGAGGGCGAAGAAGAGGACGGCCTCAAGCTTCCGCCGCTCGAAATCCTGCATGCCAACCCGCAGTCGGCTTCCGCCGCGTCTTCGGACAAGGAGCTTGAGCAGACCGCTGAGTCACTGCAATCCACCTTGCTTGAGTTTGGCCGCAGTGCCCGCGTGGTCGGCTGGATCGCCGGCCCCACGGTGACGACCTTTAAGCTGCAGCCCGGTGAGGGCGAGCGTGTGAGCAAAATCTCGAGCCTCGAGGACGATATCGCGCTTTCGCTCGCTGCCCAGTCGGTGCGTATCTTTGCCCCGATCCCCGGCACCTCGCTCGTGGGCATCGAGATTCCCAACCGCAAGCGCCAGAACGTCAATCTGGGCGACGTGCTGTCCTATGTGAAGGGCGGTCCGCTCGAGCTCGCTATCGGCCGTGACGCCGAGGGCACGCCGGTCGTCGCCGACCTCGCCAAGATGCCTCACCTGTTGATCGCCGGTACGACTGGTTCTGGTAAGTCGGTGATGATCAACTCCATCATCACGACCTTGCTCATGCGCGCCCTTCCCGAGGACGTTCGCCTGATTATGGTCGACCCCAAGCGCGTCGAGCTTGCGGGCTATAACGGTCTGCCGCATCTCTATGTGCCCGTGGTGACCGAGCCTAAGCAGGCCGCGAGCGCTCTGCAATGGGCTGTGTCCGAGATGGAGCGTCGCCTGAAGGTTTTCGAGCGTCTCAACGTGCGTAAGATCTCGACCTACAATGAAAAGCAGGCCGCCGGCGAGTTTGAGCATTACGACAACCCGCCGCAAAAGATGCCCTACCTGGTCATCATCATCGACGAGCTTTCGGACCTGATGATGGTCGCCGGTAAGGATGTCGAGGCCTCGATCGTGCGTATTGCACAGCTGGGCCGTGCCGCCGGTATTCATCTTATCGTGGCCACGCAGCGCCCCAGCTCCAACGTGGTGACGGGCCTCATCAAGGCTAACATCACCAACCGCATCGCCTTTAACGTCGCCACGGGCATCGACTCGCGCGTCATCATCGACCAGATGGGCGCCGAGAAGCTCACCGGTTTGGGCGACATGTTGTTCTCCAAGGTCGACTGGGGCAAGCCCCGCCGTATCCAGGGCTGCTTTGTCTCGGATGATGAGATCAACGAGATTGTCGAGTTCGTCAAGTCGCAGAGTGAGCCAGACTACCACGAGGAGATCCTGTCTGCCGTGGCGCCCGCTTCCATGTCTATGGCGGGTGGCGGCGGCATTGTCCGCACCGGAGTAGCCGAGCCGCAAGACGATGATCCACTCATTTGGGAAGCCGCCCATATTGTGGTGGAATCGCAGCTTGGCTCCACATCTGGCCTGCAACGTCGTCTGAAGGTTGGCTATGCGCGTGCCGGGCGTATTATGGACATGCTGGAAGAAAAGGGTGTCGTCGGCCCGCCCGACGGTTCCAAGCCGCGCGAGGTCCTGTTGGACGAGGAGGGGCTTGCCGCGCTGGAATCTGTCGACGCCGAGATGGCACGTGAAGATCGTGAGTTTGGAGGATTCTGATGGCTGCACGCTTTGGTGACATGCTGCTCGAGCAGCGTCGCCGAATGGGCCTTTCCATTCAGCAGGTCGCCAACACCATCAAAATCAGGCCGCAGATCATCGAGTTTTTCGAGACCGGTAACTTTGCTTCGATGCCGCCGCGCGGCTATGCGCAGGGCATGATTTCGAGCTATGCCCGATTTTTGGGCCTCAATCCGCGCGAGGTCGTCAATGCCTACTTTGACGACCTGATGGCATACGAACGCGAAACGTCGCAGCAGGGCGGTCGTTTTCAGGACGCCGCCGGCTACGTCAATTCGCGTTCCTCTGTCGATAACGGGCGCTTCCTGATGGTTCAGGGTGGTCGCTCAACGCGTTATGGTCAGCGTCCGCAGCAGGCTGGCTATATTACCGAGACGGGTTCGGGCGAGGAGATTCGCTCGCAGCGTGACCGGTTCCGCAGTACGCCGATGCCCGAGGACCGTGCACTTCCCGCTGCCCGCGGCGTGGCGCGTGACCCTCGTGCCGGCTACGGCGACGGCGGCTATTCCGATCGCGGTCACCGTGGTATCTCCACCGGACGCTCTCGCAGTGGCTATGCGGACGCCGATACCACGCAGGTGACGCCGCGTCTTCGCTCTCAACCACAGCCGTATGGCCAGCGCTCTTCGGCTCCGCGTGCGGGCCAGCGTGGCTATCAAGGCCGCGGTGAACTTGCGCCCCGCTCGGGTCAGCGCAGCCTTCAGGGCCAGGGTGGCTATCGCGGCCGTTCCGATAGCAATCGTGGTCGTATGCCTCAGGGAGGCGGCCGCAGCAGTTCCAGTCGTGGACGCGGCGGTTCCCGTGCTCCTCAAAACAACGGGCTCGATCCGCGTATCGTCTACGCAGGTATCGGTGCCGTGGCGTTGCTGCTGATCGTGCTCATCGTGGTACTTCTGCGCGGCTGCGCATCTTCGACGCCCGAGACCACGCCCGAGACGCCCACTGTTACCAAGACGACGACCAAGAAGTCTTCTAAGAAGACCGAAACGGTCGACGAGGACGAAGACACCGATGAGCCGACTGACGAGTCGACTAATTCGGACGCCGCCAAGACGACGGCCAAGAAGGAAGAGAACGAGGTCACAAAGGTTAAGGTCTCCGTTGCCAAGGGAAAGACCGCGTGGATTGAGGTCAAGGTCGACGGAAAGTCGGTCTATGGCGCCCAGGCGACTGGCCCCTTTGAGCAGGAGTACACGCCTGAGTCCTCGATCGAGATCACCACGTCCAAGCCTTCCGATGTCACCGTTACCAAGAACGGCGAAAAGGTCCGTTACGATACCAAGACCTCGGGTGTGGCGCGTGTGACGATCACCGTTCCCAAGAAGGAGACGACTGATTCCGAGAATGGTGAAAGTTCAAATGGTGCCGACACCACCGACGCCACCGATGCCCAGTCTACGGATGGCGCCGATACCGCAACTGACGGCCAGACGCCCACCGATTCTACCGACTATTCGTACGATAGCTACTAAGCCGCTCGTACGCGAAAGGAAACATCATGGCTAAAGATTCCAGCTTCGACGTCGTGTCCGAGGTCAACATGCAAGAGGTCGACAACGCCTTCCAGCAGACCACGCGCGAGATTTCCCAGCGCTATGACCTGAAGGATTCCGGCGCCACGATCGAGCTTTCGAAGGGCGACAAGCTCTTTACAATCAACGCCCCGGCCGACTTTGTCTCCAAGCAGATCATCGATGTCCTGAGCTCCAAGCTCATCAAGCGCGGCATCGACCTCAAGGCTGTCTCGTGGGATGCTCCGCAGGCGGCATCGGGCGGCACCGTGCGCGTGCTCGGCCATATCGTCGAGGGTATCGACCAGGCGACCGCCAAGAAGATCAATAAGGACATCAAGGACCAAAAGCTCAAGGTCAAGGTGACCATCGAGGCCGAGAAGCTGCGTGTTTCCTCTGCTTCGAAGGACGCGTTGCAGACCGTTATCCAATTCCTGCGCGACCAGGACTACGGCCAGCCGCTGCAGTTCACCAACTACCGCTAATATCATTCGAAAGGACTGCTCTCCAACATGGATACACCGTTGGGCTCCGTGCTCTACATCACCCTCGGGTGCGCTAAGAACGAGGTTGACACCGACCGCATGCGTTCTCTTTTGACCGCCGCGGGCTACGAGGAGGCATTCGACCCACAGGATGCCGATATCGCCATCGTCAATACATGCTCGTTCCTCGCCTCCGCAACGTCCGAGAGCATCGAGACCACGCTCGAGCTCGCCAACGAGGTTCAGGACGGCGTTCGTTCTTGTCCCATCGTCATGTGCGGCTGTGTGCCGTCGCGCTATGGCGACGACCTGCCCGATGAACTGCCCGAGGTCGCTGCCTTTGTGAAGGCCGACGAGGAGGACGGCATCGTGGCGGTCATCGATGGCGTGCTGGGTGTCGAGCGTGAGATCGCTGCCTATATTCCGCAAGTAAAGCGCACTGTCGAGGGCGCTGTTGCTTACGTCAAGATTTCCGATGGCTGCAACCGCTTCTGCAGCTTCTGCATGATCCCCTATATTCGCGGTCGCTATCATTCGCGCAATGCCGAGAGCATTATCTCCGAGGTACGCGACCTGGTTGCCGGCGGTGTGCGCGAGATCGTGCTGATTGGCCAGGACACGGGTATTTGGGGCACCGACTTTGCCGACGAAGACGTCACCGATGGCTCGCCGCGCAATCTGGCGCAGCTGCTGCATGCCGTCGCCGAGGCCGTGCGCCCGCACAACGTCTGGGTCCGCGTGCTCTATCTGCAGCCCGAGGGCATGACCGACGAGCTTATCGATACGATTCGCGATACGCCCGAGGTGCTGCCTTATATCGATATCCCCGTGCAGCACTGCGACGCGCGCATCCTCAAGGCTATGCGCCGTTCTGGTTCGCGCCAGGAGCTCGAGGACCTGTTCTGCGATCTGCGTGAGCGTATCCCCGGCATCGTGATCCGTTCCACGGCCATGGTCGGCTTCCCGACCGAGACCGACGACGAGTTCCGCGACCTTATCGACTTTATGGACACCGTCGGCTTTGACTACACGAGCGTCTTTGCCTACTCGCAGGAGGAGGGCAGCCTGGCCGCCAAGATGGAGGGTCAGGTCGATGAGGAGGTCAAGCTCGAGCGCGCCCAGGAGGCCATGGACCTGGCCGAGTCGCTCGGTTTTGCCGCCACCGCCGCACATGTGGGCGAGCGCGCCCAGGTGATCGTCGACGGCATCGAGGAGACCGAGGACGGCGCCGAGCTGATCGGCCATGCTTGGTTCCAGGCGCCCGATTCCGATGGCGCGGTGCACTTGGACGCCAGCGAGGCGTCCGTGGGCGATATTCTGACGGTCGAGTTTACCGATAGCTTCTGCTATGAGCTTATCGGCCATGTTGTGGAGTAGGAGAGCATCGTGGCAAACGAGAGCAATAAGGAACTGACGAGTGTTTGGACGCCCGCCAACATCGTGACGTGCGTTCGCATCGTCTTTATCCCGGTGTTCATGATCGTGTCGGCGCTTTCTCACACGAGTGTTGCCGGTACAGATTGGAGCACCTTCGACGGCCCGCTCGCCGCCGCTGCCTTCATTCTGTATGTTATCCTGTCGTGCACCGATAAGGTCGACGGTTATCTGGCGCGCTCGCGCAACGAGATTACCGATTTCGGTAAGTTCTTGGACCCCATCGCCGATAAGCTGCTGGTGTTCTCGGCTCTGCTGCTGTTCTTGGATTTTGGCGCTGTGACCGTGTGGTCCGTGTTCATTATCCTGTTCCGTGAGCTTCTGGTGAGCGCCCTTCGCATGGTCGCGAGTGCCGCCGGCGTGGTCGTTGCCGCCGATAAGCTTGGCAAGTACAAGACGGCGACTACGATGGTCTCCATCTGCGGTTACCTGTGCGTCTTTGCGATGGCCGGCTTGCACCTTGGCCCGCTGGCGCTGACGCTCGGCATCTACTCGGTGTCGCGCTTCCTGTACGCCGTTGCCGTTGTCCTGACCGTTATCTCGGGCGCCCAGTACTTCTGGAACTGCCGCAAGATCGTCTTTTCGGTCTAGGTCCTGGTGGGTATGACGGACTCTTTTGAGCAGATTTCCGCACATAACGAGGAGCTGGCGCGTCATATTGTCGAGCGCGCGAGCGCTCGGGGCGTGACGGTTTCGACGGCTGAGTCGCTGACGGCAGGTATGATCGCCTCGACGATTGCCGATATCCCGGGCGCCTCGGCGGTGCTGCGTGGCGGTGCGGTGACCTACTGCGATGAGATCAAGCATCGCGTTTTGGGCGTTGATCAGGAGACGCTCGACCGCTATACCGCGGTGTCGCATCAGACCGCGCGCGAGATGGCGGCGGGTTCGCTGGAGCTGTACCAGAGCGATATTGCAGTGAGCGCAACGGGTTATGCCGGCCCCGGCGGCGGCACTGAGGACGATCCGGCTGGCACTTTCTATATTGGCTGGGCGTATCGCGCGGCTGATGGGGAAGTGCCGGTCGTGGACTCTGTGCGCTGCCACTATGAGGGCGACCGTTCGTGTGTTCGTGCCCATGCGGTCGCGGAGGCATTGGGACGCATTGTCCTTGTGCTTAACTCTATGGAATAGACGTGTTTTAAGGGGCCTTCGGGCCCCTTAATTGTGGAGATAGGGACCCCTGACGAATTTAGCGTTTGCGCTGGTCATAGGTGTATTTTTGCCTTTCTTGTTCTTATTTGCCCCTTTGTGGTCAAGCATTTGGTCAGTGTTTGGTCGGCGTTTGGTTGGGTTTTGGACAGACTGCCTGCATATGATTGGCCTGAACGGTTGACCACGAACAGCCGTTCGTTTATTATCGATGCGGGTTGTTAAGAGGAGGGCTATTCATGGCCAAGAATTCAGGTCCCGTACGTACCGTTCATGCTCGCACGACGGGTAAAGAGCGCGATGAGATGATCGCCACCACCAAGGCCGAGATCGAGAAGAAGTTCGGTCAAGGCTCCATCATGAGGTATGGTGACGGCGGCCCCGAGCTTGAGGTTGAGGCCATCCCCACGGGCGCTCTGGCACTCGATGCCGCTCTGGGTATCGGCGGTGTGCCGCGCGGCCGTATCGTCGAGATTTACGGTCCTGAGTCCTCCGGTAAGACGACGCTTTCGCTCGAGATCCTGGCCGAAGCCCAGGCAATGGGTGGCGTGGTGGCATTTATCGATGCCGAGCACGCGCTCGATCCCACGTATGCCGCGCGCATTGGCGTGGATATCGACGAGGTACTGATTTCCCAGCCTGATACGGGTGAGCAGGCGCTCGAGATTGTTGACATGCTCGTGCGTTCCGGCGCCATCGATGCCATCGTCGTCGACTCCGTCGCCGCGCTGACCCCGCGTGCCGAGATCGAGGGAGAGATCGGCGATACCACGGTCGGATTGCAAGCTCGTCTGATGAGTCAGGCGCTCCGCAAGCTCGCCGGCTCGCTGTCCAAGTCCAACACGACATGCATCTTCATTAACCAGCTGCGAGAGAAGATCGGCGTCATGTTCGGCAACCCCGAGACCACGACGGGCGGCCGCGCCCTTAAGTTCTTCTCTTCGGTGCGTATCGACATTCGCCGCATCGACAGCATTAAGCTTAAGGATGAAGTTATCGGTAACCGCGTGCGCGCCAAGGTCGTTAAGAACAAGGTGGCAGCTCCGTTCCGTTCTGCTGAGTTCGACATCATGTACGGTACGGGCATCTCTAAGGAGGGCTCGATTCTGGACATGGCTGTCGAGTGCGGCATTTGCAAGAAGATGGGCTCCTGGTTTGCCTATGGCGAGGACAAGCTCGGCAACGGTCGCGAGGCCGCCAAGGCGTTCCTGCGCGAACACCCTGATTGCGCCGACGAGATTGAGCATAAGGTCCGCCTTGCCTGCGGGCTTGAGTTTGACGACGATGCTCCATCCGAGGTCGAGCTGACCGATCAGCCTGCGCCTGAGGAGTTTGACGAGCTTTACGCCATCGATGGTTCCGCCATGCTCGATGATGACGACGAGTAGCGGTTACGCTCATGTCGTATACGGTGACCGAGGCCACGGTCGTCTTTCCCGATAAGAAGGCGGCCTCCTCGTTCTTGAGCGGGTATGCGTCCAAAAAGCCTTGCGCACATATCGATTGTGAGCTTGAGGGCGGTTTTGAGCGGTCCATTTGGATTCCCGTGCGGGTCGCGCGCCTGTATGTCAAAAACCGCCCCGATCTTCCCTGTGATTGGGACAACTTTCGTGAGGCGGTGCAGCTCGTCGAGCGTAAATGTGCACTTACCATGGTGACCGAGATGTTATCGCGCCGCGACCATGCGACGGGCGAGGTCCGTGACAAGCTGGCTCGCTACGGCTTTCACCAGACCGCGATCGATTTCGCCGTCGAGCGCGCCACCGAGTATCGCTTTTTAGACGAGAACCGCTTTTGCTCGTACTTTATCGATGAGCGCAAGCGGCGCGGTTGGGGACAGCGCAAAATCGAGACCGAGCTCAAGCGCCGTCATGTCGTGCTCGATGACATTCCCGGTTATCCCGAGGATTATTTTGCCGTCGAAGACGATTTGGCGCGTGCGTCAGCCCTGCTCGCCAAGCGGCGTGTTCCAGAGACGCGCGGATTCGAAAAACTGGTTCGGTTTTTGATGGGCAAGGGCTTCTCGTATCATATCGCCGCCGATGCCGTTAAGGCACGTCTCGATGCCGAACGCGAGGAATGTGCGGTTTAGGCGTATGCGTTTTGTGGCCCTGCCGCTCACCGTGTTTTAGCCGCCGTGTTGGGGGCATTTATTTGACAGTTGTTGTGGTTCAACGTACGATAAACAGCGTCATTTGCTTTGTGATATGTGCTCATCTGTGATGAGTTTGTTTATATGTTTATCTGTATCCGACCCGCATAAGCTGCGCCCATATTACTCAAATGTCGCGAGCCGTTCGTAAGGACGGTTCGCTTTGTTGTGTAACGAATCCATAAAAAGGAGTGAGCATGCCTATCATCGCAGCGCTCGTTGGCATCGTTTTGGGTGCCATCGCCGCCATTGCCTACATGCGCACCGCCAAGCAGGGTAGTCTTCACGAGGCCGACGAAAAGATCCAGTCGGCACACGCACAGGCTGAGTCCCTGATCGGTGATGCAAAGCGTCAGGCCGAGACCCTCAAAAAAGAGGCTCTGCTCGAGGCTAAAGAGGAGATCATCAAGAACAAGCAGGCCGCCGAGGCCGAGGACAAGCAGCGTAAGAGCGAGATTCGTACGCTCGAGAACCGCGTGATGCAGCGCGAGGAATCCCTCGATCGCCGCAACGACGCTCTCGACAAGCGCGAGCATCAGCTGTCCAGTCAGGCCGGTCAGGTCGAGAAGCGCTCCCGTGAGCTCGAGGAGCTCTGCGCAAAGCAGACCTCCGAGCTCGAGCGTATCGCCGACCTTACCCGCGAGGATGCCCACAAGGAGCTCCTCGATAAGGTTCGCGGCGAGGTCACCCACGAGGCCGCCACGATCATTCGCGAGTCCGAGCAGCAGGTTCGCGCCGAGTGCCACAAGACCGCCCAGGAGATTCTTTCCCTGGCGATTCAGCGCTGCGCTGCCGACCACACTGCCGAGGTCACCGTTACCTCCGTGCACATTCCCTCTGATGACCTCAAGGGCCGTATCATCGGTCGCGAGGGTCGCAACATCCGCACCTTCGAGCAGGTTTCCGGCGTCAACCTCGTGATCGACGACACGCCCGAGACCGTCGTTCTTTCGAGCTTCGATCCGGTCCGTCGTGAGACCGCCCGTGTTGCTCTGGAGAACCTCATCGCCGACGGCCGCATTCACCCCGCCCGCATCGAGGAGATGTATCACAAGGCTGCCGACCTGGTTCAGCAGCGCGTGCGCGAGGCTGGCGAGCAAGCTGCATTCGATACCGGCATTCACGACCTGCACCCCGAGATCGTCAAGACCCTTGGTGCCCTGCGCTACCGTACCTCGTTTGGTCAGAACGTGCTTCAGCACTCCCTCGAAGTCTCTGACCTGTGCGGCGTGATGGCTTCCGAGCTTGGCCTGGACGTTGTGACCGCCAAGCGCGCCGGCCTGCTGCACGACCTGGGCAAGGCAATCGACCATGACGTCGAGGGGCCGCATGCCGTCATCGGCGCTGAGCTTGCCCGCCGTTATGGCGAGAAGCCCGTTATCGTCCACGCTATCGAGGCTCACCATGCCGATGTCGACCCCAACACGGTGCTCGATGTCCTGGTGCAGGCCGCCGATGCTGTCTCTGCCTCTCGCCCCGGTGCCCGTCGCGAGTCTGCCGAGAACTACATCAAGCGTCTTGAGAAGCTCGAGGAGATCGCCAACTCTCATGACGGCGTCGAGCGTACCTATGCCATGCAGGCCGGTCGCGAGGTCCATGTCATGGTTCAGCCGGACAAGATCTCCGATGCCCAGTCCACGGTTCTGGCTCACGATATCGCCCATCAGATCGAGGAAGAGATGGAGTATCCCGGTCAGGTGCGCGTCGTCGTGATTCGCGAGAGCCGCGCTGTCGATATCGCTAAATAATATGAGCGACGCGAACGAGCTCATCTCATTTATCGCGTCGATGTCGGGGGAGGGCAACCTTCGCGTCGAGGAGAACCTTGGCGAGGGTTATGTCCGCCTCCGCGTTTCGGAGGCCGAGCGGCGCCAGGCAAAGCACGACATTCAGCATGTCGAGGATATCGTCATTGAAATGCTCCGTAATGCTCGCGATGCTGGCGCCGACAAAGTCTATCTCGCTACGACCAAGGAAGATGGCGTCCGCACGCTTGTCTTTCTGGATAACGGTTCGGGTGTGCCGCAGGATATGCAGGAGCGCATCTTCGATGCCCGCGTTACTTCCAAGCTCGAGAGCATGAAGATGGATCGTTGGGGCGTTCACGGTCGAGGCATGGCATTGTTCTCGATTAAGCAGAACACCGACGAGGCGCGCGTTGTTGCGTCGGATGTTAATCTTGGCTCGGTCTTTAAGGTGAGCGTCGCTACCGACCGCCTTGGCGAGCGCGCCGATCAGTCCAGCTGGCCTCAGGCCGTGAAGGACGAGGACGGTCACTATGTCTGCGCCCGTGGCCCTCACAACATCATTCGCGCCGCTTGCGAGTTTGCCCTCGAGGAGTTGCGCGCCTGTGATGTCTATCTGGGGTCACCGTCCGAGATCGCCGCGACGCTGCATGCGCAGGCCTCCAGCCGTCTCGATACTTCTCGTCTTTTGTTTATCGATGACGAAGCCGAGCTCCCCGTGGTCGATCGTCTGGGTCTTGCTTCGGATGCGGAAGACTTTATCCGTATCTGTTCGGGTTTAGGCCTTGAGATGTCTGAGCGTACGGCGCATCGTATCTTGGCGGGCCAGATTAAGCCCGTTCGCGGTGTGACCGCACGCCTGCTACGCGAGCGCGATTCGTCCTCACATGCGTCTGCTCCGGTTGATCTTGCCAAGGACCGTCGCGGACTGCGTATCGCCAAGGACGACATAGCGCAGTTCTCGCGAGCCGTCGAGCGTGACTTTAACGACCTTGCATCGCGGTACTATCTCAACCTTTGCGGCGACCCCAAGATTCGTGTTTCGCGTGATCGTATCACCGTGACGTTCGATCTTGCCAAAGAGGAATAGCATCTTTACCGAGTCCGTTCGGTACGATACAGTTATTGCAGTTAAAACGTACTTTTAAACGCAGGAGTTTCTTCATGGATTGCCTGAAGGTATCAAGCAAATCATCGCCCGCGTCCGTTGCCGGCGCCATTGCCGGCATGGTCAAAGATGGTGTTCCCGTCAATATTCAGTGTGTTGGCGCGGGTGCCGTCAACCAGGCCATTAAGGCCGTGGCCATTGCACGCGGATTTTTGATTCCGACCGGGTTTGATATTTCTTGTGCGCCGGTGTTCTCCGATATCCTCATCAACGGGGAGTCGCGCACGGCCATCCGTCTTTCTATTTACGTTCATCAGATTAATCGAGCTGCTATGGATAACGTTGCGATGGACGACGTTAAGCCTGTGGCATAGAGTTTTTACTCTTTGCCCGCCCTCTTTGATTCCGCCTATTCCGCCTCGTTAGGATTTTTACACATGGACCAGGGTTCCGTACGCGATATTCTTGCCGGTAAAACCTACTTCATCCGCACCTTTGGCTGCCAGATGAATCAGCACGACTCCGAGCGCGTGAGTGGCCTGCTCGACTCGTATGGCTGCCTTATGGCGCTCGATCCGGAGCATGCTGACATTGTCGTGTTCATGACGTGCTGCGTTCGTGAGGCCGCTGACACCCGTCTGTACGGTCAGTGCAACTCTTGTAAGAGCCTCCCGCCTTCACCCTCGGGCAAGCGCGTGGTCGCCGTGGGCGGCTGCATCGCGCAGCGCGACGGCGAGGGCCTGCTCACAAATGTCGATAACGTCAATGTTATCTTTGGCACGCATTCTATCGCGCATGTGGCCGAGCTCATTGCCGAGGCATTCTTGGACGGCAAGCGTCATATTCGCACCAATGAGCACGAGGACACGGATGCTATGAGCATGCCATGGCATCGTGAGACCCAGTATCACGCCTGGGTCCCCATTATGACGGGCTGTAATAACTTCTGCACTTATTGCATCGTGCCGTATGTGCGCGGTCGCGAAAAGAGTCGCCCTTTCGAGGAGATTGTCGACGAGGTGACCGGGCTCGTACGCCAGGGCGTGCGTGAGGTCACGCTTCTGGGTCAAAACGTCAACTCCTATGGTCGCGATCTGTTTGGTAAGCCGCGCTTTGCCGACCTTTTGCGCGCCGTGGGCGAAACGGGTGTAGAGCGTATCTTCTTTACTTCTTCGCACCCCAAAGACCTGCTGCCCGAGACCATCGACGCTATGGCCGAGACGTCTGCCGTCATGCCGCAACTGCACCTGGCAGTTCAGTCGGGCTCGACGCGCATCCTTAAAGAGATGAACCGTCGCTATACGCGCGAGGATTATCTGGGGCTTGTCGATCGCATCCGCAATCGCATGCCCGATATCGCGCTTTCGACCGATATCATCGTGGGCTTCCCCGGCGAGACCGAGGAAGACTTTGAGCAGACGCTCTCGCTTGCTGAGACGGTCCGTTATGCTCAGGCCTATACGTTTATCTATTCCAAGCGCGCCGGTACTCCGGCCGCTGAGATTGTCGATCCCACGCCGCATGAGGTAATTCTTGAGCGCTTCAACCGTCTTGTGAAGGTTATCGAGACCACAGCGCACGAGTATAACCAGGGTGAGCTCCACACTGTTGTGCCGGCGCTTATTGAGGGTACGAGCAAAAAGAGTGACGCGGTGCTGCTGGGCAAGAGTCCTAAGAATCAGACCGTACATGCACCGATTCCCGAGGGCTACAGCATCGATCAGTTGATTGGCAAGATTGTCGATGTTGACATCGACGTTGCCAAGACGTGGTATCTGTCCGGATCCGTTGTGGGCGAGCCGCGCTAATGATTTCTCCCGGGGCAGGCCTTTCTGCCGTTGCGATTGTCGGTCCGACCGCAGTTGGTAAAAGTGATGTCGCAGATCGTTTGGCGGCTCGCCTTTCGTCCGAAGTGCTGTCGTGTGACGCGATGCAAATCTATCGAGGTATGGATATCGGCACTGCCAAGATGACACCTGAGGAATGCACGGCGCCTCTACGCCTGGTCGATATTGTTGAACCGGGCGTTGCATATTCTGCGGCGTTGTATCAGGCAGACGCTCGTGTGCATGTTGAGCGCTTGCTGGGCGAGGGTCGCCTACCGGTGTTTTGCGGAGGTACAGGTTTGTATCTCAAGGCCGCCCTGGATGAGATGGATTTTCCCTCGGGCGAGCTTGAGGACGATCGCCGCGCGGGGTATCAGGAGCTTGCCGAGCGCATTGGCGAGGAGGCGCTGCACGCGCTGCTTGCCGAGCGTGACCCCGAGTCCGCCGCGGTCATCCACCCCCATAATGTTCGTCGCGTGATTCGCGCGCTCGAAATGCACGATGATGGCGTGTCCTACGCGCAGCAAAAGTCGCAGTTTAGTGTTCCGCGCGAGCATTATCACGCTCTGTGGTTTGGATTGACGCGTAATCGCGAGGCGCTTTACGAGCGTATTAACCTACGCGTCGATCTGATGTTTGAGCAGGGTCTTGTTGATGAGGTTTGCGGTCTTATGGACCAGGGGCTGAGAGATGCCCTGACTTCGATGCAAGCGATTGGCTATAAAGAGATCATCGATGCCTTTGACGGCGTGATTTCTATGGATGAGGCTCGCGATCTCATCAAGATGCGTTCGCGTCGCTATGCCAAGCGTCAGCTTTCGTGGTTTAAACGCGATGACCGCATCGTGTGGTTCGATATGGACGAGCTTACGACCGATGAGGTCGTTGATGATATCCTTCATCGTATCGAGGCAGCCTAATGGCTCGGTTTCCCCTCGTTCCCACAGCGCCTGAGCCCGAACGTGCCGTTCTTGTCGGAGTTGAGTGGCGTGATAACGCCTGGCCGCTCGATCGTTCGCTTGACGAGCTTGAACGCCTGGCCCATACGGCTGGCGCACAGTGCGTGGCGCGTTTGTCACAGCGCCTGGTTAAGCCGTTTCCAAAATCGTTTATCGGCTCCGGTAAGGTTGAGGAGCTTTGCGGGCTCGTGCATCGTATGGATGCCGATGTTGTTATCTTCGATGACGATTTAACGCCCTCGCAGCAGTCGTATCTTGAGAAAGCCGTGGGCGAACCGGTTAAGATTATCGACCGCACGGCGTTGATTCTCGATATCTTTGGCCTGCACGCTCAGACCCGTGAGGGCCGCCTGCAGGTGCAGCTAGCCCAATTGCAGTATCTGTTGCCCCGCTTGCGCGGTATGTGGAGCCATCTTGCTAAAGAGCAGACACGCGGTGGCATTGGTTCGCGCTTTGGCCAGGGCGAAAGCCAGCTCGAGGTTGACCGACGTTTGATTCGCAACAAGATTGCCGCGCTTCGTCGCGAGCTTAAGCAGGTTGAACAGCGCCGCGACGTCCAGTCAAAGAGTCGTATCGAGTCGCCGGCGTTTCGCGTTGCCTTAGCCGGTTATACCAATGCCGGCAAGTCGACGTTGCTCAATCGCCTGACCGGGTCCACGGTGCTTTCTCAGGACAAATTGTTCGCCACGCTCGATCCGACGACGCGCTCGTATCGCTTGCCCGGTGGCCGTGGTATGACCATTACCGATACCGTTGGCTTTATTCAAAAGCTACCGCATGGTCTCGTTGATGCCTTTAAGTCCACGCTGTCCGAGGTCCTTGGTGCCGACCTGATCCTTAAAGTTGTGGATGCCTCTGACGAGGACTACGAGCGCCAGCTTGAGGCGGTCGATCGCGTTCTTGACGAGATCGGTGCCGGTGAGCGTTTGACGCTTACGGTGTTCAATAAAATCGACCTACTCGATAGCGTCGATCGATTGAGTTTCCATCGTCGCTATCCCGAGGCCGTGCTGTTCTCGGCCCAGACGGGCGAGGGGCTCGACGATCTCGTCGACCGTATTGCTCGTGAGGCAGCTGCCACCGATGTGTTGCTCTCCGCTGATATCCCGTATCGCGAGGGCTCCCTCATTACGCTGGTGCATGAGCAGGGAACCCTTCTGCATGAGGAATATCTAGAGGACGGCGTTCGCATTGTGGCAAAGATGCCGGCCCGAATCGCGCCGCGTCTTGAGCGCTATCGTACGGAATAAACGAGCTCTAGCACGCCTAGAATGACAGGCTGATGGAGCAGGTAGAACGGTAAGGCATGCCGACCGAGGACTGCGAGCGCCGGGATGGGATTGGCGTATGCCCATACCGGCGCTTCGTGGCTTGATGCTTGTGCTGCCTGGGCAGTAAAGAAGCCGGTAAGGTACATAAAGACAAACGGAATGAGCGGATAGTAGTCTCCCGAAACAAAACCCGGGCCCGGGAATCCAAGCCATGCCAGGTAGGGGAGTGGGTAGACCGCTTTTGGAATGCCCCAGGTTAGGGCAAAAAGAACAAGGCACGCTGCGATGCCCCACGAGCCCGGCATTTTTTGAAGTAACGGACGGGTGAGTGCAACCACCGCGGTGCACGCCGCCATGCAATAAATGATGCCAAAGTTTACCGAATCGTCGACTGATACCAGTGTAGTTGCAATCCATACGACCAAAGCTGCGGCCGCGTACTTGAGGGCGCGCTTAACGTTATTACGCGAGAGCGTGCACATCCAACCGGCGATAAACAAAAATACCCAGCTGATACTTGCGCGCCAGATATCCTGGAAAACCGTTTCGGTAAACCATGGCATATCCCATCCATATAGGTAGGCCAAATCGTAGCAGGCGTGAAAACCTGCCATCGACAGCATCGTAAACCCGCGGACGGTATCAAATATGGTGATGCGTTTTTGCATTACGAAAACCGGCGCATTAACCCGACAACCTTACCCAAAATAACGGGGTTCGTCGCATAGATGGGCTCCATAGTGTCGTTCTCGGGCTGCAAGCGCACGCGCCCCTGCTCCTTGTAGAACGTCTTGACAGTCGCCGAGCCATCGATCATAGCCACGACGATTTCGCCGTTCATCGCGCTCTTTTGCTCGCGAACGATAATGTAGTCACCGTTGTAGATGCCGACATTGATCATTGAGCTGCCGTGCACTTCAAGGATAAAGGAGCCCTGGTCTGTGGCGATTTCGGTCGGGATGGTAAAGGTGTCCTCGATATTTTGTTCGGCCAGAATGGGAATCCCAGCCGCGACGCGACCGACGAGCGGCAGCGAGACCGTTCCGCGGGGCGCCGTGGGTTCATCGGATTTGGAAATCGAAACAGAGGATCCGTCCTCATCAAAGAGCTCTAGGGCGCGAGGCTTGGTGGCATCGCGCTTGAGCAGTCCTCGAGCCTCCAGGGCAGAGAGATGAGCATGCACCGTGCTGGGGGAGGAGAGGCCTACGGCCGATGCCATCTCGCGCACACTGGGCGGATAGCCCTTCTCCTGCTGATATTCCTTGATGAAGTCGTAAATCTGCTGCTGACGCTTGGTAATTTTGCGAGCCATCAGGGGATCCTCTCTGCCAATGTCAAACAAATGTTCGATTATTGCTTGACAGGAACAACTGTTCGAAGATAATAATAACCGAACATTCGTTCTCGCGCTAGACATTTTTGTCCGCGCGGCTTGATAAAACTGTTCTCAGCAAAACACGCGAGAGGAGAACATGATGAACGCAACGGATATGGTCCAGGGAAACCTCGCCCTTAAGCTCGTGGCACCTGCGGCGCCGGCTTTCACGGTTGTCAAAGGCGGTCGGTCTGGTTTCCAAACACTGCCTGGTAAGCCCGTCCGCAGCCAGTGCGTCGCCACGACTTCGGCCCCCGTTGCCCTGAAGGCCTCGACGATTGTCGCCCTGGCCGTTGCGTTCACGCTCTTCTTTGTACTTGCTACCTCGATCTTCAGCGCTCGTCACGCCGCATATGCCGAGTCGGTATCCAACGTTACCTACGAGACCGTCCGTGTTCAGTCTGGTGATTCCTTGTGGTCGCTTGCCCAGGAGCATCCGATTGAGGGTCTTTCCACACAGGAGACCTCTGATATGATCCGCAACGTCAATCACCTGGAGCATGGCTCGCTCGATGCCGGTGCGCATCTTAAAGTTCCCGCACGTTCCTAAGATTTACGTACCGTCGCATGGTAACCTTGTAATCGTTTTAGAGGAGGTACCATGCGCTGTCCCAAATGCGGCAAGGCACATACCCGCGTCGTTGATTCCCGCATGCAGGAATCTAATAACACCATCAAGCGTCGTCGCGAATGCTGCTCATGCAATTATCGCTTTACGACATTTGAGCGTTGTGAAGACCCTATCGAGGTCATTAAGTCAGACGGAACCAAGCAACGGTTCGATCGCAATAAGCTGCTGGTCGGTTTGATGCGCGCCACGATCAAGCGAGATATTGACACTAAAAAGCTCAACGAGATCATTGACGATATAGAGGTCGAGCTTCGCTCCCGTACACTCACAGCCGTTACGTCTCATGAGCTGGGTGATATGGTTCTTAAGCGCTTGGCCAAGATCGATAAAGTGGCCTACATCCGCTTTGCCTCGGTCTATCGCGATTTCAAAGATGTCGATGAGTTTCTGCAAGAGCTCGACAAGCTAAGGTGATTCCATGTCCAGCATTACCGTCAACATAAAGCGTCTCGACCCCACCGTCGAGCTTCCCAAATACGCCCATCCCACCGATGCCGGCTTGGATCTGCGCTCCAACGAGGACTGCGTCCTGAAGCCCTTCGAACGCCGTCTGGTCTCTACTGGGCTGGCCATCGCCCTGCCTGATGGCTACGCCGGCTTCGTCCAGCCCCGCAGCGGCTTGGCCATCAAGCAGGGCCTGTCTATAGTCAATACGCCGGGCCTCATCGACGCCCACTACCGAGGAGAACTCAAGGTTATCCTCATCAACCTGGATCCCTCCAACAACATCCAAATCAACAAAGGCGACCGCATAGCCCAACTCGTCATCCAAGAAGTCCCCACGGTCAACCTCATAGAGGTAGACGAACTGGATAAAACCGACCGAGGCAACGGAGGCTTCGGCTCCAGCGGCGTCGCCTAGGGGTACTCGTATCCCTCCCGCCCGGCGCTTACCTATATCATTCCATGCTCAAACATTCTCGCGTCGCTTCGCTCGCTGCGAAACTGCGCGTGGAACGATATAGGTAAGCCCCGGGCGGGCGGCTACTCGCTTGAAACAATATTTACTTTTCTAGTAAGTCGATGCGATAAAGGGACGCCTCCTTTGTTGCATCGACTTACTGTATTTATATTTTCCTGTTTTACCTTTGCAGGTTCTAATGGAGGGGATACCGAAGTAGCTGCTAGTAAGTAAACGCAGCCGCTCTGCCGGAGCCGCCCTTATATCGTTCCACGCGCAGTTTCGCAGCGAAGCGAGAATGTTTGAGCATGGAATGATATAAGGGCGGCTCCGGCAGAGCGGCGGACATTCGACTAGCGGATATGCGCGGGCTTTCCGCCCCAGTAGAAGCGGCAGAAGGCTCGTTTGCGCTTTTGGGGCTTGCCTACGAGCTCCATGGTTGCGATGGCGATGTCTTTGGCAGCGTGAGGGCGGCGTAGTACTTCGCCGTTGATGAGTAGTGCTTTGAGTGATTCGGGATGGTCGTGCAGGTGGCGCAGGGTTACGATGAGCTCTCGTGCCGTGGTGACGTGCATGCTGGCTCCCATGCCGGTGAGCATGGTGGTGTTGGCCTTTTCTTGGCCGTAAGATTTGCCCAGCAGAATCATCGGCAGATGTGCGCAGAGGCACTCGGTGACCGTGAGTCCGCCCGATTTGAGAATTGCCAGGTCGCAGCCGTGCATGAGGGCCGCCATGTCGTCGACATAGTCCAGCACCGTGACGTTCTCGAGCTTCATGGCATCGAAGAGCGTCTTCAGCCGGGTGGCATACTCCACGTCTTTGCCGGGCAAAAAGACAAAGTGCATGTCTTCGAAGCTGCGCAGGAAGGGGAGTGTGTGGTCCATCGCCGCGCGAAAGCGGACGTAAGGCTGAGGCAAGCTGGCACCGGCCATTACTAGCACGACGGTCTTGTCGATGGGGAGGTTGAACTTGGCTAGCTCTTCCTCGCGATCGTAATCCGTGTCGAATCCGGCGCGAATAGGAATGCCGGTAATGCGAATCTTTGTCTCGGGCACCTTGCGCGGACGCAGCGTTTCGGCCATAAATTCGTTGGCAACACAGAAGAGATCGGTGTCCTTATGGGGCCACCAGCCCTCTACTTCGTAGTCGGTCGGTACGCAGATGACCGGATAATCGATACCCGTAATTACGCGGGCACCCACGGCAACATTGGCTGCTGTGATGTGCGTTGCGACCACGGCTATGGGCCTGCGGCTACGAATATAATCGTTGAAGGCGGGGAACATAATTCGCGACCATGCCGTGCCGCCACCCCAGAGAAGATGTCCCGTAAGCGTATATCTCCAGGTCAGGTCGTAAATGGGGCGCGTTGCTCCCGTAAAAGAAGCCGCGGTCTTATTGCCGTCGAATTTAATACGTCCAAAATCAAGGATATCGAGCACTTCAATCTCAACATCTTCGGGGATGCCATTGGTGCCGCGGATGAGGTCGAATGCTTGCGCAATCGCATTTGCGGCGGCCTTGTGACCCGAGCCGACCGAGGCGTGCACGATGGTCACGAGAGGTTTTTGCTGTGCCAAGAGCGTGGTTTGCTCCGATTGGGGAGTGCTGTGCGTGAGCAGGGGAGCGTCGTCGCTCGTCTGCGTCTGATCCATCGATAACTCCCCTTCGACGTTGTAACACGGATTTATCATTGTAGTGCATGAGTGTCACGTTCACGTAAATTTGGGTATGAGCGCAAAGAACGACAACGTTTCGATGAGAGGACTCTTCATGACTACCGATCAGACAATCGATGTTGCGATTATCGGTGGCGGCCCTGCGGGCTATGCTGCCGCAATTTATGCGGCGCGCGCCAACCTGTCGACGACTGTCCTTGAGCAGGGCATGTCGGGCGGACAGATTGCCACGAGCAACGAGATTGAGAATTATCCTGGCATTCCGCTGCTGAGCGGTGCCGAACTTGGTGAGCGGTTTCAACAGCATGCTGAAGGCCTGGGGGCTCAGATTGAATGGAGTATGGTGACAGGCGTCGATTACGATGCCGATGCGGCTCACTTTACCATTCATCATGATATGGGCGACACAACGGCCAAGAGCGTCATTGCGTGCATGGGCGCCACGCCGCGTCCTGCGGGTTTTGTTGGCGAGGACACGTATCGCGGTCGTGGCGTTTCCTATTGCGCGACGTGTGACGGCATGTTCTTCCGCGGCAAGCAGGTCTTTGTTATCGGAGGCGGTAATTCGGCATGTGAGGAGGCACTGTTCCTGTCCGACATTGCCAGCAGCGTGACCATCGTGCTGCGTCGCGATCAGTTCCGTGCACCCGAGGGCGTTGTGAATAAGGTACTTGCTAAGGACAATATTTCAGTTAGGTACCAAACTAGTATTGTTGAGCTTTCTGGTGAAGCGATGCCCACGACAATTACGTTTAAGGATAATGCGAGCGGCAAGACGTATGCCGAGATCTTTGAACCTGGCTCATTTGGCATTTTTGTCTTTACGGGGACGCAGCCACATACCGAACTTGTTGAGCATCTCGTCGATCTGGCTCCCGACGGCGGCATTGTCACCGACGATTCGATGGCTACCCGTACGCCTGGCTTATTCGCAGCCGGCGATATCCGTTCCAAGCGTTTACGCCAGGTTGTGACCGCCGTTTCGGACGGAGCCATAGCGGCAACCAGTGCATACGCTTTCCTACGCAGATAAGTACGATAATATATCTTATGTAAGGTTGCTATCTTTTAACAAAGTGGTTGGGCGGTGCATCAATGTGCAGTCCAACCACTTTTACTTGGCGGCTATGTGGTATCCAAAACTAGATAACCTAGAATACAATATAGAAAACGAACGGAGGCCTCTTATGAACCACGTTAAACATGTTATCCCGATGTCCGATACATCGGTCAGCATTAAACCGGAGGATATTCAGCCGACGGTGCTGCCGGATGCATTTATTCAATCCGATATGGTGCGTAACCTCAACGCGTTGAGCCTGTCGCGTTATGACCAGCTGCCCAACGTAACGCTCTACCGTGACCAGGTCATTGAGTACATCGAACTGTGGATGGAGCCGCTTTCGATTTGCGTAGAGCAGCCCGTTATCACGCCATCGATGATCAATAACTACGTGAAGGTTGGCCTCGTTCCCGCGCCGGTTAAAAAGCAGTATGGCCGTGAGCAGATTGCGCGTCTCATCGCCATTTGTATTTTTAAGCAGGTGCTGCCCATCGCTGCGGTTCAGGCGCTCTTTAATATTCAGCGCTTAAGCTACGACGCTCCGACTGCTTTCGATTATGTAGTCGATCAGCTTGAGGCATCGATTCGAGCGGCTTTTTCCGTTGAGCAGACTCCCGTGCCCGATACCGCGCATCAGGTTACGCGCGAGTCGTTGCTCGTACGCAGTGCGGTATCGTCCTTCGTTTCGAAGGCGTACCTGATGAGCTATCTCAAGTTTAATGGGTTTAATAGCTAACTGAGGTATAAGACGGGCGGGATAAAGAGCCACTGGCCCCTTATCCCGCCCATGCGTTTGACTAGTTGGACATTATCGGCCCGAAGCTACGCCCATGCCGTAACCGATGATGAGACCGTGCATCTCGGCGTAATAGGAATCTAGCCCGTTACAGGGCATGATGATGGTCTTGGAGCCGGGCCAATGCTCCACAATGCGGCTGGCAAGTGCCTGGGCGCCCGTCTCATTCTCGACATGGTCGATAATGACCTCGCCGCCAGTAAAGCCTTCGGCCTCCATGGTATCGACAATCTTGCCAAGCATCTTCTTTTCGCCACGGGTGTGCCCAACGAGTTCAATTTTGCCCGCTTCGCTCGCCGTGCCCAAAATGCGGATATTGAGCTTGTTGGCAATAACTCCGGCCGCCTTGGGGATACGTCCGGCCTTCGCAAGGTTTTCGTAATTGCATAAACTAAAGAGGATCTTGCTGTTCTGCTCCAAGCTATCGAAGTAAGCGCAGGCGTCTTCAAAGGAAACGTCCGGGTTGCTCGCAAGATAGTGGTCGAACAGCAAGAAGATCAGATCCATTTTGCCACCCGCGGCTCGTGAGTTGACCAAATGAATCTGGCGGTTGGGCTCCTCGGCAAGTACCATATCGCGTGCCGTAGCAGCAGCATTGTAGCTTCCCGATACGCCCTCGGAGATGGGCATGCAGATCGTTTTGTCGGCAAGCTTAAAAAGCTCAGCCCACTCGCCCACACTCGGACAGGCGCTCGAAGAAGCGCTCGACTCCGCCTGCACGGCGCAATTGAGCTCGTGAACATCGAGCGAGAGGTCGTCGACAAATTCACGCTCCCCCACTCGGATCTTAAGGGGTGCAAATGCAAAGGTGGTATGAGGTGCGGTTGGCTGCCAATCGCGAAGATTGCAGCTCGAATCGGAGATAAGTGCCCAGCTCATTGAGGGTCCTTTCTAATTGTTCCCCAACAATTATAGCCATCTTTTTGATTGATTGGACGGCTATCTAGTTTTGAATACTAGATAGCCGTACTGATCACATGGCAAACGGTAGGGGCAAAAAGAATGGGCCTCGTGATTCAAGATCGCGAGGCCCACGTTCGTTCGCTGTAGTAATAAATTAGTAGCGTACGAAGATGTAGTTGTTGTTCATACCGGCTGCGACGGAGCTGATGATAACGCCCGTGCTGTAGTCGGAAGCATGGATCATCTGGCCGTTACCAATGTAGATGCCGGTGTGGTAAGAGTTAACAACGACGTCGCCAGGCTGGGGATCGGACACACGGGTCCAACCCATGAAGGTGCCGGTGGTGCCCAGGCGGCAGTAGCGGCCCGTGAGGCAATAGCTTACAAAACCGGAGCAGTCAAAGCTGTTCGGTCCAATGCCGCCCCAGGAATAAGCGTATCCGAGCTTGCTGTAGGCGCGCGAAACAACGGTACCGCCGTCAACGGACTGGCTCGGTGCGGAAGGCGTCGGAGTCGGAGCGGGCGTCACGGGCTGCGGCGTGGGGGCAGGAGCGGGCGCGGGCGCAGGCGTGTTGCCGCCGCCGTTGTTGGTCGTACCGCCACCATTGTTTGTGTTCTCGGTCGTACCGGCGGTGTCGTTGCTCACCGTGGCCTTTTCGGCAGTGCTGGCGTTGATACCGGCCTGCAGCGCGGCGTTGGCCTCGGCCTCGGCAGCAAGCTCGGCCTGCAGCTGTGAATCCAGGGAGTTCACGACACTCTGGGCCTCAGCCTGCTGGGCATTGAGCTCGTCGACCTTCTTCTGTGTCGCGGCAACGTTCTTCTCCTGCTCGGTCTGCTTATCGGTGAGCTGCTGCTTAAGGTCCTTGACCTCCTGAATGGTCTGGGCCTGCTTGTCGGACACCTTACCGTAGTAGAAGAGACGGTTGAGCATGTCGCCCAGATCGTCGACGCCCGTCAGAACCTGAAGGAGACTCAGACCGCCGGTCTTGTACTCACCGGCAACGTAGTTCGAAAGCTTTGCCTGACCTTCGGCAATCTCTTGCTGCTTTTGCGTGATCTCGCCTGCAGTCTGATCAAGCTCCTGCGTCTGTGCGGAGAGTTCTTCATGAATTTGCTGGGTTTGGGTGCCAATCTGCTCGAGCTTGGTACGGGCAGCGGCAAGGTCGGATGCGGTATCGGCGTAGGCCGGAGCCACGAGGCCCAGGCCCAAAACACAAGCGAGGGTTGCCGTAGCAGCGCAGCATGCCATGTTTCTGTGCGTGTTTGCTGTGCGCATGTAGCTTCCTTTCCGGTATCTAAGGGTAGCGGCTAGTCCACCGTTACCAGGCTAAAGAGTTCAACGTCCTCGTTAGAAGGCGTGAGCTTCTTGCGCGGGTTGAGAAACGCAAGCTCAAGGATACAACCGTAACCTACAAGCTTTGCGCCCATATCTCGCACCAGTTTACCTGTTGCCTCGACGGTTCCGCCCGTCGCGACCAAGTCGTCCAGAATCAACACGGTATCTTTAGAGCTGATAGCATCGGCATGGATCTCGATAGAGTCGGTGCCATATTCGAGTTCGTAGCTCTCGCTCACCGTCTTGCGCGGTAGTTTGCCCGGTTTACGTGCGGGAACAAAGCCGGCGCCTAGGGCGACGGCCACGGGCACACCGACCATAAAGCCGCGGGCCTCGGGTCCTACGACCTTGGTAATGCCCATGTCAGCAAAATGCTCGGCCAAGGCATCCACCATAGCCTTCAGGGCCTCGGGATTGCCAAAGAGCGGCGTGATGTCCTTAAAGACGACTCCGGGCTCGGGATAGTCGGGGATATCGACGATATGAGATTCGAAGTCGTACATGGGTGACCTTTCATGGATTGCCGGGTTAACGGCGGTTATTTACCCGTGTTGGCAGACGGGTTATGCGAGGGGACGACGACCTTGGACGGCTGCACGAGCGACTCGTCGTGCGCGGCAACCGCGGGGACGCTTGCCCCATCGCTTTTAGCCTTGGTGGATTCAGAACGCGCGATCTCCTCATCGAGGGCATCGATGTCAGCGTCCTCGACCACGGCGTTGAGCGACTCAAAGACACGGTTCTTAAGGAGCGCGGTGTGCACACCCTCGGTGAGGTCGTGCAGCTTCTTAAAAGCACGCTCGAGCTTGGCGTCGCGCTCGTCATCGGAGGTATCCATGCCGAGCATGCTTACGAGAACCTGCTCAAACATCGAAGACTCACGGTTTGCCGACGATACGTACTGACGCAGGTTGCGCGGCTCAATGTGGAAGCGCGAAAGCTCCGAGCAGTAACGGATAATCGGGAAATCTCGGCCATCCACGAGCTCTCGGTTCTGCGGACTCTTGATGATGCGGATAAGATCGTTCTCGGCAAGGGAGCGGATAAACGAGATCTCGACGCCGAGCATATCGGGAATGGTTTCGATGGGATGCAGCTTTTGCTTGGTCTCCTTGGGCTCCGTCTTAAGTGGAACATCAGACAGAAGACCCACCTCGTAAGCCAACGTGGACAGGTCCGTTGCGTTTTCCAGTCGCTGCTTAATGACGTTGAGCGGCATGTAGCGGGTCTTCTGCAGGTGCAGGATGACCTCGAGACGGTCAACGTCTTCCTTGGAGTACTGGCGATACCCCTTAGGCGTACGATGAGGGGTGATGAGCCCCTCATCTTCTAGAAATCTAATTTTTGAGTTCGATAGATCGGGGTATGCGCCTCGAAGTAGATTGACGACCTGGCCGATACTCAGATAATTGCGTTCGGCCATTACCTACTCACCGGTTTCGATGCGCTCCGGCGTGCTCTCGTGATAGATGAGCGTAAACGTACCGATCTGAACGGAAGAGCCGTCGTGCAGCGGAGCACCGTTGACGATAGCGCCGTCGACCCAGGTGCCGTTGAGCGAGCCCAGATCCTCAATACGGGCGCCCAGGCCCTCACGAATAATGCGTGCGTGGCTGCGCGAGACAGTCATGTCGTTGAGGAAGATGCCGTTCGCGGGATCGCGGCCGATGGTGGTCACGTCGTCCTCGAGCTCAAAGGCAGCTCCGGTCTGCGGGCCCTTGACGATGGACAGAACCGGAGCGGTGATGCGCACGTTGGCCATAAGGTCGGGAACGGTGACATCGCTCGAAGGAACACGGAAAACGCAGGTAGCGTCCGCAGTCTTATCGTTCTGAGGCATATTGTTAACCTTGTTGTCCATGACAACCCCTATCTAACGCGGCTACGCCGCAAAGAATGAACCGTACGTAATCATACCCCAACGACTTAGTCTTCGATTTCGGGGTTAAGAAAGTCGATGTCCTCGTCCTCGGGATGCGCGATGGCCTGTTTAATGGCCGCCCCTCCCTTAACGGAATAGATGACAGCGGTGAGCATGGAGAAGATGACGCCGCCGTATACAAAGAAGATGCCGAGGGGCACCGAGCTGCCGTTGAGGCCTGGGAATGCCGTGAACGTAGCGGGCAGCAGATGCCAGCCGTCGATGACGGGGAACCCAAGCAGCATAAGCGAGAAGCCGGTCATGAGCAGTGCCGTGGCAATCTTGCCGGGAAAGACGACGTCGATGGGGCGCCGGTGGTAGTGACGCACGATGAGCGTGCCGATGCCCAGGTAGATATCGCGACCGATGATGAGCACGCAGACCCAGATGGGAAGCTCGCCGCGGACCACCAGGCCCAGCACGCCGGTAAACAGCAACGCGCGGTCGCAGATGGGATCCATAACCTTGCCGAGCCACGAGACCGTTTTGGTCATGCGGGCAATCTGGCCGTCCATCCAGTCGGTGGAAGCCGCGATGGCATAGATGACAATGGCGACGACACGGTTGTTGTCCGTCACGAACAGGTACAGGAAGACGAGCGTGAGGACCAGGCGCGTAAAGGTGATGAAATTGGAGATCGTAAAGATCTTATTCGACGGGTAATCGGAAGTGCCGATAAGCTCCTTTTTGATCTTCTTCTTGATGCCCACAGGACTCCCCCGCTGGTAAACGACAAAACTTTCGATACTATACCCGTTCTGGCGATGTCTATCCAGCGTAAGCATAGAGAGTCCAGACATATGGAGGGTGCTTCTGGGGTGCGCGGGATTCTTCATTTGTGTACATCAGCCACCAAAAACGACATTTTTCGGCATCTTTGGTGGCTGATGTACACGTTTTGATTCGGTGAATACAACGATCGGGAAAGTTGCTGCTTTAAGCAAATTAATCATGATGTGCGGGTCGAGAAGGGCTGGCGCCAAAAGAGCCCAACGACCGTTACGGCTTCGTTAGAAACGCGCCCCACCATGGATGGTGAACCCGAAAGATAAGGCGAGCGGGCACGGTGGCTCGGCCCGCGCGCCCGGAAGAGAAAGGATAAACCCATGGGTTACATGCTCGAGACGCGCGGGCTAACCAAGCGCTTCGGCCGCGGCGACCAGGCGCAGGACGCCGTGGCCGACGTGAGCCTTCATATCCGCGAGGGCGAGGTGTACGGGCTGCTCGGCCCCAACGGCGCCGGCAAGTCGACAACGCTCAAGATGATCTGCGGGATGCTGCGGCCGACGGCCGGGGAGATCTTCTTTGCCGGGCACGCCTGGCGCCGCGAGGACCTCTACGCAATCGGCAGCCTCATCGAGGAGGCGCCGCTCTACCCCAACCTCACCGCGCGCGAGAACCTGCGCGTGCGCACCACGTTGCTGGGCCTTCCCGAGAGCCGCGTAGATGAGGCGCTCGCCGCCGTGGACCTCGCGGACACCGGGAAGAAGCGCGCCGGGCGCTTCTCGATGGGCATGCGGCAGCGCCTGGGGCTCGCGCTGGCGCTGATCGCCCGGCCACGCCTGCTCGTGCTCGACGAGCCAACCAACGGCCTCGACCCCATCGGCATCGAGGAGCTGCGCGACCAGATCCGCGGCTTCGCGGCGGCGGGCACGACGGTGATCGTCTCGAGCCACATCCTCTCCGAGGTGCAGCAGATGGCGGACACCATCGGCATCATCTACGGGGGGCGCCTCGCCTACGAGGATGCGCTTCGGCCCGGGCAGGACCTCGAGGAACTCTTCATGAGCGTCTGCCGGGAGGGGCGACGAGCGCGCGGGGAGGTGGCGGCATGACGGGCGAGAAAGGCGGCCTGCTCGCGGGACTGCGCGCCGAGGCCCTGAAGTCGCGCCACGCGGCACCGGTTCGCCTGGCCGTGCTCATGGCGCTGCCGATGCCGCTGCTCGGCGCGATGCCCTACCGGGGCGTGCAGATCTTCAGCGCGTGGAACTACTGGTACGCGCTCTTCCTGCCCGTGTCTCTCTCGCTCGTGGTGGCGTGCGTCGCGCGGGCGGACGCTCGCACGCGGATGCGGGGGCTTCTGGGCCTGGGCTTCCCGCTCGGGCGCGCCTGGTGGGCCAAGGCGCTCTGGTGCCTCGCGCTCTGCACGCTCTCGAATCTCGTGGTCTTCGGCATCTACCTCGCGGGATCGGCGTTCTCCTCGCAGGGCCTCACGGCCGCGGGCACGCTCACGATGCTCCTCTGCGCGCTCGTCAACACGGTGACCGCGGCGTGGATGATCCCCGCAGGGCTCTTTCTCACGGCGCGGCTCGGAATGCTCGCGGGCATCTTCTGCCCGCTCGCCGCGCAGCTCGTGGGTGGGTTCGCCTGGTCGTTGGTGCCGTTGCCGCAGCTCTTTCCGCCGTCGGCGAGCATGGTCATCCCCACGAGCTTCATCCCCGTGCTGCCGAGCGGCGAGCCACTCGCGGCGGACATGGCGCTCGGCGGGGCGCTCACGGCGGACGGCATGCTCACACTGGCGGGCCTTGCGGTCTGCGCGCTCGCGTTCGCCGCGCTCACGGCGGCGGGCGCGGCCTGGTTCGCGCGCTCCGAGGAGAGGTGATGGCCATGACACGACTCTCCGACCCGACGCCGCGCATGACTCTCCCGCGGGCCCTGCTCTCAGAGGCCCTGCGCCTGGCGCGCTCCCCGCTCACGGCGGTGCACCTCGTCTGCGGCCTGGCAGCCGGTCTTGCCTGCGGCGAGTACTTCTCTGTAACCCGATGGGACCCGGCGCTGGGCGCGGACGCCTACGTCCAGTTCCTCGGCGCCCTCATGCCGCTCATGTCCGCCATCGTCTGCGGGCTCGCCGTGGACGAGGAGCGCGCTGCCGGGCGCCTCGCCAACCTCACGGCGGTCCCCTCGCGCGGGCGCGCCGTCGCGGCGAAGCTGCTCGCCCTTGCGGCGCTCGGCGCGGGCGCGTTGGCCGTGGCGCTCGGCGTGTTCGGGGCCGTACTCGCCGTCGCCGGGCGCTTGCCGCTCGGGCCCGCTCCGCTTGCGGCCGCCTGGGCGGGCATCGTGCTGGGCAGCCTGCCCCTCTACGCGCTGGGGCTCGGCGTGGCCCTGCGCCTCGGCCGCAACGCCGCCATCGGCGCCGGCGCGCCGGGGATGCTCCTTGCGTTTTTCTCAGTGGGCGGACTTGCGCACGGCCTCATGACCGGCGAGCTCACCGGTGCCCTGACGACACCCCTGAGCTGGGTGCCGCTCGCCTGGCCCGCGCGCCTGGGGTCGCTCGGGGTGGAGGCCTTCATCGACGCCGCACGCGCGGCGGGCCCTCTCCTCACGACTGCGCTCGCTAGCCTCGTGCTCACCCTGGCAGCCGACGCCGTCCTTCTCGCCTGGTTCCGCCGCTTCGAGGACGGGAGGGCAGATGCGTAGGAGGCCGCTCGCCGCCATGCTCGTCCTCCTCTCCGCAGCGCTCGTCCTGGGCGGGAATGCCCTGCTCGACGCCGGCTGGGAGTCGGCGCTGCGCTCGATCGCCGACCGCGTGCTGCCCAACCCTGAGATCGCCATGTGGGCGCCCGCGGCTGCGCGCAGGGCTCTGGACCGCTGAGCGCGGCGCTAGTACAATTCCGACGAGAGTTTCAGGAGGTCGAACATGGCGAGGATACTGGCGGTGGATGATGAACGGGCGATCCTCGACGCGCTCGCGCGCGTCCTCGGCCGCGACGGCCATGAGGTCGTCAAGGCAGCGGACCCGACGGCGGTCCCGGGGATGGACCTCTCG
This sequence comes from Collinsella sp., assembly GCA_019414025.1. Classification (GTDB taxonomy): domain Bacteria; phylum Actinomycetota; class Coriobacteriia; order Coriobacteriales; family Coriobacteriaceae; genus Collinsella. The sequence continues at coordinate 152,512 of DXMU01000020.1, forward strand.
CGCTTCGACCTCGTGCTCTGCGACGTCATGATGCCGGGGCTCGACGGCTTCGAGCTCGTGCGGCAGATCCGCCCGGACTTCGACGGGCCCATCATCTTCCTGACCGCTCGCGTGGCCGAGGAGGACGCCGTGGCCGGCTACGGCCTGGGCGCCGACGACTACGTCCGCAAGCCCTTCGGGGCCGCGGAGCTGCGCGCCAAGGTCGCGGCCCATCTACGCCGTGAGCGCCGGCCGCGCTCGCACGCCCTCTCCTTCGGGGAGGTGCGGATCGACCTCGGGGCGCGCGAGGTCGCCGTGGGCGGCGAGGCCGTGCCGCTCACGCCCACCGAGTACGCCATCTGTGAGTACCTCGCTCGTCACCCCGGGCAGGTCATGAGCCGCGCGCAGATACGCGAGGCGGTGCTCGGCTGGGAGAGCGACGCCGACGACGCGGCCATATCCATGCAGGTCAGCCGCGCCCGGAGGAAACTCTCCGAGGCCGGCGCCGATCCGATCGCGACCGTCTGGGGGATGGGGTACAAGTGGCAGCTCTGAGGACCGGGGCGCGAGGTCGCGGGGGCATGCCGCTCTCCTTCGTCATCGCGCGCTACTTCGCCTACGCGTTCGCGGCGGTCGCCACGGCGTGGCTCGCCTCGTTCATGGTGCTCTCCGTGGCGATCAACGCGGGCTTCGTCTATGAGGCAAGCTGGGGGCCGGCCAATGCGCGCGAGGTCGCGGAGGGCCTGGCACGCGACGGCGTCTGCGGGCAGCAGGACGTGCCGACGGCGTACCGCTACCTCATCCTGAACAAGGACGGATACGTGCTGATGACAGACCTCGAGGGCACGCGGCTCGAGGACGCGACGGAAATGGCCCGTGCGGCACTCGCCGCTGATCCGGGCACAGTGGAGATCGAGGGCGGGGGTTCGGGCCTCACCTACGCCGCGTTCCCGCTCAAGGGCGGCGGGGCCTGCGCGCTCGTCAGCGAGTACCTGCCGCAGTGGGTCTCGCGCGATCTCGCGGGCCTGCTTCCCAACCCGCAGAGCCTCATGCTCGTCGGCGCCGCTGCGGGAAGCGCGCTCGCGCTCGCGCTCGTGGCGCGCCGCGCGAGCCGCGTGATCTCGCGCAAGATGGCGCCGCTCGCGGAGGCGGCGGGGCGCGTCGGCGCTGGGGAGCTTGACTTCGCGGTCGGCAGCACCAACGTGCGCGAGGTGAACGACGTCCTCGCAGCGATGGACGCCATGCGGGCCTCCCTCGCCGAGTCGCTCGAGGCCCGCTGGGCCGCGGAGCGGGGGCAGCGCGAGCAGGTGGCGTCGCTCGCCCACGACCTCAAGACGCCGCTCACCGTGCTGCGCGCCAACGCCGACTTCGTGGCGGAGGAGCTGGAAGACGAGAAAGACGCCGACCTCGCGGCCGCCGCGCGCGACATAGCCGGCAGTGTCGAAAGGCTCGACGGCTACGTGCGCCTGCTCATCGAGGCCTCGCGCGGGTCCGGCGGGGCGGAGAGGGCCCCCATGCGGCCGGCCGAGCTCTGCGAGCAGGTCCTCGCCGAGGCCGCCCAGATCGCCCGGGCGCGAGGCGTGACGCTCGACGCAGCCACGGGCCCCGCTGTCGCGGGCGCGCCCGAGGCCCCACTCGACCGAACCACCCTGGCGCGAGCCGCCGCGAACCTCGTGGCCAACGCCGCCGAGCACGCGCGCTCGCGCGTGGTGGTCTCCTGCGACGTCGCTGGTGGATACCTCGTCATCGAGGTCGCCGATGACGGACCGGGCTTTTCTCCCGCCGCCCTCGAACGCGGCTGCGAGCGCCTCTTCACAGACGACTCCTCTCGCTCCTCGCGCGACGGAGGCCGCCATTACGGGCTCGGCCTCCACGTCGCCTCCGAGGCCGCGAGCGCCCACGGGGGCTCCGTCTCGCTCGCCAACAGCCCCTCGGGCGGCGCGGTGGCCACCATCGCGGTCCCCCTGTGCGGGGCCTGACGAATCAGGCCCTCACACTGGCATACCTCGCAACCAAACGCTTCCCGGATAATTCATGAGGCCGTACTCGTATTCGAGCCTGCCTATCTCTGCGGCAAGCGCCTCCGTCATGTAGAAGGTTTTCGTGCGGCCCGTCGACTTCGCCAGGCGGTCGTACCTGTTCGCGAGGTCCTCGGGGGTTCTCAGGGCTGCGGTGGCGGTTGCCATGATGCACCTCCCGGTTAGATGTAATACGTGTATTACTTTCTATCACATCACCCGAACCCCGCACCGGCGTACGGTCGTATCTGCTTTTTTACCTTACATTTTGTCAACCGGCCCATGCTCGGCTTGTTCAGCCGGATTAAATCAACTGTTAAATCAATCCAGGCCTGTAGGGGGCGGTGGAAATCTTTCGAGGACTGGGGGCGCCGTCCCTGGGTCGGCTCCTCGATGGCCGCGGCTGAATTCCCCTGCCATCGGCTGCGTGGGTTCCGGCACGGGGCTCTGGCGCTGCTCGAACTGGGCGCAAGACTCGGCTGTTGGTCGTACCGGACGGCATACGTTTTGAGACCGGCAAGCTGATGCCGGCTCGAGGGCAGCGGCCCGGTGCACCGGGCCGATCGATAGCGGTCTCAGGTTCACAGCGCAGCTTCTCAGGGCTCGCATATATAGGAAGACTTGATTGGCAATCGATTTTAATGAAGTCGGCAGCGCATGTCAGAGTTTTCAACAAATTTAACATGCCACCCTTTATATCCGCACGCGCGTAATTCAACTCATAAGGACCGACTATCCCTTACCTGTGACACAATCTCAAACGCACAGAACAGAATCATCAGTCCAATCATCGCATAAGAGGCAGCCGAACCTTCAAGCACTATTCCACAAAGAACAATCTCCGCGCCGCCAATAAGAACTGTTATCAGGCGCTCTGCCTTTTTGCTCTCGCCGCTCGCATAAAAAGGCGGCAAAGCGCACAAGATCACATATAGCCCGGGAAGGGAATACAGGATCGATAGTCCAAGCCCCCCATCAACCGCAGTGTTTTGCGTAAGAATCAACTGAACCCAAACGGCAATTATCAGTGAGCAGGTTGTCGATAAAAGAAGACTGGAAATATAGCACGCAACAAAGTCCCGTCGCATTCGAACAGAGAAATCCGCGAACTCTCTTCGCCGCGTGGAAACAATAAGGTACACAGAAATTGCAATAGAACCGATCAGAGAAAACAGCGGAACAACCAGCAATTCAAGCTTATTACCCCATCGATCAACAACACCCCCACTCCAATGAGCGGGAATTGTATCAGGGAGGACTGACCAAGCCGCCCATAGAATCAGAAATGGAAGAATAGAGAGGATGAAAGATGATAACACTGCAGTAATTTTTTTTGAGGCTCTCATCGATTCCGCATCTCCTTGCGCGCCCACATTCCACTCCGCCTTAAATCAAGTATACGTTTTGGAACGGGATGTCACTCCGAACGCCTTACCCTCTTAGTGTGAATGCCGCTGCGGCATTGTTGACTCATCCTTAGTAATCGCGTCTATCCTCTGCAGCATCAGCCAAAGCAATCCGAGAGGAGCCGTACATGCATGCAGCGGAAATTCCTTTCGGGGGGGGGCTATCTCCCAGATTTACCCGCCGCCCGAAGGGGCAGTCGACAGTCGAGTACGTACTGATCATCGCGATCATCGTCCTGGTGGTGCTGATCGCGGGACCGTGGGTCTCGTCGGCGATCACAAACCAGTTCAACACGGTGGCGGGGACGATCGGCAACGGAATCTCAAAGGGGAGCTGGGAGTCGGGCGGCACGGGCGGCGGCAACGGGTCGTTGACCGACGCCGACATCGTGGACCCCGTTCACGGGATAGCGTTCGCCGTGTACTCGGAGGACGACCACAGCCTCATGTTCTACAAGCGCCGCGGGGTCCCCAGAGTCGGTGACATGCTCAACAGCCGCCGCGTGACGGCGGTGTATACGGGGTTCGAAAATGGATACGCCACCGCGACCGTGGGAAACGACGGCAAGACGACTGCCCCCTGGTGGCCTAACAGAAATATTATCGTGGCCGTAAAGGCCATTGACGATGGCATAGAAATCCACTCGTTGACATTTTGCTTTCAGTACATGGAGAACTGCAAGAGCTTTGATCTGGCAAAGTTCGACATGTCGAACTGCACAAATCTGCAGCACGCATTCGCGTATTGCGGCAATGCGACTTCCTTCAGTATTTCAAGCTGGGATACGTCCTCGGTCGTCGAATTCGACTCGGCGCTCAAAAACCTTTACAAGGTCGAGGAGATTGACATCTCCGGATGGTCGACGCGGAAAGCCGGCGATTTACGTCTCCTTTTTTCCACCGACAGTTCGCTGAAAAGCGTGAAATTTGGACCAGGGTGGAAGACCTCAGATGTTATGGATATGCTCGGCATGTTTAGCTATTGCAAAAATCTAAACCTCGACTGTTCCGATTGGAATGTCCCAACCTATGCCAATCATAGTGACTTCAATCACTGCGCCCCCGGCGTTATCCTCCCGAAGGCGTGGCAGTAGGTCTGAAGAAACAAAACGGCAAGCAGTTTATGTGGCGCGGGCACCCGTGCCGCCGTTGCCTCAGCGGCACGTTACGGGCTAGTCGGTTCGATTTAACGTACGCTCTGCATGCAATATCAATCCCCATGCGAAGGGAGTGTCGCATATGCATGCAGCGGCAATTAACCTTCGGGGGGTGGGTATCTCCTAGGAATACCCGCCTCCGAGGCCAAGGAGCCATCGAGTACGTTCTGGTCATCGCGATTATCGTCCTGGTTGTGATGATAGCCGGCCCTTGGGTCTCGTCGGCAATCAGGAACCAGTTCAACACGGTGGCGGGAGTATTGGTAAACGGGACAGCAGGTGGGACTTGGGAACCGAGCGGTTCCGGCAGCGGTAACGGCGCGGGTTCCGCGACCGTCCAGGCGGCGCTCGCCAAGGACGCGAAGGACACGCGAAGGACTGGACCCTCGGTGAGCAGAAGGCAGTTGCCGAGGACATCGCCGCCAAGGGCGAGGCGTCGCCCGCCTACGCCAAGGCGAAGGCCGCGATGGATGCCGGCACCGAGTTCTCGATGAAGCTCACCGATGGCAAGACGCTGACTTACCGCATTATCGGCATCAATCATGATGACCCTGCAGGCGGATCCGGCAAGGCGGGCCTCACGTTCCTCACCACCACGACGGGCATTTGGTCCCCCATGAACGCGATTGACACCAACGCCGGCGGTTGGGAGAAGTCTGAACTCCGTCAGAAAATGAACTCCGGCAAGATCTGGAATCTGATGCCCTCCGATTTCCAGTCCAAGGTGAAGGCCGTCAAAAAGCTATCGAACAATGTCGGGGGCGGTGATGAGAACAAGAACGCCGCCGTGACGGCTACCTCGGACAAGCTGTTCCTGCTCAGCTACTCTGAGATCGCCCCCCACCTCCTATTGGGCATCCTATCCCTGGACTTCCTCCGAGGGCACCCAGTACGAGGCCTTCAAAGGCAAGGTGACGGAGAACTATAATCCCAACTCTGCCATTGCCATTGGCAGCGGTTGGTGGGAGCGTTCGGTGTTTCCGAACGCCTCGAAGGGCTTCCTCCATGTCGACAGCAGCGGCAATTCGTCGGACAGCAACTCCGCGCCGGGCTGGTTTTGCGTCTCCCCCGCCTGGTGCTTCTAGCTTGTCTAGCGCAAAGCCCGCGTTACCCCGCGCGTGCTTTCTTTTGGCGACCGAACGAACGGCTTCAGGTTCATGGTACGGGTAGTCGGATTGAAGAGAAATGGGGTCATACAGCGGCTCTCAGAGCGCCTGCCGCACTCCCCCGCCATTACCTCTGCTGCGTCCTCGTATAGAGTCCATCCTGCTTGGTGTTTCGAGTTCGGGGCGTATACGGTGGGTGGATAAGGGATTCACTTCGATGACGGCGTTGACGGGAGCGACCATGGCGATGCGCGAGATCGCGGTCAAGTTCGATGAGGGCGAAATGGCCTTGATTCAGGGCCATGCGGACGCCACGGGCATGACCTTTTCCGAGTTCGTGAGAAGGGCCGCGTTCGAGAAGGCTGAGGACATGACGGACATCGAGGCCTACAACGAGGCTTTGGACGGGGACGGCGGCACTCGCTACCCGATGGAAGAGGTCGTGCGCATGGCGGCGGAGACCGAGTGATTATCCTCATGCATCGTCTGCTCGAACTTGACAAGGGCGTCGGATATCTGATTGCTGGTGGGAAGCGCGAAGCGCTCCCTGCGCGACACGACCTCATCGAACATCGGGACAAGGAACGCCCGGACCTTCGCCTCTTGGAACCGCGATGGGAGCGTTTCCTCCATCAGCGCCTTGAACTCTTCCGACTTTACGCCGTCTAGGGCGGCAAGCAGCTCGTCCATTTCATGCCCGTCGAGCAGGTACTCGACCGCCATGCACGACACCATGGCATTGAAGTACCGCCCGAAAGACGCGCTATCGCCCTCGAACAGTATCCCGCCGACTACGCCCGCCGCCGCCGTGCCGACCGTTCCGCCGACCATGCCGCCCGCGAGGCCGACGATGGTCCCCATGCCGGGCGACACCGCCGTGCCGGCGACGGCACCGACCTTCGCCGCCGCGACACCTGCTGCGGCGGCGCCGGCGATTCCCCCGGCGATCGAGGTGGCGAGGCATGCCATGTTCTGGGCGTACTGGGCGCCACTTGCCTTGCCCTGGAAGAGCCTGTAGGTCTCGGGGACCGAGAACACGGCGAGAGTCACCGCTGCCGAGACGGCATTGCCCCTTAGCATCTTCGCAAGCTGCTTGGAGGCGGCCGCCCCGCTGATGGCGGTCTTGCCCGTGAGGGCGCGCAGGCCGTTGACGATTGTGGCGGACGCCTTGAATCCGAGCTTGCCGACCAACGCCTGGCTGGGCGCCATCAAAGCGTTGGAAAGCCCCGCTCTGGAGAGCTGCGAGACGACCATATGCTGGGCGAAGGACAGGCCGAACACCTGGACGCCGGCGGCGATGCCAGCCTGGACGGCACCGGTGATGTCCTTGGTCTCCCTGTACGCCATGAACGTCGTCGCCAGAAACGACAGGCCGAATGCGCAGGAGCATGTGACCGCGCCGGTCGCGGCGTCATAGGCCACCGATTCCACCGTTCCCGGCTTGGCGAGGTTCACCGCCTGGTCGTATGTGAGCTTGCCCTTGCGGACGATCTTCTCGGCGTCCCTGGGGTCGCTGACGCCGGGGACCTTGCCTTGGCTGATCTTCTTCTCAAAACCGCGGAGCACCTGCTGGTACTGGTCTTTCGGGACCTCGAGCTGCATCGGCGTGCGGTCTTCTGTGAGGTAGCGATACTGGTGGGTGCTCGAATCGAAGCATGCTTCGAGGGACCCTCGCGCCGTCTTGTAGTACTTGGTCTGGATCAGAACGCCGTCGACACTTCGGTCGGGGCCGTTCTTCGCGTTGTCCCTCCCCAGAATCTCGGCCTGGTGGCCCTGGAGCCTGTCGATGATGCTGTTGGCCTCCTCGGCAAGCTCTCCGTGGCCCGCGGGGTTGTTGACCGCGGCCCGCTGCTCGACGAAGACCTCCCCGTTGCTGTTGATGGTCGCCGCCGCCGCGGCTGCCGCGGCTTTGACCGCCGTATCGTCCGCCGCGGCAGGCTCGCTGTCGATGCCGGCGGCGCCGTCATCCTCGAGGCCGCGGAGCGCCTTGCAGCGGGATACGAACTGGCCCCGGCACGCCTCGTCGACGGTGAGCGCAAGGTTGCCTTCACCGTCGGAGGCGAAGGGGCCGGGCTCGAAGTACGCCCACTCGAAGTAGAAAAGGCGAGACTGCCTCCTTTCCCTCCCCGGGACGGCGAACGCGTCGGCGTCCGCCTTGATGTAGACGCCCTTTTCGGTCATGGCGATGCCGCTGGGCCTGAGGTCGAACTCGGCGTCGGCCCAGACGACGGTCTGCTCCCTCGGTATCGGGAAGGCTGACTTCACCTTGGCTACATTGGCTTCCGTCAACGGGAGCGGAGACTCCTGGAATGAGCCGAGTAGCTCCTGTGCGCGGGTGGCCTCAATCGCTCTCAGGGCTTCCTGTACCTTGGGCGCGTACTCCGCCTTCTCCGCATCAAGTCTTTCGGCCTCTTTTTCGTCGAGGGCGGCCTTCACGCCGTCCGCCGCCCCTGCGACCGCCGCGCCAGCCGTTGTCGCCGCGTCCACGATTGCAGCACCTGCCGCTACCGCCACACCAGATGCTCCCTCGGCAATCCTGGCCGTCACCTCGCCGGCAGTCTTAGTGGCCCCCTGAATCTCCTGCAGCGGGTCGAAGCCTTTGTCGAATATGCTCATGGACGATTCTTTCTCGTGGGCGAACAGGCAGTCCGAATCGCGTTGTTTCTCATACGATCGCTATTATAGCCATGCGTCTTTATGCCTTTGGTTCAGCTGCCAAACCCGGCGCAGGAACTCGAGCAAGATTGTCAAACATTGGGCGGTACAGGGGGGCACCCTCAATCGCCTCTATATCGACAAGGTGCAGCCGTGCGAGGGCTTCGAGAGGGCAATTGACTGCATTCAAGACACTCGTCCCCCCTACCGTCATCGTTGCCGCTGCGGCAAGACCGGAGCAGTATTATGGAATAGCCCTACGCTCGGCGATGAATCTACAAACCCTGAGCGAAGGGAGTGTCGCATATGCATGCAGCGGCAATAAACCTTCGGGGGGGGGTATCTCCTAGAGGTATCCGTCTTCGAGGTCAATCTATCATCGAGTACGTCCTGATCATCGCGGTCATCGGCCTGGTGATTGTGTTCGCCGGACCCGGCGTGGCCGGCGCCATCCGAAACCAATTCAACCTGGTCGGCAACACGGTGAACAGCGGGACGACCGGCGGCGTCGAGGGAGGCGCGTCCGGCGGCGGCTCCACCGGGGCCGATTCCGCGACCGTACAGGCGGCTATCGCCAAGGACGCGAAGGACTGGACGCTTGACGAGCAGAAGGCCGTGGCCGAGGACATCGCCGCGAAGGGCGAGGCATCGCCGGCGTACGCCAAGGCGAAGGCCGCCATGGATGCCGGCACCAAGTTCACAATGAAGCTCACCGACGGCAAGACGCTCGAGTATAAGATTATCGGCATCAACCATGATGATTTGGCCGACGGCTCGGGCAAGGCTGGTCTTACGTTCTTGACCAAGAACGAAGCAATTGGCAAATATCTCATGAATGCCGATAATACCGCCGTCGGCGGATGGGAGAAGTGCGAGCTCCGCGCGAAGATGAACTCCGGCGAGATCTGGAACCTGATGCCCTCAGACTTCCAGTCCAAGGTGAAACCGGTCAGGAAGCTGACGAATAACGTCGACGGAGCTGACAAGAATGCCGCCATCACAGCAACAACCGACAAACTGTTCCTGCTCAGCTACTCCGAGATCGTCGAGACCCCCCAAATCAGCTTCGGCTGGTCTGAGTATCCTTGGATTGGCAAAGAGGACCCCAGTACGAGGCTTTCAGGGATAAGGATATCAATAACAATGGGGACAACGATTGCCTGACGTTGCCGGCGCGCGGCGAGTGGTGGGAGCGTTCGCTGCATCCGCAGTATTCTGTGTTCTTCGGAAGCGTCGGAAACGACGGCTTTCCCGGGAATAGCAACTTTGCGGCGGGTTCGAGTTTCGTCTGCCCGGCTTGGTGCTTCTAGACATTTTGTCCTATAAGCCGACATATGGATATAGGCCTGCGCAACCCCGCGCGGGCCTTTCTTTAGGTAACCGAACGAACGGTTTGGGGTTCGTGAGACAGGTTATCGGGCTGAGGAGCAATGGGTCCATACAGCGGCTCACAGAGCGTCTGCCGCACTCTCCCTCCATTACCCCTGCGGTGTCCTCGTATAGAGCCCATCTTGGTTTGCGTTTCGTTGCAACAGCCAACTTGTCCACCGATCAAGTGAGCTACTGGAATAAATACAGCGACACGCTTGTCCGTTACAGTCGCTATATCTATGTAAATCGCCGCGATAAATACAGCCCTTACTCGGCTGTATACCAGCTACGCGTATGTAGATTCATATCGCGTTAATAAATCGGCTCAAGCGCGTGCAAAACGCACAAGTAACCGCAAAGGGCGATTATCGCGCAGGTAGATTTTTGGCACCCTGTTGCTTAATCAAAATTAAGCAATTGCTTAAAACAAAAAAGGTCAGGCACTAGGTGCCTGACCTGCAAACTTCTGGTCGGGACGACTGGATTCGAACCAGCGACCCCTTGACCCCCAGTCAAGTGCGCTACCAAGCTGCGCCACGTCCCGAAGCTTTTGTTTGTTGCTCTGCTCTCGCTCGCAACAGGGAGTATATTAACCCGAAACTTTAGCCTTGTGCAAGAACTTTTTTAAGAATTTTGAAGCAAGTCCAAAATTGTATCTGCGAGCTGGGGTTTTGTGAGTACGGGAAGTTCCTGCACGCCCGTTGTGCTCACAATCCACGCCTTGTTGGTATCGGTTCCAAAACCCGAATCGGCGCGCGAGACGTCGTTGGCGATAATGGCATCGCACCCTTTGCGCGCCAATTTGCGTTTCGCGTACTCCACGACGTTATCGGTCTCGGCCGCAAAGCCGATCACGCAGCGGTTGCCCTTGTGGCGCGAAAGCTCGGCCAGAATATCGACCGTCTCCACGAGCTCGATTCGATCCAGGCGCTCGTTGACCTTTTTGAGCTTATGGTCCGCAGGGGCCGCCGGTGTGTAGTCGGCGACTGCGGCGGCACAGATGGCCGCGTCGGCCGCCTGGAAGGCGCTCTGGGCAGCTTGTAGCATCTCTGCGGCGGTCTGCACGCGCACGCACTCCACATCGCGCGGGATTTCGAGCGACGTCGGCCCCAACACCAGCGTGACCGTAGCGCCGCGGCGTGCGGCCTCCCCCGCCAGGGCGATGCCCATCTTGCCCGAAGAGCGATTGCCAATGAAGCGCACCGGGTCGATCGGTTCGTGCGTGGGACCGGCGGTAATTACGATGCGCTTACCTGCCAGGTCCTGAGGCGCGGGGTTGAGCACCTCACAGACAGCCTCTACGATGTCCTCGGGCTCGCTCATGCGGCCCGTGTCCACGTCACCGCAGGCAAGGTAGCCGCTGCCGGGTCCCACCACATGGACACCGCGCTCGCACAGCGTGGCCATGTTGGCCTGTGTCGCCGGCGCCTTCCACATGCCGTTGTTCATAGCGGGTGCGATCACGATGGGTCGCGGCGTCGCAAGCAGCGTGGTGGAGATAAGGTCGTCGGCGATGCCGTTGGCCATCTTGGCGATGATATTGGCGGTCGCGGGCGCTACGACCACCAGATCGGGCTCCTGCGCGAGCGAAATATGGTGGATGGGGTCGGACGGGTCGTCGAACAGGCCCACGGCGACGGGCTCGTTGGTGAGCGCGCGGAAGGTGAGCGGACCCACGAACTCCGTGGCATGCTCGCTCATAACGACCTTGACGCGTGCGCCGCGCTTTTGCAGCAGGCGCACGATATTGCACGACTTATAGGCGGCGATCCCGCCGGTGATGCCCAGCAGGATCGTTTTTCCCTCAAGTTGCATTGAATTGTTGGATTCCGCCGTCATCTTTAGGCTTCCTTGCTCGGGAGCACCAGCAGACGGTGACAGTAGGGGCAGTGCGTAATCTCGCTGCCGTCGTGGTTGAGGTCGCTCATGGACGATGCCTGCAGCGCGGTGTGACAGACCGTGGGAATGTTGCCCTGGATGGTCTCGACGGCAAGGCCGCGGAATTGCTTGAGCAGGCGCTCGTAGTCGGTGAGCACATCGGTCGGCAGCGTGGCGGCAAGTGCAATGCGCTCCTTGGTGGCGGCGTCGATCTTGCCCTGTAGGTCGGCGGCCTTGGCGCGGGCGGCCTTGGTATCGGCCTTCACGCCCTCCTCGAACTTGGCGATGATAGCCTGCGCGCGGGCCTCGCGGTCGAGCGCCTCTTTGTGGGCGACAACGACATCCTTGCGGGTGTGCTCAATCTTGTCCAGACGCTTGGCCAGGGTGGCGAGCTCGTTCTCCAGGTCCTGAACCTCGCGGTAATCAGAACCGTCGACGTGACGCTTCTTGGCAGCCTCGATGGCGTTGTTGGTCTGAATCTCGGTGGTGTTGAGATCGTCGAGCTCAATGTCCAGATCCTTGCGCTGGGCGTAGAGCTTGGTCATCTCGGATTTTAGCTTCACATAGGTCTTGCGCTTGGAAGCAAGCTCCTTGAGCTCCGGCATATTGGCAAGTTCGCTCTTGTTGCGGGCGAGCTCCAAATCGATCTGTTGCAGCTTGAGTAGCGTAGCGCCGGCGCTCATAAGTTCTCTCCTTTTGTCACAGTCCACCATTGGCAAGGGTTCAGTATTTTAATCGCATGACGGGGGTCGACCCCGGCATCAACTGCAGAGTTCATCAATATATCAACGAACGGCTCCTCGGAGCGGTCGTGGCCGAGCAAGATCACCGGCAGCCCGCGCAAGGCGAGGTCTTGCGCCACGTGGTAGCCCGCCTCGCCCGTCACGACAACGTCCGCGCCCGCGGCGATGGCGAGCTCTCCAAAGTCGCCCAGGGAGCCGCCCAAAATGGCGACGGTACGGCACGGGCGATCGGCTTCGCCCCACACACGCGGGTCGCTGCCGAAGGCCGTGGCAGCGAGGGTGGCAAGATCGCGCAGCGTGCACGGGTCGTTGAGCATTGCAAGCGCGCCCAGGCCGGTGGCCTCGGGGTCGTCCACGTGCTCTAGCGAGCTCACGGGTGCGGAACGCAGCAGCTTGCTCAGACAGACACGGGCTTCGTGCGAGCGGTCCAAGTTGGTGTGGAGCGATATGATGCTTACGCCGCAACGCGCTGCCTCGTAGAGCGCCGCGCTGCATTGGGGGCGTGTGGTATCCGCCGGACAAAAGGCCTCGGGCGCTTTGATATAGATGGGATGATGCGTTAGCAGCACGTTGGCGCCGGCCTCCTGGGCGCGGTGCACATTGGCTTCGGTCGCATCGAGTGCGCAGGCAACACCGGTGATCTCCGCGGCAGGGTCGCCAACGGAGAGTCCTACATGGTCCCAACTCTCGGCATCGGTCTTGGGATAGCGTGCCAGCAGGGCACGCTCGAGCTCGGCGACGATCATGCGGCACCCACGATCGAGAGCAGCGTCTGGGCAAACTCGTCCAGATCGCCCGGATTCACGCGGTCATCAAAGGAAATGCGCAGTGCGCCCAATGCCTGCTCGCGACCGATGCCCATCGCGCTCAAAACGTGACTGGGGTCCATATTGCCGCTCGAGCATGCCGAGCCTGCCGATACTTCAAAGCCGGCGGCGTCGAGCTTGATGATGAGCTCCTCGGAGTCCATGCCATCAATGTAGATCGATACCATGCCGGGCAGACGGTCGGCCTGCTCGTAGTCGCCCATGGTGGCGTGAATGCGAGGATGGGCCGTAAGCGTGGCGTAGAGCTTATCGGACAGGGCCTGCAGCGCCGCACGCTCCTGGGCCACATGGGGCGCCAACGTGCGGGCGGCGGCGGCAAAGGCCAACTGCGTGCGCAGGTCCTGCGTGCCCGCGCGACGTCCGGCTTCCTGTCCGCCGCCATAGATGCGGGGACGCAGTGGGGTGCGGGTCTTAAGGTAGAGCGCACCGGATGCCACAGGACCGCCAATTTTGTGGGCCGCGACGGACATAGCATCGACGCCCAGCTCGGTGACATCGAGCGGAATATGCAGATAGCCCTGGATGGCATCGGTGTGGAACAGGGCGCCGGCAGCATGTGCGGCGGCGGCCAGCTCGCGGATGGGCTGCACCACGCCGGTCTCGTTGTTGGCGACCATAATGCTCACGAGCGCCACGTCGTCGCCTAGCAGCTCGACAAGCGCGGCAGGCTCAATGTAGCCCATGCGGCAGGGCTGCACCAGGTCGACGGTAAAGCCGGCGGCACGCAGCAACGGCAGGTTGTCCAGAATCGAATCGTGCTCGATGGCCGAAACGATTACACGATCGCGCTTGCGATCGCGCTGACGAGTGCCCTCGGCAAGACCGAGCAGCGCCAGCTGGTTGGCTTCGGTGCCGCCGTTGGTCAGTACAATCTCGGACGGGCGGACGCGCGCGCCAAAGCTGCGGGCGATCTCGCGACGTGCAACCTCCAGACGCGCGGCAGCCTTGCGGCCGAGCGAATGCAGCGAGTTGGGGTTGACGCCGGCAAGCTCGCTGTCGTCGTACTCGCGCTGCGCAAGGAGCGCCTCGGCGCGCATGGGCGTCGAGGCGGCATAGTCAAGATTCACGGGTATGCGGTTTTGACCTGCGGTCATAAGGGTTTATGCCTCCTGTGCGGCCTCGTTGCCCAGCTTCTGCAGCAGCGCAACCTCGGCAGCGGGATCTTCGGACTTAAATACGGCAGAACCGGCCACGAGCACGTTGGCGCCGGCCTTGACGACCTCGACAATGTTCTTGGAAGAAATGCCACCGTCGACCTCGATGAGGGGCGAAACGCCGTGACGCTCGCACATGGCCCTGAGCTCGTGGAGCTTAGCGATGGTGCCCGGGATAAAGCTCTGACCGCCAAAGCCCGGGTTCACGCTCATGAGCAGCACCATATCGACGACGTCGATGATGCTCTCGAGCACGCACACGGGGGTGGCGGGGTTGAGCACCACGCCGGCCTTAACGCCGCGCTGCTGCAGATGGGTGAGCGTGCGGTGCAGGTGCGTGGAGGCCTCGTAGTGTACGGTGATCATATCGGCGCCGGCGTCTGCGTACCAATCGACCGTCTCGTCGGGGTTCGACACCATGAGGTGCGCGTCGACCGGTACATCGGTGGAGCGCTTGACGGCCTTAAGGATGTCAACGCCAAAGGTGAGGTTGCTGGTAAAGTGACCGTCCATAACGTCAAAGTGCACGTAGTCGGCGCCGGCGATCTTGTCGAGTTCGCCCTTGAGGTTGGCCATATCGGCCGAGAGGACGGACGGAGCGATTTTGATGGAACCCATGGTAGTAGCCTTTCTGCGCTAGTCGGTGAGTCCGTAGAACTCTTGCGATGGGACGCGGTCGGTGAGAATTTCGAGCGCCCTATCCAAAGTAACACCGTTGTAGAGCGTTTGCTCCACGGCAAAGGTGAGCGGAATGTCTACGCCCAGTGAACGGGCGAGCTCGCTGACGCTACGGGCGGCGACGGCACCCTCGACCACCATATGCGTGCGTGCCTGGTACTCTTCGAGCGACACGCCATGAGCGAACTCGTAGCCAAAGGTACGGTTGCGCGAATGCTCCGAGGTACAGGTGGCGATGAGGTCGCCCATGCCGGCGAGTCCCATGCAGGTTATGGCCTGTCCGCCGCGTGCGTGCACCAGTCGACTGATCTCGGCCAGGCCGCGCGTCATGATAAGGGCGAGCGTGTTGTCGCCCGCGCCAGTGCCGGCGGAGATGCCGCACACGATGGCGATGACGTTTTTCATGGCGCCGCAGACCTCGACACCGGTCATGTCCTGCGACAGGTAGATGCGGAATGCCGTGGACAGGAGCAGGTCCTTAAAGGTCTCCCCTATCTGCGGATCTTCGCTGGCAATGACGGCGGCAGAAAGTCCGCCACGGCAGATTTCCTCAGCATGGTTGGGGCCCGAGAGGGCAGCCACGCGCCGCTCGTTGCCGATTTCGCTGGCAATGACCTCGCTCATAAGCAAGCCGGACTCGGGCTCGATGCCCTTGGTGAGGCACAGAACCGGCATCTCGTCCGCGATGAACGGCGCCGCCTGGTGGCAGACGTCGCGCAGGTGCGTCGAAGGCACGGCAAATATGATGGCCTCGGCGCCGGCGAACGCCTGGGCTAAGTCCGTCGTGGCGACAACGTTTTCCGGCAGCAGGTAGTCCACCAGATAGCGGGGGTTACGGTGCTCGCCGTTAATGCCGGCGGCCGTCTGCTTGCTATGGGCCCACATGGTCACGCGCTCGGCTCGCGCGGCGGCAAGGCCGGCGACGGCGGTTCCCCAGGAGCCGGAGCCAATCAGCGCAACATTCATGACTCTCTCCTACTTATCGTCGGGTTCGGTGACGCGCTTGGTAAACGAGAGCTTGGACTCCTTACCGCACATGAGCTTTTTGATGTTCGCGCGATGGGCCCACACCACGGTGATGCCGATCATCGCCATGCAAAACTTAAGGCCCAGGCTGCTGTACGGAAAGACCGCGCAGGCGGCGATGGGAAGGCCGATGGCCGCGGCAAGCGAGCCCACCGACACAAACTTGGTGATGGCAACGGCCACGATAAACATGCCCAGCAGCGATAGTCCGATGGGCCAGTACCAGGCGAGGATGACACCCAAGCCCACGGCGATACCCTTGCCGCCATGGAAGTTGAGGTAGGGCGAGAAGATATGGCCCCACACCGCTGCCAGGCAAATGACGCCGAGCATCCAATCGCCGGGGGCTCCGGGCGCCATGATGCTTACGGGGAAGCCATAGCCCAAGTCGGCAATGAGCGGACGCGCGATAAGGACGCAGATGGCGCCCTTAAGGCAGTCGAGCAACAACGTGAGCGCGGCCACCTTAGGGCCGGCCACGCGCAGCGCATTGGTTGTGCCGATGTTGCCGGAGCCCGCCTTGCGAATGTCCGTGTGGTTGAACACACGGCCCAAGATCAGGCCAAACGGAATCGCCCCGATGAAGAACGAGACCACGGCGCAGATGGCGGTCAGCAGAATCGGATTATGCATCCTTCTGTTCCTTCTTCCTAAAGAAGAGTCGAATGGGCGTGCCGGCAAAATCGAAGGTCGAGCGCATGCGGTTCTCCACGTAGCGCTGGTAGGTGTCGTTGACCAGGTCGCTGTGGTTGACGAAGAACGTGAACGTCGGCGGGTTGACGCCCGTCTGGGTCACGTAGTGCATGCGCAGGCGACGCTTGCCGTCTACCACGGTGTGGCCAAACTCGCGCAGGTCGGTGAGGAACGTATTGAGGCGCGAAGTGCTGATCTTTTGCGAGCGCGTCTTTTCGGCGGCGTCGACCATCGCCCAGATCTTCTCGACGCTGCGGCCAGTGAGGGCAGAGATGCGCAGGTACTGGGCCCAGGGAGCCATGACGCCCAGACGGCGGTCGATGGTCTCCATGCAGGCCTCGCGCTTACGGTCGTCGTCGAGCAGGTCCCACTTGTTGAGCAGCACAACGATGGCACAGCCGCGCTCGATGGCAAGACCCATGACCTTCTGGTCCTGTTCGGTAACGCCCACGGAGGCGTCGACGACGAGCAGCGCCACGTCGGCGCGGTCGATGGCGCGCAGGCCGCGGACCATCGAGTAGTACTCGATGTTCTCGTACACGGTGCTCTTCTTGCGGATGCCCGCGGTGTCGACCATGCGGTAGTGCTTGCCGTTGCGCTCCACGACGGTGTCGATGGCGTCGCGCGTCGTGCCGGCAATGTTGGACACGATAGAGCGGTCGGCGCCCAGGATGCGGTTGAACAGCGAGGACTTACCGGCGTTGGGGCGGCCGATGATGGCCACGTTCAGCGCATCGGGGAACTCATCGGCGACCTCGTCCTCCTCCTCGGGCAACAGGGCCACGATGTCGTCGAGCAGGTCGCCCGTGCCGTGGCCATGCAGGGCCGAGAGCGGCGTGGGCTCGCCGATGCCGAGCGAATAGAACTCCCAGATGCTGTCGTTTTCGCGATCGGGGTTGTCGAGCTTGTTCACCAGCAGAAAGACCGGCTTGTCGCAGCGCTTGAGCATGCGGGCGACCGACTCGTCCTCCTCGGTGACGCCGGTGCGGCCATCGACCACAAACAGGATGACGGCGGCTTCCTCGGCGGCGGCAAGGGCCTGGTCACGGATGGACGTGGCGAAGACGTCATCGCTCTTGAGCGGTTCGATGCCGCCCGTGTCGACGATGGTGAACTCGCGGCCGTTCCAATCGGCCGTGTGGTACGAGCGGTCGCGCGTGACGCCGCGGGACTCGTGGACGATGGCGTCCGAGGTCTGGGCCAGGCGGTTAACGAGCGTGGACTTGCCCACGTTGGGGCGTCCGACGACGGCGACGATAGGTTTCATCTGCTCTCCTTTAATGGGTAGGGTCAGTGGAAATGTTAGAGTCCGCGGACACAATGCCAAGGATATGCTCCAGGGTATCGAGCAACTCATGCGGCATGGTCGACACCACATGAACCTCGGCACCGCGACTGGTAAGGCTTGCGAGTAAATCGTCACGATGATACTCGTCAAGCGTCATGCCGTCAGCGTTGAACATGAGCTTAGGCACAAAGAGCATAACCCCCGACAGATCTTGGGGCAGCTGCTCCAGAATGTCACACGCGACGATGAGGCCGGTCACGTCCACGTTGCCGCCGAAGTAGCGGTTCTTGATGGCTGTGACGGTGCCGGCGAGTCCCTGGGGCGACTCCACAAAGCGCGCCACGGTGTCGCGCGCGCTGGCGCCGGAGAGGCACAGAAGGCGCTGGTTGCGCTCGGCGATGCCAGCGCGGACGCGGGCCAGACGCTCGGCGTCGGCGGCAAGCACGTCGTCGGTCTCGTCCAGATACGAGCGGATCATGCCAATGCCGTCGTAGTACTGCGGGTAACCGTCGTAAAAGTCTGCCTCGGGAGGATCGATGCCGGCGTCCAGGTAGAACTCGTCGCTCATCTGGAAGGTGTGGCGGCCAAAGCGCTCGAAGGCTCGGTCCTGGAAAGGCCGGATCATGGCAATGGTCTCGCGAGCCAGCTCGGGCTTGTCGCTGTAGGACCAGCTAAAGCGGTTCTGATGCTTGGTAAAACCGAGCGGCACAATGCCCAGGCTTGTGATTTGCTCGTGCTCCTCGCAAAAGCGCAGAGTCTTTTGAAGCTCCTCGCCGTCGTTCATGCCGGGGCACAACACGATCTGCGCGTGAATCTCGATGCCGGCGGCCATGATGGCTTCGAGTACGTCCATGCCGCGCTGGGCGTTGCGGCCCATCATGCGGCGGCGGACGTCGGGGCTTACGGCATGGACCGACACGTTCATGGGGCTCATGTTGCGTTGGATGACGTTTTGAACATCATCGTCGGTGAGGTTCGTGAGCGTGACAAAGTTGCCCTGTAAAAAGCTTAGGCGATAGTCGTCGTCGCGAATGTAGAGCGTGGAACGGCCGCCCTTGGGCAGCATGGTCATAAAGCAGAACACGCAGGCGTTCACGCAGGTGCGCATGCCGTCAAAGATGGGGCCGTCGAACTCCAGCCCCCAGTCCTCTCCCGGGAAGCGGTCGAGCTCGACGGAGGTGACGGTGTTGTCGCGTGGGTCGAAAACCTCGAGGTCGACGGTATCATCGTCGGCCTCCCAGAGCCACACGATCATGTCGGTGAGCTGCTCGCCGTTGACCGTGAGCACGTGCATGCCCGGCTCGATACCCACATCCCACGCGGGCGATTCGGGACGCACGTTCTTTACGAGCGCGCCTTCACCCGGCTCGGGGTCGCGGCTGCGCCCGTAATCGGCCACCTCGGCGGCGTATGCGGGTACGGTCTGGTCCATGATTAGCGGCAAAGCTCCTTGATGCGCGCGACGGCGCGTTCGATGTGTTCTTGCGGGGTGGAGGCTCCTGCGGTGATGCCGATGTGGCGTACGTTGACAAACCATGCCGCCTCGATCTCGGATGCCTCCTCGATGTGATGTGTGCGCTCGCAGGCGTCTGCGCAAATCTGCGCCAGGCGGCGGGTGTTGCCCGAGTTCTTGCCGCCCACGATGACCATGCAGTCGCAGCGGTTGGCAAGTGTGGCTGCTGCCTGTTGACGCTCACTCGTGGCGGCGCAGATGGTGTTGATCACGCGCAGCTCCTGCACGCGCGGGGTGATAGCAGCCACGACCTCGGCGAGGTTCTGCGCAGTCTGGGTGGTTTGCACGACGAGGCCTACCTTGCCCTTGAGCGACAAGGCGGTGGCGTCGGCGGCACAGCTCACGACCTGTGCATCATTGCCGGCGTGGCCCAAGATGCCCTCAACCTCGGGATGGCCCGGCTCGCCTACGACTACCACGCGGTAGCCCTCGCGTACCAGGCGCTCGGCGGCCACATGGACCTTCTTCACGTAGGGACAGGTGGCGTCGACCACGGTAAGGTCACGCTCGCGAGCGGCATCGATCACCTGCGGCACCACGCCGTGAGCGCGGATGATCACGGTGCCCGATGCGGCATCGTCTAGGGTCTCAGCCAGACCGACGCCTGCCTCGGCGAGCTCGCGCACCACGATGGGGTTATGGATGAGCGGACCCAGCGTGTGGACCTGAGCGCTCTCCCCTGCCTGCGGCGCGGCGGCCAATGCCATGTCGAGCGCGCGCTGCACGCCGTAGCAGGTGCCGGCGTGAGCTGCAATCTCGATGGTGGGCGCGGTGGCTTGGTCGGACGCAGTCGCGGCGGTGTTCGTCACGTTCTCGCTCATGGCTAGAACCTGCCCGGATGCTCGGCGCACAGCTCGTCGCGCATGGCGTATACGCGGCTCATAGCCTCGGACTCAAACCAGGCCAGGCGCTCCGTGCGCCTAAGCCCGGCCGGCGCGTCCGAAAGCGAGACGGCCTTGCCGGCACGAATCCAGCACTTCTTGGGACGCATGAGCTTTTTGCCCGCGGGCGTGATGTCGGACCAGCCACAGATGGCAAGTGGGTTGACGGGCGCCTTGCCCATCTGAGCGATGAGCGCAAAACCGCCATGGACCTCGGGCTTGATCTCGCGCGAGCGGATGCGCGTGCCCTCGGGGAAGATCAGGACGTCCTCGCCGCGCTGCAGCGCATGCTGGGCGGCGCGCAGGCACTTCATGTCGGCGGTGCCACGCTCCACGGGAATGCCGCCCACGCGGCTAAAGGCCCAGCGTACGATCTTGCTCTTGGCGAACTCGGACTTAAAGATGGGGCGGATGCGGCGCCCGCCAAAGAACAGCGCCGTCTCCACGGCCAAGAGCTCGGCCATCGAGGTGTGGTTGCAGATGACCACGCTGCCGCGTCCGTCCTGGCGCTCAAACAGCAGGTCAGCGTCCTCGACCTTCCAGCGCCACATGAGCTTGGAGAAGGCCCACAGGATGGCCATGACCACGACGACGGTGCCGCGGATGAGCGCCGGGAACTCGGCATAGGGGGCGTTGTAATAATCCTCGGGCGTCTGCTTAAACAGGCGCATGGGCTACCTCCTTTGGTTGATGAGGTCCTCGATAATGCGGACGACCTCGTCGATGGTATGGGCGGTGGAGTCAACGTGCACGGCGTCCTCGGCGGGCACGAGCGGCGCGACCTCGCGGCTGCTGTCAAGCTTGTCGCGCTGCTTAAGGGCGTCGAGAGTCTCGTCGACCTCGGCCTCGAGCTGCTCGGCAGTAAGCGGCTGGGCGTCGTTTTGGTGACGCTGCAGCACGCGGCGGCGGGCGCGCTCGCGCGGGTCAGCGGTCAGGAAGACCTTGACCTGCGCGTTAGGGAACACGACGGTTCCGATGTCGCGACCCTCGGCCACGATATCGCGGTCCTCGGCGGCGCGGCGCTGATGGATGAGCATGGCGGCGCGCACGCCCGGGTAGGCCGAGACCTTGGACACGTTGGCGTCGACCTGCGGGGTACGAATGGCGGTCGAAGCGTCCTGGCCGTCAATGGTCAGGCGCGTGTCCTCGCCGGTGCCGTTGGTAAAGCGAATCTCGATCTGCTCGGCGAGGGCGTCGATGGCCGCCTCGTCGTCCAGATCGACGCCGCGGTCGAGCGCGGCGAAGGTGACGGCGCGATACATGGCGCCCGTGTCGAGCTTGTTAAAGCCCAGCTGGCGGGCGATCTCCTTGGCGATGGTGGACTTGCCGGAACCGGCGGGGCCGTCGATGGCGACGATCATGCAATGCTTCCTTTCGATGGTTGACGTGCTGGTATGG
The DNA here is from genome assembly GCA_019414025.1 of Collinsella sp. Taxonomy (GTDB): domain Bacteria; phylum Actinomycetota; class Coriobacteriia; order Coriobacteriales; family Coriobacteriaceae; genus Collinsella. The sequence goes on from DXMU01000020.1 coordinate 174,283, forward strand.
TTCGCGGGCGCTGGGGCACGGCGGGTTGCCTAGCCCGTGTAGCGCTCGCGGTAGGTGTTGCGCTTGGGTGCGGAGCCGTGGCTGCCGTGGTGACGCGTGCGGCTGGCGGGCGTGTCTTGGGGCTTGCCGCCGTTGCGCTTGGCGCTCGCCTGCTTGGGCGGGATGCCGCCGGCCTTGAGGATCTGCACCTCGCGGTCGGTGAGCTCGCGCCACGAGCCTTTGGCCACGTCCACGAGCTCCAGGCCGGCAAAGTTGCTGCGATGCAAGCGGATCACGGGATGGTGAATCTTGCTCAGCATGCGTTTGACCTGGTTTTTGCGGCCCTCGCGGATGATGACCTCCACGGCGGTGGTGCCGGGCTTGACGCCTTGGGGAGCTACGGCCTCGGCCTCGCGCGCGTTGATGACGCGGCAGATTGCCGGCTGGCACAGGCCATCGTCGAGCTCGATACCACGGCGGAGCGGCGTGAGATCGAGCTCGGTCAGCGTCCCGTCAACGAGCGCCTGGTAGGTCTTGTAGACGTGCTTGCTGGGGTGCAGCAGGTCCTGCGACAGGTCGCCGTCGGTGGTAAAGAGCAAAAGGCCCGTGGTGTCGCGGTCCAGGCGGCCCACCGGGAAAAGTCCCGGAAAGCGGTCGCGGGGGACCAGGTCGGCCACGCAAGGGCGCTCCTGCGGATCGCTCATGGTGGTGAGGTAGCCGGTCGGCTTATAGAGCATCAGGTACACGGCGCCCTGGTTGAGCTTGACGGGCATGCCGTCGACCTCGATATGGTCGCGGTCGACGTCGACCTTGGTACCTAGTTCGGTCGCGACCTGGCCGTTGACGGTCACGCGGCCGGCGGTCATTAGGTCCTCCGAGCCGCGGCGGCTCGCCACGCCCGCACGCGCCAAAAAGCGCTGCAGGCGCATGGTGTGCGGATAGACGGGCTGGGTGTCGGTTGCGGGTATTGCGTTGCCCATGGCGCGCGTCTCCCCTACTTCGTTAGTCCTCGTCATGCAAATCCTCCGAGGTCTCGTCGACGACCAGGGTCTCCAAGTTCTCGACTGCCTCAACATCTTCAACATCGGTATCGAGCAGTTCGCGCTCTTCGTCCAGGTCCTCGGCCTGCTCCTCGAGCGTGGACTGAATGCTGCGGCCGCTCAGGCGCTCGCGGATAAATTGACGCGACTGCTCGTCGGGGGCAAACTGCTCCAGGTCGGGCAGGTCGCGGGTGGAGCGCAGACCGAACTTTTCCAAGAAGGCGTTGGTCGTGCCGTAGATGATGGCTTGACCGCGCTGGGGGTCGCGGCCGAGTTCGCGCACCAGACCCTTGTCCACGAGCGACGCGATGACGCCGTCGGAGTTGACGCCGCGGATGCCCTTGACCACCTCGCGCGTCACGGGCTGGTGGTATGCGATGACGGCCAGGGTTTCGAGCGCCGCCTGCGACAGCTTTTGCGTGTCCCAGCTCAGCACGTAGGCCTCGACCACGTCATGGTAGGCGGGATGCGTGAACAGGCGCCAGCCGCCGGCGACCTCGCGCAGCTGAAAGCCGCGGTTGGCCTCCTCGTACTCAACCTTGAGCTCGGCGAGCAGCGACGCGCACTCGCCGGGGGCGATATCCAGCGCGCCTGCCAGCGCGGGCGCGCTCACCGGGTCGCTCGACACCAGCAGAAGCGCCTCGAGGGCGCCTTTGAGGCTGTTTGCCTCTAGCGTGGAAAGGGTTGACATGATTGCGGCTCCTATTCGGTGAGCTCGGGGCCCTCGCCGGGCACGTATGCCTCGGCGCCCTCGACGCGGTTGATTTGAATGGTCCCAAAGATTTCGTCCTGACTCAGCGTGAGCGAGCCGCGCTTGGCGAGCTCCAGCATGGCCAAAAAGGTGACGACGAGCTGCTCGGTGGTGGCGTCGCCGTCCAACAGCTCGCGGAAGGTGCAAGTTTGGTGCGCCATGGTAAAGCGGTCGACCGAGGCTACGGTCAGATCGAGCGGCACGCGATGCGGCGCCACGTGCTCGGCCTCCAGCAGGAAGGTCTGGCGCTTGCCGTCCAGGTCGGCACAGATGACGGCCAAACCGCGCAGGGTGATGCCAGCCAGGTAGTCGGGCATAAGGCCCAGGAACTCGGGGTCGGGGCCGGCCACACGCGGGTGCATGCGGCTTTCGGCCTGCATGCGGGCACCGAGGGCCGCAGCCGCGCCTTTAAACTGCTTGTAGGCAATCAGGCGCTGGATCAGGACCTCGCGCAGGGCGTCGCCGTCGAGCGTGCTGAGCTCCTCGAGGTCTTCGTCGAACTCGTCATCGTCGTCATCGGCTTTGCGCGGGGCCTCCTGCGGCACCAAGGAGGCGGCCTTGATGTCCAAAAGGGTTGCTGCGACCAACAAAAAGTCGCTCGCCACGTCCAGGTCCAGCGCCTCGATGCGCTCGGCCTCGGCAAGGTACTGCTCGGCCACCTCGCTGATGGAGATGGCGCCGATATCTACTTTTTGGCGGGTTACCAGCTGCAGCAGCAGGTCGAACGGTCCGCTGTAGACCTGCGTCGACACGCGATACGACATCTTCGACCTCCTTTGACGGCGCCTTCGCGGCGCGGTTTGGGTGCATATTACGACCGTTTTGCACGGTCGACCTGTAAGTTTACCTTAGATGCCGGCGATTGCGAAGTTGAGCAGCTGCTCAGCAAGCGGATACACGGTAACGTCGAAATAGCGGCCGATCACGTCGATGCCGGTCCACATAGGCAGCAGGTACAGCACGATGATGAGGATGGGCATGGCGTATTGCTGCAGGTGGTAGTAGTTGTTGAGCGCCTTGCCTTTGAGGAAGGGCACGATGATCGACGAACCGTCGAGTGGCGGGATCGGGATGAGGTTGAAGAACGCGAGTGACAGGTTGACCACGATAAAGGTGGTGCCGAAGTTCATGATCTGTGATGCTACGGCAAAGGACATGCTGGTGTAGAGGTTGCCGTACGTTGCGTGCATGAGGGCGGCCGCGAGGCACGCGAGTGCGATGTTCGATGCGGGGCCGGCCGCACTCACCAGGACCTCGTCACGCTTGGGGTGCTTGAGGTTGTTGAGGTAGACGGGCACGGGTTTGGCGAAGGCGAACACGGGACCGCCGGCCGCGAGCATGAGCAGCGGCAGGATGATGGTGCCAAACGGGTCGATATGGTTAAGCGGGTTGAGCGACACGCGGCCGCGCGAACGGGCCGTCTTGTCGCCGAGCGCCCAGGCCGCGGCGGCGTGTGCGCTCTCGTGGATCACGATGCCCACGATGACGGCGACGGCGCTGGCGAGCAGGTTCATGATGTAGCTGCTGGACATGGCGCTCCTCTAGCGGACGCGACGCGAGGCGCGCGTGAGCAGGTAGTCGATCACAAACAGGATCACGGCGACGATGGCGTAATCCAAGCGGAACACACCGCCAAAGGGCGACGTGATGACGCCGTAGCCGGCGATGGCGCTCGGCAGGGCGCGCGAAAGCTCGACGACAAAGCGCACGATCTGCAGCTTGGCGGTGAGGCCGCTAAAACACAGCAGCACGGTCATCGCGCTCATAAAAATGCCGCAGATGCGACAGGCGATGGCGATGATGCTCATCGCCACGGCAGCGGCCTTACGAGAGTTCACGCGCGGTCTCCTCTTCGATCTGGGTGGAAAGCTCCAGCCATTCGTCCTCGAGCTTGGGTAGCTCTTGCTTAAGGCCGTTATATTCCCCCAGCGCGGCGTTGAACTTGTCTTGATCGGCATAAAGCTCTTCGCTTGCCATCAATTCCATAAGCTCGTCATAGCGGGCACGCTTTTTGTCGAGCTCCGTCTCGATCTTCTTGAGCTGGTTGCGCACGCCCTTGAGCTTTTTATTGAGCGCGGCGCGGGCTTGGGCCTCGGCGCGCTTTTGCTCCTTGGTCTTTTTGCCCTCGGCAGGCTTAGGCGCCGCGGCGGGGGTGTCGGCCTGGGCGGCGCTTGCCTTGGCGGACTTGGTCGTGGCCGGCGCGCTCTCCGTGGACGCCTCGGCGGCGGCGCGGGCTGCGAGGTCCTCGCGCTTGTAGAGGTAGTAGTCGTAGTCGCCGTCGTAGACCGTGACTTGTCCGTCGCGGATGTCGATGACGCGGTTGGCCACGGCGCGTACCAGGTGCTCGTCGTGGCTGATTAGCACGATGGTACCGGGGAAGTTTTGCAGGGCGTTCTCGAGCATGTCCACCGAGTCGATGTCCAGGTGGTTGGTGGGCTCGTCCAGGCACAGGAGCGCCTCGGGGGCCACGAGCATCTTTGCCAGGGCCAGACGCGCCTTTTCACCGCCGGAGAGGACGCGTACCTGCTTTTCGATTGCGTCGTTGTCGCTAAACAGGAAGGCGCCCAGCAGGCTGCGCTGCTGCGGCACGGTCCACTTGGGCGTGACGGTGTCGATCTCTTGCAGGACGGTATTGGACTCGGTCATGCCCTCGAGTGCGTGCTGGGCGTAATAGGCCACGCCCACGTTGGTGCCTAGGTCGCGGGTGCCGGTGGTGGGCGGCTCCAGGCCGGCGAGGATCTTCATGAGGGTGGACTTGCCGGCGCCGTTGGGGCCGACGAGCGCCACGTGCTCGCCGCGGTAGAGCTTGAGGTCGATGTCGCTGTAGATGTGCTTGTCGCCGTAGGACTTGGATACGCCCTCGAGCCCCACGACCATGTCGCCGGAGCGCGGCGGGTCGGGGAACTTAAAGTCGATGTGCTTGTGGCCCTCGGGCAGGATGACGAGCTCCTTTTTGATCTGCTCAATCTTGCGGATGCGCTCCTGCGCTTGGGCGGCCTTGGTGGGCTTGTAACGGAACTTGTCGACGAAGACCTGCATATGGGCGATGTCGCGCTCCTGCGCGGCACGCTTTGCGCGCATCTGCTCCAGGTTGTCCTCGCGCTGCTTGAGGTAGCTGCTGTAGTTGCCGGTGTAGGTGGTTACGCGGCGGTTCTCGAGCGCGGCGACGTGGTCGACGCAGGCGTCCATAAACGCGCGGTCGTGGCTGACGATGAGCACGGCGCCGTCATAGTTGGCGATAAAGCCGCGCAGCCACTGGACGCTCTCGAGGTCCAGGTGGTTGGTGGGCTCGTCCAGAAGCAGCAGGTCGGGGTGACGCAGGAAGAGCTTGGCAAGCGCGATGCGCATCTGCCAGCCGCCCGAGAACTCGGAGCACGGGCGCTCGAAGTCGGTGACTTTGAAGCCGAGGCCGGATAAGATCTTTCGGGCGTTGCTCTCGAGCTCGTAGCCGCCCAGGTGCTCAAAGCGGTCCTGGACCTGGCCGTACTCGTTAAGGAGTGCGTCGACGTCCTTGCCCTGCTCGGAGAGCTCGGTGATCTGGGCCTGCAGTTCGTTGGCGCGCTCGCCCATGCGGCGGATTTCCTTGGCGGCGGCCATGACCTCGGCAAGGATGGTGGTGTCCTTGTGCTCCAGATTAGTTTCCTGCTCTAGGTAGCCCACCTGGCAGTCCTTGGCGTACTGGACCTGGCCAGAGTCGGGACTGTCGATGCCCATGATGATCTTAAGCATGGTGGTTTTGCCGGCGCCGTTGGGGCCCACGAGCGCGAAGCGCTCGCCGGGGTTGATCTGGAAGGACGCGCCGCTAAAGAGGACGCGTGCGCCGAAGCTTTTTTCGATCTTGTCGACCAGGAGGATCATGGTGCCGCCTTTGACCTTGTGTGCCAATATGAAAAAAGGCCCCAACTTGCGTTGGAGCCTCATTCAATGCTCGGGTGGAGACGAGGGGGAT
>DXMU01000021.1 GCA_019414025.1 Collinsella sp.
GTTCACCGTCCCCTTTGTGGTGGTTTGAGCGTTAAACGTGAACGTATCGCTACTTGGAGAGCTCGTCAGCGAGGGCCTCGATCTGAGCGCGCGAGGCGTCGTTGAGCGAACCCAGGACGGTCACCTTGTTCTGCGTCAGGGTGATGTCCTTCATACCCTCGAGCTCCTTGGTCATAATCTTGGCAGCTGCGGGCGCCCAGGAGCCGCCCTCGACGAGCGCCACCGTACGGTTCTGGTAGGCATGCTCGGCAAGCGTATGGATAAAGGTGCTCATGAATGGGAAGATCTCGCCCTGATAGGTAATGGAAGCGAGTACCAGACGGTCATAGCGGAACGCGTCCTCAACGGCCTCGGCCATGTCGTCGCGAGCCAAGTCAAAGACGGAAACCTTCTGGCCGCGAGCCTCGAGCGCAGATGCAAGCTCCTCAACGGCAGCCTTCAGATGGCCGTAGACGCTCGCGTAGGCAATGGTGATGCCCTCGTCCTCGGGCTGATAGCTCGACCAGGTGTTGTAGGTGTCGAGGTAGTAGCCCAGGTTCTCGGTCAGCACGGGGCCATGAAGCGGGCAGATGATCTGGATGTCCAGGTCGGCGGCCTTCTTGAGCACGGCCTGCACAAACTTGCCGAACTTGCCCACGATGCCAAAGTAGTAACGGCGCGCCTCGCAGGCCCACCCTTCCGGATCCTCGATGTCGTTGGCGCCAAACTTGCCAAAGCCGTCGGCACTAAAGAGCACCTTGTCGGTAGCCTCGTAGGAGAAGAGTACCTCGGGCCAGTGAACGTTGGGGGCGCCGACAAAGGTCAGGCTGTGGCCGCCCAGATCAAGCACGTCGCCCTCTTTGACAACCATCTTGCGCTCGGGGAAGTCGGTGCCAAAGTAGTTGACCATCATGCGGAAGGCGCCCATGCTTGCCACAATCTGCGCCTGGGGATAGCGCTCCATAAAGGCGGCGACGCCGGCGGAGTGATCGGGCTCCATGTGATGGATGACCAGGTAGTCGGGCGTGCGGCCGTCGAGTACGGTCTCGAGGTTGCCGAGCCACTCGTCGACAAATCCGCCATCGACCGAATCGGCGACAGCGATCTTCTCGCCCAAGATAACGTAGCTGTTGTATGCCATACCGTTCTCGGACACATCGTACTGGCCCTCGAACAGGTCGATGTCATGATCGTCAACGCCAATGTAGCGGATATCCTTGGTGATCTCCATCAGGCAAAGCCTCCTAGATAGACAAATGAACCCGTCTATCATAGCACTCGGCTGCATCCCAACAGCTATCTGCAGGCATCCTTACCGATTGTTATTAAAATGCGATAAATCGCCGTTTACCAGCACAAACTATGAGCGCGGTATCGCCGTGCTATGTCGAATGATGAGCTGGCCGGGAATACGAATGGCAACGGTTTTGCCCACCGTACCCGCCTCGGGAACCGCATGCTCAAACACCTCGCGCCCACGCTGATGCAAGTCGAATCGAACGGTCGTGAGCTCGTTGTGTGCTACAAAATCATCGAGCGAATCATCGACGCCCACCACGCTCACGTCCTCGGGCACGCGCAAGCCGCTATCGCGCAGCGCGGCGATGGCACCGTTTGCCATTTGGTCGTTTGCCGCGTAAATCGCCGTCATGGTGCGGTCGTGCTCGGCCAGATATCTGCCGGCTTCGTATCCGCTGTTGGCAGACCAATCGCCCTCGAGCGGCGCCTGCGGCTTAATGTGCTTACGCTCGAGTGCATCCTGCCAACCGGCGCGACGAAACTGCTCGTCGACCGAGAACGACGGGCCGCCAATATAGCGAATCTGATCGTGTCCCAGCTCAAACAGGTGATCCATAAGCAATAGCGAGCAGCCGTAATGGTCGGAATCGACTGTGGTCACGCGCGGATGCGCGTACATGGTAACGATGACCGTGCCAATGCCCGGCAACGGATCAAACGTCTCAAAATCGGGTGCCATGCGACTCATGCCGATAATGATGCCGTCCACGGGCAGCGCGGCCATACGACGCGTGGCCTCGGCAAGCGAAAACTCCTCGGTCTTGGACATCTCGACCAGCGTGATGGCGCAATTATGCTCGCGAGCAGCGCTGGCGATGCCGTCGATCATTGAGAGGTTGCCAAACTTGGTGACATCGTTGACGCACAGGCCGACCGAATGGTAACGGCCGTCGCGCAGCGAGCGACCGGCATAACTCGGACGAAAGCCGAGCTCTTGCATAGCGGCCTGCACGCGCTGGCGCGTCTGCTCGTTGACGTTAGGCAAACCGTTGGCGACGCGCGAAACCGTCTGCTGCGAAACGCCAGCAGCGCGGGCGACGTCGGCCATGGAGACCGGACGCGTACCTGTATCGTTGGACGGGCGCCTTGCCACAGGATCACCTTCACCCTTGCGAGATCTGAATAGCGTGAATGCCGGCCTGGGCAGAAACACGCCCTGCACCGAGGCCCGCTATCGTCGGACGCATGTTAACGTACTCTACTTTTTCTATCTGCATCTTTTCTGCTTTATAAGTCCATACGACAGTACCGTTCACGGCTGTATTTCTACCGATTACCAGATTCTCAAAAAGTGACAAGCGATGTGTTATGAGTACGTTAACATAGCCCGTAACGTGCGGTATCGTGGACACTTGGTTCATGCCGCTTCAAGTTGTTAACGTACTCATAACGACGCAAAACTCACCCGTGCGCGCCAAGGAAAGGACTCCCATGACCACCCCCGACGAAAAGACACTCGCCACGCTCACCAAGCTGTTTGAGGAGGAGTTTGGCCCCATCGGCGACCGCCAGGTGCTCTATGTGCACGCGCCCGGCCGCTCCGAGATCAGCGGCAACCACACCGACCACGAGGGTGGCCACGTTATCGCCGGCTCGCTCGATGTCGCTGTCGACGGCATTGCCGTGGCGACCGATTCCAACAAGGTTCGCGTCGCCGACGAGGGTTATCCTACGTTTGAGATCACGCTCGACACGCTGGATATTCAAGAGTCCGAGAAGGGCACGTCCGCAAGCCTCGTGCGCGGTATGGCCCACGAGGTCGCAGGTCTCGGCGTTGAGCCCCAGGGCTTCGACTTTGCCTTTACCTGCTCCGTCCCCTCGGGTGGCGGCCTTTCCAGCTCCGCCGCTGTCGAGGCGGCTTACGGCCGCGCCATGGAGACGCTCTGGGGCGCGCCCGCCATTGAACCCGTCGCACTCGCCCAGATGAGCCAGCGCACCGAGAACAACTACTACGGCAAGCCCTGCGGTCTGATGGACCAAGCTGCCGTGTGTCTGGGCGGCCTCGCCTACATGGACTTTGAGGACCAGGCTCAGCCTAAGACCCAGAAGCTCGAGCTCAACTTTGAGGATCACGGCTATGCGCTCGTGCTCGTCAAGGTCGGCGCCGACCATGTGGCAGCCACCGACGACTACGCCGCTGTTCCGCGCGAGATGCAGGACGTCGCCGCCGAGTTTGGCAAGGCACGCCTGTGCGAGGTAAACGTGGCGGACTTTGACGCCAAGCTCCCCGAGCTGCGCGCCAAGCTGGGCGACCGCGCCTGCCTGCGCGCCGTTCATTACTGGTACGAGAACGGCCTGGTCGATAAGCGCTGGGCGGCCCTGAACGCCGGCGACATTGACCAGTTCCTGGTCCTGACGCGTGAGTCCGGCGCCAGCTCCGCCATGTACCTGCAGAATGTTGTTGCCAAACTGGGTGCCGAGCAGCCTTCCATGTACGCGCTTGCTCTTGCCGAGCATGTGCTCGACGGCCGTGGCGCCGTTCGTATCCACGGCGGCGGCTTTGGCGGTACCATCCAGGCCTTCGTGCCGCTCGAGCTGGTCGACACCTTCATTGCCAAGATGAACGGCTGGCTTGGCGAGGGCTCTGCCCGCCACTACGCGATTTCTGACAAGGGGGCTTACGCGGCATGGCTGTAATGACTGATGTGCGCGAGGCCGCGCAGGGCCTCATCGAATATGCCATCCACCGATCGATGATCGGCCAGGACGATCGCATCTGGGCATACAACACCGTTCTCGAGTGCATCGGCGCCACGGGGCCGGCACTCGACATGGCCTGGGCACTCCAGGTTGAGAAACTCTCGCTCTTGCACCCCGATACCCTGCCCGACTTTGACCTTGAAGGCACGCTTGCCGCGCTTGCCGAGACTGCCGTTGCCAACGGTGCTGCCGAGGACACGGCGTCGGGCCGCGATCGCATCGCCATGTGCATCATGGGCGCGCTCATGCCGAGGCCTTCGGTTGTAAACGAGGAATTCAATGGGCGTATGGGCGTCAACGAGCCCCGTGCCGCGACCGACTGGTTCTACGGCCTGTGCTGCGACGCCGGCTACGTGCGCCGTGCCGCCATCGCGCGCAACATCAAATGGAGCACCCCCACCAACTGGGGCGATCTTGAGATCACCATCAACCTGTCCAAGCCCGAGAAGGACCCGCGCGATATCGCCGCGGCAGGTGCAGCTAAGAACACGGACGAGAAGTATCCCGCCTGCCAGCTCTGCATCGAAAACGAGGGCTATCCCGGACGCTCCGCCGCAGCCGACGGCGGAGCTCACCCCGCCCGCCAGAATCTGCGCGTTATCCCCATCCAGCTCGACGGCGAGCGCTGGGGCTTCCAGTACAGCCCGTACGCGTACTTTAACGAGCACTGCATTGCCATGAGCTCCGAGCATCGTCCGATGCACGTCGACCGCAAGGGCCTGACCTGCCTGCTCGACTTTGTGGACCTGTTCCCGCATTACTTCATCGGCTCCAACGCCGACCTGCCCATCGTGGGCGGCTCGATCTTGTCGCACGACCACTTCCAGGGCGGCGCACACGAGTTCCCCATGATGCACGCCGCCGAGGTCTCGCAGTTTAGCGTACCCGGTTTTGACCAGGTCAGCGGTAGCGTGCTGCAGTGGCCGCTCTCGGTGCTGCGCCTGCGCTCGCATGACCGCGCTCAGCTGCTCGATGCCGCCGAGAAGATTATCCTCGCCTGGCGCGAGTGGAGCGATGAGTCTGTTGGCGTCATCGCGCACACAGCCGATGGCGTGGCGCACAATACCGTGACGCCCGTCATTCGCCGCGTAGACTCCCGCGGCAACGCCGGCGGCGAAATCTACGAGGCCTACCTGGCGCTTCGCTGCAACATCACGACCGACGAGCACCCGCTGGGCGTGTTCCACCCGCATGCCGAGTTTCACCATATTAAGAAGGAGAACATCGGCCTGATCGAGGTCATGGGCCTGGCCATTTTGCCGCCGCGTCTGGTTCCCGAGCTCGGCGCTGTCCGCGAGCACCTGCTGGCGGCCAAAGCCGATACCAGCTACGACCTTGCCGGCGCGCTCGAGGGCGACGACCTCTGCCGTAGCCATGCCGCGTGGGCCGAGGATGTCTATGCCCGCCGCGCCGACGAGCTTACGGCGGATAGCGCCATCGGCATCCTGCACGAGGAAGTCGGCGTAGTGTTTGGCCACGTGCTCGACAACGCCGGCGTCTTTAAGTGGGACGAAGCCGGCCGCGCCGCCCAACAGCGCTTTATCGACTCACTGTAATGATCCCTTGGGGACGGAGGAAAACGGATCATTTCGTCTTCAAGACAACGGCGCCCGCCGGCAACGTCGCCGGCGGGCGCCGTTTTTGAGTGTAGTCATTAGGGACGCTCTTTAGTCATTGGGGACGCTCTTAAACGACTAGTCATTAAAGAGCGTCCCCAATGACTACGTCGATGTTTTGGCAACGACAGCGAAAACCCGCCAGAGCGGGCAAGGTGCCTTGAAGTGAGGCGGCATTGACCTTCTGGTCATGCCGCCGAAGTTGAAAGGCAGATTGCCGCTCTGGCGGGTTTGCAGCGTCTGCTGGTTACGCGGTTTGGTAAAACCGCGTAACTCTACAGTTCAGTCACGACAACGTTGTTGAAGATTTCATCCCAGCGGTCCATGACCAGGTGGCCGGTCTTGGGATCCATGGCGTTGAGCTTGCCGCAGGTATTGGCGGTCTTGAGCACCGTGACATCGTCGGCACCAGCAGCAATGGCATGCGCAAAGCCGGCGATGGTCGAGTCGCCGGAACCCGTCGCGTTCACAGCCGCAATCGCGGGCGTCTTGGCGCGGAACGCGCGACCCTCATGGAAGCCCACCGACCCGGCAGCGCCCATCGATACGACAACCCAGGGGATACCGGCAAAGCGGCCATCGGCGGCAAGCGCCTCGCGCAGGGCATCGACATCATCGGTCGTAAAGGACGTACCCAGTAGGCCGTTAATCTCGGTCAGGTTGGGCTTTACGAGCTCAGGCTTAGCGTCGGACTCCAGCGCGGCCTCCAGCGATGCACCCGAAGTGTCGAGCAGCACCTTGGCGCCCGCCTCCTCGGCAATCTTGACGAGCTCGGCATAGTAGCCAGCATCGACGCCACGCGGCAGCGAACCCGAAAGCGTCACGACGTCCGCCTTCGCTGCAAGCTCGGCGAACTTTGCCGTAAAGGCCTCGAGCTCGGCAGGCGCAATCTGCGGACCGCTCTCCAACAGCTCGGTCTGATTACCCTCGTGCAGAATATTCAGGCAAATGCGCGTCTCACCGGCGATGGGCACAAAGTCGTTCTTGACGCCGTCGGCATCCATAAGCTCGGCCATATAGGCACCCATGTGGGCGCCGAGCAGGCCGGTCGCGAGCACATCGTCGCCCAACTGCAGCAGCACGCGGCTCACGTTGAGACCCTTACCGCCAGCGGTCTTTTCGGGCGTCACGCGGTTCACGTCGTCGATGATCAGCTTGTCGAGTTGATAGCGCGTATCGATCGACGGGTTCATGGTAACGGTCAGAATCATGTTGAACTCCTGTTTCCGGGGCACGACGTGTGCGACCCCAAACATACGATAGCTCTTTAAAGGATCTCGATCTCAAAACCGCGGGTGACGGTCTCCCCCGGCTTGGCAACCAGGCAGCCACGCTTGTGCTCCAGAATATCGTCCTCGTCGGAGCAGGTGGACAGGCCGCCCCACGGTTCCACGGCCACAAAGTCGCCTTCGGGCTTGCTCCACACAATCAGGTACGGCATATCGCGGAACGTTAGGCGCACGCCCTTGTCCTCGGTTTTCTTGGTCAGCGTAACCACGCGGCTCTCGAGCACGTCAAAGATGGTCTCCGCGAAGTCGAAAAGTTCGTGGGTCAGCGACAGGTTCTGGCCGATCATGGGGTTCTTGCTGCGATGCTCAACATCAATCAGGCCCGTCGAGGGGACGGCAGTACAAAGCTCGGCGGCCTCACGCTGCTCAAAACGGAGCTCGTAATCGTCATAGGACTCGCCCTCGTCGAGCGGGCACGTAAAGCCGGGGTGACCGCCCACAAAGAACGGCATGTCCTCGGTACCCTCATTGGTCACCTCGTACGACACGGCCACCTTTTCCGAATCGATCGCGTAACGAGCAACGATCTTAAACGGATACGGATACTGCTCGAGCAGCTCGGCGTGGTCGGCAGAGCTTAGGCTCAGCGCAACCATGTTGTCACCCTGCTCCTCGAGCTTCCACTCCTGCTTGCGGGCAAAGCCGTGGCGGGCAAGCTTGACCTCGCGGCCGCCCATGGTCATCGCGCGACCGTTACGAAGGCCGCCGCAAATCGGAAAGCAAATGGGCGCCTGGCCCGACCAGACCGAAGGATCGCCCTGCCACAGGTACTCGCGACCGTTGGCTTTAATCGAAGTGAACGATCCGCCAGCCGTGCTCAGTGTCACACGAACAGAACCGTTATCAAGAACAAACTCCATAGGAGCCTTCCCTTTCGTACGCCAGCCCGCCGAGTCAGTGGGGCTGATAGAAAACCGGCCCGCGCCCCCTCACAGAAACGCGAGCCGTCAATTGAAAAGCTGCAGAATGCCAGGGACCGCCAAGAGCGAAGCACTCAAGCCAAGCAAGCAAACGTGTTATCGGAGCAACTTGCCAAACCAAAAGACTTCGCCGCAACAGAGGTAACCCCGCAGGTCACCTCAACGTCAGCGAGAAGCCAGCTGGTGAGGCAAGGTGCCGTGAAGCGAGGCGGCGTTGACCTTCTGGTCATGCCGTCGAAGCTGAACGGCAGATTGCCCACCAGATGGCTTCGCAGCGTCGGCCGGTCCGGCGTTCGGTAGAACGCCGAAACCCCTTAGTCGTGATACTCGCCGCGGTCCCACTTCTCGAGGAACTCGTCAAAGAAGTGCGGGTCAGCCTGAGCCTCGGCGTCGGCCTTATTGCAGGCGTCGATCTTGGCAATCAGGGCATCGTGCTCGGGGGTCTTCTCGTAGGGCTCCTCCAGGAAGGCAAGCATAATGTCGGCCATCAGGAACTCGCCGGTGATCTTGCCGCCAAAGCCCACGATGTTGGCGTTGAGCTCGCGACGGGCATACAGGGCAGAGGTCATGTCGCGGACCAGGGCGCAGCGGGCGCCGGGAACCTTGTTGACGGCGTTGGTGATGCCGATGCCGGTGCCGCACAGGGCCACGCCAAAGTCGGCCTTGCCGGTGGCGACAGCCTCGCCCACGGCCTTGCCGTAGATGGGGTAATGCGTACGAGTATGGCTGTAGGTGCCGCAGTCGAGCACCTGGTAGCCAGCCTGCTCCAGGCGGTCGGCCAGATAGATCTTCTCGTCCGTAACGATATGGTCGCAACCGATTGCGATGGTCTTCTTCATCAGAACGTCCTTTCGTCTGAATTCACAAGTTGAGGTAGAAGTTCGAGTTCTCGGTGGCTCTCGTTAGGCCATCTTGTTGAGCATGTCGACACGGATCTGGTGACGACCGCCGGCGTACTGGGCGCGCAGGAACTCACGGGCGATCTTCTTGGCGACCTCGGTGCCCACAACGCCCGGGCCCATGGTGACCATGCGCGAACCGTTGTGCTCGCGGGTCATGTAGGCGGAACGCTCGTCGGAAATGTTGGCAACGACCATGCCCTTGATCTTGACGGCAGCCATATAGGAACCGACGCCGTACTTATCGAATGCAAAGCCCTGGGAGTCCTTGTGCTCCAGCAGGTCCTTGGCAACGGTGGTCGCGGAATCGACAAAGTCCGCGGCAGGGGTCTCGGAATAGTCGACGACCTCGTGACCGTCGGCGATGAGCATCTCCTTGATGGACTCCTTCATCGACATACCGTCGGCATCGGAAGCGATTACAACCCTCATGACATCCTCCTTGAGAGATACGCAGGCGCGTAGTTTCTGTTTGGAAGTGTTGAATCGCGTTCAGGTCCGGGCATCTGAATGTGCGGTTCTTCACTGTTCATGTTTATTTGAACACATTCGAACAGCGACTGCAACAACTATTTGTTTATCTTTGTTCTTTTTTGAACAAATACCATTCACGGATGATTGCTGGCCGTTTGGGCCCGGCGTGGACGTAGCGACCATGTGTTCAACAAACAAAAGGGCGGCCGAGAACGTGTCTCAGCCGCCCTTCTTACGGTTGATCTTCCAATGATCGTTTTGCCGCCTACTCAGATTGCCCGCTCTTTTTGGCATGTTTGGACGGTGCGCCCAAGAAACGACCCGTCAAATAGTTCGCGGGACCGGAGACATCGATCCCCAGCAGCACGTGTCCTAGCCATAGGAACGCCACGAGCACCAGTAGAGGAATCACACACGAGGTCACGATCATCACGATGACGCCTTCGATGAGGTCGGTCACCTGCTGCACGATCTCGTCGGTCATCTGCTTGGCACCGCTGGTTACCGACGTGACCAGGCTCGAGGCCCCGTCAGTCAACTGCTCGAGTACGTTTTTGGACTCCGTGGCCTCGGATTTTTTCTTGTTCGATTTTGAGCTGGTCTCGGCTGACTTGTCCGTGGTGTCGGCCGCATCCGCAGCGTCCGCTGCCTTTTGCTCAGCTTGCTCAATACTTACGCGATACGTTTCGTCGACCTTCTGCGACACCCATACGCTTGCAGGCACCAACGCCATGCCGATCACGGCAACCACCAGCACGCGCGTCGCCACACGGCGCAGGACGGCGCTCGTGCTCCAGCGCCCGTGAATGCCGAGCGACACCGCACAGAGCACCAACGCAAGCGGGATTAAGATGCCCAAACCAACCGACCACAAAATCGTGAGCAAGTATTTCTCTAGGTATAGCACGGCAAGCACGATACCAAGGTTGCCTGAAAGCTGTGCGAGCTGCTCGGCAACCGGCGTTCCCGTATCACCCGGCAGCGCGGTAATGCCCGCAGACAGCGCCACGCACGAGGCCGTGAGCGCCAGTACGTTACCTTTCTTTTGGTCGATAACCTCGATGGTGGAGTCCCAAGTCTTGGTATCGGCGAAATGCGGACGAGCCACAAAGCCCGACAGCAAGGCCAGTACCACGAGCGCAACGATAAAGCCAATCTGCAGCTTTTTGTTTGCGCACACGACATCGGACAAGCTGGGCTGCAGCTCGGTTACCGTCGTGTGCTCGGTTATCTGGACAGGACGCCCATGAGCCATCTCGCGGGCGTCTCTTTTTTGTATTGACCCGTTATCCGGCATTTGGATACCTCCTCAGTCCGGCGTTTAATGCGAAAGGAAGTATACCCACCGAGCAAAAATCGAACGGGACGACGAACGGAGCGCGCCAAGACTGTCCCCAATGACTAGTCGTTTAAGAACGTCCCCAATGACTATTTCGGGATGAGTTGCGGTGGAATAGGGATTGTTTTGCGCCCGCCGGTCCCTATTCAGTCCCTATTTCACCGCAACCAAGACAGATGGGATACAGAAAAAACCCTGCCGCGGGTAGCGGCAGAGCTTTTGGAAGGGGACTTGGTTGTGAGAGCTCGTTAGGCGAGCTTAGCCTCGAGTGCGGCGATGCGCTTATAGGCATCGATGGTAAAGCGGGTCTGCTTCTCCAGGATCATGGTGGTCATGAGGGTATCCTGGGCGTGAGCCATGATGAAGGTCATCTCCATCTCGCCGCCGCCGGCCTCCTGCGAAAGCAGCTTGGTCTGCGTGTCGTGAGCGCCGATGAGCGCCTCGCTGGCATCCTTGTGCAGCTGCTCGGCCTTCTCAAAATCGCCCTCGCGAGCAGCATCGAGCGCTGCAAGCAGATCGGTCTGGGCGTCACCCGCGTATGCGACGATCTCGAATCCAACCATCGAGATTTCTTCTTTGGTAGCCATATTGCGTTCCTTTCACATATGAACCAATGGAGAGCATCGCGTCCGGGCATACGCGTTGCGCTGTGTATGACAGAAACATTAACATTCAAACAAAAAAGAACAATGCAAAACGTAATCTCGAGCTATGAACGGTCAATTTTTGCCCGTGAACGGTTTTTAAACCAATTTGAACAATATCAAACACAATTAACGACAACCCAAACAGGTCCGCACCCTAGCGCAAATCGCGTACCGTATCGCCCGTTACGAGCACGCCGGGGATTAGCATGTGCTCCACGCCAGGCGCAACCCCCTCGGCGCCGGCGATCTTGTCGACCGCCCACATGCCGACGCGCTTGTTATCAAAGCGCACCGTGGTCAGGCGGCGATCGGGCACGATATCGCCCAGGCTGTCGTCAACGCCCACCACGCTCACGTCCTCGGGCACGCGCTTTCCGCGCGACTCGAGCCCGCGAATGCAGCCGTAGGCCATGGCGTCGTTGGAGGCATAGATGGCCGTGCAACTCGGATCGTCCGCTAGAGCCTGACCGGCAGCATAGCCGCTCTGCGCCGTCCAATCGCCACGAATGAATCGCGGCGGCTCAATACCATGCGCACGCAGCGTCTCGCGCCAGCCCTCCTCGCGCTGCATGCCCGAAAGCGAGCGCTCGGGACACGAGATAAAGTGCACGGTCTTGTGCCCCTGCCCCAGCAAGTACTCGACAACCTGGCGCGAGCAATCGAACTGGTCGTTGTCGACCGTCGAGCACAGCGGGTGTTCCAACATGGTAACGAGCACCGTCTGCATGCCGGGCAGCGGCTCAAAGGTGCCAAAGTCCGCCGGCATGCGGTTCATGATCACGACCACGCCGTCCACTGGCAGCGCGCTCATGCGCGACGATGCGCTCTCGAGGGTATACGGATGCCCGTCTACTTTAGTGAGGGTGATGGCATAGCCATGTTTGTCGGCCGCGGCGGCAAAGCCCTCCATACGGTCGAGGTTGCCGGTGCCGGTAATGTTGAACATGGCGACGCCGACAGTCTTAAACTTGCCGCGGCGCAGCGATCGACCGGCAAAATTGGGGCGATACCCCAGCTCGCGCATGGCGGCACGCACGCGCTCCTTGGTCTCGGGGCGCACGCTGGGCGAATCGTGCACCGTACGCGAGACTGTCTGCTCCGAGACGCCCGCGAGACGCGCCACGTCCTTAACGGAAACCGATTTTTTAACAGCGGCCATAGGTCGATCTTTCTATGTCAACGATGCCATTGGTGGCACCCTACGCAGTCAAATGAAACGTCTTTAAGTATATCTAACGCCTCCTCCGCCATACGCTCACCACCCAAAACCTACCGTTCACCGACATTTTTGCTTCCCCGAACGGCTTTTGTAGTCCAAATGTTAACGTTGCCATTGTGCAAACACAGAGCCACCGGGCGGCTCAAACGTTTACGCATAAGGAATCGACGGTTCGCAGGCACAGGAACCATCAGTTCGCGTCTTTTTTTGTGTCGCAAAATGGCAACGTCAACATTTTGGCAACCGAACGCCAAAAGTTACCATCGTTGTTAACCCACCGACTCTTAGGAGCATTGCATGGAGCAACTCATCGCCATCATCGAAAAGGGCCAACCCTTTTTCAACGCGATCGCCCGCAACAAGTACCTCAAGGCGATTCGCGACGGCTTTATCTCCGTCATCCCCATCATCATCTTCTCGTCCATCTTCTGCCTGGTAGCCTCGGTCCCCAACATCTGGGGTTTCTACTGGCCCGATGACATCAACAACGCCCTGTGGAAGTGCTACAACTACTCCATGGGCATCCTGGCTATCGCCTGTGCCGCCACCACGGCCAAGCACTTCGCCGACGCCCAGAACCGCGACCTGCCCAAGAACAACCAGATCAACTTCATCTCGTGCATGTGCGCGGCCATCATCGGCTTCTTGCTCCTTTCGAGCGACACCATCGCCACAGACGCCGCCAGCGGCTTCAACACCACCTATCTTGGTTCCAAGGGCCTGCTGACTGCCTTCATCGCTGCGTTTGTGACCGGCATCATCTACAAGTTCTTTATCAAGCGCAACATCACCGTCAAGATGCCCGAGCAGGTTCCGCCCAACATCTCGCAGACCTTTAAGGACATCATCCCCTTCTCCGTCTGCATCACCGTCTTTTGGGTCTTTGACATCGTCTTCCGCGCTGCCTTTGGCTTCTGCTTTGCCCAGGGCGTCATCCAGGTGTTCCAGCCCCTGTTCACCGCTGCCGACGGCTACATCGGTCTCGCTGTGATCTACGGTGCCATGAGCCTCTTCTGGTTCGTCGGCGTCCACGGCCCCTCGATCGTCGAGCCCGCCATCGCCGCCGCTCTCGTTGCCAACATGACCGACAACCTGGCTGCATTCCAGGCCGGCGAGCACGCCACCGCCGTCCTGACGCAGGGCGCCCAGTACTTCGTCGTCTGCATGGGCGGCACCGGCGCCACGCTCGTCCTGGTCTTTATGTTCTGCTTCTTGGCCAAGTCCCAGGAAATGCGCGCCGTCGGTAAGGCCGCCATCGTCCCCGTGTGCTTTGCCGTCAACGAGCCGCTGCTGTTCGCCGCGCCCATCGTGCTCAACCCCGTCTTCTTTGTCCCGTTTGTCTTTGCCCCGATCGCCAACATCTGGATCCTCAAGGTCTTTATCGACTTCCTGGGCATGAACGGCTTTATGTACACCCTGCCTTGGACCGTCCCCGGCCCCATCGGCACCATCATGGGCCTGGGCTTCCAACCGCTTGCCTTTGTGATGCTCGCCATTATCCTGGTCGTCGACTTTGCCCTGTACTACCCGTTCTTCCGTGCCTATGACGCCCAGAAGTGCGCCGAGGAGGCCGAGATTTCCCAGGAGGAGCTCGCCGCCAAGAACGCCGAGAAGGCCGCTAAGCTCAACGACGCCTTCCAGGGTAAGGCCGACGCCAAGAGTGTTGCCGCCGGCGCCGCTGCCGAGGTCGTAAAGACCGACGCCGCCCCCGCTGCTGCCGCCACCGAGGCTACGGCCGCCAGCGACCTCAACGGCAAGCGTGTACTCGTGCTCTGCCAGGGCGGCGGCACCTCGGGCCTGCTCGCCAACGCGCTGGCCAAGGCCGCCAAGGAGCGCGGCATCGATCTTGAGACCGCTGCCGATGCCTATGGCAACCACGTGGACATGCTTCCCAACTTTGACCTGGTCGTCCTGGCTCCGCAGGCCGCCAGCTACCTGGCCGACCTGCAGAAGGACTGCGAGCGTGTGGGCAACAAGTGCGTCGCCTGCCGCGGTAAGCAGTACATCGAGCTCTCCCAGAACGGCGACAAGTCTCTCGCCTTTGTGAGCGAGCAGCTGTCGAAGTAAGTAACGCTTAGGGCCAGCCGACCATCCAAGGCCGGCTGGCCCTTCGATTTAGACGATTGGATCATCATGTCCGTTAATCCTGCTAGCGTCACCAATCCGCCTGCGCAGTTTCCCGAGGACTTTGTCTTTGGCGGCGCCACTGCTGCCTACCAGGTAGAGGGCGAGACCCGCACCCACGGTAAGGGCAAGGTCGCCTGGGACGACTTCTTGGAGGCCCAGGGCCGCTTCTCTCCCGATCCCGCCTCCGACTTCTATAACCAGTACCCCGTCGATCTGGAGCTGTGCGAGGAGTTCGGCATCAACGGCATCCGCCTCTCCATCGCCTGGAGCCGCATCTTCCCCAACGGCACCGGCGAAATCAACCCCGAGGGTGTCCAGTTCTACCACGACCTCTTCGCCGAGTGCCACAAGCACCACGTTGAGCCGTTTGTCACGCTGCATCACTTTGACACGCCGCTGCCCCTCTTTGAGAAGGGCGACTTCCTCAACCGCGAGACCATCGACGCCTTTGTGGACTTTGCCACCTTCTGCTTTAAGGAGTACGCCGACCAGGTAACCTACTGGTTCACCTTTAACGAGATCTGGGCGGACGCCTCCAACACCTACATCGAGGGCACCTTCCCCGGTGGCGTCAAGGCGCACCTGGCCGAGGCTTTCCAGTGCGAGCACAACATGATGCTCGCCCACGCCAAGGCTGTGCTGGCCTTCCACAACGGCGGCTTTAAGGGCAAGATCGGCGTCATTCAGTCGTTGGAGTTCAAGTACCCGCTCAACGAGAACGACCCCGCCGACATCAAGGCCGCCAACAACGAGCACGTGCTGCAGAACCAGTTCTTGCTCGACGCCACCTTCCGCGGCGACTATGCCCCCGACACCCTCGAGTGCGCCAACCGCCTGGCCGCCATCTCGGGCGGCACCATCGAGATCCTGGACGAGGACCTCGAGATTATGCGCGAGGCAGCGCTCTACAACGACTACCTGGGCGTTAACAACTACCAGTGCCGCTTCCTCAAGGCCTACGATGGCGAGAACGACCTGCACCACAACGGTACGGGCGAGAAGGGCACCGGTCGCTGGCGCGTCAAGGGCATTGGCGAGCATGTGAACAAGCCCGGCATCCCCACCACCGACTGGGACTGGATCATCTATCCCGAGGGTCTGTTCGATCTGCTCGTCTACATTAAGCAGCGCTACCCCAACTACAAGCAGATCTTCATCACCGAGAACGGCATGGGCTACAAGGACCCCTACAAGGACGGTTTTGTGGACGACCAGCCGCGCATCGACTACATCGAGCAGCACCTGCGTTGGCTGCTCAAGGCCATGGAGGTGGGCGTCAACGTGGGCGGCTACTTCCTGTGGAGCCTGCAGGATCAGTTCTCCTGGACCAATGGCTACAACAAGCGTTACGGCTTCTTCTACGTTGACTTTGAAACCCAGAAGCGCACGCCCAAGGCAAGCGCCTACTGGTACAAGCACGTGGCGCAGACCCGTCGCCTGGACTAGCGGCTTGCGACGAGCGGCATTGCCCTGCTCACATAAGCTGTCCCCATTTCTCAGCCGGGGGCGGCACGTCACACGGCGCGCCGCCCCCGGTCTTTGTGTTTGGGCGGACCGGGAGCCGTTTGTCTCGATCTGTAACATCTAGCCGAGTTTTTCGGTACTAACTGTTACAGATTGAGATGAACGCGCGGGCCAGTTCCCTCAATCTAAATCTGTAACATCTAGCGGGTTATTTCGCCTCCACCCGTTACAGATCGAGACAAACGGAATAAGCCGAGCCGAAAGATCTCGA
Source organism: Collinsella sp. (assembly GCA_019414025.1). Taxonomy (GTDB): domain Bacteria; phylum Actinomycetota; class Coriobacteriia; order Coriobacteriales; family Coriobacteriaceae; genus Collinsella. The sequence goes on from DXMU01000021.1 coordinate 16,244, forward strand.
TCTGTAACATCTAGCAGGGATTATCGGTCCTAACTGTTACAGATTAAGATGAACGAGCCGAGCACGTCTACACCCGCAGGTCCTTTACGCTGGAACGCTCGACCAGCACGCCCGAGACGAGCGTACGGCTTCTGGAGCTCGGGGCTTCCAGACCGGCGACGACTTCGTTAAGCGCACGGACGCCCAGCTCGCGGTGGCGAAACTTCACCGACGTCAGAATCGAGTTGGGAATCGTCTTGTAGAGCTCATCGTCGAAGCCGATCACGGATACGTCGTCGGGCACACTGAGCCCTTTGTCACGTAGAGCCATCATCACGCCGTTTGCCATGCAGTCGTTAGCAGCGAGGACCGCCGTACAATCGGGTTTATCGGCAAGCACAAGGCCCGCAGCATAGCCACTATCCGCATTCCAATCGCCTTGCAGAGGCTCGGGCGGCTCAATGCCACGCGTCTCGAGTGCCGCACGCCAACCTTTCATACGGCACTGACTCGACAGCGACTCTTTCTTACCAGAGACGAAGTACACGTTCTTGTGTCCGCGATTTAAGAAGTACTCGCATGCCATGCGCGCGCCGCCCTCTTGGTCGTCACTGACGGTAGAGCAGGTAGGATGTTCCATCGACGTGATAATCACCGTCTTGAGGTCTTTCGGCGCCTCAAAGGTATCAAAGTCATCGACCATCTGGCGCAGGTTAAAAATCATGCCGTCGACGGGAAGCTGCGACATCCTACGTGCCGCTTCGGCAAGGGTCATCTTCTCCCCCGCCCGCTTTTTAATCATCGTGAGCGCAAAGCCTCGCTCTGCGGCGGCATCCGCGATACCGTCAATCATGTCCACGTTGCCGCCCGACAAGTGGAACAGCACCACGCCGATGCACCCGTAACGGCCCAACTTGAGTGAACGCGCGGCAAAGTTGGTCCGAAACCCAAGCGCCTCCATGGCCGCATGGACCTTATCGCGCGTCCTCTCGCGCACGCTATCGGGCTCATTGATCACACGAGACACCGTCTTGAGGGAAACACCCGCGGCAACCGCCACATCGTTCATCGAGACGCTTTTCTTGTCCATCGTTGCCACTGCTTCTCCAGTCGGTTCCCTATCGATCGTTCCTTGCGTTCTAGCATACACTACCTGCTCGGTTTTCAAATTTGCCGTTTACCGGACAATACCAACCGTTCACCCGTAAATCCTTGTTGCTCTTCCAAAAATGTCTTACGTTGTCATTAACGAAATGACAACGTTGTCATTTCGCAATGCCTTCCTTAAGCAGGAAGGTTTCCGGGCAGTCCTGACCATCCATCGACGACCAGTTCCATCCACATGCATCGCGCATCGAACAGCAAAGGAGCTCTATGGACGCCATCGTAAAGATGCTCGAAAAGCATCAACCGTTCTTTGAGAAAATCTCGAGGAACATCTACCTCCAGGCCATTAAGGACGGATTCCTTGGGTGCATGCCCATCGTCCTCACCTCTTCGATCTTCCTACTGATTGCCACCCTTCCTGGCGTAGTTGGCATCACGCTGCCCCAGCCGCTCATCGACTGGTGCAACAAGCTGTACAACTTCACCATGGGCGTCATGGGCATCATGGTTGCCGGCACCACTGCCAAGAACTTTACGGCTTCCATGAACCGTCGCATGCCCGCCGGCAAAGTGCTCAACGACGGCTCCACCATGGTTGCCGCCCAGTGCAGCATGCTTTTGCTCGCTGTTACGCAGTTCACCACCAAGTTCAACGGCTCCGAACTTTCGGTCTTCGATTGCACCAGCATGGGTACGCGCGGTCTGTTCTCGGCCTATGTCGCCGCGTTCATTACCGTTTGGGTCTATAAGTTCTGCGTCTCGCGCGATCTGACCATTAAGCTGCCCAAGGAGGTCCCAGGCGCCATCGCTCAGAACTTCCGCGACATTATTCCCTTTGGCGGCGCCGTCATCATCTGCGGCATCATCGATGTCGTCGTGCGCAACCTCATGGGCGTTCCGTTCTCCGAGCTGCTTATCAAACTGCTCTCCCCGCTCTTTACCGCTGCAGAAACCTATCCTGGCCTTATCCTTATCCAGGCAGCCACCGCGTTCTTCTGGTTCATCGGCGTCCACGGCCCCTCGATCGTCCAGCCGGGCATCGACCCCATCCGTCTTGCCAATCAGGCCGAGAACCTGCAGGTTCTGCTGGCCGGTGGTCACCCCGCCCACTCCCTCACCTTTAACATGTCGCTCGTGGGTGAGTTCGGCGGCACCGGCGCCACGTTCATCGTGCCGCTTCTGCTGATTCTCTTTATGAAGTCCAAGCAGCTCAAGGCCGTCGGTAAGGCCTCGATTGTTCCTGTTGCCTTCGCTGTCAACGAACCGCTGCTCTTTGGCGCGCCGATGATCCTTAACCCCTACATGCTCGTCCCCTTTGTTGCCGCCGGCTGCGTCAACGTGAGTGTTGCCAAGTTCTTTATCGATAACGTGGGCATGAACGGCTTCTCCTTCGTGGTGCCTTGGGCCACTCCCGCCCCCATCGGCATTTTCATCACCACGAACTTCCAGCTTATCGCCCTGGTATTTGTCGCGATTATCATCTTGCTGGACGCCATCATCTACCTTCCGTTCTTGAAGGCATACGATAAGCTGCTCTGCGACCAGGAGGCCGAGCGCGCCGCCGAGCTGGGTCTCGAGTCCGATGGTGCCGCCGCCATCGCCGCCAACGCCCCTGCGCCCGCTGTCGAGCAGGCTACCGCTTCCGTCGAGACGACCGCTGCCGCCGCCGACAGCAAGCCTGTCGCCGATCAGCCCGAGCCCGCTGCCGATGCATCCGCCAAGAAGGATGTCGATGGCCTGAAGGTCCTCGTCCTGTGCGCCGGCGCCGGCACCTCTGCCATGCTCGCCAACGCCATCAAGGAAGGTGCCGCACAGACCGGAGAGAACATCGCTTCCTCCGCAGGCGCCTATGGCCAGCACACTGCCATCATGGATCAGTACGACGTCATCGTGCTCGCCCCGCAGGTTCGTAGCTACTACAACGACATGAAGGCCGACACCGATCGCCTGGGCATTAAGCTGCTCGCTCCTCGCGGTAAGGAATATATCGACCTTACTCGCGACCCCGCTGGCGCCATCAAGTGGCTCCGCGAGAACCTCGACTAGTTCCTCCCGCTGTTGGTGCCCGGATCCACAGTTCGGGCACCTCTCCCTATTCGTATCCCACAGAAAGGATGACTCATGACCAACCCCATGCAGTTCCCCGACGGCTTTGTGTTTGGCGGCGCCACCGCCGCTTACCAGGTTGAGGGCGAGACCCGTACGCACGGCAAGGGCAAAGTGCCCTGGGACGATTTCCTGGCAGCTCAGGGTCGCTTCTCCCCCGATCCCGCAAGCGATTTCTACAACAAGTACCCGGTCGATATCGACTTGTGCCAGCGCTTCGGCATCAACGGTATTCGCGTCTCCATCGCTTGGAGCCGTATCTTCCCCAACGGCACCGGTGAGATTAACCCCGAGGGCGTCGCTTTCTATCACGAGCTTTTCGCCGCCTGCAACAAAGCTGGCGTTATCCCCTATGTCACGCTTGATCACTTCGATACGCCCGAGGCCTTCTACCAGGACGGCGGCGAGGGCTTCCTGACGCGCACGACCATCGACGCCTTTGTCGAGTACGCCAAGTTCTGCTTTGCCGAGTTCACCGAAGTCAAGCACTGGTTCACCTTTAACGAGATTCCCGCGACCGCCGAGGGCAGCTTTATCGTCGGCAACTGGCCGCACGGCGAGAAGTACCGCCTGGACAAGGCCTTCCAGCTCATGCACAACATGATGGTGGCCCACGCCAAGGCTGTCGTCGCTTTCCATGAGGGCGGCTTTGAGGGCGAGATCGGCATTGTCCAGAACCTGGAGCCCAAATATCCCCTCGACCCCAACAACGCCGCCGACTGCGAGGCAGCTCGCATGGCCGACGTCATCAACAACCGCTGGGTACTCGACGCCACCTTCCGCGGCCACTATGCAGCCGATACCATGGAGGCTGCGACCAAGCTGGCCCATATCGCCGGCGGCGAGCTCGACGTCCGCGACGAGGACATCGCCGCACTGACCGCCGCGCTCCCCTACAACGATTGCCTGGGCGTCAACACCTACAAGTGCCAGTTCCTGCGTGCCGCCGAGGGCGAAAACGACATCAACCACAATGGCACCGGCGACAAGGGCTCCTCGCGCTGGTTCCTCAAGGGCGTGGGCGAGTCATGCGTGCGCGAAGGCGTACCCACCACCGATTGGGACTGGATCATCTATCCCGAGGGCCTCTACGACCTGCTGCTCCGCATTAAGAACGATTACCCCAACTACAAGAAGATCTACATCACCGAGAACGGCATGGGCTATAAGGACGACTTCGAGGACGGCTTTATCGACGACGCCCCTCGCATCGACTACATGCGTCAGCATCTCGCGTGGATCCTCAAGGCAATCGACGGCGGCGTGAACGTCGACGGCTACTTTGTGTGGTCGCTGCAGGACCAGTTCTCCTGGACCAACGGCTATAACAAGCGCTACGGCCTGTTCTACATCGACTTCGAGACCCAGAAGCGCTATCCCAAGGCGAGTGCGTACTGGTACAAGAACGTCGCGGAGACCGGCCTGCTTATGGCCTAACTTTTGCCGCATACCCCCTGTCGGCCGCATGCGAATCCCTCCACGGGTTCGCATGCGGCCTTTTTGTTTTTGGTGGGCTCGAGCGGATCATTCGTCTCGATCTGTAACACGTAACCGAGTATTCCGGCCCTACCTGTTACAGATCGAGACAAACGTTCGAACCAATCCAAACAATCTCAATCTGTAACGTTTGGCCGAGTTTTTCGGTCCCAACCGTTACTGATTGAGACAATTAGATAGTCAAATCCGCGCTTTCCAGGCAGCTATGAAGCACGGCTCTTTCCTTGCTTTCAGTATCACGAACATATTTTCGGTATCATTTAATGTTATAATGATACCGAAAATATGTTCGTGATACTGAACGGAGCAGCATGCGCCAGTTTGATTACGCCACAGTCCCAGCGGAACTCGAGGCAACTCCAATCACCAACCTTCTCCTCTCGATACGCGAGCATAAAGGCCGTCAGCTTGTTCTGGGTCAAGTCAGACCCGAGCTTCTATCGTCCCTTATGGAGGAAGCTAAGATCCAAAGCACCCAATCCTCCAACGGACTTGAAGGAATTGTTACCACCCAAAAAAGACTCAAAGCAATCATGGCGTATTCCGCCAAGCCAAGCTCCCGCGCAGAGGAAGAAATCGCTGGATACCGAGATGCGCTGTCGCTTATTCACGAGCAGCGCGATTTCATTCCCGTAACGCCATCGGTCATTTTGCAGTTGCATCGTGACCTCATGGCACACACAGCAATCTCGTATGGGGGCCATTGGAAAGATAGCGATAACGAAATCATCTCCATCGACGATCAAGGCAATCGATTTGTGCGCTTTAGGCCGCCTTCGGCCCTGGCAACCCCCGGACTTATCGAAGAAGCCTGTCGGTCCCTCAATGATGCCTTATCTCGTCAAGTTTGCGACCCCCTCCTTATTTCATTGCGCTTCATCTTCGATTTTGTCAGCATTCATCCCTTCAACGATGGCAATGGTAGGATGAGCCGGCTCCTTACAACGCTGCTACTCGAAAAGACTGGATACGACGTTGCGCGTTACATCAGCATCGAACGTCTCATTGAAGACAATAAAGCGCTTTACTACAACGCCCTCGCCGCAAGCTCCACTGGATGGAATGAAAATCAAAACACCGAAGTGCCCTTTATCCGTTTTATGCTCGGAACCATCCTGGCGGCCTACCGACAGCTCGAGCAGCACACCCAGATTGAATCTGGCACTCACCCCATGTCGAAGCAAGCACGTATAGCTGCTCTATTTCAGCAGAGACCCGGCGTCATCAAGAAATCCGACATCCAGTCCAACTGCCCCGATATCAGCGAGATAACCGTTAAACGAACCCTCAGTCAGCTTGTTGGTTGCAGCGCAATCGAGAAAACAGGAGCGGGTCGTTCGACGGGCTACACACTCAAAGACGTCCACGCCCTGGAATTATTCTTGCAATCCGCAATACCCGACGGCAGGTCAGAAATTACAAAAGAGTCCCCAAAGGACAAACTCCTTGAACGCATAAACCGCGCGGAAGATGAAAGCAGAGACGAACTCTACGAAGACTACGGTTCATTCTCAAGGAATATCAAAGCGAAATACGAAGTCTAGCCATACCTCAGAATGGCCTCACCCTTGTTGCCCAAAACTATTTGCGAGTCATTTTCCGCGTCATTGTAAAACGATAATCCCCGCGCCGGCAGAGGGCAGACGTATCGCCTGCAGCGTTAACTAGCAGATGACCTGCGTGTGTTCCTCGATGGCGGCGCGGTCCTCGGCGGCGATACCTGGCTCGCACACCACGGCGTCTAAATTGTCCAGGCGACAGAAGGTATAGAAATCGCGCTTGCCGATCTTGCTGGAGTCGGCGATCAGATAGCGCGAGTCTGCCTTGCTAAAAGCGAGCTGCTGGATACGGCCCTCGTCCATGTTGGACGTAGACACGTCACCGTCCAAGATGCCGTTGGCGCCGATAAACGCCGCATCGATGCCCAGCGCGCGTAGGGTATCCTCGGCCGTTGGTCCCACAAAAGCGGCGGTGCGGCGACGGTACATACCGCCCACGAGGCACAGCTCGCAGTCTTCGCGCGCCTCGAGCAGGTTAAACACCGAAAGCGAATTGGTCACAATGCGCAGGCGAAACGTCGGCAGCATCGAGGCCATCTGCTCAACCGTGGTGCCCGTGCCCAAAAAGATGGTCGAGCCCTCCTCGATAAGCTCCACAGCACGGCGCGCAATCTGCAGCTTTTCCTCGGCATGCTTAGTGCGCTTTTCGCTGTGCGAATACTCATGGCGCAACATAGCGTGCGGACGGCCCTGTGCACTGCGGGCTCCGCCGTGCACGCGCTCGATCTCGCCTAGGCTCGCAAGTTCTTCGAGATCGCGGCGAATCGTCATGTCCGAAACGCCCAACGCATCCGAAATCTCTTTGACCGAGACCGTGCCCTGCTCCTCGAGCAGCTGACGAACCTTATCCTGTCGCTCTGCCTTAATCACGATGAATCCTCGCCGTTCTTTGCGCGCATATCATTCAAACAGTAACGAACAAATTGTATCAGACTCGTACGCGTCAAAAATGAACGCCCGCACAGCTCCAATCATCACTTTTTTGAGAAAAATACCCCCAGCTTTAGTGGGGTGTAGTGATAATCTCGCCTGTTCGCGCTACAGTTTTTCGGAAATACCTCGATGTTAGGAACCAAATGATCACTTCCGAGCTTTTCGGCACCGCGCCGTGCGGTACCCCCGTTCATCGTTACACCCTCGACGGGCCCGAGATCTGCGTTCGCATTATGGACTATGGCGCCACGGTGCTTGGTATCGATGTGCCCGACATTCCCGGCAACGTGCGCGATGTGGTGCTGGGCTTCGATAAGCTCGAGGATTACTTTGACAACCCCGCCTGCTTTGGCGCGACCATCGGCCCTGTGGCAAACCGCACCGCTGGCGCCACGATCGCCATCGACGGCACGGACTGGCATATGCCCGCCAACGAGGGCGCCAACAACCTGCACAGCGACCTTGAGCACGGCCTGCACAAACGTGTGTGGGATGTTGAGCTCGACGAGGTCCATAACGCCGTGCGCATGACCACCTCGCTTAAGGATGGCGAGCTGGGCCTGCCCGGCAACCGAACCTTTACGGCCGTGTTTACCGTTACGCGCACCGGCGCCTTCCGCATCGATTATGGCTGCGAGAGCGACCGCGCCACCTACGTGTCCATGACCAACCACACGTACTTTAACCTTGCAGGCCATAACGCCGGCATGGACTGCGAACATTTCTTTGTCGCCAACGCCGCCCACTACCTGCCCATTAACGAGCAGAACATCCCCACCGGCGAGATTGCTCCGGTCGAGGGAACACCGTTTGACTTTCGCGAGCTTCGCCCCGTCGCACCCGGCATGGAGGCCGACGACCCGCAGATCAAGCAGGCCCGTGGCTACGATCACTGCCTGTGCATCGATGGCTATCAGTACGGCCGCAACCTGCGCCGCGCGATGCACGTCGAGGAGATGTGGACCGGTCGTGAGCTGGACTACTACACCACCGCCCCGGGCGTGCAGCTCTACACCGGCAACTGGCTGGGCGACGAGCACGCCAAGGACGATGCCAACTATAGCTGGGGCGCCGGCTTTGCCCTCGAGGCAGAGATGTACCCCGACACGCCGCACCAGCCGCTGTTCCCGCAGGGCATTGTGGGCCCGGGTCACCCCTACAGCAATGTGATCGAATATCACTTTATGAGGCACTAAGCCCATAACACAACATATCGCACAGCAGCGCCCGCCGGCACCACCGCCGACGGGCGTTTTTTCATCTTTTGGGCTCATTTTCGCTGTGACTGTATGGGTGACATATCAAAACTATGTCCATTTACTACGTTTAGCCCGGGATGCTCGACCATGCACCAGTTTTTGTTTAATTCACGAGCCGTCTACCTGCGGTTTTGTTTTTCTCAAATTCGACATGCTCGGCGATAGCCGATCAAACGTAGTAAATGGGCATAGTTTTTGACAGGCGGCATCGCGCGCATCCCTCGCAAGGGCAAAATGATCCGTTTTCCTCCGTCCCCAAGGGATCAGTTGAACAGATTGCCAATGGGGTCGGGGGCGGAACTGGGGAGATAACGGATTTCTAGCTCTATGCCGAGCTTTTGCAACTCTTTGAAGGCGGCGATGTCCGTATCGCCTACGGCAATGGCAGGCGTTGCAGAGCGCTTGCCCTCCCTCGCCCGCATATGGCCGATGCTGATCTTGGTTATTGGCACACCGCCCTTAACCAGCGCGAGTGCATCCGTGGGCGACGCCACCATGATGAGAATCCATTGGCGCGGCGTTGCGGTATAAATGATGTCGATGGTCCTTTGCACCGAGAAAAACCGCGTCCAAACGCCTTCTGGCGCCGCCACCCTCATGGGTGCCCATTGGCGCGAATCCGCCGCGATCTCATCGTTGACGATTAAGACAAGATTGGAACCCACGGCTTCGTTCCACAGCTCAACGTCTTGCCCGTAAATGAAACGGTCATCGATACGCGTGAGAAGGATCTTGGGTTGAGCCATGGCTGCCCCATTCTGTTTGAGACCCATACGAGCGGGACGTCGGCCACCAACTCAACAGCAGGTCAAGTACCAAATGGGCACTGCAGACATCACGCCTCTAATATTAGTGCATTTAAAGTGAGAAAAGCCGTCAGAACACTTGCGCGGATGTGCGATGTCCCGTATCATAGACAGCCGTTGACGCCTCAGTTGCGTCATCACATGGCCGCCAGCGTAGCTCAGTTGGTAGAGCACCGCTCTCGTAAAGCGGGGGTCACCGGTTCGAGCCCGGTCGCTGGCTCCATTGCATTAGTGCAGCTCAGAAGCGTAATTGCTTCTGAGCTTTTTTGTTTTCGCGTCTCTTTCCTCCTTCTCCGAGGAGTGAAAAAGGGGTGAAAAACTTTTTTAACTGTTTTCCATAAATAGTTAGCATCATCCAACGTTCACATTAGATCGAACAACAATCCTGTTACGCATAGCCTAATTCCGCTGAGTATCAGAGAAGAACGTCCGGATTATATGCATCCAGCTTCGCTTCTCCAGTCGCCAGTGACTCCTCCAGCCGGTCAGCATATTCAACAATAGAGCCGTAGAATATGGGAGTAAAATCCGAACTTTTCGATAAAGAGGGGTTCCGCTACGTCAATCCTCTTCTTGGCAACCGCGGCCTCATCCTTTTCATAGTACCCAGTGCCAGGAATCCGCTCGTTTGCCTGCGGCAAGCACTTAAGCTGCCCACACAAGCGCGCCGACCCCTTTGAAAGACCCATAAAGGTGATAGCACCAGAGATTACGCCACCGACGCCCACAACAACCTTGCCAGCGGCATCCCCCACCGTCTGCTTTGTTATCTTGATACCCATGAAGCTCAAGAGCTTCTTCAGGATCGGATACCAACTGGTCTTGGTTAGCGACTGGCGAGCGACCTTTTTCGCGACCGCCTCTTGGGCGTTTTTGGCGATTACGGTTAGCATCGAATTCGCGCTGCCTACACCCATCATCACACCGAGCAACACTGCCATTTCGTAGAGAGTCTCGTCATCAACGTCGTCACATTCTTCAAAAAAGGTCTGCCAGCCATACAGATATGCCAGTTTCTGCATAATCCTGAATGCGTGCACGTAGTATTACGTAATATCGGCAGGAATGGTGCCCACCATCGCGACACCTCCGGGAAGACCCGCTGCAAAGGAAAAGGCGGTTGACTTCTTTGCCTCATAATCAATTACTTCTCTAGCAATTCTATCGATCAGGCCCACATCGATTCCGGCGGTAACGGGGGTCGTTTCCACGGCAAACTCGCCGACATCTTTATGGACACCCTTCCTCCTCAGCTCCGAGCGGAGGAAATGGGGCCGATCAATTCTCACTCCCTTTAGCCGAGCAACTTTTTTCATAAAGTCAATCAAAAATCTCTGGGCCTCCGCCAACTGCTCATCGCTCTTGTCTTTTAACTCTGCAAAAGCCGAATCAACGAGAACAGCGACCCCAAAGCCCTCGCCCTCGTTTTTCTTTCCAAGCAGCCTGACGTCCATACAGCCTTCCAATCAATGCGCCGCGCGGGCTATCGCGTTCTGCGACAGGCCGGACGCACGGAGCCTGAGGGCCTCCCTGGCCCTTATCCTTCTCGCCATGCTGTACCTCCTTGGTCTCGGCTGCATGGACAGCCGGAACGTACCAGGGGGACGGTGCCGACGGGAATATCGGCGGTGCCGAACGGCAATATTCGGGATGTGAGCGGACGGTGTGTAAGCGCAATATCGCCGGTGTCAAAGAGGACAATTACTCAAACAGGTGAAGGAGGGCATCGAGGAGGATAAGGAGATTTACGGTGGCAATTAAGAAGCCAACTCGCCGCGTCATGCCCGTTGGAGAGGCGAGCATGACCCTCATGGGTAATCAAGACACACGAAACAAAGGGGATTCGACAAGTCGCAAGAAAGGGGAGTGCATCACCTTTTGGGTTACGGAAGAGCAGAAGCAAGAGATGAGCACCTACGCGGCGGAACACAACACCACGGTATCAAGGATCATCATCGAAGGCCTTGAGATACGCATGGGTAAAGGGCAATCATTATAGCTTAGCCTTCTGCAATTGCTGCGACTCGATGCGGTCCTATCGATTTGCGCAACGGTGTGACGCGTTATCTAGACTGACGATCGTTTCCGCTGCATTTGCCAGCTCATTATCATGTGAAACAATGATAATGAGCTGTTTCAATTTGTTGTTTCTGACATACGAAGCGAGTTCGGCTCGGCTTGTTTCATCCAATCCAGTTGTAGGCTCATCGAGCACCAAGACTGATGGATTACGGGAAATTGCCGACCACAAGTATACACGGCGCAGCTCACCACCCGAAAGTTCAGGACAACGTTTCTCAAGCAAGCCCTCTATGCTGGTTGTCAACGACGGTAGCTCATTCATATGCTGGTGCTTTGTAAAAAATGGGGTGTTGAAATAATCCAACAGGTCCCGAACCGTCTCATCTGGAGCGAAGCACGGTTGGGGGCAGCACGATATCGTGTCTGAACGTATGTAATCCAAATTGCATTTTTCAATCGGCATGTCGTTGTATGTTACTTTGCCTGCCGATGGATACAGCCCAAGGAGCAGGTAAAGGAGCGACGTTTTTCCTCTTCCATTTTCTCCGGTTATGCAGTATGTTCCAGGGCCGGAGAAATCGAAGGAAAATCCGTCAAGAACCTTTCGGGGAGATCCGTCTGGAAGGGGTACCGTAAAATCCAACTTGGAAACAGAAATGCGATTTATTGTGTCAATCTTGACTAAACCTGTCTGATCTTGCTCTGGTTCCGGTCCTACCTTTCCCATGGCGCTCATCCTGTCCCACGAAGCCTTGGCATCCTGATAGGACTTGAACAGGTTCATCGTGTTTTTCAAGGTTTTAAATAGGACGGCAAAATATGCACCGACGATGGTGTATTCGCCTATCGTCATGGTTCCATTGATGATTCGCACTCCGGATACGATGAGTATTATCGCTTGAAACACGGCAGCAAAAAGGCTGTCAATCGATGTTAGTGAGAATGAGAGCTTTCCCGAGTGCAAGACCTTTGGAAAATACTTTTCAAATCCGGTGTCAAGTGCTAGCTCGCTTTTATTGTATGAAGACGTTAACTGAATGTTGAGAATCTGATTCAACTGCGATGCTATTACGGCATAGAAAGCGCTATCTGCCTCCTTCTTCTCGTACATGACTTTATATAGAAGCTTTCGCAATCCGGTAATAACGAAGAGATATGCCACAAGAAGGAGGATGGAGAATAGTGCGAGGAGTGGATCAACCGACCATATGACGAGCAACACGAAAGGAATGGCGACAACAGACAGGGGAGCGCTGATAAAGTTTGTTAGAACGAAAGAAGAAACAACACCTGAGTCAGTGAAAATCCTTTGCGTCGTATAGGCTGAGTCGGTTGTTCGGTTCGTCAGAAAATTAACTCGCTCAAAGCGCAAGACGGTTTCCCTGAGCAGGTCAAAAGAAAGCTTTGTGGATATACGGATAGATAACGTTCCTGCAAAATATGAAAATAAGGCAGAAAAGACCCCTATTGAAGCTACGAAGAGCGCAAAAAGCACAGCATCCTTCTCGCTGCGATTGGCAAGAAGGAAATCTAAGAACTTTCCGTTCACATATGGTGCGGCATAGGAAAGGGCGATTCCAATCGTCGTGATGGCAATGAACGTGAAAGCACCCTTTGTTTTACTAAACTTCGATAAGACGTACCGAATCAAGAATGGCCCCAATCTATCAGGTATGAAATACCAACTGATGACACCTTACACCGCGGTTCGGTGGAAACGAAGCGGCGACTAATCGGCACGAGCGCTTCCATAGAGAGTCTTTGCGAGCTGGATCCTCATAGAAACGGGAATTTTATGTTCGATCAATAGGCCGCGCACGGCAGTCGGACGGCTGAAAAATAAAACAGCCGTCCGACTAAAGCTGTAAATTTCTTCATTGTTTGTTGGGCATGCGCCTGAAGTTTCATGCAATAGGAAATCCATTATGACCATTGTCGAAATGTGAACACTACGATCGTTAGCAAGGAGACGCCAAGACCGGCAAAGATTATGATGAGCGGCAGAATGAAAGCCGCCGATGCCGATAATGGGATTTGGGACGCAAAGGCAATGATGCCCGCGAGAACGAGACCGGCTCCCGTCAACGCTATTCCGAGTCCGACCAATCTGGCAACAAGAGGAATCTTCTCGCTTGGAATATGAGCGATATGGTAACTGTGAATCAGGCCGGGATTGCCGGTCTTTACCATTAACACCCCGACAACGAGAAAGCAGATTCCTCCTACCATGCCGCCAATGGATGATCTTAGCGCTTCAGGACTCATTGCTCGTCTTGGCCACCTTGCTCGCTGAGGGGAAGTGCTGCGGCAAAAGTGATGAGGACCAGTTCATAGGCTCCAACTGCGGTGACTCCGACCGCCACATTTGCTCCCCACACGATGTAATACATGTCGAACCAAGTTTCCGTTCCAAGAGTCGATGCTCTGGTCGGATTCATGTTGTCTACTACGGGCTTCTCGTACATTTAACCCAACATCTCCTTCAACGATGAGTTCAACAGTTCATCCGCGGTATCATCAATCAGGTCAACGTGTAGATCACCTCCCATATCTATATCGCAAATTGTGTCGGACATACGCTCCATGTCGTCAATGGTCCACATGTGGTTACAGAGGTCTTGAACCAGTTTTGTGGACCAAATTGAGCTAAGTCCGTTGTTCCAGTAATCCTCAAGAGGGTGGTTTCTGATGTTGCCAACCACTAACGGGATATACGGAGAAACGACGATGTCGCCGTTTGCGTGCACTGAAACCTGATCTAATAGATATCGGTTATCAGAGAAGCGAATTAGATGGTCGACGGGGTCGCCCCATTGCGGTCGGACATTCGGGTGCTTCCGAAGGAAGTCGTCCTCTTGAATGGCGTGAATCAACGTACGGTATTGGGAATAGTCCGGTCTAATAAATGTGTTCTTTCGCGCACGGCCCAAAACCATGAGGGGTTGGACACGTAGTTCGATAAAGTCACCCGGCGTCCTCTTCGGCCTGTTAGATTTGGTGAAAATCTCATCTAATAGTGAGATGACATCGGGAAACTGTTCGGTGTTGAACGACGTGGGCGTAAATGCGATAGCAAGGTGCAAATCGGAATGGTTGAGTACGGTGGCAACTGCTTCTTCGACGATTTCGAAGGCTCCCTCATGTCCCCTCAGCCTATCGTGAGCTGACCCAATGCCGTCTAGGCTAAATTGGATGCTTTTGAGTCCGGAATCTTCTAAATCTCGGAGAAGGGATTCCGTGAGGAGAAGCCCGTTGGTTACCAGGCTCGCTGCAACATTCCCATCTCGCAATATGGGAAGGCAGCGCAAGATATCTTTACTGCGCAACAAGGTTTCTCCTCCACAGAAACACATGCTGTAAAGCGACATGTCTGCCATTTCCTTTGCGAAAACAAAAAGTTCATCTGAGGTCAACTCGTCGTGCATGACCTCATTCTCGCCGCTGCTGTTATAGCAGTGCAGACATCTCAAGTTGCACTTGTTTGTTATGTCAAGGGCGACGTGATGTGGCGCTCTGAGAACGTTGGTGTACTTGTTTTCCGAAACTCGTCCCATGGTTCCTCTTAACAGACTTCTGAAAAACAGTATACATTCATGCAGTCGCCGTCGCTGCACTCACCTGGAAAAGTGCCAGCGCAAGTGAATTCTGGCTCATTGATAAGATTTCGAATTCCTTCGTTTGATGCAATTTCCTTGCTGGTTAGGTTCAGGTGGAAAAAATTGGGAACATCGCAAAATTCTTGACGATAGAAGCTGGCCGCAGCGGCAATACATTGAACGGCGATGCTTGCGGGGCACAAAAGAAGACAGATGTCTGCGTATCTGAGTAAGGGATTGCTGGAGGGGGCGAGGCCGAGTAGACCGGTTGGTCTCCCTGACTCATATACAATGAAAAATTCCTTGCTCAGATTGAACAATCCGTTTCGCACCTCTAGCGGTCGTTCATACTGCTCGACGGAAAGAGGCCAACCGTAGACAATTGTGGGACTTTCTGGTTCTGATGAGCTCGCCTGGCTTGCCAGGGAGCAAATCAGGCGAATATCGTTTTCTTGGGCAAGCCGTATATGGGTCCCATTGTCCACGCAAATCTCATCGGCAATGGGTGTGCCATTTTCGGTCGGAGTTTTGACCCATCCTATTAGTCTCGATACGCTGAAACCTCTCATTGCCGAGGCTAAGTCAGATTTGAGCATGTCCGGATTGGCGTCTGGAAACTTGTCGCACATCCGATTAAGGATTGTTTCGACGGTGTTTTTACCATCGCACAGAGAGACGATGTAGCTCCCGCTTCCGTTCAACATGATATAGTTCAGCTCATCGCGTCCGGTTAGAACAGAGCGGTACCCGTTCTTTTCCTCTCTTGAGTATGGGAGAGAAATCGATTTCGGGATAAATCCCCTTATTTCGTCAAAGCTCCATTCCATAATTAATCCCTCCTTGTGTCTGTTTGAATATGAGCCGATTTTAGGCTCTTCGGTAGTTTCTGTGGGCGAGACATCAATTTTTCCGCAGGTGGATGCAAAAAAGTTCCGCATATAAGGGAAACGGCCCCGAGAGGGGGCCGTTTCCGCGCCGGGCAGGGTAGGATTTCGCTTGCTACATCAACCTACCGGAAAGGCCCTGACGCATGAACAGGATACTAAGCCGCGCGCTCGCGCTGGTCCACACCGTGATCGAGTACGCCAGCATCGACGGCGGCAGGATAATCGTCGGCGTCAGGCCGTGGACGAGTTTCGGGCTGCGGTGCCCCGTCTGCGGGAGGGCAGCGAATGCTACGACAGGTCGCCAAGGCCGCGGCTGTGGCGCGCGATGGACCTGGCGAGGTCGACCTCTCCGCGCTCGGGCTGCACGAGATGGCGGCGTCCCTGCCCGACTACGTGAGGATGGTCGCCGCGGGCGAGCGGGGCTTCGCCTCCGCCCTCGAGGAGATGACGCGCGTCGAGGTCGCCGCCCGGGAGGTCAAGGATCACAAACCAGCGCATTCGGTCGTCGGGGTTCCCCTACGTCAAGGGGCTGGCGGACTTCGACTGGGACTTCCAGCCGTCGGTCCCTCGCGCCGAGATCGAGGAGCTCGCGACCCTCAGGTTCGTGGAGCGGGCCGAGAACGTCCTGTTCGTGGGAAGCCCCGGCGTGGGCAAGACGCACCTCGCCGTCGCGCTGGGCATCGAGGCAGTCAGGGCGGGGCGCGAGGTCAGGTTCGTGGACTGCGCCCGGCTCGTCGAGGACCTTGAGGACGCCTCGTCGCGCGGCATCCTCAAGAAGAGGCTCAAGCACTACGCCCACTCGAGGC
>DXMU01000022.1 GCA_019414025.1 Collinsella sp.
AGACCGGAGGGGCCCCGCGGGCGGGAATCGCGCACTCCATATTTTGTTCACAAATGAATAGAACCCTCAGTTGCTTCGCTGAGGCCGTATTCGAAGCAGCAGCTTCTGATATTGGCGATGACCAGCTGTTTTATGAGTATTGAGACATCGGTCATCTCTGGAGCGCTACTTTACTCCAAAGGCATCAGCTATTTGTTTCCCATCGGTAAAAGGCGGGTTTTGTTCGCCAAGCGTTCTTATATATAGATAGATACGGGTTCGAACCCATGAAAGGGCGACAAAAAAAGACAGCCAACCGAAGTTGACCGCTTTCTATTCTATGCTGGAGCATCCAGAGGGTGCTTCCGAACTCGTTTTCTCGCTGCCATTCATGCTTTCGAAGCATCTTTCGACCTTCGCAGTCTCATGTTTTGAGGATCTGCCGTGTTTATCACTGTTATCAATGAGTGTGTGGAAGTGATCCTCATACAGATTCATGCGATCCGCCAGAGAACTGAGAAGCATCTTTCTGCAGCCCTCGTTGTCTATCCTCGCATCTCTCAGGTCTTCCGGAAATTCACAAGCAGTCTTAGGGTCAATTTGTTTCTGCTTTCAGAGACTTGTTTGAGAGTTTTTAAAGACAGTTCAAAACAATAAGCGAGACACCATAAAGCAGAGCAAGATGTGCCGGATAGAAAATGTAGAAGAAATATTTCAGCTTCAGCCCTCGCTTGCCATTATAAAGATTGATAAGCAACAACGAAATTATCGCGGCAGCAACATCAGGATTAAAAATATTAGCTGTAGTGAACTCAAATCCGCCGCCAATTATATGGCATGACGAAAGGAGCACTGCACATACTGCAGCAAAGAACATCTTAGCTTTGCTGTCGTGGAATAAATAGAATGCAGCCACAAGCAGAATGCCATACGCACCGCCATCCAGCTTAGTGTATTCAGCTGCCAGTGCTGTCAAAACAATCAGAGCAATTTCTGCAATGTGCCTCTTCCATTTTGAAAGACTTTGTATCTTTTCCAGAATAATCAAAAAGACCAAGGAAAGCAGGAGCTCATACATAACATTCTGTTGCCGAAGGTCAAATAGCTGCCCGGTTTGAACGAAATCGTATATGGGCTCCGCAATGATTGCGAAGACAAGCATATTTCGCAGGTACTTCTTTATGTCATGAGTATGCAAAAATCCCTCAACTATCAAAAAGCAAAATAAGGGAAATGCAATTCTGCCAAGAACATGAAGCACATCCGAAGCCTCGCTTAGAATCGCCCACTGCTCGTCTGATATCTGATTGTACGATGCGTGAGTCATGATTCCATTGGTCAGGACGATCCTGCTTACATGATCGAGAACCATCGAAATGGCCGCTATTATCTTTAATGTGCTGCCGCTAATTCCGTATCTATCTGTTTTCATTTTGTTTTCCTTTCGTTGGGTGGGCCGTCGGGGGTTCAGCCTGCTCCGCAGGCGGCCGCTGCGGCGCTCCGCGCCTCGACGGGTTCGAACCCATGAAAGGGCGACAAAAAAGACGGCCAACCGAAGTTAACCGTCTCAACAATCTTTGGGTGGGCCGTCAGGGGTTCGAACCCTGGACCTTGGGATTAAAAGTCCCCTGCTCTGCCAGCTGAGCTAACGGCCCGCGGGTGGCATTGTACCACGGTCTGGGACTATTCCCAACTCCATTGGCCGTTCTGGAAAATCACAACTTCACGTCCATCAGGCGTAATGCCCGTAATATCGATGTCGTCCGTGCCGATCATAAAATCGACGTGCGTGCTCGAGACGTTAACACCATGCTCCAGGAGCTCCTCCTTGGACATGTCGTACCCACCCTCGATGCATTCGGGGAAACCGACACCTAGCGCGAGATGGCAGCTAGCGTTCTCGTCATAGAGCGTATCGTAGAACAGAACACCACTTTCGCGGATCGGCGTGTTCTTGGAAATGAGCGCGGCTTCTCCCAGGTGAGCAGCGCCCTCGTCCGTATCGATGATACTTGCAAGCGTTGCCTTGCCCACGCGGGCGTCGTAGTCCACCACGCGGCCGCCCTCGAACTTAATCCAAAAATCGTCGACCTTATTGCCGTGGTGGATGAGCGGCATGGCCGAGTACACGATACCGTCGGCGCGCATGCGATCGGGCGAAGTGAAGACTTCCTCGGTGGGAATGTTGGGGAAGAAGGGGTGCCCATCGGGCGTCTTGCCCTTGCCGCCGGCCCACTCGTGACCCTTCGTCATGCCAATCATCAGATCGGTTCCATTTGCCGCGGTGTAATGCAGGCAGTCGAAACGATTGTCGTTCAGGAAACGCAGGTTCTTTTCGAATGCGGCGTCATGGAGCTCCCAGTCGCTCTCTGGGTCCTGGCCATCGGCGCGAGCGGTGTGCAGAATCGCATTCCACAGCTTCTAGATTGCAACCTCGTCGGCGTCTCCCGGGAACACCTCGCGCGCCCAAGCCACGACCGGAGCGCCGGCGATGCACCACGGATTGATGTTGTAATCCAGTCCACGGCGGAAAACTTTGCACTGCGTGTTCTTTGCCTTAGAAGCTGCAGCGGGCTTAGCGGGATCGATGCCCTTAAGGGCGGCGGGGTCCGCACCCTCGATAAAGATAAAGCAGGCACCGTCCTGGGCCAGGGAATCCAGCTGCAGGCGCTTCCACTCGGGCGTCTGCTCAAAATAGCTTTTCTCGACATGCTCGTACGTGAGCCTCGTCACGGCATCATCGGCCCAAATGACCGTCACGTGGCCGGCGCCGGCAGCATAGGCCTCCGCGACCACCACGCGCGCAAACGGCGCGCACTCAACCGGAGACTGAACGACGACTTCCTGGCCGGGCTTAACGTTTACGCCCTTGCGGACAACCAGGCGCGCATAGTTTTTAATCTTGGGCTCCAGGGACTTCATACCCTCCAGGGTCTCTTCGACCGTCAGGGCAGCTCGAATCATGTGCCACTCCATCTATCTATAGAACAGTAAAAAGGCGCGCCGCAAAAACGACGCGCCTTATATCTTAGCGATAAGTATGTATGCAAACGCTACTTCTTCTTGGAGTCCTTCTTGTCCTCCTCGGCAGCTGCGCGCTCGATAAGAGCGTTGAGCTTGTTCTCGGACATGCCCTCGGCCTGCGCGCGGTACATGTTGCGCAAGGGACGAATACGAGCGAAGTCGTAGATAAAGTCACCTAGGATGATGACATAGGACAAAACGATGCCGACCATCTGGACAGGGCTGGACACCATGCCAGCGGGAGCGAAGTACAGCGAGGCCCAAATTGCCACGACGAGCACCATGCCAATGGCGAGCACAATCCACCAGATGCGACGGCGCTTGGTGTAGTCCTCGTCCTGCTTGAGGAGGATATTCGACACCGTATAGATGCGGTCCTCCTTGGCGCGCTGCTTAGCCTTGCGGGCGCGCTTCTCCTCTTTAGAGAGGCCCTCGAGGTTCTCGCCCTTCTCGAGCTCTTTGCGGCGTGCCTTAGACGAAGCCGGCACGACGCGAACGGAGCTCGCTGCTTGGCGGGCGGGCTTAGCAGATGCGGCAGACTTGCGCGCAACCCCGGTAACTTCGTGGGATTGCGTGCGCTTGTTCGTGGCGCTACGGGTACTCACTTATGCGTTCTCCTTCATGCTTGTGAACTGGGAGCCCGTGATGATCTGGAAGGCCTCGCAATAGCGCTCGGACGTGCCATCGATGACCTCGGCGGGCAGGTGCGGGGTCTCCCCCGTCATATCCCAGTTGGCCTTGAGCCAATTGCGGACGAATTGCTTGTCGTAGCTAGGCTGGATCTTGCCCTCCTCGTAGCTGGCAGCAGGCCAGAAACGGCTGGAGTCGGGCGTGAGGCACTCGTCGATCAGCGTGACCTTGCCATCGATGACACCAAACTCGAACTTGGTGTCGGCAATGATGATGCCACGGGTCGCGGCGTACTCGGCAGCGGCCTTGTAGATCTTGAGGGAAAGGTCACGAATCTGCGTGGCGATGTCCTCGCCCACGATCTCGCAGCAACGCTCGAACGAGATGTTCTCGTCGTGGTCACCGATCTCGGCCTTCGTGGACGGCGTGAACAACGGCTCGGGAAGCTTGGAAGCCTCGGTCAGGCCCTCAGGCAGCTGGATGCCGCAGACGGTGCCGTTCTCGTCGTAGGTCTTCTTGCCCGAACCGGTCAGATAGCCGCGGACGATGCACTCGATAGGAATCGTCTGGGCCTTCTTAACCAGCATGGCGCGGCCAGCGAGGTAGTCACGATACTCAGCGAACTCCTCGGGGAAATCCGCCGGGTCGATGGAAACGAGATGGTTGGGGACGATGTCGGCAAACTTATCGAACCAGAATGCCGAGATGCGATTGAGCACCTCTCCCTTAAACGGAATCTCGTCGGGAAGAATGAAGTCGAACGCAGAAATGCGGTCGGTGGCGACCATCAGCAGGTTTTCACCGGCATCGTAAATATCACGAACCTTGCCACGGGAATCCGGACGACGCTCCATCGTTGTCACGTGAGTCACTCCTTACCAAAATACGACAGTAATGCGGGTTCTTTCCCGCACGTTTTCGCAAACTCGGAGCGGCAGGGACGAAACCCCTCCTTCACCGAATAGCGAAAAGCTAGTGCTCCATTGTAGTAGATGCCGCGTCCGCCGTGTGCTCGCGAGGCAGATGAATCGTAAAAGTCGTACCCTTTCCAAGCTCCGACTCCACGGATATGTAGCCGTGATGGCGCTCGACGATCTGTTTAGTCACGGCGAGGCCCACGCCCAGACCGCCCGCCTCACGGGCACGGCTGGCATCGGCGCGCCAAAAACGGCCGAAGATGCGCGACAAGTCATCCTTGGCAATACCGATGCCGGTATCAGAAACGGCAATGCTGACGTGTTTGCGGTCACTGAGCACCGACACCACGACCCAACCGCCCTCGGGGGTGTAGCGCATGGCGTTGCTCATGAGATTGATGACGCATTGTGTGATCATGTCGGGATCGGCTTCGACGACATCGTCGTGACCTTGGGTCTCGTCAGCAAAGCGCAAGCGCAGATCGCGGTCGACAAACAGGCGCTCCTGGGCATTGACGATGGAACGCACGAAAGGAACCATGTCCACCGGCTCAAGGTTGAGCGGAGCCGTGCTGTTTTCCATGCGCGACAGGTCGAGCATCTGCTGCACCAGACGAGCCAGGCGACGCGTCTCGGAAGCAACAGTCTCCAAGTGCTCATCGTCGGTAGGATATACGCCATCCTGCATGGCCTCGACCGTTGCGAGCATGGCCATAAGCGGCGTGCGAAGTTCGTGAGCCACGTCCGAGGTCAAACGTTTCTCGTGTTTCATATCCTTCTCGAGCGAAGTGGCCATCTCATCGAATGTCTCACCCAGTTGATCGATCTCGTCATCGCCGCGCAAGCCCGTACGAGCAGACAGATCGCCATCGCGAATTTGCTTGGCCGTGCTGGTAATACGGTGAATCGGCTTGGTGAGCATGCGCGACACGAGTGATCCGATAACGACCGAAATGCAAACTGCAACAACCGCAGCAAGGGCCATGGCGTTAAAGGTCTTCTCCCTAAACGCAGAATCTGCCTTGGTGAGCAAGGCATCGGAGCCGATGGCCCACAGCTTTACTTGTCCGACATGCTCGCCGGAAGACGTTATGATTTCGACGTTTGCAACGCTATCGGAGCCGGTGGGGGCCGACGAGACCGGACTATGCGATGCTTTTTTCCCGCTCGAGCTGCTCGACGGCGATTCGTTCTCGCGCACATCGGCGGTCGCGCTTGCCGAAGGCCATGAGTCGTCATAAACGACAACGCCTTTCTTGTTGACGACCTGCATACCCAAATCGTCGGACACCAAACTCGATGTCGCGACCGTACGTAGCTCGCCCGCAGTCCAATTGCCGTTTTCCTCATACGACGTCGCAAGCTTTTCAGCAGCGGAATTTGCGATTTCGACGATATTGGAGCGCGTGTAATCCGAAAAGACCGTGCCCCACACAACAGAGACCACGCCCACCAGCACCAATACCGTCATGAGCGATGTCAGAGCAAAAGCAAGTGCCATGCGCGAGGGATAGCTCATCGTTGGCCTTGAATCGGAGCGAGGCGTGTTCCAACTAGCCTTGGAACCCGCCTCGCTCTCCTGCTTGTGCTTTTGTCCGATTTCAAAGCGCGCAGGTGTCATATGTGATTTCCCTATTTCTCGTCCGACTTATCGGTCTTGGCCGGAGCCTCGAAGCGATAGCCGACACCATGAACGGTGTAGAGCCACTTGGGCTTCTTGGGATCATCGCCCAGCTTGGCGCGAAGGTTCTTCACGTGGCTATCGATGGTGCGCTCATAGCCCTCAAAGTCGTAGCCGAGAACCTTCTCAACCAGCTCCATACGGTTGTAGACACGACCGGGATGACGAGCAAGCGTGGTGAGCAGCTTAAACTCAGAAGCGGTCAGGTCCACTTCCTTGTTCTCGACCAAGATCTTGTGGCCCGAGATATCGATGACCAGATCGCCGAAGTCGAGTACCTCGACGGCGGGCTCGTCGGCCTGATGGGCACGGCGGAACAGAGCGCGAACGCGGGCGACGAGCTCGCGCGGCGAGAACGGCTTGATCAGATAGTCGTCGGCGCCGAGCTCAAGACCGATAATACGGTCCTCGATCTCACCCTTGGCGGTAAGCATGATAATGGGCACATCCGAGGTATCGCGGATAGTGCGGCAAACGCGCTCACCGGGGATCTTGGGGAGCATAAGGTCGAGCACAACCAGGTCGAACTGGTGCTTCTCGAACTCCTCGATCGCGGACTGGCCGTCGCCGACGCCCACAACCCAGTAGCCTTCGCGCTCGAGATAGGCAGCGACGGCGTCACGGATTGCCTTCTCATCCTCGACCAGCAGAATCTTTTTTGCATCTGAAGC
Source organism: Collinsella sp. (assembly GCA_019414025.1). Lineage (GTDB taxonomy): Bacteria > Actinomycetota > Coriobacteriia > Coriobacteriales > Coriobacteriaceae > Collinsella. The sequence continues at coordinate 6,903 of DXMU01000022.1, forward strand.
CATAACACGGCCCCCCTGTCTCAATTAGCTAAGAACAAGCCCATTTTAACGCACCTGAGCCCGCCGGATGCCGCTATGACGCGGCAGCTCGGCGGGCGGTACTCACAATTACAACGCGTTTATTCCCCTGTTGGCGCCTTTTTAACCCCTCTAAGCTTAAAGAGAGAATAGGCGTGCAGTGACCGTCTCTGGTATACCCTGGCTGTTGCGCACCGTGGCGTACGTAAGGAATGAGTCCGATTTTCCCGCCGTAGCTGGATAATCGCCATACTCCAAAGCGCGGTCGGGCGACAGCAGCGAGCCATAGGTCTTGGCAGAGGTGTCGATCAGGAAATGCGACGCCTGTACCTTAACAAGGTATTTATTCTTCTTGCCAGCCGCACATGCGAGCGGCTCACGGGACAGGAAGAGATACGGCCCTCCCTCATTACCGATATACGTGCCCATGTTGCCCAGGCTGCCCACGCCACTATAGGCCGCCTCGATAGAAAACACGAAGGTATCGCCCATATATACGGCCTCGAAAGGCGAGACTGACGAGGGAAGGACTAGCTGGGCACGTTTGGTGTTGTTGCCGTCGGTCAAATCGATTGCCGTTATGCCGTAGTAGACGCCCTCGTCGTTGCGGACACGCGGCGAGATGGTCAAAATGCCGTCGCTCGCGCGCGGGGCCGATGCAAAGCGACCCGTCGATTTCCAAATTATCTCGGCCTTGGATTCATCAAGCGAGCGACGATAGCAAAACGAATCGCTACTCGTTTTATTGCCACCTGCCGAAGGCATTTTATACCAGATGACCGATGACCCGAACGCCGTAAACAGGGGCGGATCATAGTCCTTGCCACCTCGATCGAGCTCAACCACGTCGCCAGAGAGCGAAGCGCCCGACAGATTTTGAGCGTAGAGCTTCCACGATGAATTGGCAAAGTTCATCTCAACCCACGCGAATACGCCGTCGCCGGCACGAACATCGTAGAATGCATATCCCGTGCCCTCGATAGGGTCCTCGATTAATGTGGTAAGCGAGCCATCGCCCAGGTTGAGCACACCGAGTGTGTTGGCGTGCAGCGCCGATGCGGGCGCCATCATCGCCGCGGCGTAATCGCCGTCGCAGTAGTACAGCAGCGTACCCAGAGGCAGCGTCCACGACGCCGCCGGCTCAAGATCGATGTCGACTGCCTCGTACTCATCCGTAATCGAGATGATCTTGGAATCGTCCTTGATAACCTGCGGCTCGCCGGCGGCATCATCGCTGGTGCCCGTTTTTTTCGAGCATCCGGCAAGTACCGTGGCAGCGCCCGCGGCAGCCCCACCGAGTACAAAGCCGCGACGCGATATTCCGTTCTTGATGTGATCGGCGATACCCATTAGGCGATCTCGGCGCGAGCGGCCTCGATAGCGCGTGTAAGCTGGTCGGCGCAGGAGGTCTTTTTCATACCGCAGGTATTACCGGCGAGAACCTCGATTACGCGATCGGCAGGAGCGCCCTCGACCAGCTTGGAGATAGCCCTGAGATTGCCGTCGCAGCCGCCGGTAAACTCAACGCCCATCACCTTGTTGCCGTCATCGGAAAGGTCAAGGTGAATATTGCGAGCACACACGCCTTGAGGCTTGTAATCAAACGAAATCATGCGATCCCCTCTCAGAATGTTATTCGAGACGACTATTATCCCCGTCTTTCCCTAAATACAACGAGGCGCTTTGCCGGCAACACACATTACCAGCAAAGCGCCTTAAAAAGCTAACGTTATGCCCGAACCTACTCGAAGCTCAGCTGCTCCAGACGATCAAAGACTGTGTCGATGCGGGTGAGGAAGTCCCATGGATCAAAGATCTCGTCGAGCTTCTCCTGGCTGACGGTGCAGCGCGGATCGGCCTCGAGGCGTTCCTTAAAGGTGGGGCCGGAGACGCAATCCTGCACCTCGTGCCAGGTAGCCATGGCGTTTTCCTGCACGATGGCATAGGCATCCTCGCGGGTGATGCCCGTATCGACGAGGGCCAGCAGGACCTTGGAGGAGAAGATGAGGCCGCGGGTCTTGTTGAGGTTGGCCATCATGCGAGCCGGATACAGCTGCAGGCCATCGATAACGCGGATAAGGCACTGGAACATGTGGTCGAGTGCGATAAAGCTATCGGCCTGGGCGACGCGCTCGGCAGAGGAGTGCGAAATGTCGCGCTCATGCCACAGGGCAACGTTGTCGAAGGCAACCTGGGCATTGGACTTCACGATACGCGACAGGCCACAGACCTTCTCCATGGTGATCGGGTTGCGCTTGTGCGGCATGGCGGAGCTGCCCTTTTGACCCTTGCGGAACGGTTCCTCGGCCTCGAGCGTATCGGTCTTCTGCAGGTTGCGAACCTCGGTCGCGATGCGCTCGCAGGTGGCCGCCGTAGTGGCAAGCACGCCAGCAAGGTAGGCATGGTGATCGCGGCTGATGACCTGCGTGGACAGAGGATCGTGGACCAGGCCCAAGTGCTCGCAAACGTACTCCTCGACGAACGGCTCGATGGAGCTGTAGGTGCCGACGGCACCGGAGATAGCACCGAAGGCAACGTTCTTGCGGGCGTCCTCAAGACGATCCAGATCGCGCTTGAGCTCCCAGGCCCAAGAGCCAAACTTCATACCGAAGGTCATCGGCTCGGCGTGAATACCATGGGTACGGCCGGCACAGAGTGTGTTGCGCTCCTCGAAGGCGCGACGCTTGCAGATCTCACCGAGCTTCTTGACGTCCTCGATGATCAGGTCACACGCCTGGGTGAGCTGGTAGCACAGAGCCGTATCGCCCAGGTCGGAGCTGGTCATGCCATAGTGAACCCAGCGGCTGGGCTTGGGGTCGCCCTCGGGAACATCGGCGTCGATGTACTCCTTCATGTTGGTCAGGAAGGCAATGACGTCGTGGCGCGTGACTTCCTCGATCTCATCGACCTTTGCCTTCTCAAAGTTGGCATGGTCGCGGATCCACTGGGCTTCGTCTTTAGAAATGCCGATCTTGCCGAGCTCCGCCTGGGCCTCGCAGGCCAGAACCTCGATCTCCTGCCAAATGGCATACTTGTTCTCGAGGGAGAAGATATGTCCCATCTCCGGGCGGGTATAGCGATCGATCATAGCGGCTCCTTTTTGGTTATTGGCACGTTGGTCGTAACCCAACCATTGTACCGTGCGCGGGTGCGAGTATGGGCAGCAGGCATGAACCTAACATTTTGGAATTGGGGCGGGCAACGGGACATCCGCGTATTTGCTTCGCAAATCCGCACCGGCTGCGGTCGATCCCCTCGGATTCACGGTGACGATGGGGAAGACTTTGTTGAATTGGCCGTCCCGAGGTCTTCTGTGCTCCATGGAGCGGACAACGGGACGTCCGCGTATTTGCTTCGCAAATCCGCACCGGCTTCAGGCGCCTGTCGGCGCCTTCGCCTGCTCGCTACAAACGCTTCGCGTTTGCTTAACGCTCGCACTCTGTCGGGTTCGAGTCCCGGCACTTTATTGAAAAAAGCACGGAACCGTGATGGTGCCGTGCTTGTGCTCTTAACTGGAGCGGGCAACGGGACTCGAACCCGCGAGTGTCAGCTTGGGAAGCTGATGCCTTACCACTTGGCGATGCCCGCTTGTGTGTTGGCTAGTATAACGCGGTTGTCTTGTTCGATACAAGGGTGGCGATGCTTGTTTTAGCTGTGGAGATTCGTTTGAAAATCGCGTCAATTGTGGAGACGAGGACCTTTGACTTCCTGTTCACCTTATCTTCTACCTGCGCTTTTGCTTGATTGTTGTATTTGAGCTCAATTTGTCAGGAATTGGGCAAGCTTTTGGTCAGGCTCCGGTACTTACCCGCATGAACCTCGGGGGTAGCCTCATCCTACGCGTCGCAGCCTCCCCGTGCGGCGCACGAGGGATAAGGAGCAGCCATGTCCAACGCACCCACGCACTCTGTCCACAGCGCAATCGCAACAGGCCCGCTGCTCCTGCTCCTCTTCCTGCTTTTCGGCTGCCTGGCACCGGGAGCCGCATTTGCCGTCGATGGCTACGACCAGCTCGGCTTCCGCACTATTAGCGATGATTGTGGGCCCTTCTTCATCGGCAAGTATGAAGCTCAAGACGCCTCGATTGCCTACTGCATGAACCAGGAGCGCCCCGGCCCCACCAAGCCGGGCGGCCCATGGCTCAACTTTGATCAAGGCTGGGTGTGGCTCGACGACGAGTTCGCGGCAATCGTTTGCCACGGATATCCTACCGCCACGTCGTTTGTCGGTTACCATCTTTCACCAGATCGCGCCCGCGCCGCCACCCAGCTTGCCGTATGGATGCTCAACGGCACTACCCATGTCGACGGCACCTACTCCTACACGACCGCTCAGGGCAAAACCAAGAGTGGACACTTTACCGCCGACAATGAAGTCGTGGCGGCTGCGCGATGGCTCCACGACAGCGCAAAATCAGGAAGCATCAAAGCCGCTCCGCACCGCGCGCGGCGCTATCTAGGAGCCGTATCGGGCGGCAGCAAACGTCAAGACATGCTCTATGTACTGCCGGCGGTCTCTGTTTCCTTCCAAAAGCAGTCTGCAAACGCTGCCATTACCAGCGGAAACAATACTTATCAGTTTGACGGGGCAACATTCGATGTTTTTGAGAGCGCCAGCGGCGCGCGTGTCGGCACCATCCAGATGGACAGCAACGGTCGAGCGCAGGCAGCACTTCTGCCCAACACGGCATACTACCTAGTTGAAACAAAGGCGCCGGCCGGCTATGTCCCCCGTCGTGATCGCATCGCCTTTACCACGGGGAATGACGGTGGACAGGTCGCCGTTGATGAACAACCCGGCACCATCACCCTGCATGTCGTAAAACTCGATGCCGCGACGAATGCCGGACCCCAGGCTGGAGCTTCACTTGCGGGAGCAGAGTTCACGTGCGTGTCGCAATCCACCCCCGGATGGGCGCAAACCCTCACAACCGATGAAAGCGGTCGAGCTACCCTCACCGATGTCCCCCTAGGAACCTTTACCATCTATGAGTCAAAAGCCCCCGAGGGCTACCTGCCAGCCAACGACAGCTGGTCCTATACCGTTGGAGCCGACCAGCTCGGTGATTCAGGCGTGGTCGAGATCGAATCGCGCGTTTCCGATATCCCCATTGCGTTTGACCTTGAGATTTCCAAATTCAAGGACTACGGCAATAGCGATCAATCCGGCCTGGAGCAGCCGGCAGGAGGTGTTGTCTTTGAGGTTGTCAGCAACAGCTCTCAGCAGGTTGTTGGCACACTGACCACAAACATCTATGGCTTTGCCTCCACCAAAGATCAGTCAGAAGCATGGTTCGGCGCAGGCAAGCGACCCGCCGGTGTCCACGGAGCCATCCCATACGACCGCGCCGGCTACACCGTTCGCGAGGTTCCGGAAACCGTCCCCGAGGGTTTTAAACGTGCAGGGGAATGGACCGTCGGGGCCAATCAGATTTCCGACGGCGCCGAGCTTCAATATATCGTGGACAACCACGCTCTGTCGACGCATCTCCAGATTGTAAAACGCGATGCCCAAACAGGCGCTTCTGTTCCGCTAGCCGGATTCACCTTCCAACTCCTCGACAGCAATCACAAACCTGTCTCACAAACATGCTGGTATCCAGCACATAATGTAATGGACACCTTTACGACTGACGCGACCGGCACCGTCACACTGCCCGAATCGCTCGTGCCGGGCACCTATTATGTACGCGAAACTTCGGCCAAAGAGCCCTATCTTGTCGGTGAAGAGATCGAGGTAAACATACCCGCCGACATGAACCTAACGCCCATTGCAATCGCCTCGTATTATGACCACGCCGCGACCGGAAACATCAGGATCGTTAAAACCGATGCCGTAGACGGCAGCAGCCTCGCGGGCGCCATCTTTGAGATCCGTGCCTCGGGTGATATCGTGCGCCCCGATGGTAGCATTGCCGCGCTCGACGGTGAGACCGTCGCGACCATCGCGACGGATGAAACTGGAGAGGCACGCGCGGACGATCTCCCGCTGGGATCTGGCACCGCACGCTACGAGGTTGTCGAGACTCAAGCGCCGGCAGGCTTCTTACTCGACCGGACGCACCATATCGTCGACCTTACCTATGCCGACCAGAAAACACCCGTTGTGGAAGCACGGCTTAACGTATCCGACGATTACACCAAGGTTGATATCTCCAAGGTCGATGCAAGCGGAGAGCAGGAAGTGAAAGGTGCACAGCTCACCTTATATGGTCCCGATAAAACCGAAATAGACTCCTGGACCTCATCCGACAAGCCACACCGCATCGAACATCTTGCACCCGGCACCTACTCGTTGCGCGAAACGATGTCTCCGCGGACCTATGACCTTGCCGAGGAGATAACGTTTGAAATAAAGGATACGGGAGAAGTCCAATCCGTCGCGATGAAGGATGCACCCATCGAGATCAAAGGACAGGTCGACAAGCGTCAGGAACTTGTCCAACCTATCGGGAAGGGTCTGCTGGCCAACGGCGATGGTAAAAATCGCGCCGCGACGCAAACCAATACGGACGGACTTTTCTCCTATACCATCGACGCTCGAAACGATTCAGCTACCTGGGTTGATGAGTTTACGATTACCGATGATCTTGAGTGTGCCAAAGACGGCACGGCGAGATTCGTCTCAATCGAAACCCCCGTCGCCATCGGCGACCTCAACGGTCTGTGCAACGTGTGGTATCGCACGACGCCGTTGGACTCGACAGACGTCGATGGGCCGGCAAACGCGACGCTTGACGATGGGCACGAAAATCCTTGGCTCGAGTCCGACGAAGTAAAAGAGAGTCTGGGTGAGGATTGCCGCCTCGTCGATTACGACGGCTGGCACCTCTGGAAGGCGGATGTCTCGACCACGGAATCCACCACACTCGAGGCGAAAGAACTTGACCTTGCATCCAATACCGTCGTAACGGGCATTCGCATTGAATACGGTGCAGTAGCCGCCGACTTTACGACTCGAAGCGATGTGGATTCTTGGACCCGTGATGATCTCAAAGATGAGCACGACGACCTTGACGATGCCAAAGCAATCCTTGGCACAGACGCTCGGGGCGCAGCCGTGCACATGCAGGCAACGTCGGCTTATACGCCCCAAACCGCACTCACCAACAGCGCGCGCGTCGATCTTTGCCGCAACGGCGGCGGCGATAAACTTGAGTCACATGACGAGGACCGTGTCATTCAACGCTGTACCCTACCGCAGGACCTACCGGCAACAGGATCAGTTCCCATCGCCGCCTGCATCACCGCGCTTCTGACCTCGGGTGCCGCAGCCTTATGGTTCGCTCGCCTTAGGTCGATCCCAAAGAAGCGCTAGCGCGATAAAAAAGCGGGCGAGCCAGTCCCCCGGCTCGCCCGCTTTCAATCATTTAAATCGCCGTATCTACTCTGCAGACGAAGATCCACCATCAACGATTGCCTGCTCGGACTCAGGAATCCCATCGGCACCCGTGCTCCGTTCTTGCTCCACCTCTTCGCTGATTGCGGAGGCGGGGGTCGAGCCCTTCGCACCCACGATGTAGGCAGCCCCAAATCCTAACGCAATGGCGATCAAGGTCAAAATCACGTAGACAGGCCAATGGCGCTTAATATACGAAAACACGTTGACTCCTTAGAGCTCCGTCTACGAACGGCGGATAACCTCGGTCACGACCTCGGATACCGTGGCAATGTTCGTCGGGTTGACATTGTGGGGCAGGTCGTCCTCGGTACGAGCACAAGCCAGGCGCGTGCCGTCCACGCCGGCGATGGTGAGGGCTCGGCGGCTCGCCTTGAGCGCGGCGTAGGCATCGGTCTTGGCATAGGGCATCTCGAGCGCGCCACAATCGACATGGAACGACTTGCACACCTTGCTGACCAGGTTCATGATGCGGCGATCGCCCTTGAGCAGCTGCTGTTCGCCCTCGACCGTCACCACCGAAAGCCTACCGGCGCCGACGGATTCAAGATTGATGAAAAATACGCCGCGGAGCTTATCGCGATGCGAAGCCAAGAAGGCCTTCATACCGGCGCCATCACAATCCGAGGCGCCCGTTGCCACAAACCAGATATCGTGACCGAGCAGCTCATCGTCACCCATAGAGGCGACAGCCGAGAGCATATCTTCGGAGGAAGCGCCGTCGGAAGACGTAGCGCCGCCCTTCCAGCCATCGTTATCGTCCTCGAAATTATCCCACGAACCGATGCCGCGACCGGACTTCTTGGCATCGTAATCGTCTTCGACGCCCAGCCAATCACTCATGCTGTCCTGTTCGTTTTTCTTTTTACGACCGAACAGGCCGCCCAGGCCGCGCTTGCGAGACTTGGGTGCCGCCGGGGCGGGAGCCGAAATGGTCTCGATCGGCTGAGCGCCCGACGCAACGGGCATAGGAGGCGCAACGGGTGCCGATGTGGGTTCGGGACCCTGAGCGGTAGCAAAGGGGTCGTTGACCTGTGCGGAGGGGTCGGGAAGGTCGAACAGCGACGTGCGAGACGCAACGTTTGCCTGCTTCATCGACGGCAGCGACGGATCGGGGACCGAAGCCAGCGGAGACGAGGAAGGTGCAGGTGACGGAGCTGACGCCGGATCGGGAACATTCATCTGCGGACGCGGCGATGCCTGGGAGGAAATCTGGGCCATAAGGGAATCGACCGTTTCGTCCTGGGTGGGAGCAACATCGGCAACCGTGGCACCGGAACCACTCGGGGTCGGCATGGTGAAAATCTGCGTGGAGTAAGGCCTCGACTCATCTGTCTCGGGAGCCTCGGAAACCGCAGGCACTTCCTCCTGCTCGACCTCGGTCGAATCATCTTGCTCGGCTGTTGCGTATTGCTCTTCGTCAGAGTTGGCCTCGACGGGCTCGTCCTCGGCGGCATCTTGGATTGCGGCAGCATCAATAGGCTCGTCATCGTCTGCCGCATCGCCCCGCTCATCGGAAACAGGAAGGGACTCGGCAATCGCGGTGCCTTGCTTTTCAAACGTTATCGTGGAATCGAACTGCGCGGCATCAAACGACATGGTGCTATCGACGTGCTGCTGAGCCTCGAAAGACGTCGTCGCCTCAACAACATCCGCGGACGCCGGTTGCTGGGACTCAAAGGACGTCGTAGCTTCGGCAGCGTCGACGGGCACGGACTGCACAGCCTCGTTCTGCTCGAACTCTTGCGCCGCGCGCTCGCGTGCCGCCTCGGCTGCCTGCTGCTGAGCGATAGCCTCCTGCTCGGCAGTCTCGCGTGCGGCAGCGCGCTTCTCCTCGAAATCGTCGACAAATTTCCTGCCCTTTGCAAGCGCACCCTTAAAGAAGTTGGAAGCGCTGGCGCCAATCGAAGAGAACGCGGATGCAATATCGGCATGGGGCGTTGCCGCGGGAATCTCGGCCGAGAAATCAGTATCGCTCTCGTAAGACACACGCCTCGGCTGTTCAACGCAATCGTCGTCAGACTCGTCCGCAACGTCTTGCGCCGGCGCGGCGGGAGCCAAAATGTCCAGTCCTGCCGTGGGATCGATCGCGGACACTGCCTCGGGCTCGGCAACGGCAGCGGTAACCGCGGCAGACTCATCATCCACGGTGGCAACAGGCGCAGGCGCAGTCACGACGGGGGCAGGCTCGGGCTCAAACGTCGGCTCCTCGCCCTCCTCGTAATCGAGCGTGCAGGACTCGGGAAGCATTCCGAGCGCACGGATGGCATCCGAACCAAAGCGGATGTTGCCGGCGGCATTGCGATAGAGCTTGGGCTCGGGCTCGGCCGCGACAGGCTCCTCCGCCGGCTCGGCAGCGGGAACCTCGTCATTGAACTCTTCGGCCTGGACAGCCTGATTCTGATCCTCGGGCACAATGGCGCCAATCAGCGTCTCGTCGGCAGACGCACCCTCAAAGCCCTCGATCTGCTCGTCGAAATCCTCACCCTGTTCGGGCTCGGCCTGAGCGTCGGGAGCAATCGGCTGACCGAACTCATCCTCGGCGTAGGTAGGCTCTTCATACTCGATGGTGTTGCTGTAGTCGTTTTGCTGTTGGGCCGCGGCATACTCCGCTGCTGCGCGCGCCATCTCCTCGGCACGACGCTTCTGCTCCCCAAAATAGGTATCGAACGGAACATCGTCGGGAAACTCGTTTTCGCCCTGGAAGGGAGCAACGTTGTCCATAACGCCGAGCATAGCGGCGACAGAAGACTTGTTGCACACCGCGCCGGACGTATAGGGAAGAATGTAGCGGTTAGAAATGATGTTTGCCGCGTTGGCGAGCGCAACGAGGGAAGCGAGGATCGCGACAATCCACAGCAGAACCTTGAGCGCGCCGGGGAGCGGCAGGATACGCAAGATGGCAACGGCAGCAGGGGCAACCGTGGCAACGGGCAACAGCTTGGCGATGAGCGCACGATACGAAGCATAGGGCTCGCGGGCGAGCAGCTCAGCACGGGGAGAGTCGTAGTGTGCGACAACGACCACCGGGCGGTTGCGCGGAGACGCGAGCGGGCCCGAGGCCTTGTGGTAGGCGATGACATTTTGGCTCACGCCCGTCTTGCCCAGGCGTGAAACCACGGGGTGGCCCGTGCGCTCGAGCACGTAAAGAACGGCGCCGACAATGGCCAGCAAGGTGCCGACCAAGCCGATGCCGCCGCCGATGCCCATCAGCAGGGCGGCGGCAAACGCAAGAATACCGGTAACGGCAAATGCCAACCTGCTGGGCGCCGGGGCATTGAACTCCTGAACCTCGGGATCAAAGCCGTGGTTGCGGAAGATCTGAGCGATATCCTCGGCAGCCAAGCGCTCTTCTTCGCTGCATGCCGGCGTGATGCCGGTGTTCTGCAGCAGGTGGTTAATATAGTTCTGGGTGTTCGCCATGTGCGCTCCACATCCATAATCCGACAAATAGGCCCAATGCATGCACATTAGAACCGTATATAGTCGAAAGTATACCCCGAGCGAGCGCAAACGACCGAATTCGGGCCATCTTAACGCCCCGAGCGGACAAGGATATAGCCTAATCTCCATATCGGACTAAAATCATGGCAGCAAACCACCTTCTCATGCGAGGACTCTATGACGGCAAGCGACGCGACCGCGACAATTAAAAAGGGGAATTCGGAGCCCAGTTTCGATAAAACGGCCCAGCGCATCCTCAATCTTTTCTTTGTGCTCAACAGCTCCCCCGAACCGCTGACGACCGAGCAGATCGTCTTGGATTCTGACCTGGGATATGGCTCCGGCAACATCGACTCGGATAAGCGCAAGTTTCGGCGCGATCGTGACAAACTGCTCGAGCGTGGCATCTTAATCAAGGAGGTTCGCCCCGCCGGTGCGCAGGAGACCGAGGAAAGCTCGTGGACAATCGACCGCGAGCACACGTTTGCGGCAGGCGGCCTCATCACCGCAGACGACGCCGACATCCTGCTCAACGCTATCGACCAGACAATAGCGGCCGGCTCATCCACTTTTGCCGCGCCGCTTGCCGATATTCGTTCCAAGATTGCCTACCTCACCGGCAGGACGACGGCGGACGAAGCACCGATCCGCCGCTCTCCCACCGTCGATGCGGTATGGAGCGCCTTTGCCGAGCGATGCGCGCTGCGATTTTTATATCAGAACGGACGCGGTGAGCAGAAAGAGCGTACCGTCTGCGTCTACGGCATGTTCGAGCGCGAGGGCGTTGCGTACTTCTGCGGCCTCGACAATGCCACCGACGACATCAGGACATTCCGCTGCGACCGTATCGTTCGCGCTTGGCGCCCCTCAAAGGCCTACGCTATCCCTGCGGACTTCAACCTCAGCGACTACCTGTTCTTTGAATTCGATTTTGCCGACCGCCCGCCCGTTGCGGCTACGTTCTCGTTCGCCCCGCAGACGCAGATCGATATGATCAACGGCCTCACGCGCGGGCGAGGTGAGCTCGCACACACCGATTCGGGATGGACTTGGACCGTTGACGTGCGCGATCTTGAAGCCGCCGCCTCATTTTGCATGGCCCACGCCATGGACGGCATGAGGCCCATGGCCCCCAAATCGCTCAAGCAGGCGTGGAACCACCTCATTGAAAGGACGGTGCACGAGCATGCCCGTGCGTAAACTCACCAGCGAGCAGAGGCTCTCGCGCGCCATCGACATCATGGAGGCCCTCTACGCCGCCGGCGAGAGCGGCATGACACGAACCGAGATTTGCAGTCGCTTTGACATCACGGGGGCGTCGCTCGACGAGATTCTCGAGATCGTCTCGACGCTCGCGGACCGAGAATCGGGTGCGCGTATCATCTGCGAATGCCACGGCGAGCGCGTGGTCCTCACCGGTGACGCCGGGCGTGTACTACCGCTGCGCCTGAGTGCCGCCGAGGGCGCTGTGCTCAACCACGAACTTGAATCGTTGGGGATCGAGCCCCAGGCGGCGGCTCGAATTCGACATGCTCTTCTACCCGAAGAGCTCGGCTATAACCAGCACGTCTCTGACACCGTCAACCACGGGTCGCACTGGCAGCAGCTGAGCTGCGCCATTCAGGACGGCGTTCGCTGTCGTATCTCGTATCGCTCGATGGACGATGCGCGGCCACGCGAGCGTCTGGTCGACCCCTTGCGCATTACAGCAAACGGCGACCAAACATATCTGATTGCCTGGGACATCGCGGTCGATGAGCAGCGCACCTATCGCATGGATAAAATCGAGGGACTCGCCTTGACGGAAGACTCCGTCGTGCCTCACGTACCGGACGTTGCATCCCTCCACGATTCCCTTGCCCGGACGCAGCGTAGCGCAAAGCTCTTGATGCCATTCGATATGGCGGAGCATCTGGACTGGGCCGGCATCACCCTAATCGAGCGCAGCGGGACAGACATGGCAACGGTAACCGTACATTACGGCTCCGAGCGTTGGCTGCTGAGCCAGATAATCGCAGCGGGCGGAGCCATCCGCATCTTGGATGACCCCGCCCTGTCAAAGCGTCTGTGCGATATGGCAAAAACCCTCGTCTGTCCGCTTTAGCGCCGCCGCTCGTGGCGTGCACGCCACAGCTGTAGATAGTGCCCGATCTGCGCCGATTCGATGCGC
>DXMU01000023.1 GCA_019414025.1 Collinsella sp.
CATGCTCGCCGCGTCCGTATGCGCGCTCGTCGTCTTCGGCGCCGCGCGCGCGGCGGTCGTGCTCGTCGTGGGGGCGATGGTATGAGGGAAGACCACGCCGCGCCCCGGGCGGCTGGGGGAATCCTGCGCGCCCGTACGCATGGGGGCAGCTCGCAATCGCTCGGCATCGCTTGCGAAGGGGGCGCCTCCGACCTCATCGACTTCTCGGTGAACGTGAATCCGGCAGGCCCCTCGCCGCGCGCCGTCGCCGCAGCTTGCAAGGCGCTTTCTCGAATCGACGCCTACCCCGATAGGGAAAGCCTCGCCCTCGTTCGCGCCCTAGCGCGCGCCCAGGGCATTCCCGAAGATACTATCGTCTGCGGCGCGGGCGCGTCCGACATCATCTGGCGGCTCGCCGCGGCGGTGCGCCCGAAACGCATCGTCGTGTGCGCGCCGACGTTCTCTGAATATGCGGAGGCGGCATCGTACTACGGCGCATGCGTGCAGGAGTTCCCGCTCTCCGAAGCGGACGACTTCGACGTGCCCGCCTCCTTCGCCCGCGCGATCGAGGGGCCGGGAGACGTGGCGTACCTCTGCAATCCGAACAACCCGACGGGGCGCCTCGTCGACCCCCGCGTAATCGATGCCGCGGCTTGCCGCTGCGAGCAGGTGGGCGCGCTGCTCCTCGTGGACGAGTGCTTCCTCGGATTTGCGCCCGACGCCCGCGAAAGGAGCGTGGCCGCACGCGCCGCGTGTTCGCACCATGTGGCCGTGCTCTCCGCGTTCACCAAGCTCTACGGAATGGCAGGGTTGCGGTTGGGGTATCTGATCAGCGGAAACGCCCAACTCATCGAGGGGATTCGCCGGGCGGGACAGGCGTGGCCCGTCTCCTCGGTCGCCGAGGCCGCAGGCATCGCCGCCCTGGAAGACGTCGAATACGTCTCGCGCACGCGCGATGTACTGGCGGGCGAGCGAGCGTGGCTTTCCCACGAGCTCTCCTCGCTCGGGCTTTCCGTCGTGCCGTCGGATGCGAACTTCCTTTTAGTCCGCACGCCGGCGAAAGACATCCCCGAGCGCCTGTATAAACAGGGGGTTTTGGTCCGCACGTGCGACTCGTTTTCGGTACTGTCCCGTTTCTGGTGCCGCGTCGCGGTGCGCACGCGCAAGGAGAACGCCCGGCTTGCGATGGCGTTCAGCCGCGCGCTTCGGGCGGAAGGCGCATCGGGCGAAGGCGAACCCGACGAACGGGGCGGCGCTTCTTGCAGCGACGCTATGGCGGGCGCGGATGGCCGAGGCTCGGCGAAGGAGGTCGATACCCGTGGGTAGGGCGAAGCCCATCATGATCCAGGGCACCATGTCGAACGCGGGGAAGAGCCTGCTTGTGGCGGGGCTGTGCTGTGTGCTTTCGCAGGACGGCCTGCGCGTGGCTCCCTTCAAGAGCCAGAACATGGCGCTCAACAGCGGTGTCACGGCCGATGGGCTCGAGATGGGGCGCGCCCAGATCATGCAGGCCGAGGCGTGCGGCATCGCGCCCGACGTGCGCATGAACCCCATCCTGCTCAAGCCCGAAAGCGACCACCGAAGCCAGCTCATCGTGGCCGGCAAGGCGCAGGGAGCCTTCGCTGCGAGGGACTACTTCGCGCGAAAGAAGGCGCTCATGCCGCAGATTTTGGAGGCGTTCGATTCGCTTGCGGAGGAAAACGACGTCATCGTCATCGAGGGCGCCGGCAGCCCCGTCGAAATCAACCTTGCCGAAAACGACATCGTCAACATGGGGCTCGCGCGCGCCGTGTCCTCCCCCGTGCTGCTCGCGGGCGACATCGACCCAGGCGGGGTGTTTGCCCAGCTCTACGGCACGGTCGCGCTCTTTGCGCCCGAGGATCGCGCTCTTTTGCGGGGGCTTGTGGTGAACAAGTTCCGCGGCGATGTGGAAATCCTGCGCCCGGGTTTGGCCCCGCTCGAGAAGATGTGCGGGGTTCCCGTCGTGGGGGTCGTGCCGTATCTTACGCTCGACCTGGACGACGAGGACTCGCTCGCGCCGCGCCTATCTGCCCGCGAGGCGCGCGGCGTCATCGACGTCGCCGTCGTGCGCCTTCCGCATCTGTCGAACTTCACCGACTTCGACCCGCTTTCGCGCGTGCCCGGCGTGGGCGTGCGCTACGTTTCCTTGTCGACCGATCTGGGCCGACCCGACCTGGTGGTGCTCCCCGGCTCGAAGACCACGCTCGACGACGCGCGCTGGCTTGCGGCTAGCGGCATCGGAGCCTGTGTACGCGCGCTTTCGGGCGCGGGCACGCCGGTGCTCGGCATATGCGGAGGCTACCAGCTTTTGGGAGACAAGCTTTCCGATCCGCACGGCAGGGAAGGCGCTGGCACCGCGCGCGGGCTCGGGCTCATCCCTGCAAGTACGGTGTTCAAGGAGGAAAAGCGCCTCGCCCAGTCGGAGCTGCGCATCACAGGCGCCCAAGGCGCGTTTTCGGTGTGGAACGGCATGACGGCGCGCGGGTACGAGATTCACGACGGCGAAACGACCGTCTCCTGCGCCCCTGCGGGCACGATTGGCGGCAAACCAGAAGGCGCGGCCTGCGGAAACGTGTTCGGAACCTATCTCCACGGCCTGTTCGACGAACCGGGGGTGGCGCTCGCCCTCGCGCGCTCGCTCGCGCGCATGCGCGGCCTGCCCGAGAGCGTCGTGGGTGCTGCGGGCGCGGCGTCCGCGGCCGATCACCGTGCGCGCGAGTTCGACCGCCTGGCCGACGTCGTGCGCGGGGCGCTCGACATGGAGTATGTCTACCGCATTATCGAGGAGGGCGTATGATCCACGTGTATCATGGCGACGGCAAAGGCAAGACCACGGCGGCGATGGGCCTCGCCCTTCGCATGCTCGCCGCAGGCCGCCGCGTCGTCGTCGTGCAGTTCCTGAAAGACGGCGAAAGCGGGGAGGTGCGCCTGCTCGCCGAGCATTTCGGCGTGCCCGTGTTCGCGGGGAAGGCGTCGGACAAGTTTACCTGGTCCATGACGTCGGAAGAACTTGCCGCGACGCGCGAGCTGCACGATGGGAACCTCGCTTCCGCGCTTGCCGAGCTCGAGGGCGCGCAGGAGGGGCTGCTCGTGCTTGACGAGGCGTTCGACGCGCTTTCGAAGGGGCTTGTCGACGAGGCACTCGTGGACCGCGCGCTCGATATGTCCGCGCGCGGCGTCGAAGTAGCGCTCACCGGGCGCGCGCCTTCCCGCAAGATCGTGGAGAAGGCCGACTACATAACCGAGATGCGGTGCGAGAAACACCCCTACGCTCAGGGGATAGGTGCAAGGGAAGGAGTGGAGTACTAGATGGATTCCAAGGAGATGGCGCCCGGCGACATCGAGCGGCGCAGCTTTGAGATCATCACCGAAGAGCTCGGCGGCCGCACGTTCCCGCCGCTCGAAGAACCCGTCGTGAAGCGCGTCATCCACACCACTGCTGACTTCTCGTACGCCGATTCCCTCGTGTTCACCCATGACGCCGCGCACTGTGCGCTCGACGCACTGCGCGCAGGGGCCACGGTGCTCACCGATACGAACATGGCGCTCGCAGGCATAAGCAAGCCCGCGCTCGCGAAGATCGGCTGCAAGGCCGTGTGCTACATGGCCGACCCTGATGTCGCCGCAACGGCGCGCGCCGCGGGCACGACTCGCGCCGTTGCGAGCATGGACAAAGCTTGCGGCATCGAGGGTCCGCTCATCGTGGCCGTCGGCAACGCTCCCACAGCACTTCTGCGCCTCGCCGAGCTCATGGACGCGGGGAAGATCGCGCCCGCGCTCGTCGTTGGGGTGCCGGTCGGGTTTGTGAACGTGGTCGAGGCGAAAGAGGAGCTACTCGCGCGACGCGTGCCGGCCATCGTCGCGAGGGGTCGCAAGGGCGGTTCGACCGTGGCGGCCGCCATTATGAACGCGCTGCTCTACCAGATCACGCGCTCAGGCGGCCCGAAGTGACGGCGCCCGCATCCGCGCCGGCGCTGCGCATCTTCGCCGGCACCACCGAGGGCCGCCTTCTGTGCGAATGGGCGAGCGGGGTGGGCATCCCCGCCCGTGCCTACGCGGCAACCGAGTACGGAGGCGAGCTTTTGGGCGAGCTTTCGGGCATCGAGGTGCTTGCGGGCAGGCTCGACGAGGCCGACATGGAGCGCGAGCTTTCCGGCGCGCGCATCGTCGTCGACGCCACGCATCCCTTCGCTACGCTCGCAAGCGGCAACATCCGGGCCGCTTCGCTCGCCGTGGGTGCACGATGCCTGCGCCTTGCGCGCGCGGCCGAGGCGCTGCCCAAAGGCGTCGTGTCGGTCGCGTCGATCGCCTGCGCGGCGCGCTTTCTCTCCGAGAACCCGGGTCGCGCGCTTCTCACGACGGGGAGCAAGGAGCTTGCTCCCTATACGCGCGTCGCCGATTTCTCGGAGCGCTTCTTCGTGCGTGTGCTCCCGCTGCCCGGTGCTATAACGAAGTGCATCGACGCGGGGTTTTCGCCGTCGCACGTCATCGGCATGCAGGGGCCCTTCACCCGCGAGCTCAACGAGGCGATGCTTCGGCAGGTGGGAGCCCAGTGGCTTGTGACCAAGGACTCGGGAACCGTAGGCGGCACGGCCGAGAAGCTTGCCGCCGCGCGCGACGTGGGAGCGCGCTGCATCGTGGTCACCCGTCCCGCCGAGGGAGACGGGGCCCTTTCGCTTCGGGAAGTGGAAGACGCGCTCTTACGGGAGTTCGCGCGATAGGCGCTCGCCGCGCCTGCGTTCCCTCCCGCCCGCGAGGAGGAGCGCCTCGAGCAAGCTCGAACCGTACAAGACCGTCATCCGCCAAAAGTTCGAGGACGACGCCCGGAACTGGCGCAAGTAGCCCTTCAATAAGTTGCGGTGAAATAGTGTCTGTTTTTGCTGCTAGATAGCATATTCAGTCCCTAATTCACCGCAACTTGTTGGTGGTGGCTTACTGGTAGCGTAGGCACTCCACCGGGTCGAGCTTTGCTGCGCGGCGAGCGGGATAGAAGCCAAAGATTACGCCGATGCCGACGGAGACGGCGAAGGCCAGCAGTACCGTGGCGATTGAAAAGCTCGGTGTGATTTGCCCGCTGGCACCGAGCTCGCCGAGAACCCCTGATCCTGCGGCAAACATCGCAAGAGCCCAGGCCAGCAGATAGCCAATCAGGACACCTAGCAGTCCGCCGGTGACGCACAGCGCCGAGGATTCGGCCAAAAACTGCGCAGTGATATCGCGACGACTTGCGCCCAGAGCGCGGCGGATGCCGATCTCGCGGATGCGCTCCGTTACGTTGGTAAGCATCATATTCATAATGCCGATACCGCCGACAAGCAGCGAGATGCTGGCGACAGCACCCATGATGAGCGAAAACGCGCCCATAAAGGAGTTGAGTGCATCGATGGCGCTTTTCATGGAGGTCGCCGATACACTGTTGTACTCATCCTCCTCCTCGATGCCCTTCATCGCGCGCACCTTGGACTCGATGGTCTTGCAGAGCTCATCCATGTCCGTGCCCTCGGCGGCGAGCGCCGTCACGCTGGGGAATGAAGGATTCTCGTCGCCAAACAGGCCGGAGATGGTTTCGCGTGGCATATACAGCGTGAGCGAGCCCATGGAGTCGCTGCCGCCGTCAATCACGCCGACAATCTGCACCTCGCCGTTGGACACCTTGATGGTTTTCCCCAGCGCATCCTGTTCGTTGCCGTAAAGCTGATCGGCGCCGCCGCGGCTGATGAGCGCCACGCGCGAGCCTGATTGAGACTCGGCCTGGGAATAGGTACGCCCCGCAACGAGCTTTCCGGCCCCCACGGCGTCGAGCATGTCACTATCGACACCCTGTGCCATGACGGTATAGCTTTTATCGCCGGTCTTGTACTCGGTATACGCGCTGTCGACAATGCCGATCTGCTCTATCTGCGGCACCAGTTTTTGAAGCTTCTCGATGTCCGACTCTGTGAGTTCTTGCGACGAATAGATTTGCACCATGCGTGCCGCATTGAGGCCCAGGCTGTTGACCAGGCTGTTTTGGATGCCGCCGATGAGCGAAGTCATGGCGATAACCGAGGCGATGCCGATGACAATGCCCAGGATGGTGAGCAGGCTGCGCCCCTTGTCGGCCTCGAGCGAGTGAAGGGCTTCCTGGATGAGATCGCGGGCGCTCATGCCATCTCTCCTTTCGGCGGGTTGGCGGAGGCGGAAATCATGGGCAGGCTATCCACGGCGCTGCGCAGGGTCCGCGGTGCATGTGGAATATACGCGCCATCGTGAATGCGACCGTCGCGGATGGTCACGGCACGGTCGGCCTCGGCGGCGATGCCGGGGTCGTGTGTGATAAGCACGATGGTTTTGCCGCGCTTCTGGAGCTTATGGAAGGTCTCCATCACAAGCGCTCCGGTAGCGGAGTCCAGGTTTCCCGTCGGCTCATCGGCCAGGATGATGGGCGGGTCATTGACGAGGGCGCGCGCGATTGCGACGCGCTGCATCTGGCCGCCCGAGAGCTCGGATATGCGGTGGTCCCAGTGGTCGACGGGCAGCGTGACAGCCTGCAGCGCGTGAACGGCGCGCATTTCGCGCTGGCTACGGGGCACATTGGTGTAGGCCAGCGGCAGCATGACGTTTTCGATAACCGACAGGCGCGGCAGCAGGTTGAAGCTCTGAAAGACAAAGCCAATGCTCAGGGCGCGGACTTCGGTGAGCTCGTCATCATCGAGCTCGGCCACGTTGAGCCCTTGCAGGTAATAGTCGCCCGCCGTCGGTTTGTCCAGGCAGCCCAGGATGTTCATGAGCGTTGACTTGCCCGAGCCCGAAGGGCCGGTAATGGCGACGAACTCGCCGGGTTCTACCGCCAGGCTCACGTTGTGCAGGATGTGGGCGCAACCCGCCTCGCTCTCAAAAATGCGGTGCACGTTGCGGATGTCGATAACGGGACGCATTACATGCCCTCGTCGTCAGACATGCTGCCCGAATCCGTGCTGTAGCCGCCGTCAGCCGTTGCGTCCGCTCCGGTGTCCATGACGAGGGTGTCGCCATCGCGCAGCTTGGTAACCGGCACGTTGGGGTTGATCTCGTTGCCCTGGTCGTCGCGCTTTACCTGTGTCTTGCCGACTACGGCTTCGTTGTCGTTTTGCGTCACGACGGTCACCTTCACGCGACGGGTATGCTTGCCCTCGTCATCGGTTGCCACGTTGACGTAATAGTGTTCGCCGTCTTCGGTCATGAGCGCCATCGTCGGCACCATCACCACGTCGTCGAGCTGCTCTGTCACCACCGATACCTCGGCCGTCATGCCCGGCTTCAGGCGCGCGTCGGGCGCCTCTATGAGAATGTCGACGTTAAAGGTTACGCTGCCGCCGCCACCGTTGGCGGCGTCGGAGTTTGCCACCGAGGCGATGGCCGTGACCGTTCCCTGGCTTACGATATCGGGAAACGCGGGATACGTGACGTTGGCACTCTGCCCAACGGCGATCTTGGCGATGTCCTTTTCGCCCACCTGCACGGTCACCTTCATCTTAGATAGGTCGGCGATCTGCATGCACTGCTTGCCGCCGCTCGTATCGCTTTCGCCCATGATCATGCCGCCTGTTACCGTGGCGCCCACCTTGGCGTTGAGCTCCACGATACTGCCCGAGCTCGGGGCCGTGACCGTACGACTGGCCGCCTTGGCGTTCGCCTGATCGAGGTTTGCCTGGGCCGATGCGAGGCTGCGCTGCGCGGCCGATACGGCGTTCGTGTCCGCCGATGCGGCGGAGACGCCAGCCGCTGCGGAAGCTCCATCGACGTCCGTCGTTGGGGTGGCCTGAGCGGCAGCTGCGGCTTTCTTCGCATTAGCGAGGTCTTTTTGAGCGGCAGCAACTGCACGCTGCGCCTCGGCAACGTTGCGATCGAGCTCGTCGTTTTTAATGGTCATAAGCACGTCGCCCTCGTTGACGGATTGGCCCGCCTGCACGTTGATCGAATCGACCGTACCGTCGACAGAAGGGGAGACCACTGAGGACGAAATGGGTTTGAGCTGGCCTTTCGCCTCGACCGTTGTGGTAAACGTGCCCTCGGTCACCATATCGGTCACCGGCCCGTTGTTGCCTGCGGGCCGTGCGTTGATGGCTAAGGTCACGACAACGGCGATGAGCACAATGGCGGCCACGACGCCGGCCGCAATGCCGCGTCGGATGAGCTTTTTGCGTCGACGTTCGGCACGTTTTGCCTTGAGCTTGGCATATGCCTCTTCATCGGAAATCTCGGTCGCATCGTTCGCGCGTCCGCTCTGCTTATCGGCATGTACGTTTGTAATCAGAGGAATCGTTTCGGTGACATCTTCGAGCGTGTGCTCGGTATCATCCGGGCCCGGGGTGGTCGTGGGGACATTCGGCATAGCGTCTCCTTTATAGAAAGTACCTCGATAAGTATATGCGCCCACCGGTTGGGGTGGGCGCATAGAACGGTTTCTTTCGGAACTGTTAGATTGGTCGCAGCGGTTCCACGTTGTAGGAATGCGCGCGTTGCACTACGAGTGGACAACCACGCATAGGCCGACTTTGATGCAGTCGTGAAGTGCCTTGGCGTCTGCCAGGCGCAGGTTGATGCAGCCGTGGCTGCCGCACCATTTGTACGACTCGGCGTTATCGAAGCTCTTGTCGTTTTGCCAGGTGGCATCATGGAAGCCGATCATGTTGCCCTCAAACGGCATCCAGTAGCTCACCGGACTCTCGTATTTGGGCTTGCCGGTCTCGGGGTCCTTGGCTCCGATCAGGGTGCTGCCGCCGTCGTTGCTGTTGATCTGCCAGACGCCCTCGGGCGTGGCGTCCTCGCCCGGCTTGCCCGAGATAAAGTTGGCCTCCCAAACGATATTTCCGCTCTCGTCATAGTAGCGCGCGTGCTGTTCGGACAAGTCGACGTCGATATACGCCTTCCAGTCGGGCTCTCCCTTTGCGGTAAAGGTGTCGGCCTTCTGGGAGTACTTGATCTCGATTTCGCCGGTCTGCTTGTTGTTTATGGCGTCCTCGACCTGCTTGGCGAGCGAGCTGCTGTCGATGGACCAACCAAAGTCGCCGCCTTCGACGGCGCACTGCTTGCCATCGGCGCGCGTCCACCAGCGAGTGGAGCCCACGGTATTAAAGCCGTTGGCGAGTTCGGCTGCCCAGTTGCTGATCTGCGACGTATCGAGCGTTGGGTTGGCGGGATCGGCAAAGCTGATCCACTGCAATACGGAGCTGCCATCAACCTTGCCGGCATCCTCGCCGTTGAGCTTGAGGGTCACGTTGACGCCCAGGAAGTTGTTGGCGGCATCGCATGCGGCCTGAATCTGATCATCGGTCAGCGTTCCATTGAGCGGCTCATAGGCATCGTTGCCGAGCTTGGAAAGATCTACGGACTCGGCCAGCGAGGCAAGCTCGAGCTCGGCATACTTAATGACATGCTCGCGGTTGAGTTTTTCGTTGGAGCGCGCCTTCTCGACGGTAAACTTGCCGGCCTGCTCGTCATAGGAGCTATTTGCCTCGAACGTGCCCGAACGGCCCTCGTTAAACTCGTTGATGGCGGCGCCCAGATCCTTCTCAAACTTCTTTTGGTCAAAGGTGTCGGAGAGCATGGACAGGTCGACGTCTTGATCAAGATCGACTTCGTTGGAGGTAGCGGTTGTTTTGGTCTTGCCGCTTAAGGATTCCACAAGGCGGACCGGCCAAATAAAGGCTTCGTTGTGGTTGATGATCTCTTTTGCGGCAGCTTCGCCATCGACGATGGGTTCATCGGACTCGGGCTGATAGGTCCAGCTAAAGTCATCGCCTGTCACGGCGAGCTTATAGTGCTTCCATGCCGAATTGACCTTGGTGGCGGCAGACGAAGCGTTGGAGAACGAGACGTCGACGCCGGCGATGGTGGTGTTGGGGTAGGCTACCTGCGAAAATGCTACGACGCCTACGATATAGACAATGACGATTAGACCCAGGACGACAAAGAGCGTCGTCTTTTTGCCCGACTTATTGTTCTCGGCGGGTTTGCGCGCGGGGCCACGATCGCCTCGAGCGTGCGTGTGGGGCTGCTTGGGCGCATTGCCGTTTGCCTGGCGCTGCTGACGTTGTTGACGCTGCTGTCGCTGTTGGTTCGGGCGTTGGGAAGCGTTTGCTGCACTACGCTGCTGACCGTGGCTCGGCGCGATAGGACGCGGCGACTGAACGCCGCCGGTGTGCCTGCTCGGCTGCTGCGGATCGGGAATCAGTTGATTTCGATCGTTTTGCGACATCGTATGCATATCCTTCGATTTTCGCCTTGCGGTTCATCGTGTTTTTACTGGGCTTGCATTATAGCGATTGCCCTGCTGTTTGTGGTACGGAAACGGTGGCATTCAAAAGAGGTGGGACATTTGTCCCACCTTTGAGTCGTTCTTTGTCGCTATCCGCACACACCGCATTTTGCACAGGCCGAAAGTGCGGCCGGAGCCTGCGCGATGCCGCCCTTTGCCGTCTCGCGCAGCGTGGCCGGCAACGCGTGGCCCACCGAGAGCATGACATGTGCCATCTGGTCAAACGGCACCAGGCTCTTAATGCCTGCGAGGGCGAGTTGTGCCGAGCTAAAGGCCGCAGCCACGCCTATGGCGTTACGGTTTTGGCAGGGCACCTCCACGAGGCCACCGACGGGGTCGCAAACGAGGCCCAGCAGGTTACTCAGCGCGATGGAACTGGCGTCGAGCGCCTGCTCGGGCGTGCCGCCGAGCATCTGCACCAGCGCGGCGCCTGCCATGGCGGCGGCGCTTCCCACCTCGGCCTGGCAGCCGCCCTCGGCGCCGGCAACGCAGGCGCTTGTGGAGAGGTTGAGGCCGATGGCGGCTGCGCAGTAGAGCGCGTCCATGACCTGCTCGTCGTCGAGCTGCAGGCGATCGGCGAGCGCCAGCACGCAGCCGGGCACAACACCCGCGGAGCCGGCCGTGGGGGCGGCGACGATCACGCCCATCGTGGCGGAGCGCTCGAGCACGGCCATGGCGCGAGCCACGGCGTCGGTCTGGACAGCACCCATCAGG
The DNA here is from genome assembly GCA_019414025.1 of Collinsella sp. GTDB lineage: Bacteria > Actinomycetota > Coriobacteriia > Coriobacteriales > Coriobacteriaceae > Collinsella. The sequence goes on from DXMU01000023.1 coordinate 10,994, forward strand.
CTTGTGCTCAAATCGTTGCGGACGGTGGCATCGACGAGTTTGGCCTCGCCGCCGATAAGCCCACCGAGCGAGCGCTGCGGATTGGCGATGGGGGCTGTGGTCTCCTCGCGCATGACGTCGAGCACGCGGCGCATGGCGGCGACGGCGTGCGCCTCACCGGTCAGGCGCGCCTCTCGCACGGCCATAACGGCGCCAATGCTGAGCCCCAGTTCCTCGCACGCATCGAGCAGCTGCTCGCCGTCGTCGAAGATCTCCTTTGCCGAGACGCCGGGGGAGAGCGACGAGGCAGAACCGGGGAGCTCGATAAACGTTGCGTAATCGACATTGTCGAGCTTGCGCAGCATGGGGACGACGGTGTCGTCGGGCGCGCCGTCGGTCTCAAAGACAGAGTAGGCCTGGCCGCCCACTTCGGTGCGGTAGGTGCGGCAGAAGGCGATGTTTACGTGGGCGTAGGCGAGCAGGTTGGTGAGCGCGGCGAGTACACCGGGGACGTCCTTGTGCGCCACGAAGAGCGTGGAGTACATGCCCGAGATGTCGACGCCGACGCCGTTAATGCGGCTGATGCGCATCTTGCCACCGCCCAGGCTCTCGCCGCGGACCTGTGCCGTGGCGCCCGTGTCGTCGACCATGTCGATGTCGACGGTATTGGGGTGGATGGAGGCGTCGTCGCCCTTGATGTCAAAGTGATATTCGAGGCCCTGCTCGCGCGCGAGGTCGAAGGCTTGTTTGATGTTCTCGTCATCGGTGTCGAGGCCCAGGATGCCCGCGACGAGCGCACGATCGGTGCCGTGGCCGCGGTAGGTGTGGGCGAAGGAGTTCCACAGGCCAAAGGTGACTTTGGTGATGCGGCCTTCCAGCAGGCTGGCGGCAACTTGGGCGCACCGCAGGGCGCCGGCGGTGTGCGATGAGCTGGGGCCGACCATGATGGGGCCCAAGATCTCGAATGCCGAGGTCGTAGCTAGTGTTTGCGGCTTGCCTGCCATATACGCTCCTGTTCTGTCCTGTCGTCCCGAGGGGCGGGGCATACTCTGTCCCGCCGTTCCGAGGGCTTTGGTATTTGGTCGCCTGCTCGGACAGTCCTGCTCGCACGGAGGCCACATTAAGTGGCCTCCGGCTCGTGCGGAACTCGCGATCGACCAAATACCAAAGCCCTCGGAACTTAGGATACATGGTAGAGGCGCTCATGCTGCAAAATCCATCAGCTGGAGACCTATTCTGTGCTCCATGTCGACTCATCTTCGCTACCGATTAAATAAAAAAGAAGTACCGGTTGGGGGCGGTACTTCTTTTTAAAGCGCTTATGTCGTTGAAACCTTGGAGGTTCTTAATTACAGGCCGCAGGCTGCTTTGAGTTCTTCGACTCGGTCGGTTTTTTCCCAGGTGAAGTCGGCGTCTTCTCGGCCGAAGTGACCGTAGGCTGCTGTTTTCTCGTAGATGGGGCGACGCAGGTCTAGGTCACGGATGATGGCACCCGGGCGCAGGTCGAAGGTCTTCTCTACGGCCTCAACGATCTTGTCCTCGGCGACCTTAGCGGTACCGAAGGTGTCGACCATGATTGAAAGGGGCTTGGAAACGCCGATGGCGTAGGCAAGCTCGACCTCGCAGCGGTCGGCCAGGCCGGCGGCGACCACGTTCTTGGCGACCCAGCGCGCGGCGTATGCGGCGGAGCGGTCGACCTTGGTGCAGTCCTTGCCGCTAAAGGCGCCGCCACCGTGACGGCCGTAACCGCCATAGGTGTCGACGATGATCTTGCGGCCGGTCAGGCCCGTGTCACCCATGGGGCCGCCCACGACAAAGCGGCCGGTGGGGTTCACATAGATGTCGGCGCCGTCCCACGGCATGTTCTCGGCAGCCATGACGGGAGCGATGACATGCTCGATGAGGTCGTCCTTGATCTTGCCCATGTCCTCGATCTCGGCTGCGTGCTGAGTGGAGATGACGATGGTCGTGACCTCCACGGGCTTGCCATCCTCGTAGCGCACGGTGACCTGGGTTTTGCCGTCGGGACGCAGATAGGCGAGGGTGCCGTCGTGACGCACGGCGGCCAGGCGCTCGGCCAGGCGGCTTGCCAGGTAGTGCGGCATGGGCATGAGGGTCTTGGTCTCGTTGGAGGCATAACCGAACATCATGCCCTGGTCGCCGGCGCCGATGAGGTCGATCGGGTCGGTGGTGGCTCCGGTCTGGGTCTCGAAGGACTCGTCGACGCCCTGGGCGATATCGGGCGACTGCTCGTGGATAAGGCTCATAACGCCGCAGGTGTCGCAGTCAAAACCGAACTTGGCACGGTTGTAGCCAATGCGACGGATAACGCCGCGGGCGATTTCCTGTACGTCGACGTAGGCCTGGGTGCGAATCTCGCCGGCGACGATGACGGTGCCGGTGGTCACGAGGGTCTCGCAGGCGCAACGGACGTTCTCCACGTTGGCAGGCACGCCGTTGGGGGCGATGTAGCCCTGCTCCTGGAGCTCTATTTCTTTGGCGAGGATTGCGTCGAGGACGGCGTCGCTGATCTGGTCAGCGATCTTATCGGGATGACCTTCGGTCACCGACTCCGACGTAAAAACAAAGGACCCGTGTTGGGGTGGGATGGAACGAAGTTCTTCTGACATGATTGTCCTTTCAAAAACGTGTCCCGGCGACCGTTACCATTCCGCTGGGCTCTCTATGCAAGGGCACATCATAGCGCGTAAATCAAACATTCACACCCTTTCCGCACCCTTGCGGCACTTTACTCATTGGGGACAGACTTAAATGACCAGTCTTAAACCAAGAATGTCCCCAATGACTACAACGATTGGTCATTTAAGTCTGTCCCCAATGAGTAGTCCCCAATGACTAGGTCGGTGCCCTTTGTGCGGAGGTTGCTTTGTTGCTTTATACTGATGCGGTTAGACATCCATCCTGCAATCGAGGAGATTTCCATGGCATCAGACGTTCGCGTCCGCTTTGCACCCTCACCGACGGGCAAGCTGCACATCGGCGGCGCCCGCACCGCTATCTATAACTGGGCTTTTGCCCGCGCAAACGGCGGCACGTTCATCCTGCGCATCGACGACACCGACCCCACCCGCTCCACCGATGAGAACACGCAGATCATCCTGCGCGCCATGCGTTGGCTGGGCCTGGACTGGGACGAGGGTCCCGAGGTGGGCGGCGACTTTGGCCCCTATGCCCAGACCGAGCGCCTGGACCTGTACAAGCAGGCCGCTCAGAAGCTTTGGGACGAGGGCAAGGCCTATCCCTGCTTCTGCACCAAGGAGCAGCTCGACGCCGACCGCAAGGCCGCCCAGGAGCGCAAGGACCCCTTCCAGGGCTATCAGCGTCGTTGCCGCAATCTTGATCCCGAGGAGGCCCGCCGCCGCATCGAGGCCGGCGAGCCTTACGTCCTGCGTATTAAGGTGCCCGAGGACCGCGGCGACGTCGTCATCCACGACGCCGTCCACGGCGAGGTGACCTTCGATGCCAAGGAGCTCGACGACTTCGTCATCTTCCGCTCCGACGGCACGCCCACGTACAACTTCGCGACCGTCGTCGACGACGCCATGATGAAGATCACCCATGTCATCCGCGGCGACGACCATCTGTCAAACACCCCGCGCCAGGTCATGGTCTACGAGGCCCTCGGCGCGCCCGTGCCTACGTTCGCCCACATCTCCATGATCCTGGGTGCCGACGGCAAGAAGCTCTCCAAGCGGCACGGCGCCACCTCGGTGGAGGAGTACCGCGACGCCGGTTACCTGTCCGACGCCTTCGTCAACTACCTGGCGTTACTCGGCTGGTCGCTCGACGGCGAGACCACGATCATCCCGCGCGATGTCCTGGCCAGCAAGTTCTCGCTCGACCGCATCTCCAAGAACCCGGCGACCTTCGACCCCAAGAAACTCGACTGGGTCAACGCCGAGTACATCAACGGCATGTCCGATGCCCAGTTTGCCGACGAGATCATGGTCCCCGAGCTGCACGAGGCGGGTCTCATCGAGGGCAACGTCGAGTACGGCGAGGACTGGATCGACGCGCTTGCCGCCATCGTCAAGCCGCGCACCAAGATGCCGGCCGACGCCGTGACCGTCGCCGCTCCCATCTTCGCTACGGCCGAGACGCTCGAGTATGACGAGAAATCCGTTAACAAGGGCCTGGCTAAGGAAGGCATGGGCGCCATTCTGGATGCCGCCAAGGCCGCGCTCGAGGGCGTGAACAAGTGGACTGCCGAGGCCATCGACGCCGCGCTTGAGCCGCTGCCCGAGCAGATGGACCTTAAGAAACGCGTGGTGTTCCAGGCCGTGCGCGTCGCCGTCTGCGGCAACATGGTGAGCCCTCCGCTGGGCGAGACTATGGCGCTCGTCGGCCGCGACGACTGCCTGGCGCGCATCGACCGCGCCCGCACGATGGCGCTGTAGTAGACGCGCAAACGCATGTATCCGAGCCCCGTTCCCTCGAGCGGGGCTCTTGTTTCTGTACCGATGAGTGGGTTGCTGGGACAAAATAATCAGTAGTGTTTGTCCCATGTTCGAGTGACGCAACGAGCTCGACACTCGTATCGGCCATGGGACAAACTCTACTGATTATTTTGTCCCACCCCTTTCAGGTCCGTTCGTTAGAGGTGGTGTATGGCTCAACAACTGTCGCTGTTTGGTTTGCCTGAACCGGAGGAAGCTCCGGTGAAGCCCAAGCCTGCACCCGAACCCATCGCCGCCTATGCGAGCGTGGTCCTCGATATCCCCACCCGTGCGCTGTCGGAACCGTTTGCTTACGGCATCCCCGAGTCCCTTGCCAACGGGGTCCAGGTCGGATCGACAGTCCTGGTCCACTTTGGTAACCGTGCCGCCGCGGGCTATATTGTCGACATTGCGCCTGGGCTGGGCGATCTGCAGGGCAACAACACCCTCGACCCCGTGCGCATTAAAGCCATCGAGGCTATCCTCAGCAGACCGCTCTTTACCGCCGAGGCTGCCCGTATCGCACGCTGGATGAGCCGTGAGTATGTCGCGACGCTTTCCGAGTGCCTGCGCCTGTTTTTGCCCCCGGGTGGTAGCCCGCGTGTGGTCAAGGGGGACGACGGCGTGTGGACGGTTGAACGTCCAGCCGTCAAGCCAATCCAAAACCGCTGGGTGATGCTTACGCCTGAAGGCTTTGACTACACGCCGCCCAAGACCGCGGTCCGCCAGCGTCAGCTCATCGAGGCGCTGCAGTGCGGCCCGGTCACGACTCGCGACCTCAACCTTCTCTATAACAGCATGTCGGCGACCATCAAGGCGCTCAAAAAGCGCGGCGTCGTGGTGGTGGAGGAACGCCGTGCGTGGCGTGGCTGCAGCGAGCAGACCACGCTGTCCTCGGCAAGCGGCAAGGCGCCGGTTTCCCTTACCAACGGCCAGCAACGGGCACTCGCGCAGATTGAGCGCGCCCGTCTGGACGCTCATGGCGACGTGGTGCTGGTTGACGGCGTCACCGGCTCCGGCAAAACCGAGGTTTACCTCTCCGCTATCGAGCGCGTGCTCGCGGCAGGCCGCTCTGCATGCGTGCTCGTGCCCGAGATTTCGCTGACGGCCCAGACCGTCGGCCGCTTCCGCTCGCGCTTTGGCGAGACGGTCGCCGTTTTCCATTCGCGTCTTTCGGCCGGCGAGCGCTTGGACCAGTGGGATATGGTTGCCAGCGGTGCCGCGCGTGTGGTCGTGGGAGCCCGTTCGGCGCTTTTTTGCCCGCTCAGCGACTTGGGCCTCATCATCATCGACGAGGAGCACGAGACTAGTTACAAGCAGGGCTCCAGTCCGCGCTACCACGCGCGCGAGGTGGCGGCCGAGATGGCGCGGCGCTACCGCTGCCCGCTCGTGTTGGGCTCCGCCACGCCTTCTGCCGAGGCCCTCGACCGCTGCCGTCGCGGAACGTACGGCGGTGCCACGTGGACGCGCGTCGAGATGCCCGAACGCCCGGGGCACGCGGTCCTGCCCACGGTTCGCATTGCCGACCTGCGCCGCGAGTTTTCGCACGGCAGCCGCTCAATGTTCTCTAAACCGCTGATGGAAGGCCTGGAGCGCGTTGTAGAGCGGCGCGAGAAGGCCGTGCTGTTGCATAACCGCCGTGGCTTTGCGCCGTTCCTGATGTGCCGCGAGTGCGGCTGCGTTCCCACCTGCAACCACTGCTCCACCGCGCTTACGTATCACGAGCGCACGCACACGCTGCAATGTCACACCTGCGGTTCGTCTTGGCGCGTGCAGCCGTATCCCGCGTCCACGAGTCACTGCCCCAAGTGCGGCAGCCGCTACCTGGCAAAAATGGGGCTGGGCACGCAGCAGATCGAGGACGCACTGCACCAGATGCTGCCCGAGGACGTCGCCATCATCCGCATGGATGCCGATTCCACGCGCGGCAAGGATGCGCACAAAAAGCTGCTCGAGCAGTTCGATGCGGCCGATTGCGCGGTGCTGCTGGGTACCCAGATGATCGCCAAGGGCCTCGACTTTCCCGAGGTCACGCTCGTGGGCGTGGTCAATGCCGACTTCGCCCTCAAGCTGCCGGACTTCCGCGCAGGGGAGCGCGCCTACGATTTGCTGGAGCAGGTCGCGGGCCGCGCCGGTCGTGGCGATCGCCCTGGCGAGGTCATCATCCAGACCTACCTGCCCGGGGACCCGGTCATTCGCGCCGTCGCCGAGCACGAGCGTTCGATCTTTACCGACTACGACCTGGACCAGCGTCGCGACGCGCTGTACCCGCCGTTTGTGCGCCTGGTCAACATCTTGGTGTGGTCGGCGAACCGAGACGACGCGCAGGACTACATCGGGCGTATCGCAAAGATTCTTAAGCGCCGCTGGCATGCCGCCGCGCCCTATTTTTTGCGGGCGGGGAGTGCCGTGCCGCAGGTGCTGGGTCCGGCTTCGTGTGTAATCGAGAGAGCCAAGGACCGTTACCGCTTCCATCTGCTTGTGAAGTCGCCCGTGGGGTACCATGTCTCTGATGATATCGACGCCTGCCTCAAAGAGGTGGGATCTGTGCGCGGCGTGAGCGTGAGCGTTGACGTCGACGCCTATGATTTGATGTAACAACCCGAAAGGATGGCCATGGAAGCCAACGGAATCGTACTGTCGCCCGACCCTCGCCTGCGCCAGGAGTGCGCCGTGATCGAGGAGATCACCCCGGCGATCGAGGCGCTTGCCGAGAAGATGAAGAAGATGATGTTCGACAACGGCGGTTGCGGCCTGGCTGCTCCGCAGATCGGCGAGCTTATTCAACTCGTCACCATCGACTGCGACTACAGCGACAAGAACGACTACGACCCGTACGTGCTCATCAACCCTGTCATTGTTGAGCAGAGCGACCATCTGGTGCCGTTTAGCGAGGGCTGCCTGTCCATCCCTGGCATTAGCTGCGAGATCGAGCGTCCCGACCATGTCGTCGTCGAGGCGTACGACTTGGACGCAAACCTGATTCGCTATGAGGCTTCGGGCGACCTGTTCTGCGTGTGCCTGCAGCACGAGATCGATCACCTGCACGGCAACACCATGTTCGAGCGACTGAAGCCGATGCAAAGGCTCAAGGCCGTCAAGGAGTACCAGGACGCCCTGGCCCGCGGCGCTCGACCGGGCGAGACGGAGTAGGTTTGTCCGTCCCCGGGGCGCCCGCCTATATCATCCCGTGCTCAAACATTCTCGCTGCGCTGCGAAACTGCGCGCGGAACGATATAGGCGGGCGCCCCGGGGACTACGTTGACGCTGCTTGACTCGCCCGGGTGCCGTCGGGCCAGGGATGGGCGTCTTCGCTGATAGGTGCTTTGCTGAAAGAGCTGCTTTTATTGCGGCTCTTTCTTTGGTTTTGGGTATATTTGTTCTTGTTGAAATGTTATTGCGGATGGGCTGGTGACTTGGCTTTCCGCTGTTCTTTGTAGCCGTCTCGGCTTTGGTTGAGAGGAGACGTTCTTTATGCGAATTGTGTTTATGGGTACGCCTGATTTTGCTGTGCCTTCGCTGACTTCGCTTGTTGCGGCTGGTAATGAGGTTGCGCTCGTTATTACTCGTCCCGATGCTGTTCGTGGGCGAGGTAAGAAGCTAGAGCCGTCTCCTGTTAAGGCTAAGGCACTGGAGCTGGGGTTGCCGGTCATTGAGGCTAATCGTATGACGCCTGAGGTTGTTGAGGTGCTCAAGGCTGCGCAGGCTGATATTTTCTGCGTGGCAGCCTATGGTTGCATTTTGCCCGATGAGGTGCTGCATATGGCGCCGCTTGGTATTGTGAATGTTCATGCTTCGCTGCTGCCTCGCTGGCGTGGCGCCGCTCCCATTCAGCGTGCCATTCTTGCTGGTGACGAGGTTGCTGGCGTTTCCATTATGCGTATTGGGCATGGCGTGGATACTGGTGCTTATTGTGCTCAGGCTTCTACGTCGGTTGCCGGTAAGCATGCTGAGGCGCTGACCATGGAGCTTGGTGAGCTTGGCGGCAAACTGCTTGCCGATTCGCTTCCTTCACTTGCCGATGGCACCGCTGTGTGGACTGAACAGGATGAGTCGCTTGTTACCCATGCCGCTAAGATTTCCAAGCAGGAGATGCGTTTGGATCCTCAGATGGCGGTGCTTGATTGCGTGCGTCATGTGCTGGCCTCGTCCGATACCGCTCCCGCTCGTTGCGTGATTGCCGGCAAGACCGTTCGCGTGCTCGATGCAGCACCGGCAGATGTGTCGCTTGGCGAGGGTCAGGTTCTCGTTAAGGCCAAGCGTGTTTACATGGGTCTTTCCGATGGCTCGGTTGAGTTGCTCGAGGTTAAGCCTGATGGCAAGCGTGCTATGGCCGCTTCTGCTTGGGCTGCTGGTCTGCAGGGCGCCGATCTTTCGTGGGGTGTTTTGTCATGAGCAAGCTGTCTCCCGCGCGCAAGCTTGCACTCGATGTGCTGATGGAGGCTGATCGTCGCGGTATGTACGCTCGCGATGTATTGTCTTCCCGTGCTTCCGCTAAGGCTATTGACCAGCGCGATTCCGCTTTTGCCGCCCGCTTGGCGCTGGGTGTAGCCGCCACGCAGGGTATTTTGGACGAGCTGCTCGATCAGTTTCTCGATAAGCCCAAAAAGGTTGCGCCGCGCGTTCGCATGGCGCTTCGTATTTCTGCCTTCGAGATGCTCTACCTGCATACGCCGGGCCGTGTTGCCGTAAGTCAGGGTGTTGAACTGGTTCGTTGCGGTGCTAAGTCCGCCGCCGGCTTGGCCAATGCTGTACTGCACAAGGTTGCGGACAACGTTGAGGACTTTGCCACGGCATCCGACGTGGATGAGTCCGAGCGACGCTTGGTTCGTCTGTCGCGCCTGATGGGTCTTCCGCGCTGGCTATGCGCTCGCATTATGGCATCGTTTGACACGCCAGAGGGTGCGCTTAACTTTGCCGGCAATCTGGCCCCCGCGCCGCTGGCCCTGCATGAGAACGCTTTTGCTTCCAAGCCCGATCCGTATATCTCGCAGCTCGTCGCACCTGTCTTCCCGGGCTGCCATGCCCCGGTTGATGCCCAGGTTACGGTTGCGTCGGGCGTATTTGAGCGTGCTGCTGCCGTGGCCTCGGACCTTAACGCCCAGCTTATCGCCACAGCTGCCACGCGCCCTGGTAGCTGCCTTGAGATTGGTGCCGGTCGTGGCACCAAGACCTATGTGATGATGTGCCAGGCCAAGCGTGCGGGCTATGAGCGTCAGCATGCGGCGCTCGATCTTCATGATCGCAAGTGCGATCTAAATCTCGCTCGCCTGCATAAGGCCGGTATTCAGGGCGTTCGTACGGTTTCGGGTGATGCTTGCGAGCTTGATGAGGTGCTCACATCGTTTGATGCCATGCTTGGCGAGCCGGTTTTGTTCGACACAGTCTTTATCGATGCGCCGTGCTCTGGCACTGGAACCATGCGCCGTCATCCCGAGATCCCGTGGCGCCTGACCGAAAAGGATGTGACGGTTGAGTTGCCCAAGCTGCAGCTGACGATGCTCAAGGAAGCCGCTGCGCGCGTGGCTGCCGGCGGCGAGCTCATCTATGCGACGTGCTCGGTCTTCGACGAGGAGAACATGCAGGTGGTGGACGCTTTCCTGAACTCTCCCGAGGGCACCGGTTTTAGCCTGGAGCCGCTCTCCGAGGCGCAGATTCTGCAACTCCCCGAGTTCGATCAGGCCAAGAAGCTCGTATCCGTACGCCAGAACGATCGAGGCCTCTTCCAAAGCGTGCCGGTAAACGCTGACTCCTACGACGGTCACTTCTGCGCACGCCTGGTCCGCCAGTAACTATTAAGTTGCGGTGAAATAGGGATTGAATAGCGGCTTCTACCTCGCCAAACAGTCCTTATTTCACCGCAACTCATAAGGAAACCTGGGCAGCTAAAGAATCAGCCCCGCGATTGGTGTCGGTCGCGGGGCTGATTGGTTTCTAGTGGCTGTGCGGGCAGTTGGCGCAGCAGCCACTCGTGGCACTGGTGCTTGAGCCACCGCTGCGCTGGTCGGTGTTGTAGAAGCCGCTGCCCTCAAACTTGATGCCGCTGGCCGAGAACGTCTTGGCGGCCGGAGCGCCGCAGCTGGGGCACACGACCTCGGGGGTCTCGGACATGGGATGCTCAACCTCAAACACATTGCCGCAGCTCGAGCACTTGTAATCGTAGCGCGCCATAATACTTCCTTTTCAGTACAAAGCGGGCAGATTACTCTGCCCGCAAAAATTCAAACGTCTGTAACTGTACCCTATATCGGGGGTTTTATCACGCTTCGCCCCAGAATCTATGGGTGTTGCGCAGGAGCTGTGCAGTTTTATCCTCAGCCGCCTCAATATCTCCCTCATCGGCCTGCCAGGTCCAGTTGCCCGTGGCCACGCCCGGTACGTTCATTCGCGTGTCGTCGCCAAGCCCCAGCACGTCCTGCAGCGGCATCATCACCAGGGGAGCGTCGCTTGTCAGCGCATCGCTCATCAGCTTGGCTGCCACCTCAACACCGCTCGGCTCGTCGCCGCCCGCAAAGGAGCGCGTGCACCAACCCGCGAGCGTCGACGTGTCGTGAGTCGATGTGTACAGGATCTTGCCGGGCGTAGGGTGCACGCCGCAACGAACGTCGTAATCGCTAAACTCCAGCACGTCCATGCCGGGGAAACCGCAAGTCGAAGCCATGGCGCGAACGCCGGGCGTCAGGTAGCCCAGGTCCTCGGCGATAAAGTTGAGCGGCCCCAGCTCGTCATAGGCGGTCTGGAACAGGTCCTTGCCCGGGCCTGCCAGCCAACGCCCGTCGGCGCAGGCCTTACCCGCGGGAATGCTAAAGTAGCTGTGGAAGCCCAGGAAGTGATCCAAGCGCACGCGGTCGTAGAGCGAAAACGCACGACGTAGGCGACCCATCCACCAGCTATAGCCGTTCTGCTTCATGTGGTCCCAGCGGAACGTCGGGTTGCCCCACACCTGGCCCTCGGGCGCAAAGTTGTCGGGCGGCGCGCCAGAAATCTCAATCGCCTTACCGGTATCGGACAGCCAGAAGTTCTCGGGTTCGCTCCATGCATCGGCCGAATCGTCCGAGACATACATCGGGATATCGCCGATGACCTCGATGCCCTTCTTGTGCGCGTAGTTCATGAGCTCGCACCAGGCTAGGTCAAAGCGGTACTGCATGTACGCCTGCAGCTCTGCCTCGTCGTGGAAACGCTTGTCGTCAATCAGGTGCTCGTTGTAGCGCGCGACATCCGCCGGCCAATCGTGGCGCGACTCGCCCTCAAAGTACTTCTTAACGGCCATGTAGACGCAGTATTTCTCGAGCCAATCGGCGTTGCGATGTTTAAACGCGGTGTAGAGCGGATCGGCATCTTCGCCGCCACGGGCCTTCCAAGTCTCAAAGTCGGCCGCCAGCTCCTCTTGGCTCTCGGGCAGCAGGTCAATATTGCCCGCAAAGGCCGAAGGCCCGGCGTAAGGGGAGCGGAAGAAGTCCGTTGGGTTGACAGGCAGGACCTGCCAGTAGCGCATGCCCATAGCGGACAGATGGTTGATAAAGCGACGCGTGGGTGCGCCGATCGTGCCGGGCTTGCCGTCATCGGTCGGTACCGAGGTGATATGGCACACAACGCCCGCGCCGTGATCGAGCGGCTCCTGCAAGCGCTGCTCGGCATGGTGATAGATGATCGACGAGCCCAGCGGATACAAATCGAGCGTGACCGTGCCGTTGTGGATCTCGCACTCGTGACCGCTGATCACGTCACTCGCGCATTCGTCGAGCGCCGGAATCGTCACGCGGTGCGAATTGCGCAGACTACGGTTGATGATAACCGTCGCGGACTCGCCATCCTTGCCCGTGCGGTTGTATGCCAGCACCTCGTCGTTGAGCGCGAAGGCCTTGATCTCGCCGTCGATCATAAACGGCAGTGCGCGGCGTACGGCGGAGGCGTTTTTGACAATAGCCAGCGTGTCGAAGTCGTGCAGTTGGTCCTTGGTCGGCAGGGTGCGGCGGTTGCCCGGATCGGTTAGACCCTCCAGGCCGTATTCGTCGCCGTAGTAGATCGAAGGCACGCCGGGGAAGGTCATCTGCATGAGCGTGGCGAGCCAAAAACGGCTCTTGGCCAGGCCCATCGAGTTCTCGTCCAGGCGCCATTTGCTGCGCTCGCACTCGGGCAGCTGCGACTCGTCGGGGCCGCCGCCGAGCACCGAGATAATGCGCGGACGGTCGTGGCTCGAAAGCAGATTAAGTGCGCAGGACAGGGCCTCACGGGGATAGTTCTCGCGCAGGGTTTCGATATCCTCGGCTGCCTGGTAGGCGTTCTTGTAGCCCATCAAAAAGCCGATGACCATGTCGCGGAAGGGGTAATCCATAGCAGAGTCCAACTCGGAGCCCTGTAGGTAGCGACGCAGATGGCCGTAGCTAATCTTGTTGGAGGCGTCTTCCCAGACTTCGCCGAGCAACAGTGCGTCAGGCTTTTCGGCAAGTACGGCCTTCTTGATCTCGGCCAGGAAGTCGTCGGAAAGCTCGTCAGCGACGTCCAGGCGCCAGCCATGAGCGCCGGCACGTAGCCATTTACGGATCACGCCGTCCTTGCCCAGAAGCCGCTCGCGTACCAGCTCGGAGCTCTCATTGATGGCGGGCATGTTGCCCACGCCCCACCAGCAGTCGTACGAGCCGTCCTCGTGGAAATAAAACGCATCGCGCCACGGCGAGTCCTCGCTCTGCCACGCGCCCACGTCGGGGTAGTTGCCGTAGCGGTTGAAATAGATGGAGTCGTCACCCGTATGGTTAAAAACGCCGTCCAGGATGATGGAGATGCCCAGCTTCTCGGCCGCCTGGCACAGCTCGGTAAAGTCCTGCTCGGTGCCCAGGATTGGGTCGATCTTGGTGTAGTCGGCCGTGTCGTAGCGGTGGTTGCTCGCGGCCTCAAAGATGGGGTTGAGGTAGATGGCCGTAAAGCCCAGCTCGGCGATGCGAGGCAGGTCTTCTTGGATGCCCTTGAGCGATCCGCCGTAGAAGTCCCAGGTCTTGATGGAGCCATCCTCGGCGCGCTCGTATACGGGCGGCTCGTTCCAGTCCTCGACCATGCGGCGTTGGATTCCGTTGCGCGGCTTTTCGACCTGAGCCAGCGTACGCTCGCGCCAGTGCTCGTCGCGGGCATAGCGATCGGGGAAGATTTGGTAGACCATGCCGCGCTCGTACCAAGTGGGGCGGTTGTCGCGGTGCTTATAGACGGTGATCTGGAAGGACGGCACCTCGGCGTAGTCGTAGGTTACGCCCTCGCCGCCGGTGCGGCCCTGCGGTGCGCCCAAGCGAACCTCGGGCTGGCCCTCGATATTGCAGATAAAGCTGTACCAGATAAGACAGGGCTCGGCACACTCAAGCTCTACGGAAAATATGCCGTCGCCTTCGTGCGTCATGGGATACCGAGACTCGCCGATCTCATCGACCCAAGTGCGCAGGGTGAGCGTTGCCTGGTTGGGGTCGGCATCCTCCAAGATCACCGAGAGCGAAACGGAAGTCCCAGTGGTCACAGCGCCAAACGGAGTGCGAAACTGCGGTAGGCGGCTGTTGTGTATCAATCTCATAGTACGGTCCAGTTCAATAGAATCATGGCCTGCTGGCCATGGGCTTTACGCACAGGATGTAAGTATATCTGTTGTACACAGGCTGTATAAACAACATCCGTTTACCATCGGCGAACGGTTGTCCTAGAAAATCGTTTTACCAACTACCTACAGAGAAGGGGCGCCCGGTTGGAGCGCCCCTTACATAGGGTTTGATTAGGTTTTGGATCATCTGTGGGCTAGCGGCGCTTGCGGGTGGCCGTTGCCTTGCGGACGGACGTCTTCTTGGTCGGAGCCTTTTCCTCGGTCGCGGCGACGGGGGAGACCGGGGCCTTCTTGGCGGGCTCGGCCTTTGCCGTAGCCTTCGGAGCGGTCTTGACCTCAGCGGCCTTTGGTGCCGGCTTGGCCTTTACTGCAGGCTTGGCCTCGGCCTTAGCCTCTGCCTTGGGAGTTGCGGCCTTTGCCGTGGACTTCTTGGCCGTCGTCGTTGCGCGCTTGCGCGTGGTGGTCTTGGCGGTCGGCTTGGCCTCGACAGCTGCCTCGGCCTTGGGCTCGGCGGCTGTCTCCTCGACCTTGACGGCGGGCTTTGCGGCAGCCTTTGCGGCAGCCTTCGGAGCGGCCTTTGTCACAGTAGCCTTGGCGGCCGTCGACTTCGTTGCCGTCGTCTTCTTGGCAGCTGTTGCCTTCTTGGCGGTCGTGGTCGTCTTCTTGGCAGCGGTCTTTGCCGGAGCCTTGGCGGACGGCTTGACCTCTGCGACCTCGGCCTTTACCTCTGCGACCTCGGCCTTTACCTCGGGAGCGGCCTCGACCTCGGCGGCCTTCTTGGCAGCGGCGATCGTGCGCTTGCGCGTGGTCGTTGCCTTGGCAGTAGTTGCCTTGGCAGCGGTGGCCTTGCTCGCAGTCGCAGCCTTGCTCGCAGCGGTCTTCGTGGTCGTGGTCTTCTTAGCCGTCGTCTTGCGGGTCGCGGTCTTCTTAGCTGCGGGCTTTACAGCAGGCTTGACCTCGACCTCTGCCTTGGGAGCAACCTCAGCCTTCACCTCAGGCTCGGCCTTTGCGGGCTCAGCCTCAACCGGCTTCTCCTCGGCTTTGGGCTCGGGCTCCGGCTCCGGTTCAGCGGCCACCGGCTCAGCAACAGCCACGGGCCCGTCGACATCAGCCGCCGGCCTCTCAATCTCCGGATGCATAAAGAAGTACAGGTCCAGATACTTGTCGGCCGAGCGCGTCCAGCTAAAGTCCTGGCTCATGGCCTGCGTTACCAGCTGGTTCCAGGCATCGCGGTTGTCCCAGAACAGACGCGCCGCGCGGAACACGGCGTCGCCCATCTCGTCGCCGTTAAAGTTACTAAACGAGAATCCCGTACCCTCGCCGGTAAACTCGTTGTACGGGATCACGGTGTCCTTTAGACCGCCGGTTTCGCGCACGATGGGCAGGGTGCCGTAGCGCATGGCGATGATCTGCGACAGGCCGCAGGGCTCAAACTTCGAAGGCATCAGGAACATGTCGGCGGCGGCGTACATGCGCTGCGACAGCGCCGGATCAAACTCAATGCGTGCGGCCATGGTGCCGGGGTACTTGTCCTGGAAGTAGCGCAGGCCGTCCTCGTAGTCGCGGTCGCCGGTTCCCAGCACGGCCACCTGAACGCCGCCGGCCAGAATGCGGTCGAGCGCGTACATGACCAGGTCCATGCCCTTCTGGCGCGTCAGGCGCGTGACCATCACCATAAGTGGGCGGTCGTCGCGCACCTCGAGCCCCAGCTCCTCCTGTAGCTTGGCCTTGCACACGGCCTTGCCCGCGCGGTCGTCAACCGTGTAGTTGGCGGCAATGCGCTTGTCGGTCGCCGGGTCAAAGCCCGCCACGTCAATGCCGTTCAAAATGCCCTGCAGCGCGTACGAACGCTCGCGCAGCACACCGTCCAGGCCCTCGCCAAACTCGGGCGTCTGGATCTCGTTGGCATAGGTGGGGCTCACCGTAGTGATGGCATCGGCATAGCGCAGCGCGCCCAGCATGTAGTTGATGCTGCAGGCATCGCAACGCAGCTGCGAGGCGGCCGCCGGAATATGAGCCACACCAAGGATGTCCTCCATTACGGTGTCGCTAAACTGGCCCTGGAACGCCACGTTGTGGATCGAGAACACGGTCTTGACGCGGTCATACAGCGGCAGGCCCTGGTAGAACTCGCGCAAGAACACGGGCGCCAGTGCCGTCTGCCAGTCGTTGCAGTGCAGGATGTCGCACTCAAAGCCGGCCGGCAGGTGCTGCAGGCTCTCGGTGATGGCCTTGGAGAAGAACGCAAAACGCTCGCCGTCGTCAAAGAAGCCGTACGGATAGTCGCGCGCAAAGTAGCGCTCGTTGTCGATGAACATATAGGTGACGCCGTCGTGCTCGAGCTTCTCGAGACCGCAGTACTCGTTGCGCCAGCCCAGGCTGACGTAAAAATCGGAGAAGTGTTCCATCTGCGCCTTGTACTCGTCCTTGATGGTGGCGTACTTGGGCACCATCACGATGACTTCGGCGCCGGCGCGCACGAGTGCCGCAGGCAGCGAGCCCGCCACGTCACCCAGGCCACCGGTCTTAACAAACGGTGCACACTCGGCCGAGGCAAACACGATCTGCATCTTTTTGCTGGTTTGTGCCATTTTGTCTCCCATGTTGCAATTCGAGAATAGCCGCCTGGCGCTAACCGGGCGGCTATTCTACATGTTACGAGCGATGTTGCGGTGCCAACGTTAACGTACGATGGTGGTGTCGGAAGTTAACGGAGCCTTGCCCAGCACCAGGATGTTCTCGGGCGTGCCGCGAAGCTCGGTGTTGGTGGGAACCACGTTGTTCTTGTCCAGGATGGCATTCTCGACGCGTGCGCCGCTCTTGATGATGCAGCTCTGGTTGATGATCGAGTTGGTCACCGATGCGCCTTCCTCAACCACAACGCCGCGTGACAGGATCGAATTGCGCACGGTGCCCTTGATGATGCAGCCGGCCGAGATGATCGAGTTGCACGCGTGGCTGCCGGTCGCATAGCGCGAAGGCGGCACGTCGTGGGCCTTGGTCAGAATCGGGCGCTCGGGATCGAAGAGCTGATCGGCCACGGTCTGGTCGAGCAGGTCCATGCTACGGCGATACAGCGATCTCTCGCTAAACACGCCCACGACTTCGCCCTTGTACTCGTAGCTGCACACATCGATGTTGCCAAAGTCGCCCTGGAGTGCCTCGAGCAGGTCCAGATAGTCGGCGGCCTGGTAGTGGTCGATGATCTCGAGCAGCGTCTCGCGGTTGACGATGCAGCAGTCCATAGACGCGTTATCGCCGTACACGACGCCGGCGCTCACGCCCGTCAGGCGGCCGTTCTCGTTAATCTCGAGCTTGGTCTCGTCATCGACATTGCGCGTGGCCTTGCAGTACACCACGGTCATCTGGGCACCGGAGTTCTCGTGCGCCTCGATGATGGTGTTGAGGTCCATGTTAAAGATGATGTTGGTGCCCATCATCACGACATAGGGCTTCTCCGAGCGCTGGAACAGCGTCTTGTTGGAGATGATGTCGCGCAGCAGGAAGCGCATGCCGCCCTTGGTGGTGCCATATGCGTTGCCGGGCACCATGAACAGGCCGCCCTTCTTGCGGTCCAGGCCCCAGTCCTTGCCAGAGCCCACGTGGTCGATCAGCGAGCGGTAGTTGCCCGGCATGACGACACCGACGGTCTTAATGCCGGCATTCATCATGTTGGACAGCGGGAAGTCGATCAGGCGGTAGCGACCCAAAAACGGAACGGACGCGATGGGGCGGTCCTTGAGTAGCACGCTGCCGTAGGTCGAAGAGTAGTTAGCGGTGATGTAACCGATGGCCTTGCGATTGATCATCGGATCATTCCCCCTTCCCGATAACGACGTCATTTCCAACGACGGCCGTATCCTTGGTGGTATCGACAGAGCCGAGCTTCACGCCCTCTTCGACCGTGGAGTTCTCGCCCAAAATAGCGCGGCAGATATGCGCGCCGCTCTTAACGTGCGCACCCGGCAGCAGCACGGAGTCCTCGACCACGGCGCGCTCCTCGATGATGACATCGGTCGAAAGGATCGAGTGGCGAGCGGTGCCGTAGATCTTGCAGCCGTTGGAGACCAGGCAGTCGTCCAGGCGGCCGTCCGGGCCAATGTAGTGCGGCGGACGCGTGGTGATGTTGGACATGATGGGGAAGTTCTTGTCAAACAGATCGAACTCGGGGTTGTTGCCCAGCAGGTCCATCGAGGTCTCGTGGAAGCTGGCGATGGTGCCGACGTCCTTCCAAAAGCCGTGGAACTCATAGCTATACAGGCGCTTGTTCTCGCCGAGCAGCTTGGGGATGATGTCCTTGCCAAAGTCGTGGCTCGAGCGCTGGTCCAGAGCGTCCTCCTTGAGCGCCTCGATCAGCACGTCGGCCGAGAAGATGTAGATGCCCATGGAAGCGAGGTTCGAATCGGGCTTCTCGGGCTTCTCGGTAAATTTGGTGATGCGACCGTCCTCGGGGTCGGTGGTCAGGATGCCAAAGCGGCTGGCCTCCTCCCACGGCACGGGCATAACGCTCACCGTGAGGTCGGCGTTGTTCTCAATGTGCGTCTTGAGCATCTTGCGGTAGTCCATGCGATACAGGTGATCGCCCGAAAGAATCAGGACGTACTTGGGGTCGTTGGCCTTGATGTAGTCCAGGTTCTGCGTAATGGCGTCGGCCGTGCCCGCATACCAGGCGCCGCCGGTCTGCGTTTCGTACGGCGGCAGGATCGACACGCCGCCGTCGCGGCTGTCCAGATCCCACGCCTCGCCGGAACCCACGTAGGCATGCAGCAGGTAGGGGCGATACTGCGTCAGAACACCCACCGTGTCGATGCCCGAGTTGGAGCAGTTGGAGAGCGAAAAGTCGATAATGCGGAACTTGCCACCAAAGCTAACCGCCGGCTTTGCGATCTTTTGGGTGAGTGCCCCCAATCGGCTGCCCTGTCCTCCTGCGAGGAGCATCGCGATGCATTCTTTCTTACTCATCGATTTCTCCTTCTGTCATCGATGTTCCTAAACCCATTAGCGACGGGCGCGGCGCTCGGTCGCGCCCGTCGAATAATGCCGTGCGGCAAAGGGAGCTCGCGCGCCTTTACGCGTGCCAGATCTCGTCGCGGTACTCGCGAATGGTGCGGTCGCTCGAGAACCAGCCGGAGGAGGCGGTGTTGAGCAGGGCCTTGCGGTTCCAGGTCTCCTGGTCGCCGTAGCTGTTCGTGAGCTTCTCCCAGGCGTCGACGTAGCTGCGGAAATCGGCCATGACCAGGTCGGGGTCGTTGTTGTTCATGAGCTCGTTGTAGATGCTCTCGAAGTTGCCCGAAAGACCCGCAAAGGTGTTGTCCTTGAGCTCGTCCATCACGCGGCCCAGGCGCTCGCGGTCGCCGTTGAGCGTATCCCATGCAAAGTAGCTGTTGGATGCCCAGAGCTGCTCGACCTCGGGAGCGGTCAGACCAAAGATGGCCTCGTTCTCGCGACCGGCCAGGTCGGCGATCTCGATGTTGGCGCCGTCGAGGGTGCCCAGCGTAATGGCGCCGTTCATCATGAGCTTCATGTTGGACGTGCCCGAGGCCTCCTTGCCGGCCGTGGAGATCTGCTCCGAGATCTCGGCAGCGGGGTAGATGAGCTGGGCGTTGCTCACACGGAAGTTGGGGATAAAGCAGACCTTCATGACCTCGTTCACGCGGGCGTCGTTGTTGATGACGTTGGCCACGGAGTTAATGAGGCGGATGGTCTCCTTGGCAAAGGTGTAGCTCGATGCAGCCTTACCGCTATAGATGAAGGTCGTCGGCGTCACGTGGAAGTTGGGATCGGCGATGCGACGGTTGTAGATGTCCATCACCTTCATGATGTTCATGAGCTGGCGCTTGTAGGCGTGGAAGCGCTTCACCTGGACATCGAAGACGGTGTTGGGGTCGATGACCAGACCGGTCTCGGCCTTAACGTAGGCGGCCAGACGCTCCTTGTTGGCGCGCTTGGAGGCACCCACGGCCTTGAGGAACTCGGTGTCGTTCTGGAACTCTTTGAGTTTCTCGAGCTCAAAGGCGTCCTTCAGCCAGCCGTCGCCAATGGCATCGGTCACGAGCTTGGCATAGGTGGGGTTGGCCTCGGCAAAGAAGCGACGGTGCGAGATGCCGTTGGTCTTGTTGTTGAACTTCTCGGGCGTCAGGGCATAGAAGTCCTTGAGCACGATGTTTTTGATGATGTCGGAGTGGATCTTGGCCACGCCGTTGACGCTGTGGCTGCAGATCACAGACAGGTTGGCCATGCGAATCTCGCCGTCCCACAGGATGGCGGTCTGGCGCAGACGCTCCTGCCAGCCCTCCTGGGTGGTGTCGAACGACTCGTGCCAACGACGGCTGATCTCGTCGATGATCTGGTACACGCGGGGGAGGAGCTTGGAGAACGTGCCGATGGGCCATTTCTCCAGAGCCTCGGGCAGGATGGTGTGGTTGGTGTAGCTCACGACCTGGGTCACGATGTTCCAGGCGTCGTCCCACTCGAGCTTCTTCTCGTCGATGAGGATGCGCATGAGCTCGGGGCCGCACATGGCGGGGTGGGTATCGTTGGTGTGGATGGCCACAAACTGCGGCAGCAGCTCCCAGTTTGCGCCGTGCTCCTTCTCAAAGGTATCGAGCAGGCTGTAGATGCCGGCCGAGACAAACAGGTACTCCTGCTTCAGGCGCAGCAGACGACCGTGCTCGCCGGCGTCGTTGGGGTAGAGGATGGCGCTGATGGCCTCGGCCTCGGCGCGCTCGGCATCGGCCAGGGCGTAGTCGCCGCGGTTGAAGGCCTCAAGGTCAAAGTGCTCCTCGACCGGCTCGGCGGCCCAGACACGCAGCTTGTTGACGGTCTCGCCGGCATAGCCCACGACGGGGATGTCATAAGGGACGGCCAGGATGTCCTGCGTGTCCACCGTGCGGTAGAACGTGCGACCGTTCTCCTCAAAGCCCTCAACATGGCCACCAAATTTAATGGTCACGGCCTTGTCCTGACGACGGACCTCCCAGGGATAGCCGTGGGTGAGCCACTCGTCGGTTGCCTCGACCTGGCTGCCGTTGACGATCTCCTGCTTAAACAGGCCGTAGCGGTAGCGCATGCCGTTGCCGTAGCCGGCAATGCCCTCGGCTGCCATGGAATCCAGGAAGCATGCGGCCAGACGGCCCAGGCCGCCGTTGCCCAGCGCCGGATCGGGCTCCTGGTTCTCGATGACGGAAAGGTCGAAGCCCATGTCGTCGAGCGCCTCGGCGACCATGTCGCGCACGCCAAAGTTGAGCAGGTAGTTGTCGAGCAGGCGGCCGATCAAAAACTCGATCGAGAAGTAGTACACGCGCTTCTTGCCCTCGGCGGTGACGCGGGCGCCACTCTTGGTGGCAACGGTGCGGGCCTTTTCGGCCACGAGCTTGGCCAGGGCGTTAAAGCGGTCGAGGTCGCTGGCGGCCTCGACGCTCTTGCCGCTGATGCTCATGACGGCATCGCGATAGAGCTCGGTAAACTCCTGCTTGTTGTCGAAGATCTTATTCATACGTTCCTTTCCCCCGGGGATGTTTCTCCCGGAACGGTTATGACATCTATCCTACGCCCACGCGGGGCGGGTAATTACAGTGGTAACGCCTTTGTTACGCTTTCTTGGCGGGAGCCTTAACAGCAGCTGCCTTGGCCTTGGGAGCAGCCTTTTTGGTGGCTGCCTTTTTGGCCGTGGCGGACTTGGCCGAAGCCTTGGCAGCGGGCTTGGTAGCCTTCGCCTTGGTCGGAGCCTTCTTGGCAGCCGCAGGCTTGGGCTTCACCGAGGACGCGCGCTTGCGCGTCGCCTTCTTGGGCTTCTCGACCACGGGCGGCTTATAGCTGCTGGGACCGCGGCGCTTAAGCACCACGCCTGCCAGGCCGGGCACCTTCATCTCAATGGAGTCCATCTGCCCGTTCCAGGGATAGGGCTCGCTCGAGCAGGTGTAGGGCTCCTCACCGGCGTAACCGCTGCCGCCAAACTCGGGACGGTCGGAATCGAAGATGACCTCCCAGTCACCCTCGCGCGGCACGCCCACACGGAAGCTCTCGTAGCTTGCCGGGTCAAAGTTGATCAGGATCACCAGGTCGTCATCGACGTCCTCGCCCTGACGCACAAAGCTCACGATGGACTGCTTGGAGTTATCCGCGTCGATCCAGGTAAAGCCGTCGTCGGTGTAGCCGCGCTCGTACAGGGCGGGCTCGGCGGTGTACAGGTGGTTGAGCGCCTTAATGAACGCCTGATGATGACGGTGGGTCTCGTACTCCTCGGTCAGGAACCACTGGATGGACTCGTAGTAGCGCCACTCAATAAACTGGCCGATCTCGTTGCCCATAAAGTTAAGCTTGGCACCGGGGTGCGTCATCTGGTAGAAAGCCAGCGTGCGCAGGCCGGCAAACTGGCGCCACCAGTCGCCCGGCATGCGGCCGATGAGCGAGCACTTGCCGTGCACGACCTCGTCGTGGCTCAGCGGGCAGATGAAGTTCTCGGTAAAGGCGTACATGATGGAGAACGTGAGCAGCCCGTGGTTGCCGGGGCGCCACGGAAAATCGGTCTGCATGTAGTGCAGGGTGTCGTTCATCCAGCCCATGTCCCACTTGTAGTGGAAGCCCAGACCGCCGTCCTGCGGCGGATAGGTCACGAGCGGCCACGCGGTGGACTCCTCGGCCATCATCATCACGTCGGGGTAGTGTGCCTCAACAGCGCAGTTGACCTGACGGATAAACGCGCTGGCGTCCAGGTCCTCCTCGGTACCGTACTTGTTGAACTTCTTTTGCCCCGGATCGTCGATGCCAAAGTTGAGGTACAGCATACTGGACACGCCGTCCATGCGAATGCCGTCCACGTGGAAGTTCTCGAGCCAGTACAGCACGTTGGAGACCAGGAAGGAGCGGACCTCGCCGCGGGCGAAGTCAAACTTGTGCGTGCCCCAGTTGGGGTGAATCTCGTGCTCAAACAGCATGTGGCCGTTAAAGGTGGCAAGGCCGTGGGAGTCGGCGCAAAAACCGCCGGGCACCCAGTCCATGATCACGCCAATGCCCGCCTCGTGGCATGCATCGATAAAGTGCATGAGCTGCTGCGGGTTGCCGTAGCGCGACGTTGCGGCGTAGTAGCCGGTCGTCTGGTAGCCCCAGGAGCCGTCGAAGGGATGCTCCATAAGCGGCATGACCTCGATATGCGTATAGCCCATATCGCGCACGTAGTCCACGAGCTCCACCGACAGATCGTCGTAGGTGTAGAACTCGCCGCGCTGCGCGGGGAAGGGATCCATGGGGCCGGGGTAGTTGCCGTACTCGTCGGGCTCGCCCTGTGGCGCGTCACCGTGGCGCTTCCACGAGCCAATATGCACCTCGTAGATGTTAAGGGGCTGCGACATGTGGTTATGGCTGGCGCGGCGCTTGAGCCATGCGGCGTCGTTCCACTTGTAGCCATCGAGGGTCCACAGCACGCTCGCGGTACCCGGAGGGCACTCGGCCTTAAAGGCGTACGGATCGGCCTTGTAGAGCTTTTCGCCCTCGTTGGTCTCGATGAGATACTTATAGAGCTGGCCCTGCTCGGCGCCAGGAATAAAGCCTTCCCAAATAGCGCTCGTATGCATGGGCACCAGCGGGTTGGCTTGCTCGTCCCAGTCGTTAAATTCGCCAATGACGTGAACGCTTTTAACGTCGGGCGCCCAAACGCAAAAACGCCAGCCGCGCGTGCGTTGCTGCGTGTCGGGATGCGCGCCCATCTTTTCCCAGCTGCGCTCCCACGTACCGATGCCAAACAGATAGACATCGTCCTTGGTGAGCTCCGGTGCGTGCGGGGCGGCTTTACGGGTAGCAGGCTTTTTGGTTGCTGGCTTTAGCTTTGTATCGCTCACGTTTGATCCCATCATGACGCGGCAGCGTATTGCCTTGGTGACTAGATGCGAAAGGTCCAAGGCTGCACGAATCGAAGGGACGGCGAAGTTTCTGTGATTCGTTCCACCTCGCGTGCTCGGTGGAACTTTCGGCAAAAACTACGATAACACCTGTACGTTCGTTTTATGAACGAAAGCGGATTTGCGAGGGCGTTTAATCGGTAAGCGACATGTTTAGACCACTGGCAGAATTGCCGTGGTAAAACTCTTGACAGTTTTACCAATTTGGGTTTCAAAATTGTTTGTTTGACGTTTGGTAAAACGTTTTTAGCAAGTTGTTTACCCTTTGATATCGAAAGGCTTGTTTATGTCCCATACCGCCGCTCCCCAGGTTGCTTTTATTTTCGATTGCGATGGCACGCTGGTCAATAGCACCCCCGTTTGGGGCTATGCGCAGCCCGAGTTATTGCGCCGTCACGGTATCGACGTGACCGTGGATGACTTTGCCCAATTTGAGCACCTGTCGCTGGAGGATGAGTGCCAGGCCTACCACGACACGTGGGGCATTGGCGCGAATGGCGAGGAGCTGTATCGCGAGCTGGGTGAGATTTTGATTGATGGGTACTCTAAGGTGCCGCCGCGCGAGGGACTCATGGCTTTTTTGGAGCAGGCGAAGGCGGCGGGCATTGCCATGTGCGTGGCTACGTCCACGCCGGCCGAGCTGGTGCGGTCCGCGCTCGCTGGTGCCGGGCTCGACGCTTACATGGAGTTTGTTACCACGACGGGTGAGGCGGGACGCTCCAAACAATTCCCCGATGTGTACGAGCTGGCGCTGCAACGCCTGGAGGAACGCCACGGGCACAAGTTTGAGCGCACATGGGTGTTTGAGGACGCCGTCTTTGGCCTAAAGAGCTCTGGGGTCGCCGGCTTTAAGCGTGTAGGCATCTATGACCCGCATGGCCGTATGGAGCGCGACGAGGTTCGCGACAACTGCGATATCTTTATCGACAGCTATGAAGACCTGGATCTGACCCGCGTGCTTTCGTTTGAGGGATAGGCGAGGGCTGTGGCTTGCAAGGTATTAGTGGTCTGCGGCTCGCCCGTGGTGGCGAGCGCGGATCTGTTGCGTAAGTTAGCAGGGGAGTGCGACCACGTTGTAGCCGTGGACCGCGGGCTCGACGCGCTGCTGGGCGCCGGTCTGGGCTGCGACGTTTATGTGGGGGATGCCGACACGGTGAGCGACGCAGGTCGCGCGCTGGTCGATGCCGCCACCGACTTTGAAGTTGAGCGCCACGACCCGTACAAGGACTATACCGATCTGGCGCTGGCGCTCGATTCCGCCCGCCGTCGCTGGCCGGGTGCCGAAGTGGTTGCGACCTGCGCCACCGGCGGCCGCCCCGACATGGCACTGTCTGTACTGGGCCTGCTCGCGGGCTACGAGGGTGCCCCCGTCTGGATCGTCGAGGACAAGGTGGTCGCCCGCATTCTTCACGCAGATGAATCGTGGACCATCGAAGGCGCTGAGGGCAAAACGTTTTCCATTATTGCTATAGCCCCCAACACCCAGGTAAGCGAACACGGCCTAGAATGGGAACTGGAACACGCCTTCTTGGGCTTACTAGCCGACACTGGTATCAGCAACATCGTAAGAAAAACAGCAACGATAACCGTCCACCAGGGAACGGCAATCGCCTACCTTTACAAGTAGGGTGACGGCCCGTGAGGGTTTTCCTGGGACGGAGCAGCAAACCCAAAATTTCCTCTTGCATCCCCAAAGACATTCCCCTATAGTATCTCCTCGTCACGGGGGCGTAGCTCAGCTGGGAGAGCGCTTGACTGGCAGTCAAGAGGTCAGGGGTTCGATCCCCCTCGTCTCCACCATCATGAATGCAAGGCCACTCGAACGAGTGGCCTTTCTTATTTTCGAGCTCCCCAACAAGCTGCACGCCAAAAAGTTGTGCAATAACCTGCTAATTATTTAGATATGTTGTCCAACATTAATTAAATCGATTCCTATCAAATACTTGGGTGACGCATAATTTCTTTCGCAAATTGACAACCGCATAGCGGAACACGGCC
>DXMU01000024.1:0-46521 GCA_019414025.1 Collinsella sp.
GTGGGGGCGGTGGTTGCGGTGGTGGTGCCGGGCGCGGCGGTGTCTGTGGCGTTGGCGGTGGGGGTGCCGCCAGCGCTTTCCGTGTTGACTGCGCTGGCGCCGGTGGATGTTGCGGTGCCGTCCTCTACGGTATCCGCTGTCGCATTTGTGTTGCTGCCGTCTTCGGCCTTGCCTGTGTCGCTGCTCGTGGCGTCGGCTTGCGCCTGCTGCTCGGCTGTTGCTTGAGGCTGAATCGCCTCCGCAATGGCTGCCATGGGCATCGTCGCGCCGACCATGGACGTGTACGCGATCGCGCAGAGCAGGTAGTAAAGGGGTCGTTTCATAGCGGAGCCTCTCGGTGAGCAGCCAATAGGGTCCGAAGGCAGCTCCAGGCCAGCACTCCGCACATATTTTGTTGGGGTTTATTTTACGGGAACCCCAGTCAACATCAGCGATCTTTCTGGGTAATGTTGTGGGAGAGGGAGTGGCTGACTGTTGGGGCGTTGGCCGTTAGCGGCGTCCCGCCCGCGCATAGTTGACTATGCTCGATGTGGCAACTCCAGCATGAGGCCGCCTTGCGACTCTTCGAGACTCGGCACCGAGACCTTCCAGGAAAAGTCCGCGAGGCTGCTGCATAGGTCAAGCTCTGCGTGGCAATGCTCTTCATGTGCCCTCCTTTGGTTCTTGTCGCCGCTTTTTAATCGACGATCGACTGGCTGCGATTCGATGATTAAGTGTAGGTCGAACGCGTCTCAGTTTTTAAGGAGCTTTCGCATCGCTTGCCGCCCAGGTGTAACGGTGCTTCCGTTAAAGACCTCTGGGTCAAGCATGATGGATGTAGTAAAATCACGCCCTTCTGACACAGGCGTCAATTATGAGCGTGCGGGCGAGACGAGTATGCTTACTCCGGTGAACCACTTCTACGGCGGAACCGCATCTCTTTAATTATGTATGTGCCGAGCGGCTTTTGCCGTGTGCAGTCTCGTTTTTTGACGTATATATCCTTTTGTTCGAACGATGAAGAACACCGCGAAATGGCGTAGGATATCGGAGTCGATGTGGGGTCGCTGCCCTTTTGTTTCTGGCGGTGTTTCTGCCGATGCCGCGTAGCCGTTTTATATGAATTACCTTAATAATAGCACTTATGTTCGCATGGGTGTTCGGCGGTAAAATTGATTCAATGGATTAGTGCCGCTGCTATTCATGTGGCATGACCTAGGCTGTCGTTTTGTCGGTGAGCAGATTGTGAGGTTGTTGAGCTTATGGACCGAGTTAAGAAGAATATCGTTGGCGTTGAATCTGCAAAGAGAGAATTGATCTCCAAAAGGTACAAACGGATTACCAAGGCTGTGAACTCGGAGTTTTGGAGTTCCAACAGCGAGACGGCACATTCACTGTATGTTGGTTCTTATGGGCGTGGTACCGCAACAACAGATAGCGATCTTGACGTATTGCTGTCCCTTCCTAGGAGCGAGTACGAGCGTTATGACATGTATAGGGGGAATGGACAATCAAGATTACTTCAGGCTGTTAAATCCGCAGTTTCCGAAACCTACTCTACGACTGATGTTAAGGGTGATGGTCAGGTTGTCGTTGTCAGTTTCTCGGATGGAATGAAGTTTGAACTTCTCCCGGCATTTGAGCGTGTGGACAGCTGGGGATCATTTGTGAGTTACGACTACCCCGATACTCATATGGGCGGTCGATGGCTTGCGACTGATCCCAAGGCGGAGCAGGAGGCGATGAAAGAGAAAAACGCAAGCTCGAGGGGACTCCTGTTCGACACTTGCAAGCATATTCGAAATGTCCACGCCGCGAGCTTCTCAAGCTATAGGCTGTCCGGCATCGTTATCGATAGCTTCGTGTTCTCCGCGATTGCTGGTTGGCGTTGGGCGAATGGGGAGAGCTCTGCACCAGCGGGGGCATATGAGATGCAACTTTTGGATGAGTTTAATCGCCTTTCCCTGCAAGGCGCGGTGCCGTTCGCGCTTTTTAGCCCAGGTAGCCAGCAGGCTATCGATACAGCCAAAAGTTATGAGTGCCTCGGAAAGGTGCTTCGCCAAATGGCGCGCTAGGAGGTTGTTTTGGATAGATTGGATTATAGGGAGCGGCTGCGCGGACAGATTGAGGAATCTTACGGCAAGCTGTCGTATACATATCAGACGCAGCAGGAAGCGGCAACTCTAAAGCGTAAGACGGTCAATCGTATTTCCATCAGCCAGATAATTCTAACTGCGGTTTCAACTTGTGGAGTAATTAGCGTCATTATAGGTCAAACCGGGACCGGAGTTGGGGCTGTTGTCGCTTCCATTACCTCGGCCTTATCGCTTGGGTTAAATCTGTATACCCGTGGCTCTAAGCTGCCCGAGGAAGCTGAGGAACACGTGCGTTGCGCTAATCGACTCTGGGTTGTTCTTCAGGACTATGAGTCGTTGCTTACGGATTTTGACGACCTTGAAGTTGGAGAGATCCGCAGATGCCGCGACTTGCTCATTGAGAAGCAAGCCGAAATATACGATGAAGCGCCAAGGACGAGCGACAAGGCGTACGAGAAGGCTCGCGACAGGCTTAAGAACGGGCACCAGTCATTTGAGCCGGGGGAGATTGACAAATTGCTGCCGTCGCGCTTGCGTAGCCATGCCTGTGAGGAATAGTGTGTTTCCTGCTGGGTTGTTAGGGCTGGGGTGTTTCCCAGCCCGTTTGATAGACGATCTTGTTGGTGCGTTAGTGTGAGATGACTTTACTGGCTTACCGACGGTGGGGTGCAAGGAGTTTGATATGGATCTCGATAAGGTTAATGAAATTGCCACTATACCGGTGCTTGAAAAGGCATATGACGACCTTGTTCATCCCTCTGCGGAGTCGATAGGAAAAACGGTTAGCCTGGTTCCACGGACTGTTGCCATTTGGCTTTCCTCGTGGAATCGCTGGGTTGTTAATAGAGAGGAAAGCATCAAGCTGGCTATCGATGCTATAGAGTCTCGTGTTGATAAGATTCCCGAGGAGCATCTTACCGAACCTCCGGCGCATATCGCAGTTCCAGCAATTCAACAACTCGCATATTGCTATGACAGCGAGGAATTACGAGGGATGTATGCGAATCTGTACTTTCCTCGATGGATGATCGGACGGCAGAGTACGTCCACCCCAGTTTTGTTCAGCTACTTAAGGAGATTAGTCCCGACGAGGCTAAGTTACTGAGTACGTTGACTGGCTCTGATGATGCTGAACACGCGTCTATTCCGCTCGTTGACTTAAGAATTGTCAGCGCAGACGAGCTAGTTCCAATTAAATGGACGCTAATCGTAGAAGGCTATAACGAGTGCTGTAAGGGTGTTTGCGAGTACCCTGATCAATCGCTGGTGTATCTGGGAAACCTGGATCGACTTGGCATCCTCAAGCGTTGTGATTACTATGCTGATGATGTTAAAGCTACGCTTGAAAGGTTCGAATCAAGCGAGGCTATCCAAAATGCGAAGGCGAAGGTTGAGCTTGAAGATGACAAGAAATTCGTTTTCCATCGCTGGAGCTACCAGGTAACCGATTTTGGGGCCAACTTTATTAAAACGTGTGTTTCGTGAAATGAGTTTGGTTGGAATGTGTTCGGGCAAGAGGAAGCCTTCGGTATTCGATTTAATTAAGGCGTTTATTGCTTGCGTTGTGGTGCTCTCTGTATTTTTGCTAATAGTCATTCAGATTGCGTTTTCAATTGATACACCAGTTCCATGGCTGCATCCCGTATGGGACGCTAACGGCCTGCTTGGGTATCTTGGCGCGTTAGTGGGCTCAATTTCGGCGGTCGCGGTGCTGTATTTCTCGCTGCTAGCTGGTAGAGAAGACCGGAATCATTCTGATGTGATGAACGTTCTCCCTTGTATTGCCTTAACCCGTTTGTCGGAAAAGCAACTATGTATGTCGAAGAACGGTTTCGCTCACGGTGTGTTTACCGAGGCTGATCCCAGGGACGATGAATACAAATCGGGTGCTTTGGACTGCGTTGATCGTCTGCTGATTGATGGCGGAGCCCCAGCTATTCCTTGCGACGAGAGTCCTGTGGACGAGCATGCCGCTAATCGTTATGCAATATCCAGTATGGGAGCTGGGCCTGCGGTTAATGTGAGGGTTGGAATTGCGAATAGAAATGAGTGGGCCCATTTTGGAACTCCGCGGGTCGCCTGGTGCCAGACTCGACAGCTTCCAGTGGGAGGGGAGAGTGAGCTGGTTATCTATTTTGGTGGTGAAGCAAAGCCGGTGATGGAGGCCGGCTATCGCATCCTCGTCACGTACTCGGACATACTTGGCAACCGCTACCTGCAGTATTTTCCAATGACTTTTGATGGGCAGGATGATGTTCTCAAATGCACGGTGAATAATTCCATTAATCGGATTGGCATTCCTTAGTTTCAGAGTATTCGGGTTGTTGCGCTAAAGGGTATTTGACGTAACAGCCAAATCTTAGTGATTCGCTCAGTTAAACGCCTTAATATAAAATCTTGAGTTAATCATCGCGAACGGAGATCTGATGACCGACGCCAATAGAAAGCCGTGGCTTACGGCGTCAGAGCAGATTGATCATCTCAAATCTAGGGGTGTCCATTTCTCGCTGATGAGTGAAGAAGATGCTAGAGCTTATCTGGAAAAGAACAGCAACTATTTTCGCCTGCGTGCCTATCGGCTTGGGTTTCCTAAAGTTGAGGAAGGAGCACGCAAGGGGAGTATGCAAATCTAGATTTTAAGATGCTGGTCGACTTGTCGATTGTCGACATGCTCCTTCGTTATGAAATGTTGCCGCTTACGCTTGATGCAAGATTTTCTAAAAGAACTGCAAGCTTCGTTTGACGAAGGTTTTGCGAGGCAATTTTCTATAAAGAAGGGCGTTCTGTCAAATTGCTGCAACTGTTCGTCCAGATTGGATGAGGGTCGATAGATGTACGACTTGGATAGTCGAAAAGACATAATGCGCCTATTTTCAGATTATCACCAACGCTTGACTGGGTCTTACGGGTCGGAAAGGGCCATTCTCGCTGAACTGCTAGAAGAAGAAACGATAACTGGATGGCATGCTACCAGAGTGCTCTCTGCGGATGATATTGCGGAAATGGGTTTGAAGGCTTTCTCTAGGGAAGAGGCATTTGACCAATTTCGCTATCTTTCCGGGGTTGTTGGGTTGAACTTGGGCCAAACTGAGACTGTTCTTCAGAAGGCAAATCATTATTTTGCTGAACATCCACGCAGGACTGGCTGTGTCTGCTTCTACCTGCTTAAATCCATGGCCGGGCAATATTCAAAATATTCAGCAACGTTGGGTGGGGAAACATTTGCGTGGTCTTTAGAGGATGTTGCGGGAGCCGAAGCAGTTGAGGCATTGAAAAGCCTGGGGGTTTCAATCAGGGTCAAATTTGCCTTCTCTTTTGATCGCATTCAGCCTTATGCCCATGATTCAATATTGTCGAGCTTCATTGATGTACTCAGCAGTAATATGTCGACGGATTACTGCCTGCCCAAGATTGATGGAGCGATTGTTGGCTCGATTCCCCCTCATGATATTTTGAGAATTGAGACAATATCGTAAAGGGTGGCGCATTGACAAGGCTTTCGTTTCTCTATCTGAGGGATCCGGTCGCGGTTTTCAAAAGAGCCGTTTTGGCTGAGTCATCGATTCGAAACCATGACTGAGTGGCCTGGCGGCACGTACGCTGTTCTTCGAGCCCATTTTTCTGTTTCAGTTCGCTCATCGATTGTGCTCACTGCATGTCCCCGCAGTTTGTAATAATCGACTAAAGCAGCGGTCGAGGAGTATGAATATGGCTGGATATTCTTTTAAAGTCAATGAGCTGGTCACGGTGGACGGTACGACAGTAAAGCCTAAGAAGATTACTGTATTCATTGGACCAAATAATTCTGGTAAAAGTAAATCACTTAAAGAAATTCGTTCTGAGATTTTGGGTAATCCAGAGGTGGGCTATTCCGGAGGGGAGTTGACCAAGCGCGTTGTCTTTAATGAAATCCACCTCAATTTCCCAGCAAACAGCAATGAAATAATCGATACATATGGTCTCGATGATAAAGTTGTTCGTTGTAATGGGGGATGGCGTCTCCGCGATTACTGCAACACCGGCATAAATTGGACTCCGGGTGGAATAGCATTTTCTCCGAATTATCGTACCCCTTGCTTTTCCCCGACCGATGATTGGCGCAAGAGTTTTTCTCGGTGTTTTGATGACGACAACTATGAAGGGCCAGAACAAGCTCGCCGCGAGGCGCTGCGCTTTTTTGGACCTGCGATGGTTGACTATGTGGGTACCGAGGATCGCCTGTTGATGTCGATTGGCGATCAAGCTTATGGCATAAACGACGATAACTACAACAGCCTTAGCTCGGCATACGACACCGATCCGGACTGCAAGACGATAGCGTCCGAAATTACTCCACTATTTAACAGGGACGTTGTTCTAGATGCGAGCACGAGTCGCCAAAGGATTGTCCCCGTCGTTAGCGATTCATTTGAGGAATATCGTGGTGCAACACATGATATGCCACGTCGTCTGACTATCTTGTCTAAGGCTACGCCGCTGCGCGAAGAGGGCGATGGCTTGCGTAGTTTTGTTTCCGTTCTTTTGAGTTTGATGGGAAGGCGCAAGCCGGTGTTTCTTTTGGATGAGCCTGAAGCTTTTCTTCATCCTCCATATGCGCGCAGGATGGGGGAAATCCTGGGCAAAAACTTTATTGAGAACGAAAGTCTCAACAATGTGTTTATTTCCACGCATAGCTCCTTCTTACTCCAGGGGCTCATCTCGTCTTGTTCTGAGGAGCTTACCATCGTGCGTCTTAACCGAGATGGCGACATGCGCTGCGCAAAAGTGCTCTCCAATAAGGAAATCCTGAGCTTAATTGACCGCTCGGATTTTTCAGCCGAGTATCTGGATGCATTATTTTCGAGTGAGGCCGTCCTTGTCGAAGGCCCTAGAGATGCCGCCGTATATCGTAAACTAATTTCTAAATTTGATACCAATTACAGCGGCCTATTTGTTTCTGTTAACGGTAAGCCGGGTTTTGAGAGCATTAAGAAGTTTTATGATTCGGCTGGAATTAGATGCAAAGTAATTACGGATTTTGATTTATTGGATAATAACGATATTTTTAAGCGCGTATCCAATCTATTTATCACTACCAATGATA
The DNA here is from genome assembly GCA_019414025.1 of Collinsella sp. Classification (GTDB taxonomy): domain Bacteria; phylum Actinomycetota; class Coriobacteriia; order Coriobacteriales; family Coriobacteriaceae; genus Collinsella. The sequence continues at coordinate 7,159 of DXMU01000024.1, forward strand.
AACGGAATGAAATTCGAGAAGTGAGGAATTCCCTTGAGCGATTTTATCGAGAGCTTGAAGGCTGTCCGGGCGGGCAGCGGGACAAAATGCCAGAAATAGTGAAAAGTCATTATAAGCACCAAGTTTATGAAAACCTTCCAGATGATCTGGGCGTGAGCGTTGAAGAGATGCTTCGGCTTCTTGCGCGCGAGGGATTGGTAGTTTTGAGTTCTGGAGAACTCGAATCTTTGTTTGAAGCCTATGGGGTGGAATACGTTCACGGTTCGAATAAATGGCTAACTAATGCGTTCAGTTACATGGCGAACCATAGCTGTGACGAGCTGCGACATATTCCTGCCGTCGCTATAATATTGCAAGCATTTATTCCGGAGGAGCAGCGGGAATAATAGTCAGGTTCTGATGCGGGACTTCGGCTCTTCTATGTCGCGTTGAGGTTGGTCCATTATGGCGCTGAATAAATAATGGGATGTATTGCCAATCAAGGGTTAAAGAATGATTTGGAAGATTCATGGCATTAGATTGCCGGCCGCCGAGTCCGCTCTTCGTGATCATGCTTATCGATTTTTCGGCCAGGGTTCTTCTCGTCGGGCTTAAGGCGCCGCTCGACCGGTTGCGACCCGATGATTCGATACTCGCGGCGATACGCATATTTGAGCGTTTTGATAACGAGGCTTCACGGGATACCTTGGATTGCCTTGTTAGCCACGCTTGAATCCGGGGCACCGTAAAAGACGAGTTCGTGCGAGGAAATGTCGCTTCCGGAATCAGTCTTCCTATTTACGGCTGTCCAAAGCAGTCATTTCGCATGATAGAAGACGAGCCGTTATTTCGGTTGAATAAGCTGCAGCGATCCGTTCGCGATGCCATCAAATGATCCGGTGGCGTAGTCGTGTTATATGCTGCAGCTTTAGGGGAATGAGGACGGTACCGATTGGGATAATGCTCTAGTGGTGTCCGGTAGCGGATATAATTAATTCAATTTCGGCTCCGCGCTTAAGGACCCATAATGAAAACTCTCAATGGCCTCATGAAACATCTTAGGGATAAAGGGATAGAGACGCACGGCTCTGTCCATAAAAGAAAGATGAAGAATTACGGCTATTATCATGGCTACAAGGGTCATCGTTTTGTGGGCAATTCTTCCAACTGCTTGGATTTAACGAGCTTTGACGAGGTAATTGCCTTAAATGAGTTTGATATGGCGGTCAAGGCGCTCTTATATCCAAGCGTAATGTTTATTGAAACTGCGCTAAAGAACTATACGCTAGAAGCCGTGCTTGAAGATTCTCACTCGTTCGTGCTGGAAGATATTTTCTCTCGAACGCTCGTGGCGTACCGTGATTACCCTAGAAAAAGTAAAGACTATAGCGCTGCTATGAAAAAGCGCCTGGGTCTGCGCGCGGAAATCAATAGATTGATTCAGTACAATTATTCCAAGAACCCTGTTGTTAGGCATTTTTACGACAGCGATAAACCCTTGCCTATTTGGGCGCTATTCGAGGTCATGACTCTAGGAAACTTCGGTGTTTTCTATTCGTGCTTAAAGGGCTCGGTTAGACAGAGCATATCTGATGACCTAAAGCTTCCGAACAATTACGACGGTCCCGGGCTTCTTGAGCGTACTATCTTTGCGCTCAAGGACCTCCGTAACGCGATTGCTCATAATAGTGCCGTTTATGACGTTAGGTTTAAGAGGGCAAAAGTGGGCAATCAGCTTGGCCAGATGCTGTCATCCGAGATTGGCGTTCCTTCGATAGACTTTTCAACTATTACTGATTATGTCGTCCTAATTGTCTATCTACTCAGAAAGATGATGGTTTCCAAAACTGAGTGCTATCAGGTTATTCGAAATTATTCGAACGTGCTAGAAGATCTGCACGGATCTCTGTCCTCCTCGGATTTTCACAAGATAGTTAATACCGGAGCTAGGAGCAAGATGGATTCACTCCGTAGTTATATAGCTGCAACTTAAAAGTCAGCGTCTGAAGATGAAGATAGTTTTCACTTGTGTTGGGGCCCGTAGACAAACACAGGATATCGAGTAGAATATAGCCAATTGCGGTGGAAGCTCTCGGGCGACACCTGAAGAGGGTTGATGCGTCGGCCCTCTTTTTTTGACGATATTTTACAGCATGCTTGACATGGCTGCGCGAGGCCGTGCGGGGGCATCCGTGTAGGGAATGTCACCTCCAGAATCGATCTTGCGATTCAACTGCCGCTCGACGTGGCCATATCGCAAGATACCGATCTGGCGTCGGCGCACCGGAACCCATCGATCATTCGCCCGGTAATCACGACGGTATTGTTTGCGATCTTGCTCTCTTGCTCCGTGAACATGCAGTAGATCGGCAAGAGCCAGTTGGCGTAGATGCCCATCCCGTACGCTAAAGACGCTACCAATGAAACGCTCTGCTCGCCGGGTAGACCATGGTAGTAGCCGGCTGCGTTCATATGGAGGCGCCTGTCCATCAGGTCGTCGATATGAGCTTCTTTGGATGTGAACTTCAGCACCCTTTCTGCTCTTTCGCTTTGGTTTGCAGGGTTGCCAGAAGACAAAAAGATCAACGTGCTCGTTGCGTGCGCTTCATTTTATGTCCGCGCCAGTGGCTACACTTTTGAAAATCGGCACGAAGGTACCTGTCACATATCTCATGCTATAGACATATCGGCGAGTTCAGAATTGAAGGTGAAGTGAGTATGAAAGGCAGAAATCAGCACGTTACGAAGCGTTCTGATGGCAATTGGCAGGTTAAGGGCGAGGGAACAAGTCGCGCTTCTTTCGTTACGACGACCCAGAGCGAGGCGATAAAGCTCGGTCGACGCATTTGCTCCAATCAAGAATCGGAGTTGATTGTCCATCGTCGCGACGGAAGGATTCGCGCAAGGGATTCCCATGGCCACGACCCCTTCCCACCGAGGGGATAAGGGTTCGGCTCCATAGCGACAGCGGCCCGTAATGGTGTGCCCACTGTCGTTAAATGACTTCATCATTGCGGTGAAGGTTGTAAACGATGCTGTCGATTCGATGTTCGCATTGGAGCGCATATTTGGGCGTTTTGAAAACGAGGTGGTGCGGTATGATGGTTCACTTCATTGAGGTGTAGAGTACATATCTCAATACAAAAGCTCTTTGGGAGCTTTAAGGGTGACGCTTTCTGATAGAGTGTTGCCCTTTTTCCATGCATGTAATGCGTAACGTGCTAGCTAAACGCCATTCCGGCAATGGGATGGTCGAGTATGGGCGGTTTGGCACCTTGCGCCTGCTGTCATTGGTGTAGCAAGCACTTGATTTAGCCTGCTTAAACTCTATAATCAAATAAAAACTCTGAAATATCTTTTCAAAACAATGAAAGGAATGTTGAGGACGATGCTTTGCCAGTTCACCTTCAGGAACTATAGATCCTATCGCGATGAGGTGGAGCTTTCCATGCAGGCGACGCCGATGAAGGAGTTTGAGCGTTCCCTCATAGAGTGTTCCGACGGGCAGAGTTTCCTTCCGGTGGCTGCGGTGTACGGGCCCAACGCTGGCGGCAAGTCTAATCTGCTCGAGTCTCTTGATTACGTTCGCTCGGCGGTGGCCAGACCGATAAGACTGCTGTCTGCCAGTGCTGATGCAGCAGAGGGCGATCGCCCTTTGATACCCCGTTGTTCGGCGTTTAAGTTCGATGATGTGTCTGCTGCCGAGCCCACCGAGTTCGAGCTCTACTATCGCGCGGGTGAGCACGAGTACCGCTATGCCCTGTCCGTGCATGCGGACGAGATCGTGTCCGAAGGCCTGTGGCGGCGAAAATTGGGAGCGTCACGCACGGCGATGCTGTTCGAGCGCGAGGATACAAAGGTTGAACTCGGCCCCACACTGCGTAAGCTTGTGACGGCCGCGAGGTTCAACCCAAGTCTGCCGTACCTATCGTTCCTTTGCATCAACTTCGATGCACCGGTGGTCCAGGAGGCGGCCAGCTGGTTTCTCGACGCTGTGTTTCTCAACTACAACAGTTCCTACCTGGAGCGGATGCTCGAGCAAATGCTCGACGAGGGCGACTCGCGCGAGGTCACGCGTTTTTTGCGCGCCGTTGATGTGCGTATTGACGGCTTCAGAGTGGAGAGGGCGCCGGAATGGCGCGGCCGGCGCGTCTTCGTGAGACACGAGGTGGGCGGCAAAGCGTACGAGCTGCGTTTATCCGAGGAATCTGCCGGCACCCAGAAGCTCATGGGGTTGGCTGCGTATCTGATGGCAGCGCTTGAGTGTGGTGGCACCGTTGTGGTAGACGAGCTCGACGCCAAACTGCACCCGAAGCTTCTTCGCTATGTGATCCTGCTGTTTAAGGATCCTGAGGTCAACAAGAGTGGCGCACAGCTCATCTTCTCGTCCCAGGACGTGTCTACCATGCGAAACGATGTGTTCCGCCGTGACGAGATATGGTTCGCTGCGCGCGGCGAGGGGGAGGCGAGCCAACTGTGGTCTCTCGCCGACATCCACGAGGCAAACGGTAATCTGGTAAGCAAGAACGCGGCTTTCGACAAGCAATACCTGTCCGGTCGCTACGGCGCCGATCCGTATCTCACCCGCATCGAGGAGTGGGATTAGCATGGTCCTTTTCATGAACAGAAGCCGCAGGTAGAAGCGTTGCTACTATCCAGTGTTGTCGGCATGTCTTGAATTTGCCGCATTCTTCCGGATTGGGCGCTCATTTTGGACTCTCGAAGTCCCCACATTCCCTAAAAAAGTTCTTAAAACAGCCTTAAAGGCGCCCCAACTCGCGTTGACAGCGTAAAATACGCATGTTTGACTATGAACAAAGTGGATTTTACGGGAGGGGTGCGCCATGGAGGTGCTGGTTGTTGGCAACACCGCATATGTTGACGATGACTTTTGCGCCAAGGCATTCCCCGGGGACCACGTTAAGGTTGTAGCCGCGCAGGACGCGCGCCGCGATGAGTCGTCGCCCCATGCCTCTTGGAAAGAGTTGCTCCAGCATTTGGAGCAGGCCTACGAGTTCGACCGCGTGGTCTACCTGTCTAATTACCTAACCCCGCATACCGATACCGTGGGCGATATCGAGCTGCTGCGCTCGGTCTTTCGTACGTGCGCGGGTCGCCGGGTCCAACTGCTGTATGTAGCGGGGCCCGCGGGTGCCGAGGGTGCCGCCGATGCCGCGGGGCGAACGGGCAAGGGCATTATCGCGCACGCAGCAAACGACCTGTGCCGCTACTACGCTGCTCGCGAGGGCGTTCAGACCAAGATCCTGCGCGTGCCGTTCCTGTATACCGCATCTGCCGCGCTGGAGGACCCGTTTTTGGTGCCGATGCTCGACGCATGCTCAACCGGATCGGCCGCTCTGCAGGGCGCACAGGATGCGGCGTTTCCCCTGCTGTGTGCCAAGGAGCTTGCGGTGCTGGTACGCCGTATCTTCGACAGCTGGAATGGTAACTTTGAGACGCTCGACGTAGCCGATACCTTCCATCACACGGTGGGTGAGGTGGGCGACGCCCTCAAGGCGCTGTTCCCAGGGCTCTCAGTTGCCTATGGCGATTCTGCCGGCTACGCCCTGCCCGCCAGCGACGTCGCTCGCGTGCGCTATGGCTGGTTTCAGCGCTACGACTTGCTGCGCGACCTCTCGACCATTCAGGCTCGCTGGGATGCTGGCCGTGCAAAGAAGGTCAACCCCTTGCGCGCGGCCATCGACCGCATTCAAATGCGCACGCTGCCTGTCAAATGCCTGGAGACGGCAGCCGCCTGGGTGCTCTTTGAAGTGCTGGAGCGCTTGTTCTCCCAATCGACCCAGCTCAACGTGCTCGATTATCGCCTGCTCTACGTGGTGCTCATCGGCACGCTGTATGGCTTGGACTTTGGCTTGGTCGCGGCACTGCTGGCTTCGATTGGCCTGGCGGCGAGCTACTTTACCCAGTATGGCTATACCTTCCAGGGTCTCTTTTACGAGCCGTCTAACTGGCTGCCGTTTATTGCGTACTTTGTGGTGGGTGCCGTGTGCGGCTATGTGCAGCTGCGCAACAGCGAAGCCATTAGGGCGGAGCGCGATCAAAACGAGCTCGTGCGCAACCGCAATACGTTCCTTACGCAGCTCTACCACGACGCGATCGAGGATAAGCGCGCGTACAGGCGCCAGATCGTGGGTCGCCACGACAGCTTTGGCAAGATCTTTGCCGTGACGCAGGAGCTCGACGTGTTCAACCCACGCGACATCTATCGCAAGTGCTGCGAGCTTCTGGGCGAGATCCTCGAGAACGATTCGGTGACGATCTACCATGTTTCGGGCGGAGCATTTGCACGCCTGGTGGCAGCAAGTCCCGCGATTGCCGAAGATGCCGCACGCTCGCTTACGCTTGAGCAGCTTGCGCCCCTTTTGGGCGACGGGGGTCGTTCGAACCTGTGGGTGAACCGCGAGCTGACGCCGGGGCTTCCCATGTTTGGATACAGGATCGAGCGCGACGGGGCACCCGCCGTGTTGATCTTTGTGCGCTGTGCGGCCCAGAACCAAATGACGCTCTATTACCAAAATCTGTTCCGCATCTTGTGCGGCCTGGTCGAAAGCGCGCTGGGCCGTGCCTTTGACTATGAGGCGGTGGCACAGGATAAACGCTGCGTTGACGGCACTTGCGTGCTCAAGCAGGCTGCCTTTGGCCAAGAGCTCGCGGCCGAGCAGGCGCTGGCAGATGCCAAGATGGGCAGCTTTTTGCTCCTGCGCGTGGTACCGGGCATGGAGGCTGTCGGCGAGCTGGTGGGCGCAATTGGGTCGGCAATCCGCGAGAGCGATGCGGCGGGCTTGGTCGACGGCGACGTGCTTTACCTGCTTATGCGCCAGGCAAAGGCGTGCGATCTGCCCATTATCCGCGAGCGCCTGAGCGCAAAGCAGATTGCGGTGGAGCCCGTCGGCGGCGAGGACATCGTGGCGCTGCTGCAACACATTGCTGACACCGGTGACGGTGAGGGGGGTGCCGCTTGATCTCGCTTGTCGTTGCCGCCGTCTTGTTGCTGATTCATGCGCTGGTTTGCCTGATGCTGTGGACGCTCATGAAGTTGGGCCTGCTGCCGGTGCGCGGGCACATGCTGGCTGTAATAGTGCTGGTGCCGCTGTGGGGCCCGTTGCTGGTGGTCCTGCTATCGGTCCGCAGCGCGGTGTTTGGCGAGGGGCTGAAAGAGTCCGCGCTGGAGTCGCTGCGCTTCAACGACGACCTGCATCGCAGCATCCTAGTGCACGAACGTGATGCCGATGCAGGCGTAGTGCCGCTCGAGGAGGCGCTCATCGTCAACGACCCGGCAGAACGGCGCCGCCTAATGCTCTCCATGCTCACCGAGGAGCCCGACGCGTACCTGGCGCAGCTGCAGGCGGCTAAGCTTAACGACGACGTTGAGGTGGCGCACTATGCCGCGACGGCGGTGGCGCAGATCTCCAAGGAGTTCGACCTTAAACTGCAGCAGTTGGAACGTGCCTTTAAGACCGACCCGAGCGCGCAAAACCTCAATGAATACTGCAATTTTCTTGGCGAATACTTGGGCTCGGGTTTGGCCGAGGGGCGCGTTGCTCAGATTCAGCGCCAACAGTACGCGCGCCTGCTTGCGCGTCGCTGCGAGCGCGAGGACACCCTTGAGCTTCGCATTCGATACGCGACGGCGCTGGCCGATGTCGGAGAGATCGACGAGGCGCAGGCCGTGACCGACCAGCTGGTGCTCGACGTGCCCGAGGAGCAGGAGGTTTGGATGCTTTGCCTGCGCCTGGCGGTGATGCGCCGCGACGGTGACGAGGTCCACCGCGTGATCGATGCGATTGACAAACAGCATGTATACTTGAGCGCCGCCAACCGCGAGGAACTGGCGTTTTGGCGCAACGGAGAGGAGGCCCGATGAGCGTGATACAGCATATCCGCGACCGTGCGGGCCATTTTCGCTGGATGGGGCTGCTCGTGGTGTGGGCGGTCTTTATCGCCATGGCCGCCGTGCTGCTGGTGGAGCGCGCCGGCGTGCAATACAGTGCGGGCCAGCATAAGCTGGGGATGCTTGCCGCCAACGATGCGGTGCCAGCCTCCTCGGCGATGTTTGGTCAAAAGCCCACGTGCCTGGTCATTACCGATTCCGATCGAGCTGGCGTCGAGGACGTAAAGGAGCAGTTCGACCAGATCCTGCTCGACATGAAGATCGCGCACCGCGACGTGGATCTTGCCCTAGACGGTGCGGATGCCATTCCCTCGCTGACCTCCTTCGATCGCGTGATTTTGCTCATGCCGTCGCTCGATGGGCTCGGTACGCATCTGGCCGACATTATGAGTTGGGTGAGTGCCGGCGGTTCGCTTATGCTCGCCATGCCGCCGGATAACTCGAGCTATCTGCAAGTGATTGCCTCCAAGCTTGGCATTGAATCGGCAGGATATGACTATGTAAAAGCCGAAAGCATTGTGCCGAGCGAGGACTTTATGCTGGGCGGGGGAGAGCGCTACGAGCTCTCGGACCCCTTTGATTCGTCGCTTTCGGTTTCGCTGCGCGAGACGGCTCGTGTGTGGGCTATGACCGGCGATGCGGGCGCCCCGCTCATTTGGTCGAATGACTGCGGCAGCGGGCGCACCGTGGTGTGCAACATTGGCATCTACGACAAGGTCATGCGTGGGTTCTATGCTTCGGCCATAAGCTTGCTGGGTGATGCCACGGCCTATCCGGTCATCAACAGCGCCGTGTTCTATTTGGACGACTTTCCTAGCCCCGTGCCCTCGGGCGATGGTACTTATATCAAGCGTGACTACGGCCTTTCCATTGCCGATTTTTACACCAAGGTCTGGTGGCCCGATCTGCAAAAGCTCGCGCAAAAATACGGCATTCGCTATACCGGCGTGATGATTGAAAACTACGAGGACGCGGTCAACCAGACCGAGCCCGCGCGACAGGCCGATACCACGCAGTTCCGCTATTTTGGCGGCATGCTGCTGCAGATGGGCGGCGAGCTGGGCTTTCACGGCTACAACCATCAGCCGCTTGCGCTCTGGGACACCGACTATGGTACGTTGTACGTCTACAAGACCTGGAAGAACAAAGAGACGCTCGTCGCTTCGCTCAACGAGCTTATAGCCTTCCAGGACGAGGTGCTGCCCAACGCGCACGGCTCGGTCTACGTGCCACCGTCGAATATCCTTTCGGCCCGCGCGCGCCAGCTTATCGGCACCGATGTTCCGCGCATTAAGACTATTGCCAGTACGTATTTTGAGGACGGTACCGACCTGCCGTACGTGCAGGAGTTTGGCGTGGCGAGCGATGGTATTGTGGAGCAGCCGCGTATTGTCTCGGGCGGCATGGTCGACGATTCCTATATGCGCCTGGCTGCCGTGTCCGAGCTCAACATGCACTACGTGAGTACGCACTTTATGCACCCGGACGACCTGCTCGATCCCGATCGCGGCGCCAAGGAGGGCTGGGAAGTCTACAAGGGCGGCCTGACCGACTACCTGGACTGGCTTACCAAGTCTGCGCCCGACCTGCGCCGCCAGACGGCGTCGGAGTGCTCCGGTGCCATTCAGCGCTTTTCGTCGGTTACGGTGAGCGTGGATACCGGTGCGGATGCCTGGACGCTCAGCCTGGGCAATTTCCACGACGAGGCGTGGCTCATGTTCCGCGCCAATAATGGCGAGCCGGGTGCGGTGACGGGTGGCGAACTGACGCACCTTACGGGCGATCTGTATCTGCTCAAGGCAAATGATAATACCCTGACGATCGAGCGCAAGGAGGGTGGCGACAGATGAGAATCTGCTTGGTACTCGAGGGTTGCTACCCTTATGTGCACGGCGGCGTATCTACCTGGATGCATGGCTATATCCAGGCCATGCCCGAGCACGAGTTCGTGCTGTGGGTGATTGGCGCGCATGCTGCCGACCGCGGCAAATTTGTCTACGAGCTGCCCAGCAACGTGGTCGAGGTGCACGAGGTGTTCCTGGACGATGCCCTGCGGCTTTCGGGCGAGCAACATGAAGCCAGTTTTAACGACCGCGAGCGCGAGGCGCTACGCCGCCTGGTGTCGCTCTCCAATCCGGACTGGGACGTGCTGTTCGATATCTTCCAGCGCCGTCGCGTGCATCCGCTCTCGTTTTTGCAGAGCCGCACGTTTATGGATATCTTCCGCGACGTGTGCCTTGCCGAGTACCCCTACACGCCCTTCGCCGACGCATTCCACACCATGCGCTCTATGCTGTTGCCGGTGCTCTACCTGCTGGGCAGCGAGGTGCCGGTTGCCGATGTGTACCACGCTATCTCGACCGGCTACGGCGGCCTGCTCGCCTGCCTGGGCTCAAGCGTTCACCATGCGCCGGTGCTGCTCACCGAGCACGGCATCTATACCCGCGAGCGCGAGGAAGAGATCATTCGCGCCGACTGGGTGGTGCCGTCGTTTAAGGACCGCTGGATTCGCTTTTTCTACCTGCTTTCGGAGGAGATCTACCGCCGCGCCTTCCGCGTGACGAGTTTGTTCCATAACGCCCGCAAGACGCAAATCGATATGGGTTGCGATGCAGACAAATGTCTGGTCATCCCCAACGGCATCCAGTTCGACTGCTTTAAGGACATTCCCTTAAAGCCCGATGACGGCTGGGTGGACATTGGCGCGGTGGTGCGCCTGGCGCCCATCAAGGACGTCAAGACTATGATCTATGCCTTTTTTGAGCTGCACGAGCGCCTGCCCAAGGTGCGCCTGCACATCATGGGCGGCGTGGACGACGAAGAGTACGGCACCGAGTGCCACGCGCTGGTCGAAACCCTGGGCGTGCGCGACCTGATCTTTACCGGCCGCGTCAACGTGGTCGAGTACATGGAAAAGCTCGACTTTACCATTTTGACGAGCATCTCCGAGGGCCAGCCGCTCAGCGTGCTGGAGTCGCTTGCCGCGTGTCGTCCCTGCGTGACGACCGAGGTGGGCTGCTGCCGTGAGTTGCTCGAAGGCGCTCCGGGCGATGACTTTGGCGTGGCAGGTTTTGTGACGCCGCCTATGTATCGCAAGGGCTTGGCCGATGCCATGGAACGCATGTGCACAAGCCGCGCCCGTCGCATTGAGATGGGGGAGCGAGGCAAGCGTCGCGTTGCCACGTACTTTTTGCACGAGCAGATGCTCGCCAACTATCGCGCGCTGTACGACGTGACGGCGCAAGCGTTTGACCTGCCCAGAGAGGGGGAGTAGCCGGTGGCCGGAATCGGTTTTGAGCTCAAGCGCCTGTTTAGGCGCAAGGGCCTGTTTGCCACGATGCGCGCCTATGGCTACGCCGGCATTGTGTGCACGGGCCCGATGCTGCTGGGCGTGCTGCTCCAGGTGGGTATCTTGGTGCTGTGCGGTCTGTGGGGCGTGGGACGCGCCAACCAAGACCTGCTGGTGTGCATGGTGACCTATACGCTGCTGGCGTCGCTCACGCTCACGAGCTTTTTCTCCATGCCGGTCACGCGCTTTTTGGCTGATATGTTGTTTGCCGAGCGCGAGGACGAGATTCTGCCCTCGTTTTGGGGCTCCAATGCTGTCATGCTCGTTGCGGGCACGGTGCTCTACGGCGTCTTCCTGCTGTTCTCGGGCGCCACGCTGCTGCAGGGGCTGCTGTGCCTGTGGCTGTTCAACATTATGATCGTCAACTGGAACGGCATGAGTTACCTCACGGCCATCAAGGATTACCGCGGTATCCTATGCAGCTTTGCGGCTGCCATTGGCGTGGCGTGCCTGTGCGCCCTGGCCGCGCTGGCGCTGGGACTGCCGCCGGTCGAGGGCCTGTTGGCGTCAATTGCTCTGGGCTACGGCGTCATGCTCGCCTGGGACGTGGTGCTGCTGTACCGTTATTTTCCTCAGAGCGACCGCAGCCCCTGGCTCTTTTTGCAGTGGCTCGATCAGTTTATGCCGCTGGCGCTCACGGGCTTGTTTACCAACCTGGGTCTCTTTGCGCACTTGGTGATAATTTGGGCCGGTCCCATTGGCGTGCAGGTCAAGGGCTTGTTTTATGGTGCGCCCTACCACGATGTGCCGGCGCTCATCGCGTTTTTGACGATCCTGGTCACGTCCGTCAACTTTGTGGTCTCGGTCGAGGTCAACTTTTATCCGCGCTATCGCGACTACTACAGCCTGTTCAACGACGGTGGCGTGGTGGGCGACATTGTGGTGGCCGAGGAGGAAATGCTTGCCACGCTCAATCGAGAACTGCGCTTTTGTGCGCTCAAGCAGCTGTTTGTGACTGCTGCGGTCATTTCGCTCGAGACCACGGTGCTGTCGGCCCTGCCGTTGGGCTTTAACAACCTGATGCACGGTTATTTTCGTACGCTGTGCGTGGGCTATGGCCTGTATGCCGTGGGCAATACGGTGATGCTTATCTTGCTGTACTTTACCGACTATAAGGGGGCCGTGCTGGCTTCGGGTCTGTTTGCCGGTGTGGCTGGGCTGGCGACTGCGGTGTCGTTGCTTTTGCCGCAGCAGTTTTACGGCTTTGGCTTTTTGTTGGGTGCGGCGGTGTTTTTTAGCGTGGCGCTGCTGCGACTCGATACCTATACCGCCAACTTGCCGTATCGTATCCTGAGCCAGCAGCCCATTGTGGCGACCGACAAAACGGGTCGCTTTACACAGCTGGGCCGCTTGCTCGACCGTGCCGAGCAGCGCTATGAGGAACGCCGTCAGCAGGGCGAGCCGCATGGCGCGTTTGAGCGCGCGGTGGTTCGCTTGTACCAAAAGCATTGGGGAGGTCCTGATGACCGATAGAATGATGTCTCGCCGCCGTCTGTTTGAGGCGGCTGCCGGTGTGCTGTTGCTTTCGGGCTGCTCGGTGCAGGAAGACTCCTCGACCAAAAAAGTCAAAAAGCAGGACGAGATCAAAAAGGCCGAGGCCTCGGACGGGACTAAGCACCTGCGCGATAAGGACGAGCTGTACGAGGTCTACGACGACTCGGGTATTGTGACCATGTACCTGACGGTCTCGCGCGGCAACAGCTCCGAGAACACCGACCACAGCTGGGCCGAGATCAACACGTACTCGGTGTATGACTATGCCGGCATGGGCGTGACGCGCTATCAGGTTATGGGCCTGCTGCGGCCGGGCGACGAAGACGGCCCGGTGGCCGGCGAGGTCGGCTATGGCGAGGAAGCGCCCAATGCCACCGTGCAGGTGCGCGGCCAGACGTCGAGCGGCTACGCGCAGAAGAATTATAAGGTTGAGCTCAAGAAGGGTAAGGGCACCTGGCGTCAGCAGCGCGCGATTGCGCTCAATAAGCATATGGGCGAGGGCATGCGCTTTCGCAACAAGATGGCCTACGACCTGATTTGTGGGATTCCCCAGATGATGGGCCTTCGCACGCAGTTTGTGCACCTGTGGGTGTGCGACCAGACCGAAAAATCTAACGACACCTTTGAGGACTACGGACTGTTTACGCAGGTGGAGCAGCTCAACAAGACGGCGCTTAAGGCACATGGCCTGGATAAGAGCGGGCACCTGTATAAGGTGAACAGCTTTGATTTCCATCGCTTCGAAGATACCATTAAGCTGGCGGATGACCCCGACTATAACCAGACGGCGTTTGAGGGCATGCTCTAGATCAAGGGCGATTCGGACCATACCAAGTTAATCGAGATGCTCGATGCGCTCAACGACGATACGCAAAAGATCGACGATGTGCTCGACACCTACTTCGATACCGAGAACCTGGTCTATTGGATGGCGTTTCAGATCTTGACGGGAAATTGCGATACGCAGAACCGTAACTGCTATCTGTACAGCCCGCTTAACTCAAATACCTGGTACTTTTTAGATTGGGATAACGACGGCATGCTGCGTAAGCTGGAGCTTTCTCTTACCGGGTTTTCGGACTACGCGAGCTGGGAGCGCGGCGCAAGCAACTACTGGGGTAACGTGCTGTTTAACCGCGCGTTGCGCAGCAAGTCGTTCCGCAGCGAACTCGACCGTGCCGTCAAGGACTTGCGCTCGTATTTGACCGAGACTCGCCTGACCAAGATGATCAAGCACTACCGCGAGGTGACTGAATCCCTGGTCTTTGCTTCGCCCGATATCGACAATCTGCCTGTCACCAAGGACCAATACGAGCAGATCGCCGCGGCGATTCCCTCCGAGATCGAGGAGAACTACAAGAGCTTTCGCGAGAGTTTTAAAAAGCCCATGCCGTTCTACATCGGCGTGCCGCAGATCGATAACGGTAAGCTGCGCATTAACTGGGATGCGTCCTACGACTTTAAGGCGCGCGACATTCGCTACACTGTAGAGCTAGCGCGCGACTATGCCATAAGCGACGTTGTCTTTAAGGCCGAGGACGTGCTGCTTCCCGAGGTGACCTGCGATGCGCCCGATGCCGGCCAGTATTTTGTGCGCGTGCGTGCCACCAACTCCGACGGCTTTACGCAAGATGCGTTTGACTACTATGTGACTGACGACGGCAAGCACTACGGCATGAAGTGTTTTTACGTGCAAGACGGCGGTAAGGTCGTGGAGGACACGTATGAGGAGGGCTAGCGCGCTGCTTGAGCGCTTGGCGGCTCCGCCTGTGCGTACCACGCAGGAGCGTTACCGCCACGAGCTCAAATATCTCATTAACGAGGGCGAGCACGCCGCGCTTGCCTGTCGCATGGCGCCGGTATTTAAACTGGACAAGCATGCGCGGGCGGGCGGTTACACCATTCGCAGCCTGTACTTTGACGACTACTGCAACTCGGCCTACGAGGAAAAAGACGCCGGCATTCTCATGCGCAAAAAGTTTCGCGTTCGCATCTATAACGGCAGCGACAAGGTGATTAAGCTCGAGCGCAAAAAGAAGTACGGTAGCTGGATCTATAAGGAGGACGCGCCGCTCACACGTGGCGAGTTTGAGCAGATTCTGGCTGGCGACTACGGCTTTTTGCTGAGGAGCCCCTATCCGATCTGTCGCGAGTTCTACATCGAGTGCATCTGCAACATGATGCGCCCGCGGACCATCGTGGACTACGAGCGCGAGCCGTGGGTGATGGATGAGGGCACCGTGCGCATTACGTTTGACATGAACGTGCGTGCCGCGGTGGGAAGCTTCGATATCTTTGACGCGACGCTGCCCGCGCTGCCGGTCCTGGAGCCCGGCAAGCTGGTGATGGAGGTCAAGTTTACGGAGTTTTGCCCGCAGCTCGTGCGCGATATGGTGCCGCCGGGCGCGGCCGAGCTTACGGCGGTCTCCAAGTACTGCCTGTGTTACGAAAAGACCGCCTACCTGCGCGGTTTTAACTACTGGGAATCGGATTTTGAGAACCGAGGGGATATTTAGACCATGAGCACCAGGGACTTTTTTAAGAACTCCGTCTTGGAGGCGTTTGGCCAGGTCGACCCTGCCAAGATCGGCCTTTCGCTGCTCGTGGCGCTCGCCATGGGCATCCTGATCTATTACGTGTACAAGCGCTTTTTTACCGGCGTGGTGTATTCGCGTAGCTTTGCCGTGACGCTCGTGGGCATGTGCGTGCTTACCTGCATGGTCACGCTCGCGATCTCGACGAACGTGGTCATCTCGCTCGGTATGGTCGGTGCTCTGTCCATCGTCCGCTACCGTACGGCGGTCAAGGACCCGCTCGACCTGCTGTATCTGTTTTGGGCCATTACCACGGGCATTACGGCCGGCGCCGGCATGTATGCGCTCGTGGGGCTCACGGCGGTGGTGATCGTGGTGATGATCGCCGGCTTTGCGAGCCACCAGGACAAGTCGCGCGTGTACATGATGGTCATTCACTACACGGGCCAGACCACCGGCGACGATATCGTGCGTGCATTTGGGCGCACCAAGTTCACCGTTAAGTCCAAGACTATGCGCGGCGACAAAGTCGAGATGGCCGTGGAGGTATTCTCGGACGGCGTGGACATGCCCTATGCCGACGCGATTCGCACGCTCGATGGCGTTGAGGACCTGACCCTCATCCAGTACAACGGCGAGTATCATGGATAACTATGTTCCGGTGTTCTAACGAACGCCGGACCGCTCGACGCTGCGCGGGCATCTGCCGGGCGATCTGCCGCTCAAACCGTCGCTCGCGTACATGAAGTACGCTTCGCTCCTCTTTCGCGGCACCTCGCCACGGCAGCTGCCCGCTCGCTGACGTTTGCTCGACCTGGGTGATATTGATTTATCCGAAGCGCCGTCACGGGTATCATGGTGAAAGCGATTTCAATGACAGGGGTGCTCGTGGTAAAGATGAAAGATGTGGCCGAGTTGGCTGGCGTTTCGAGCGCCGCGGTCTCGCGCTACCTCAACGGTGGATATATCTCGGCGGACAAGGCCGAGCGCATTAAGCAGGCGATTGAGCTGACCGGATACGTGCGATCTAGCCAGGCTCGCGCGCTGCGCACCGGTTCCACCAAGCTCATCGGCGTCATCGTACCTAAGATTAACTCGGAATCCGTGAGCCGCATTACCGCCGGTATTGGCCAGGTGCTCGGTCGCCGTGGCTACCAGATGCTGCTTGCCAATACCGATAACGCCCCCGATCGCGAGCTCGAGTACCTCGATTTATTCCAAAACCACCCGGTCGATGGCATTGTGCTGGTGGCAACCATGATCACCGACGAGCACCGTCGCGCGATTGAGTCGTGCCGTGTACCCATTGTGTTGATCGGCCAACATGTCGAGGGTGCGGCGTGCGTCTATCACGACGATTACGAGGCTGCCTTTGAGCTGGGCCGTGCGCTTGCGGGTCGCGTGGACGGCAAGATCGCCTACATTGGAGTTACCGAAGAAGACCGCGCGGCTGGTTATGACCGCCGTCGCGGTTTTGAGGCCGGTTTGCGCGCCGCGGGTAACCCACTCGATGCTGCCTTGATTCGCCTGGGCTCGTTTACGCTCGACTCGGGCTATCGCGCCGCGCGCGAGCTGCTTGCCGATGCCCCCGATGTTTCGTTTGTCGCCTGCGCGACCGACACCATGGCGGCGGGCGCGCTGCGTGCCATCGATGAGGTTCGCGGTATGGGCGAGGGCATACACCGCGTGAGCGGTTTTGGCGACAACGCGTTTTTGCGCGCGCTGACGGGCGGCATTCCCACCGTGCATTATGGCTACCTGACCAGTGGCGTCGAGGCGACCAATATGTTGCTCAACACGCTCGATGGCGTGGAGGGGGAGGGTGGTCTAAAGACGCTCAAGCTCGGCCATCAGCTTATGAATGTCTAGGCTTTGGGCACGTCTGCCTGCCTCTGAGCCGCCTCTTTTTGCTTTAAAACTACCTTTCGCCGGCTTTTTCCTACCGTTCACCCTACTGTGAAAACGATTACAGACATATGAAACTGAAAACGATTACAGTGTAAGTGTCAAAGATGGCCGGGTGCACATGCGCCCGTTGGAGGAAAGGGAAGTCATGGACTACCGCAAATCAGCCCAAGAGGTGCTCGACAACGTCGGTGGCGCCGACAACGTTGTTTCGGCCGCACACTGCGCCACGCGTCTACGCTTGGTGATTGCCGATAACGCCAAGGTTAACAAGGAGGCCCTCGAGAATATCGACGGCGCAAAGGGCGTCTTTGAGGCCCAGGGCCAGCTCCAGATTATTTTTGGTACCGGCACCGTCAACAAGGTCTACGACGACTTCATTGCGCTCAGCGGCGTCGAGGCTGCCACCAAGGCCGAGGTCAAGGAGGCCGCGGCGCAGCAGCAGAACATCTTTATGCGTGCCATTAAGGTGCTCGGCGACGTCTTTGTCCCCATCATCCCCGCCATCGTGGCCTCGGGCCTGCTGCTGGGCATTATGAGCGCACTCAACTTTATGGCCTCCAACGGCTTTATCGCGCTCGACACCAATAACTTTATCTACAAGATCGCCGACCTGGTCTCGGGCACGTCCTTTGGCATTCTGCAGATCCTGATCGGTTACTCCGCCGCTAAGGCCTTTGGCGCCAACCCGTATCTGGGTGCCGTCGTCGGTGGTGCATTCATCAACTCCTCGCTGCAGAGCGCCTATACGGTTGCCTCCGAGGGCGTTCAGACCATGGTCACCGTCATCCCCGGCGTCTACGGCTTTGAGTGGGTCGGTTATCAGGGCCACGTGATCCCCATCGTCATCGCCTGCGCCATTCTGGCCTTCCTCGAGAAGCGCCTGCACAAGATCGTTCCCGAGATGTTCGACCTCTTTGTGACCCCGCTCGTCTCGGTGTTCGTGACCGTGCTCGTGACTCTTGTTGCCGTCGGCCCCATCTTTGTCTGGGCTGAGAACGCCATCCTCGGTCTGATCCAGGCCCTGCTGATCCTGCCCTTCGGCATCGGTTCCTTTATCGTCGGCCTGTTCTATGCCCCCACGGTCGTTACCGGTATCCACCAGATGTACACCGCCATCGACCTGGGCCAGCTCGCCCAGTACGGCGTGACCTATTGGCTGCCCATTGCTAGCGCTGCCAATATCGCCCAGGGTGGCGCCGCGCTCGCCGTTGCCTTTAAGACCCGCGATGCCAAGATCAAGGGTCTGGCGCTTCCTTCGGCCCTGTCCGCCTTCATGGGCATTACCGAGCCTGCCATCTTTGGTGTGAACCTGCGCTTCTTTAAGCCCTTCATCGCCGGCTGCATCGGCGGCGGTTGCGGTGCCCTGGTCTGCGGCTCACTTCGCTGGCTGCCTCCGGCACGGGCGTTACCGGTATCTTCGGTATCCTGCTGTGCCTGGCCCAGCCCGTGCAGTATGCGATCATGTTTGCGGTTGCCGCGCTGGTTTCCTTTGCCGTCTCGTTTGTCCTGTACAAGGATGAGCCCAAGGCTTCCGAGCAGGCGTAAGAGCTTTTGATTGAGGGGATGCCCGCGGGTTGTATGCTCGCGGGCGTTTCCCGTATCCGGTGCCGATCTCTGGTGCCTTGTTACTTTCGATCCGTTAGGACTTTGATATGTCTAATGCACTTGGTCGCGACCTTGCAAAGTTGGTTGCCGCGGTTGATGCTGCCGCCTCTGAGTGTGGTCATGGCGCGTATGGCCAACACTTCCATATTATGCCGCCGGCGGGTTGGCTCAACGACCCCAACGGTCTTTGCCAAGCGGGCGGCGTGTTCCACGCTTATTTTCAATATGCGCCCTTTGATGTCGAGGGTGGCGTTAAGGTCTGGGGCCATGCGACGAGTCGCGACCTTATGACGTGGGATTACGTTGGCGCCCCGCTGCTGCCCGACGAGTCGTTCGATTGTCACGGTATGTATTCGGGCTCCGCGCTTGCCGAAGACGGTCGCATTCGCGTACTTTATACGGGCAACGTTAAGCTTTCCGATGCGGACGGCACGTACGATTACGTCAATACCGGTCGACGAGCCGATACCGTCTATGTGGAGAGCACCGACGGCCAGGCGTTCGGCGCCAAGCGTGTGGTGCTGACTTCCGAGGATTATCCCGAGGATTTGACCTGCCATGTGCGCGACCCCAAGGTGTGGCGTGACGTGGACGGGCGTTATCACATGGTGCTGGGCGCGCGTCGTCGCGTCGACGGTCCGCATGTCGAGAGCCGTTTTTGCGCCATGCATGGCGAGGGTGCCGGTCGCGATGTGGGCGAGATCTTGGTGTACGGCTCGGCTGACATGCTTAGTTGGGAGCTCGAGAATCGCGTGTCTACGCCCGAGCGCTTTGGCTTTATGTGGGAGTGCCCCAGCTATATCGAGCTCGATGCGAAAGGCGGTGCACCGGCGAAGTGGCTGTCCTTCTCTCCCCAAGGGCTCGAGAGCGGTCGTTGGGACCGCGGCAATGTGTATGCAGCGGGCTACATGCCCGTTACGGGTGACATTACGGCTGGCAAGGACGCTTATGATCTGGGCGAGTTCCGCCTGTGGGACGCAGGTTTTGACTTCTATGCGCCGCAGGAGTTCACGGCCGAGGACGGTCGCCATATTCTAATCGGCTGGATGGGCATGCCCGATGAGCCGACCTATGGCAACGACCCCACCGTGGCGTGCGGCTGGCAGCACTGCATGACGGTGCCGCGTGAGCTTACGGTCGGTGCTGGCGGCGTGGTACTGCAGCAGCCGGCGCGCGAGATCGAGCACCATTATGCCTCGGTGCGTGTGGGGGAGGGCTCGTTGGAGGTTGCCGGCGATACCTGCTTTGACGTTATTGTTGCCGGTGTCGACGGCGCTTTTAGTGCGACCGTTGATGGCGAGCTGAAGCTGGCGTTTGTGCCCGCCGAGGGTGAACTGCCCGCGCGCTTTGAGATGCGCTTTACCGACGAGGCCCGTACGGCGGCCGGCTGCGGTCGCGCGGTGCGTTGGGAACCGGTCGACGAGGTTCGAAACGTACGCATCGTCGGCGACGCTTCTTCGGTTGAGGTGTTTGTAAACGATGGCGCGCTCGTGTTTTCGACGCGCATCTATCCCGAGGCCTATGGCGTGACCGTTGACGCCGTCGGCGCGAGCGTGACCTACCACGCGCTCAACATCTAGCGATTCGCCGCATATCGGCGCTATACTGCAGCCGTTGCCCACGATGCGGGAAACACCCGCATCGTGGGTTTTTGTTTTGAAGGGACGGTGCCGTGTGGATGTACAGCAGCTAGAAGAGGCTTGGGCTTTGAGGGCCGGTGCGCGTGAGGCGCGTCTTGTCTCGGCCTCGCATGTGCCGGCGGCGCTGTCGATGCTGGGGATTGTGCGGCCCGGCGATCGCTTGGTGGCCTTTGCGGACGACTTTGCCGATGTGTTTGCCTGCGGCTTTGATGGCTGCGATGTTGCGCTGGTGGGGGAGCCCGCGGCTGCGGCGTTTGCTGCTGCGTCCGAGGGCTTTGATGCTTCGTTTGATGCCGAGGGGCCGCACCTGTGGTGGTTCGTCAACTCCATCGGCGGGTTTGGTCTGCGTGTGCCCGACCTTCGCGCTCTGGGCCGCGCGTCTCGTGAGTCGCACGCGCTGCTGGTTGTGGACAACACGGTGGCGTCGGCTTTTGGCTGCGATCCACTGCGGCTGGGTGCTGCGCTGTCGCTCGAGGCGCTCGATCGCGCGTGCGCCGGCAAGGCTCCGCGCAAGCTCGTTGCCGCTTCGGTGGCACGCTCACAGCTCAAGCGCCATCGCGTGGATGCCGCTGCCGAGCGCGCGCATGTCCTGCTTGAGGGCTGCGGATTGGCTGCGCTCGACTTGTCCTCCGATGAGGCTGAGGTTCTAGAGCACGAGCTCGACACACTCGACACCCGCATGCAGGAACACTTCGACCGTGCACGTGCGCTGGCCGAGTATTTGGCTGCCAATGAGATGGTGCGCAACGTGCGTTATCCCGGGCTGACCTCGCATCCCGACCATGCCATCGCGACTGGCATCCTGGAGCACGGTTTTGGCCCGGCAGTAGAGTTTGACCTGATGGGCTACATTGCGGGCGAATTCTTCAGCATGCTGCCGGACGAATTCCGCACATCGCCTGCCGGCGGCCCAACAACGCGCCTTTCGGCCCCACGCGGCAAGCAGGGGAGCACCATCCGCCTCTTCGCCGGCACCGACGACCCCCTGGTCGTAGCGTCCACCCTAGACAACGCCCTCCGCAACTAGCTAAATCATCCTCGACTCAATAAGTTGCGGTGAAATATGGATTGATTTACGGCTTTAACCGCATAAACAGTCCCTATTTCACCGCAACTTATGAGAAGAGATTGTGCGGCTAAAAAGCCCCGTCCCAAATTAGCTACTCTTTGATGCTGGCGATGAGGGCGTCGGCGCGGGTTGCTATGACGTCGTTGATTTCTGCCTGCAGGGTTTCGTAGACTTCGATGGCGCGCTTGCCGGCGGGGGTGAGCGATGATCCGCGGGCGCCGTCGCGCTCGATGAGCTTGCAGTCTAGCTGCCCTTCAGCCTCGTTCACAATGCGCCAAGCCTTGGAATACGCCATGCCCATGCTCTTGGCGGCACGGTTGAGCGAGTGGTCGCGGGCAATACCCTGCAGCAGCAAGACGCAGCCATGGCCAAACACACCCGGCAGATCCTTGTCGCACGCTTGAATGACCAACTTTGCCGTCGTCTTGTACTCCATGTGCTCCACGTCTTTCCGCTAAAGTGTTTGCTGGGCAAACGCAAAGCCTGCGTCAAACCCTCGTGTGCTCTTCTTAAATCATGCATTGTAGCAGTCAAAGTGCGTTAAGATACTTCCCCAGTATTGGGCGCCCAAGGTTGGGCTGGGTCCTACGAGGCCTGCAGCCGACCGGTCGCATGGAAAAAGGAGAAACATGGCTACGTTCTTTCCCGGTGAGTCCCACACGTTTTCGGAGTATCTGCTGGTTCCTGGTTACTCGTCCTCGCAGTGCATCCCCAACAACGTCTCTCTTAAGACGCCGCTAACCCGTTTCAAGCGCGGTGAGAAGCCGGCAATCACCCTGAACATCCCCATGGTTTCCGCCATCATGCAGTCCGTCTCGGGCGTCGACATGGGTGTCGCGCTCGCTACCGAGGGTGGCCTGTCCTTCATTTACGGTTCCCAGACCCCCGAGTCCGAGGCCGCTATGGTCAAGGCCGTTAAGGATCACAAGGCTGGCTTCGTTCAGTCCGATTCCACACTGACCCCCGACATGACCATGGAGCAGGTCATCGAGCTCAAGGAGAAGACCGGCCACTCCACCATGCCGGTTACCGACGACGGCACCCCCAAGGGCAAGCTCCTGGGTATCGTTACCAGCCGTGACTATCGCCCCAGCCGCGATGACCACCAGAAGAAGGTCGCCGAGTTCATGACCCCGCGCGAGCAGCTCATCGTGGGCGACAAGAACATCAGCCTCAAGGTTGCAAACGACGTCATCTGGGACAACAAGCTCAACGCTCTGCCCATTGTCGACGACAACGATCACCTCATGGGCATCGTCTTCCGCAAGGACTACGACAGCCACAAGACCAACCCCAACGAGCTGCTCGACGGCGATAAGCGCTACATGGTCGGCGCCGGTATCAACACCCGCGACTATGCCGAGCGCGTGCCGCTGCTCATCGAGGCCGGTGCCGACGTCCTATGCATCGACTCTTCCGAGGGCTTCAGCGAGTGGCAGAAGCGCACCATCGAGTGGATCCGCGCCAACTACGGCGAGGACGTCAAGGTCGGTGCCGGTAACGTCGTCGACGCCGAGGGCTTCCGCTTCCTGGCCGACTGCGGTGCCGACTTCATCAAGGTCGGTATCGGTGGCGGCTCCATCTGCATCACCCGTGAGACCAAGGGTATCGGCCGTGGCCAGGCCACCGCGCTGATCGACGTCTGCCGCGCCCGTGACGAGTACTATGAGGAGACCGGCGTCTACGTGCCCGTGTGCTCCGACGGCGGCATTGTCTACGACTACCACATGACGCTCGCCCTTGCCATGGGTGCCGACTTTATGATGCTGGGCCGCTACTTCGCCCGCTTTGACGAGAGCCCGACCGAGCGCGTCAACGTCAACGGCCAGTACATGAAGGAGTACTGGGGCGAGGGTTCTGCGCGTGCCCGTAACTGGCAGCGCTACGACCTGGGCGGCGCCGCGAAGCTCAGCTTTGTCGAGGGCGTTGACTCCTACGTTCCCTACGCCGGCTCCCTCAAGGACGGCGTGGGCGGCACGCTCTATAAGGTCAAGTCCACGATGTGCAACTGCGGTGCCCTCTCGATCCCCGAGCTCCAGGAAAAGGCACGCCTGACCCTGGTAAGCTCGACCTCGATCGTCGAAGGCGGAGCCCACGACGTCGTAGTCAAGGACTCCCAACAGAGCGTAACGTATCGATAAGATAAGACCTGCACATAAAGGTTGAGCCTCAACCACGTTATTTAGATAAAGCGAGATGCCTGCAAGTCGCAGGCATCTCGCTTGTTGTATTTGCTATCATCAGTCGAGTTAACGATGTGGCGGGGCGTTCTTATCTTTGCTCGCTGCAAGTTCCGCACGAGCCGAAGAGCACTTAATGTGCTCTTCGTGCGAGCAGGACTGTCCGCAGCAGCGAGTAAAGGTAAGAACGCCCCGCCCCAACCCAGCTAACAAAGGAGCTGATATGTGCGATTGCACAGATCATAAGGATGAGATCCCCGCCTACGACGCGCAGGCCATTGAGTCCCGGTGGATGAAGGCGTGGGACGACGAGAACCTCTTTGCCGTCGACACCGACGCCACCAAGCCCAAGAAGTATGTGCTCGAGATGTTCCCGTATCCGTCGGGCGACCTACACATGGGCCACGCGCGCAACTACACCATCGGCGATGCCATGGCCCGTCAGGCCCGCATGCGCGGCTTTGACGTGCTGCACCCCATCGGCTTTGACGCCTTTGGCCTGCCCGCTGAGAACGCCGCCATCAAGCACAACACGCAGGCTGCCGCCTGGACGTATAAGAACATGGACCAGGCGCTCGCCACGATGAGGCGCATGGGCTTCTCCTACGACCTGGATCGCACCGTTAAGACCTGCAGCCCCGACTACTATCGCTGGGGCCAGTGGATCTTTGAGAAGATGTGGGAAAAGGGCCTGGTCTATCGTAAGAAGAATCCGGTTAACTGGTGCCCCACCTGCAAGACCGTTTTGGCTAACGAGCAGGTGACCGAGGGCAAGTGCTGGCGTTGCGGCACCGAGCCCGAGAAGCGCGACCTTGAGCAGTGGTACTACAAGATCACCGAGTACTCCCAGGAGCTGCTCGATGACCTTGAGAAGCTCCCTGGCTGGCCCGAGCGCGTCAAGCAGATGCAGGCCAATTGGATCGGCCGCTCCGAGGGTGCCGAGGTCGACTTTACCCTGTGCGACGCCGATGGCGAGCCCATCGAGGGCGACGAGGGCAAGATCACCGTCTTCACCACGCGCGCCGATACCCTTTTTGGCGTCTCCTTCTTTGTCCTGGCTCCCGAGTACGCCCGTCTGCACGAGCTCGTCGAGGGCACGGAGTACGAGGCGGCCGTCACCAAGATCGTTGAGGACTCCAAGCACATTTCTGCCGTCGAGCGTGCCCAGGGCACTCTCGAGAAGCACGGTGCCTTTACCGGCCGCTACGTGGTGAACCCCGTTAACGGCGAAAAGGTCCCCGTGTGGGTTGCCGACTACGTCGTGGCCGATTACGGCACCGGCGCCGTCATGGCCGTTCCCTTCGGCGACCAGCGCGACTTTGAGTTTGCCCGCAAGTATGATCTGCCGATCGTGCCGATCATCCTGGACGACGATGATCGCGCTGCCGTCGAGGCCAGCGGCGAGACCATCGATACCTTCCATGCCGAGACTGTCGACTGGGAATGCGCCCACGCTGCCGAGGGCACGCTGGTCCAGTCGGGCAAGTACACCGGCATGCGCGGCGGTAAGCACTCCGAGGGCGAGTCTGCCATCGTGGCCGACCTCGAGGCCATGGGCTGCGGTCGTCGCAAGGTCGAGTTCCGCCTGCGCGACTGGCTCATCAGCCGCCAGCGCTATTGGGGCAACCCCATCCCGGCCATCCACTGCGAGCACTGCGGCATCGTGCCCGTGCCCGAGGATCAGCTGCCGGTGACGCTGCCCGAGAACCTGGACCTGGGTGCCGGCGAGACGCTTGCCGAGTGCAAGGACTTCTACGAGACCACCTGCCCGGTCTGCGGCCGCCCGGCCAAGCGCGAGACCGATACCATGGACACCTTTACCTGCTCCAGCTGGTATTACCTGCGCTATACCGACCCGCACAACACCGAGCTGCCCTTCTCCCGCGAAGCCGCCGACCGTTGGATGCCCGTCGATAACTACATCGGCGGCATCGAGCACGCCATCCTGCACCTGCTCTACAGCCGTTTCTTTACCAAGGCACTGCGCGACCTGGGTCTGCTGAGTGTGGACGAGCCCTTCACTAACCTGCTGTGCCAGGGCATGGTCAAGGACGAGAACGGCGAGACCATGTCCAAGTCCAAGGGCAACGTCGTGCCCCCGAGCTCGGTCATCGAGCCCTATGGCGCCGACACCATGCGTCTGGCGATTCTGTTTATCGCCCCGCCCGAGAAGGACTTCGACTGGGATCCTAAGGCCGTCGAGGGTGCGAACCGCTTTATCAAGCGCGCCTGGCGTATCGTGTGGCAGCTCGTCCAGTCCGGCGACGCCAGCGTGGCCTTCGACAAGTCCGTGCTCGACGAGGTCGCGCTCAAGCTCTATCGCGAGCGTCACCGCACCATTGCCAAGTGCACCGAGGACTATGACCGCGGCCAGTTCAACACCGCGATCTCGGCCGTCATGGAGCTCGTCAATGCGGCGAGCGCCTACCTCAACGCTACTGAGGGCGCTTCCCGTGACAAGGCCCTGTGTTACGGCGTGGCCAAGGATATCGTGAGCGTCCTTGCCCCCATCTGCCCGTTCTGGGCCGATGAGCTGTGGCATGAGGCGCTCGGCTGCGAGGGCAACGCCTACACCGCCGCCTGGCCCGAGTTCGACTTGGCCGAGTCCATCGAGGACACGGTGCAGATCGTCGTACAGGTGCTCGGCAAGGTCCGCGGCCGCATCGACGTCGCCCGCGACGCCTCCAACGAGGAGATGCAGGCTGCCGCTGAGGAAGCCGTCGCCAAGTGGCTCGAGGGCAAGACGGTCGTCAAGGCCATCTGCGTGCCCGGCAAGCTGGTCAACCTGGTGGTCAAATAAGCTCTGCGCGTAAAGCTGACATGCAATAAACGAGGGACGGTCCGGTTGGGTCGTCCCTCGTTTTGTGTTGTCTGCCCTGCTTAGTCAGTGCGTCGCACCGTCTTCTACGGGATGTGTACCAGGTCCCTAAAGTAAACGCTGCCCGTTGCCTCTTCGAAAATCCAGATGTTGAGGTAGATGTCGTTGAGGTCGTTGTTCACATCAAAGTCCGGGTCGTCGAAGGTGCCTACAAAGGTGAGCATGGCGCGCGTTTCCTCGCCCGCTGCGACCTGCTGGCGCATGCGCACATCGCGGACCACGCCGTTGACGTAGGCATAGGAGTCCACATCGCCAAACATCATGTCGACATCGGTGTTGTTTGTCACCGCAAAGACCAACGCGGCGTCGCCGTAGCCATCCGTGTCCTTGCCCACGCAGATAACATGGACGTTCTCGTCTGCCTCAAGGTCGATGGGGAACTGTTCTTGGGGGTCGGGACTCAGGCCCTGGGGATCGACGATGTCTTCGTTTATTTTGTCGAAGCTTTCCGATGGCGTCTTTTTCTCGATGGCTTTGGTGCTGCCAGGGTTCGGTTCGCATGTTCCGGTTTTGCCATTCGTGTTGCCGCAGCCTAAGAGGGCCAACGAGCACGTTGCGATGGCGAGCGCAGTTATGCAGGGGGTGCCTAGACGTTTCATGTGTGCCTCCTTGCCGTAGAGGATTTGGAATGGTTCGTCGTTGCGCGACTTGCTGGCTGGCTTGTTGCAGAATGCCCCTTAGCGTAAGTCTGATCGATAGGGGCTCGGGGAGGAATGCCCTTGGGGTCCGAACGGGCCTGTGGAATGGGACGCATGGCCCGTTTTGGGGCTGTTGAGGGTGCGCCGCATGGGGTTCCTCGACCATTTGTCCTATTCTTGTGGAGAAGCTGTGCGCACGCTGACCTGCAGATTCGTACTGTGCTTGCACGTTTCCGCAGCTATTGGTATAGTTTGCTTGCAAATGAAGTTGTAATTTAAAGAAGTGGGGTTTCGGCCCCGCTTCTTTTTTGTATGGATGGAGGTGCCGCAATGGTCAAGACCAAGACCGAGCAGGCGATCATCGACGCGCTCGAGGCCGTCGCTCCCCAGCACGATGTCGACATCGTCGACGTCGAGCTCGTGGGCGCCACCAAGGCCCCCTGCGTGCGCGTGCGTATCGAGGGTGCCGAGGGTCAGAGCCTGTCTCTCAACGACGTCACGGCCAACACCAAGTGGGTCGGCGATGTGATTGAGGAGCTCGACCCTATCTCTTCGAGCTATACGCTTGAGGTGTCGAGCCCGGGCATGGCGCGCCCGCTGCGCCGCCCGAGTGACTTTGCCCGCTTTGTGGGCGAGAACTGCGAGCTCACCTCTACAGCCACCGAGGGCCGTCGCAAGTACGCCGGCAAGATTGCCGCTGCGACCGAGACCGAGGTGACCCTCGAGCTCGAGGACGGCGAGTCCGTTACCCTCGATTTCTCTGATGTTAAAAAGTGCAAGTTGAAGCCCACCTACGACTTCAAGCCCGCGAAGGAAGGAAAGTAAGATGGCAGCATCCGACATGATGTCCGCCCTGATGGAGCTTTGCCAGGAGAAGCACATCGACCAGCTCTACCTGATCGACCGCCTGGAGCAGTCGCTCGCCAAGAGCTATGCCGAGATCCTGCATCTTGAGTGGGGCGCCAAGGTGACCATCGACCGCACCACCGGCAAGATCTACGTCTACCGCCTGGAGCCGATCGACGATTCCATGGATGAGGAGGGCAACTTCACCGAGTTCGAGGAGATCGACGTCACCCCCAAGAACACGAGCCGCATCGCCGCCCAGCACGCCAAGGCCGAGATCAACGCCATCGTGCGCAACTCCGCCCGCGAGCAGATCTACGAGGAGTTCTCCGGCCGCATCGGTGACCTCATCAGCGGTACCGTGCTGCAGTCCACGCCCGACTTCACGATCGTCAAGATCCGCGAGGGCGTCGAGGCCGAGCTGCCGCACTTCGATCAGCGCCGTTACGAGAACGAGCGCAACGAGCGCCCGATGGGCGAGCGTTACCTGCACAACCAGCACATCAAGGCCGTGATCATCGACGTTCGCGACCCCAACTCCAACCTGCAGCCGGTTCGTGGCGAGCACAGCCGTCCGCCGATTGTCATCTCCCGTACCCACCCCGAGCTCATGCGTCGTCTGTTTGAGCAGGAGGTGCCCGAGATCTATGAGGGCACCGTCCAGATCAAGTCGATCGCCCGCGAGCCCGGCCAGCGTTCCAAGGTCGCCGTCCACTCGCTCGACGACCGTCTGGATCCCGTGGGCGCCTGCGTCGGCCCCAAGGGCAGCCGTGTTCGCGCTGTCGTGGGCGAGCTCCGTGGCGAGCGCGTCGACGTCATCCTGTGGGATGCCGATCCTGCCGTCTACGTTGCCAACGCCCTGTCGCCTGCCAAGGTCACCCGCGTCCTCATCGACGAGGAGAAGGCCTACGCCGGCGTCATCGTGCCCGATGACCAGCTGTCCCTCGCCATCGGCAAGGAGGGCCAGAACGCCCGCCTCGCTGCGCGCCTGACCGGCTGGCACATCGACATCAAGTCCGAGACGCTTGCCGCCGACATCCTCAAGAACGTTCCCGTTCACGAGGAGCCCGCCGCCGACCTGATCGGTGACGAGGAGGACGAGGACGTCCGTCGCTGCGAGTATGTGTCCGAGGACGGCATCCAGTGCCGCAACCAGGCTCGTCCCGGCTCCCGTTTCTGCGGTGTCCACGACACCGACGCCTTCGATGATGCGGAGGACCTGATCTAGCGCGCGGTCGCGCCGGGCAGGTCCCGGCGCATCTCCCACGCTCGTTCAGTCTCTAGGCACCCAAGGTGCCAGAAAGGGTAGGTGAAGTCATATGGCAAAAGTCCGTGTGTCCACCCTGGCCAAAGAGTTCGGCATGACCTCCAAGGAACTGATGGGTCATCTCGCCGATATGAAGATTCCCGCTAAGTCCGCTTCCTCCACCTTGGAGGACGCCTACGTTGCCATGGTCCGCAAGCAGCTCGCCTCGGTGATTGAGGCCCGCGCTCAGGAAGTCGAGGCCGCCAAGCAGGCCGAGGAGCAGGCAGCTGCCGCCGAGGAGGCCGCTCGCGCCGCCGAGGCCGAGCGCGAGCGCATCGCTGCCGAGAAGGCACGTGAGGAGGAACGCCGCCAGTTTGCCGCAGCCCAGGCTGCCGAGGAGGCCGCCCGCGCCGAGGCCGAGGCCAAGAAGAAGGCCGAGCAGGAGCGCCTTGCCCGCGAGAAGGAGGAGGCTGCCCGCGAGGCCCAGCGCCGCGCCGTTCCCGCTTCCGACTCCGGTTCGCGCTTCCGTTCGCTGCTCGACCAGATTGCCGCACAGGAGACCGTGCTCAAGGAGAAGAAGGACGCCGAGGACAAGGCCAAGGCCGAGCGTGCCGCCGAGCGCGGTAACCGTCGTGGCAGCAACAACGACCGCCGCGGAGGCCGTCGTAACGATCGTAACGCCTCCGACAGCAACTCCGAGCGCAACGCCTCCGAGAGCCGTCCGCACAGCCATCGCACCAACGCCAGCAACAACGTCGCTGCCGGCATGGACTTCCCCAACCCCGACAAGCAGGGCAAGGGCAAGAAGCGCAAGGGCGGTCACAACAACGAAGAGGACCACTACAGCCGTATGGCTCGTGAGGCCGAGGAGTACAGCCGTGAGAAGGTGCTCGAGGAGGCTCGTGCCGCCGTCGAGGAGGCCTCTCGCGAGTCCACCGGTCGCCGCAAGAAGCGCAAGGAGAAGCGCGAGCGCGAGGCTGCCAAGGCTCAGGAGGAGCGCAAGATAGAGGAGGCGCTGGCCCAGGGCGTGAACCCCGAGGAGCTCGACGCCATCAAGGTTTCCCAGGGCGTTACCGTTCAGGAGCTCGCCGAGGCGCTCGACGTTCCGGCCAACGACATCATCAAGCGCCTGTTCCTACTGGGTACGCCGCTCACCATGACGCAGTCCATGTCCGATGACCTTGTCGAGCTCGTTGCCGACGACCTGGGTCGTCAGATCAAGATCATCACCCCCGAGGAGGAGAACACCTTCTCGTTCTACGACGATCCCGCCGACCTTAAGCCGCGCGCCCCGGTCGTCACCGTCATGGGCCACGTCGACCACGGCAAGACGTCGCTGCTCGACGCCATCCGTCACACCGGCGTCGCTGCCGGCGAGGCGGGCGGCATTACCCAGGCAATCGGCGCTTCGCAGGTTATGATCAACGACCGCAAGATCACCTTCATCGATACCCCGGGCCATGCCACCTTTACGGCCATGCGTGCCCGTGGTGCCAAGGTGACCGACATCGTCATTCTGATCGTGGCCGCCGACGACGGCGTCATGCCCCAGACCGTCGAGTCGATCAACCACGCCAAGGCCGCCGGCGTACCCATCGTCGTCGCCGTCAACAAGATCGATAAGCCGGGCGCCAACCCCGACCGCGTGCGCCAGGAGCTCACCGAGTACGGTGTCATCCCCGAGGAGTGGGGCGGACAGAACATGTTCGTCAACATTTCGGCCAAGCAGAAGATCGGTATCGACGATCTGCTCGAGACCGTGCTGCTTCAGGCCGACGTGCTCGAGCTCAAGGCCAACCCGGACACCTTTGCCTCCGGCAACGTCCTCGAGGCCAAGCTCGACAAGGGCCGTGGCTCGGTCGCTACTGTGCTCGTGACCCGCGGTACCCTGCACGTGGGCGATACGCTTGTCGCCGGCCTCACCTACGGCCGCGTCCGCGCCATGCTCGACCCCAAGGGCCGCGCCGTCACCGAGGCCGGTCCCTCCGACGCCGTCGAGATTTTGGGCCTGCAGTCCGTGCCCAACGCCGGTGACGAGTTCCGCGTGTTCGAGGACGAGCGCGAGGCTCGCGCCCTTGCCGACGAGCGTTCGCTCAAGGCCCGTATCGAGGAGCAGAGCCGCGTCAAGCACGTCACGCTCGAGAACCTCTTCGAGACCATTGCCGACGCCGAGGTCAAGGAGCTCAACCTGATCATCAAGGCCGACGTCCAGGGTTCCATCGAGGCCCTTCAGGACTCGCTCGACAAGATGGATCAGTCCGAGGTTCGCATCAACACGATCCACTCCGCCGTTGGTGCCATCAACGAGACCGACGTCGTCCTGGCCGACGCCTCCAACGCCATCATCATCGGCTTTGGCGTCCGTCCCGACGGTAAGGCCCGCTCCGCCGCCGAGCGTGAGGGCGTCGAGATCCGTTGCTACGACGTCATCTACAAGTGCCTCGAGGAACTCGACGCTGCCCGTATCGGCATGCTTAAGCCCACCGAGGTCGAGGTCTCCACGGGTACCGCGACCGTCCTTGACACCTTTAAGGTGCCCAAAGTCGGTATCGCCGCCGGTGTCCGCGTCGAAGAGGGCGAGATCGCCGCGACCGATTCCGTGCGTCTGGTGCGCGACGGTATTGTGGTCTTCAACGGCAAGATCGCCTCGATGCGCCACTACAAGGATGAGGCCAAGAGCCTCAAGAGCGGTTCCGAGGGCGGCATTGGCCTGGAGAACTTCCAGGACATCAAGCCCGGCGACCAGATCGAGGGTTACCGCATCGACCAGGTTGCCCGTACCGAGTAGGGGGTAGCGCTATGAAGCAAACGCAGGCAACTCGCCGTCTGGGCGAGCAACTTCGCGAGAAGCTCGGTTATATCCTGCTCTTTGAGGTTTCCGATCCGCGTCTCGACTTGGTTACTTTGACCGCGGTCGAGGTCGCGGTGGACCGTTCGTTCGCGCGCGTGTACGTGTCGTGCGATGCGAGCCGCTACGACGAGGTCATGGAGGCGCTCGCAAGCGCCAAGGGCCGTATTCGCAGCCTGTTGGCTCGCTCGCTCGATTGGCGCGTCACGCCCGAGCTCGATTTTCGCATCGATCGCTCGACCGATGAGGCCGAGCGTATCACGCGTGCGCTGGAAAACGTTCCCGCCACGCTTGCGATCGAAAAGGACGAGGACGGCTATCCGATAGCGGATGCCGCCCAGGAGGCAGCTTTAGATGACTAATTCCGCCGACCTCGCCTCGTGCGAGTCTGCAGATATTCAGCGACGCATCCTCGAGCTCATCGAGGGTGCGTCCTCCATTGCGATTTCGGGACATACTTCTCCCGATGGCGATGCCTTGGGCTCCGTTTTGGGTCTGGGCCTTTCACTCATGAAGTTTTTCCCCAACAAGGACATTGCCCTGCTGCTGGCAGACGATGATCCGGTTCCGCGTATCTACCGCTTTATGGAAGGCTCCGATCGCCTGGTACCGGCATCTGCGTATACCGGCAATCCGGACCTGTTCATCTCGGTGGACGTGCCGGTCGTCGAGCGTCTCAATAATTCCGCCGAGGTGCTTCGTCGCTCCAAGCATGTGGTGTGCTTCGATCACCATCCGGCGCGCGAGGAGTTTGCCGAGCTCAGCCTGAGGCGCGTCGAAGCTGCAGCCTGCGCCATGATCATCGACCGCTTCTTGGACAATTGCGGCATTGTCGCACGTGATGGCGTTGCGACCTGCCTGCTGTGTGGCTTGGTTACCGATACCGGCCGTTTTCAGTACCAAAACGCCGATGCCGCCGCGTTCCATGCAGCCTCGCGTCTGGTTGCCCACGGTGCCGATCCGGCGCGTGTGGCACTCGAGGTCTACCAGAGCATGCGCGTTGAGTTTTTGCACCTCAAGTCCATCGTTATGGGCCGCATCAAGACGGTGGCCCACGGGCGCGTCGCGTATAGTTACGCGTACCAGAGTGACCTTGAGGCTTGCGGTGTCACCTCGGATGAGTGCGACGGCCTGGTCGATGTGGTTCGCTCGGTGATGGGCGTCGAAGTCTGCCTGTTCCTGAAGGGCATTGAGGGCGATACCAAGGTGCGCGGCAACCTGCGCTCCAAGGGCGACCTCAACGTGTCCGAGATCGCTGCTGCCTTTGGCGGAGGCGGACATCCCGCTGCCGCCGGTTTCTCCAACAACGGAACGATTCTCGAGACGCTCACTGTGGCACTTCCCATGCTGGCCGAACTGGTAGGGGAGGATCCCGCTTCGGTGACCGTCGAGCTTTAACTTTTTGGATGGTACATGGCTCGTCGTACGCCTTCTCAACTGAATATGCTGCTCGCCGTCGATAAGCCGGTGGGCTGCACGTCCCACGATGTGGTCTCGCAATGTCGGCGCGCTCTCCATGAGCGTCGCGTCGGCCATGCCGGCACGCTCGACCCCATGGCATCGGGTGTCATGGTGGTGGGTGTTGGCCAGGCTACTCGTTTGCTGGGCATGCTAACCCTCGATACCAAAAGCTATGTCGCCGACATCTCGTTT
Organism: Collinsella sp.; assembly: GCA_019414025.1. Taxonomy (GTDB): domain Bacteria; phylum Actinomycetota; class Coriobacteriia; order Coriobacteriales; family Coriobacteriaceae; genus Collinsella. Next base: position 40,938 of record DXMU01000024.1, read on the forward strand.
GGCGCCGAAACCAATACCGATGATGCGGAGGGCGAGGCGGTCCGCACGGTGGCTATTGCCAACGAGCTGCGCGATCCTGCCTATGCCCGTGAGCGCTTGGCGGCCATGCTGGGTCCGCAGATGCAGGTGCCGCCGGCGTTTTCGGCTATCTCGGTCAATGGCGTTCGCGCCTACAAGTCTGCTCGCGAGGGCAATGCGGTGGACCTACCTCCGCGCCCTGTCGAGGTCTATGCCGCCGACCTGATCGCCGTGGGCGGCGAAGGTGATACGTGTGTGTGGACCGTGGCGTTCTCGGTGAGCAAGGGCACCTATATCCGTGCGCTCGCTCGCGACTTGGGCCGCGCCTGTGAGAGCGCCGCGCACATTTCCGCGTTGCGCCGCACGGCCTCCGGTGTTGTTTCCATTGGCGCTTGTCATGCGGTCGAGGAACTTTCCCCCGAGTCCGCGGCTGGCTTTGCCCTGGATCCCATTGCGGCCCTGGGCGCCACGCGTGTTGACTTGCCTGGCAATCTTGCCGATGACCTGCTCTGCGGCCGACACATTTCCGTTGAGCGTGCGCTTGCGGATTTCGATGCCTCGAAGGTGCCGTTTGCGTTGGTGCTCGATGGGGGACTCAAGGCGCTCGCCCGCATTGAGAGCGGCCGCTTTGTCATGGAGCACGTGTTTCCGCAGGCAATCGGCGGTGTTCGATGATGTTGTCCGCTCGCGAGCTCGCGCGTATCTTTTTCGCGGGCGAGCCGGACGAGGCTCACATCGTTACTGCCGATGCGTTTGATAAGTGTGAGCACCTGGGTGCTGCCTCGATCGCCATTGGCGTGTTCGATGGCGTGCACCGTGGACACCAGGAGCTCATTGCGGCGCTTGTCCGTGACGCCCGTGCCCATGGCTGTAAGGCGGTCGTGGTTACCTTTGATCCCGACCCGGACGTCGTGGTGAGCCCTTCGCCCGCTCAAAAATTGATGACGACGGCCGACCGTCTGCATGCCCTGGCTCAAACCGGGGTCGATGCGGTGGTGGCCGTTCCCTTTACGCCTGAGGTTGCGGCGCTTGACCATGTTGATTTTCTCTCGCTGGTGTCGCGTCTGGTCGACATTCGATCGATTCGCGTTGGCAGCGACTTTAGGCTGGGTCGTGGCGGTGCTTCTGGTGTTGCCGAGATGCGCGCCTGGGGTGCCGAGCGCGGCGTTGACGTATACGGGCACGACTTGCTTTGCGAGGGCGGTGAGGCCATTTGCGCCACCCGTATTCGTCATGAGCTGGGACAGGGCCATGTGGAGCTTGCTGCTGAGTTACTCGGCCGCCCGTATATGGTGCGCGGCGGTGTTATTCGCGGCCGTCACGAGGGTTCTGGCATGGGCTTTCCCACGGCAAACCTACATGTTCCCGACGGCATTCAGGTGCCTGCCGATGGCGTGTATGAGGGCCTGGTGCTGGTTAACGACATCGTGTGGCCCGCTGCCGTTAACGTTGGACTGCCGCCGACATATGCCGACGATGCGGCATCTGCGCATCTTGAGGCTAATTTAATTGGTTATACGGGCGACCTGTACGGCGCTTCCGTTTCGCTGGCGTTTACGCGCTGGCTGCGTCCGTCGCGCGTGTTCGATTCGCTGGATGAGTTGATCGCGACCGTCGAGGGTAATATCGAAGATATTCGTCACAACTTGGGCGAGCAGGGGGTGAGTGTCCGTGATTAGTGATGAGGAAAAAGACCAGGTACGCGCTGCGTCCGACTTAGTCGCCATCGTGCAGGAAACGGTTGAGCTCAAGCCCCGCGGTCATGAGTTTTGGGGTTGCTGCCCTTTTCATGGCGAAAAGACTCCGTCCTTCCACATTATTCCCGCCACGCAGGTGTGGCATTGCTTTGGCTGCGGCGAGGGTGGCGACGTCTTCACCTATATCATGAAGCGCGAGAACCTGAGCTTTCCCGAGTCAATCCGTTATTTGGCCGATCGCGCGGGTATTGAGCTGCACGACACAGGAGACCGCCGCGAGCGCGGTACCAAGCGTGCCCGCATCTACGATCTGTGCGCCGAGACCGCCCAGTTCTATCACACCATGCTTATGCGCGGTAAGGACGGCCGTCCGCGCGAGTACTTTGCCAGCCGCGGCATGGGTGGCGACGTCTGCCGCCGCTACTGCCTGGGCTTTGCGCCTGGCCGCAACGCGCTGGTGTCGCACCTGTCCCAGGCGGGTTTTACCCCGCAGGAGATGATCGATGCCAACGTTGCCGTGAGCCGCGGGCGCGGGCAGCTTGCCGACCGCTTCTACGACCGCGTGATGTTCCCCATCTTTGACGAGCAGGGTCACAACATTGCCTTTGGTGGTCGCATCATGGGTGACGGCCAACCCAAGTACCTCAATACCGCCGAGACGAGCGTGTTTCATAAAAAGCGAAACCTCTACGGCTTTAATTGGGCCAAGGAGTTTATCGTCGCGCAGGATACCGCCATCGTGGTGGAGGGCTATACCGACTGCATCGCCTGTTGGGAGGCGGGGATTAAAAACGTTGTCGCCACGCTGGGCACCGCGCTCACGGAGCATCACGTCAAGACGCTCACCCGCTTTGCTAAGCGCATCGTGTATATGTTTGACGGCGATGCCGCCGGTCAAAAGGCCGCTCGCCGTGCGATTCAGTTTATCGAGCAGGATTCTATGGACCTGCGCTGCGTGGTGCTGCCCGACGGTAACGATCCCATGGAGTTCATCACGGCGCACGGCGGAGGGGAGCTGCAGAAACGCATTGACGCCGCCGAGCCGCTCATGGACTTCGTGTACCGTTCGCTGCAGGAGTCGAGCGACATCTCCACGCCGGGCGGTCGTGCCAAGGCGCTGGAGGACGCTCTCACGCTCATCTATCCGCTGCGCGATAGCTATATGATCGACACGTACTTTATCCAGATTGCCGATCTGCTTGGTTTGGATCTGGAGACAGTGCGTGCGAGCTCGGGCCGTGTGTTTCGCGATGTCGCCAAGCGCGAGGATGCCGAGCGCCGCCGCGAACAGAACTATGAGCGCCAGCGGGCGCAGGCTGAGCGGTCCGGTAGCGCGGGCGGTCGGGCGTCGGGTTCTCGCGATGCCGGTCGCGGTGCTTGGGCGTCGGGCGCGACGCCGGCAGTAGCGGCGCCGGTCGAGGAAGAGCCGTACGACTATGTCCCGCTCGATGCCTACGGTGCCGTGCCCGTGGAGGCCGTCGACGACCTGCCGCCGATCGACGTGCCTGATGGTATGGGTGCTGCACCTGTGACTGATGGTTCGGGCGCTCCGGCTGCGGCGGCGCCGATGGTTCTTACTGATCTTGAGCGTAAGTCCTTGGCAGGGGAGCGTGAGCTGCTGACCATGCTCACGAGCTACCCCGACCTGTTCCGCACGTATGCCGACCGCATCTGCTCTATCGAGTGGGTTGACCCACGTCACGAGTCCATCGCATGGGCCGTTCTGGCAACGCCGCCGGGAACCGATCCTGCAGCCTGCATGGATGCGGCGCGCTCGGTCTGTCCCGAGGCGGCAACGCTTGTGAGTGCCGGGCGCATCTCCGCGACGAGCAAGCACCCCACCGAGACGAACATCGTGTTCATGCTCGATACGCTCGAGCTCTACACCATCAAGCGCCGCATGCGTGCCGCACAGGCCAAGCTGCGCCAGGACCGTTCGCTCGATGATGAGGCCCGTCGCGCGTTGACCGTGCAGGCCGCGCAGGATTCGCAGCGTCAACGCGAGCTGCAAAAGTCTATCGGCGGCGTGGCGGACCCGTTCCGTTTGATCGGTCTGGAGGCCGCGGGCACCGAACAAACCTAGATGTTGTGGTCAACCAGCGTATTCTCGCCTATATCCAGTCCTCTTTTTGGGTATAGATGTCAATGTGTGTGCTAAAGTATTGAGTCCTGTGGACTATGAAGGGAGAATCTGTGCCAAAAAAGACTGAGAGCACGGGTACTGGGCTGGAATCCTACGTTGCAAAGCTCATGGGCAACGGCTCAAACAGGACTTCGGTAACCGAGGACGAGATTCAGGTCGCCCTGAAGGATATCGATGTTTCTGACGAGCAGCTCACCGCGGTGTATTCCGCGCTGCGCAACAGCGGCATCCAGATTATCTCCGCGAGCGGTAACGACGACGCCCCCATGGACGTCGACGATGACGATAACGATACCGATACCGACGATTTCGATGACGACGACGAGCACGATTCCGGCTCGCTCGACGATCACGAGCTCAAGATGGCCCGTCAGGCCGATGCCGAGATGGGTTCTTCCAAGAGCAAGAAGAAGCGCACCGTGCGCACGTCCCGTTCACGCTCCCGCGTGCGTGGCATCGATGCCTCCACGGTGATGCTGACCGGCGATCCGGTTCGTATGTACCTCAAGGAGATCGGCAAGGTCGACCTGCTGACCGCCTCCGAAGAGGTCGATTTGGCCATGAAGATCGAGGCCGGTCTCGAGGCCACCGAGAAGCTCGAGGCTGCCGATGCCGGCGAGCTCGAGCTCACGCGTGCCGAGATGCGTCGTCTTACGCGCATTGAGAACGTGGGCCTCGAAGCCAAGCAGGCACTCATCAGCGCAAACCTGCGTCTGGTCGTCTCCATCGCCAAACGCTATGTCGGCCGCGGCATGCTGTTCCTTGACCTGATCCAGGAGGGCAACCTCGGTCTGATCCGCGCCGTCGAGAAGTTCGACTACCAGAAGGGCTTTAAGTTCTCCACGTACGCCACGTGGTGGATCCGTCAGGCCATTACGCGCGCCATTGCCGATCAGGCCCGTACCATCCGTATTCCCGTGCATATGGTTGAGACTATCAACAAGCTCGTCCGCGTGCAGCGCCAGCTCCTTCAGGACCTGGGTCGCGACCCGACCCCCGAGGAGATCGGTGCCGAGATGGACATGAGCGCCGACCGCGTCCGCGAGATCCAGAAGATCTCGCAGGAGCCCGTGTCGCTCGAGACCCCCATCGGCGAGGAAGAGGATTCCCAGCTGGGCGACTTTATCGAGGACTCCCAGGCTATCGTTCCGCCCGATGCCGCCAGCTTCTCCATGCTGCAGGAGCAGCTCACTCAGGTGCTCGACTCGCTTGCCGATCGTGAGCGCAAGGTTATCGAGCTGCGCTTTGGCCTTGTCGACGGGCATCCCCGCACGCTCGAGGAAGTCGGCCGCGAGTTTGGCGTCACGCGCGAGCGTATCCGCCAGATCGAGTCCAAGACCTTGGCCAAGCTCCGCCACCCGAGCCGCAGCAGCAAGCTGAAGGACTACATCGAGTCATAACCTCGCAAGCAAGAAGCGCCCTCAAGCACATCCGCTTGGGGGCGCTTTCATGTGGTCATTGGGGACGTCCCCAATGACTAGGTCGGAAAAATTCTTAAAAAAGTTCTTGCCCTGAGCTGATTCGTCCGTATAATAAACTTCGTTGCTTGAGAGCACGCACCTATTCCTCGGTAGCTCAATGGTAGAGCACGCGGCTGTTAACCGCGCTGTTGTAGGTTCGAGTCCTACCCGGGGAGCCAGAATTTTTCAGCCCATTCCGCTGGGCTTTTAAATTCCTCGGTAGCTCAATGGTAGAGCACGCGGCTGTTAACCGCGCTGTTGTAGGT
>DXMU01000024.1:46621-70242 GCA_019414025.1 Collinsella sp.
TCGAGTCCTACCCGGGGAGCCAGGTTGTAAAACCCGTCGCTTATGCGGCGGGTTTTTTCATACCGCGATCGCCTGGCGCGAACGTTACCATATCAACATTTCGTGTCGAGGATGTAATCCCGCGACCCACCACCTCAACATGGCGCGCTCGTTGTAGAATATTGCAATGATTGCTCCCACGAGATGGTGCCGCGAGCACCAGATAAGGAGATTCTTGTGTCTGAGACCATTAACGGCAGCCTGAGCGTCTCGAACGACGTTATTGCCGATATTGCCGGTTATGCCGCGATGACGTGCTATGGCGTTGTCGGTATGGCTGAGCAGCTCCAGGGCGCCGAGAGCGTGCGCCTGCTTGCCGGTCAGCGCCTCCGCAAGGGCGTGCTTGTCTCCGCCGACGAGAACGGCCTTACGGTCGATCTTCACGTCGTGCTCGAGAACGGCGTCAATATGAAGTCCGTCTGCCACAATCTTTCGAGCTCCGTTGCCTTCACTCTGCAGGAGATCGCCCAGATCGATCCCGCCAGCCTTAAGATCGGCATTCACATCGACGCGCTCAAGAGCCGTCTGAACTAGCATCCGAAAACGGAGATTCAAATACCCATGATTGCAAAGACCATTCGCACCTGTTTTCCGATCGCTGCGGCTGCTGTTTCCGACAAGGCCGAGGAGATCAACAAGCTCAACGTCTTCCCCGTACCCGATGGCGACACCGGCACCAATATGTCGCTCACGCTCGCCTCGGTGACTAAGGAGCTCTCCGCCCTTCCTGCCGACGCCGACATGGAGGCCATCGCCGGTGCCATCACCCATGGCTCCCTGATGGGTGCCCGTGGCAACTCCGGCGTCATCACCTCGCAGATTCTGCGTGGTGTGGCCGAGGGCCTTGTCTCTGCCGATGAGCCCATCACGTCCGCCAACATCGCCTATGCGTTCCGCCGAGCCGTCAAGGTTGCCTTCCAGGCCGTCCGCAAGCCCATCGAGGGTACGATCCTCACGGTGCTGCGCGATGTTTCGACCAAGGCAGACGAGTGCGAGAAGAAGAAGTTCTCGGCCGAGGACGCGCTCGACGCCATCGTCGTCGAGGCCTATCAGTCCGTCGCCCGTACGCCCGACCTGCTGCCCGTTCTGAAGGAGAACGGCGTGGTCGACTCCGGCGCCTTTGGATTTGCCATCTTCCTTGAGAACTTTGTTGCCGCCGCGCTTGGTCGCAGCACCGTTGTCGAGGATTTCTCCGCCACGTTTGACTCCGCTGGCTCTGCCCGCGACGCGGCCCTCGACCGCGTTGAGATTGAGGCCAACGACGACTGGGAGGGCTCGGAGTTCCGTTACTGCAACGAGTTCCTCTTTAAGGCCGATGCCCCGTTTGATGAGGACGAATGCCTTAAGTTCCTGGGCTCCATGGGCGACTGCGAGCTGCTCGTGGGTGCTTACCCCGATTACAAGATTCACGTGCACTCCAACACCCCCAACCTGGTGCTCGAGCACATGCTGCAGCTTGGCCAAATCTACGAGGTCTTTATCCACAACATGGAGATGGAGGCCCACGACCGTACCGCCAAGATCCACGAGGACCAGGAGAAGGCCGCCGAGCCCGCCAAGGCGCTGGGGTTTGTCGCCGTTGCCGCCGGTTCCGGCGAGGCCGACATCCTCAAGTCCCTCGGCGTCGACGTGATCGTGTCGGGTGGTCAGACCATGAACCCCTCGACTGCAGATCTGCTGGGCGCCGTTGACCAGGTCAACGCGACCTCGGTCATCATCCTGCCCAACAACGGTAACATCCGCATGGCCGCCGAGGCTGCCGCTTCTGCCTGCACCGACAAGAAGGTTGCCGTCGTTCCCACTAAGACCGTCCCGCAGGCCTTCTCCGCGCTGTTCGCGGTCCTGCCCGATTCTGAGCTCGAGGACGCCGTTGCCGCCATGGTCGACGCCATCAGCGAGGTCCGCGATGGCGAGGTCACCCGTGCCGTGCGCGATTCCAGCGCCTCCGACGGCTCGCCGATTCACTCCGGTGACGTCATGGGTATCATTGCCGGTTCCATTGACGTGGTCGGCTCCGATGTGAAGCAGGTCACGCTCGATTGCATCAACCGCATGCAGGAGGAAGAGGAGGGTGACGCGCTGACGATTCTGGCCGGCGAGGAGCTGTCTGATGAAGCCTTCCAGGAGATCGTCGACGCCATTGAGGAGGCTCAGCCCGATTTGGAGGTCGACGCTCATCGTGGCGAGCAGCCGCTCTACCCCGTGATCTTCTCGATCGAGTAGGCATCTGGTCATGTCCGAGCTGTGCTCCGTGCCGCGCGTCTCGGAGCGCTTTGCCCAGAGCAATGCGCTCGACGAGGATATCGCGCGACTCAAATATGTTTCGGGTAAACGTGAGGAGGCCCTTCGCCGTCTGGGAATTCGGACGGTGGGGGACCTTCTTCTCCATATCCCCCATCGATACCTCGACTTTACCCGCTCGTGGTCCATCGAGATGGCGGCCATCGGTACCGTGTGCACCATCATCGCCACGGTTGACCGTATCGTCCAAAAGCAGCCGCGCCCGCGCATGCAGGTGACCGAGGTCTCGCTTGTTGACGAGACGGGCGTGCTGCAGGTCGCCTTTTTCCGCCAGCCCTGGATTGCCCAGCAGCTTAAGCGGGGCGACCGCCTGGCCGTGATGGGTAAGGTCGAGTTTGCCTACGGTTTTAAGCAGATGGCCTCGCCGCATTTTGAAAAGCTCGAGGACGGGCGTGCCGCGGGCACGATCCTGCCGGTCCATTACGTGAGCGATGGCGTGAGCCAGGCGTGGATGCGCCGCATTGTAAGCGGCGCGCTCGAGGTTGTCGGCAATCCCTTTGATCCCATTCCGGCACCGCTGCGCGCAAAGCGGAAGCTCATGAGCAATGCCCGTGCTTTGCGCTCGATCCACTTTCCCTCGAGCATGGCTGAGCGCGATATCGCGCGCGCACGGCTTGCCTACGAGGAGTGCCTCTACCTGCAGCTGGCGCTGCGCCTGCGCAACGACGGCGGCCTGGTCGATGTGGTGCCCTATGCCCACACCGCGGGCGATCACCTGGCCGCGCTCAAGCAGGCCCTGCCGTTTTCGCTGAGCGACGAGCAGCAGGCCGCGTTCCAGGATATCCTGCGCGATATGTGCGATGGCGGGCGCGTGATGAACCGCCTGCTGCTGGGCGATGTCGGTACCGGTAAGACCGCCGTTGCCGCCTGCGCGCTGGCTGTGGCTGCCGATAGCGGTACGCAGGCCTGCGTTATGGCGCCCACGGGCGTGCTGGCGCGCCAATATGCCGATAAGACCGGCCCTCTGCTCTCGCAGACCGGCATGTCATGGGCGCTTCTGACGGGTGCCACGCCGGCCGCAGAGCGCGAACGCATCCATTCACAGCTGGAATCGGGCGAGCTTGACGTGCTCTTTGGCACCCACGCGGTGCTTTCGGATGACGTTGCGTTCAAGCACCTGTCGCTCGTGGTCATCGATGAGCAGCACCGGTTTGGCGTCGGCCAACGCAACGCCCTGCGCGCGAAGGGCCCCGGTGCCGATCTGCTCGTTATGACGGCAACGCCCATCCCGCGTACGCTGGCGCTTTCGGTCTACGGCGATCTGGACACGAGCATCATCCGCCATCGGCCCGTCCCTGGCGCTGGCGTGATGACACGCGTGCTTACCGAGTCGAGCCGCGACCTTGCCTATGGCGCCATCCGCGAGGCGCGTGAAAAGGGTCAGCAGGCCTACGTGATTTGCCCGCTCGTGGAGCCGAGTGACTCGGTCGATGATCTGGAGGACGTGCCCGGTATCGCCCGCGACGACGAGGGCCGCGTGACGGTCCCCGTGCCGCTGCACGATACGGCGACCGAGCTCGATCGCCTGCGTCTGGCGTTGCCGGGTCTTGCCATCGAGCGCCTTCACGGCCGTATGCCAGCGGGGGAGAAGGACCAGGTTATCGATGCCTTCAAGCGCGGCGAGATCGACGTGCTCGTCTCGACTACGGTGGTCGAGGTGGGCGTCGACGTGCCCAACGCCACCGTCATGGTCATCGAGAACGGTGAGCGCTTTGGCTTGGCGGCCCTGCACCAGCTGCGCGGTCGCGTGGGCCGCGGCAGCGTGTCGGGCACCTGCCTGGTCATGACGCACTCCAAGGGCAACGGCGGCGCTTCGGCGGCGCAAGAGCGTCTCCAGTCGCTCGAAAAGACCTCAGACGGCTTTACGCTCGCCCAGATGGACCTTCGTCTGCGCCACGAGGGCGAAATCCTGGGGTACCGCCAGCATGGCGGTGTGACTCTGCGCTTTGTCGACCTGGATGCCGACGAGGAGCTGATCGAGTGGGCCCATTTGGACGCGGTCGAGCTCTTGCGGTATGCTTGCAACCTTGACTCCGTGGCGACGCGCCCCCTGCGCGATGCGGTCGCCATGCGATATCGACACATTTTTAAGGAGGTCAGCGGAGGATGAGAATCATCGGCGGCGAATGGCGCGGTCGTAAGATCGAGGAGCCCCGTGGTCGCGATGTCACCCGCCCCACGACCGATCGCGTGCGCGAGGCATGCGCATCTATGGTCATGTCGGCATTCGACTTCGATCTGGACGAGGTCCGCGTGCTGGACGCCTTTGGCGGCTCCGGTGCCTTAGGGTTAGAGATGCTCTCACGTGGTGCCCGCTCACTCACGACGTTCGAGATCGATCGGAATGCCGCGCGGCTCATTACCAAGAATATCGAGTCGCTCTGCCATGACCGTGCGCGTTGGCGCGTGGTAACGGGCGACATGCTGGCGAGCGCCTCGCGCGGTCGTGTGCCGGGCGGCCCCTTTGATCTGGTCCTGCTCGACCCGCCCTATGCTTTTGGTGCCGAGCCGGTCGAGATACTGCTGCAGAACCTGGCTCAGCAGGGTCTGCTTGCACCTGGCGCTTATGCCCTGTTTGAGCATGCCGCCGCCGATGCGGGCGCGCATCCGGCAGGCTTTGAGATCGTGCGCGAGAAGCGCTACGGCATTACCTCGGTCGACCTGCTTCGTTGGGTCGGCGAGGGCGAGGATGACGATACCGTCGCCGATGCCGATGGCAGCGACGGCACGACTTTTCAGGAGGATGCTCATGAATGACACCATCAACCGCGTGATCGTCCCGGGCACCTTCGATCCCATCACGTTTGGCCATATCGATGTGATCCGCCGCGCCCGTCGCATCTTTCCCAGCGTGATCGTCGCTGTTGCCGAGTCGCAGGGCAAAAACGGCGTGGGCACCACGTTTATGCTCGATGAGCGCGTGGCGCTGGCCCGCGAGGCGCTCGGCGATATCGACGGCGTCGAGGTCCTGCCCTTTACCGGCCTCTTGGTCGACTTCGCTCGCGAGCAGGGGGCGGGGGCCGTGGTCAAGGGCCTGCGCGCCATGACCGACTTTGAGTACGAGCTGCAGCAGGCAGATCTCAACTATCGCTTGGATAACGAGCTGGAGTCCATCTTTGTCATGAGTGCGCCGCAGTACGGCTATATCTCGAGCTCGGTCGTTCGCCAGATCGCCTCACTCGGCAGCGATGTATCGACGTTTGTCCCGCCCAACGTGGTCGAAGCGCTCAGACATCGCTTTTCGTGACGTTTTTTATTGCCTGGTGGCATGTGGTAAACTAGCACGATGATATGTTACCTATGAAAGGAGACCGGATGCCGGGCGAGAATTTTCCTGGCGATAGGATCGTCAGCTTGGTCGATGAGCTCGAAGGGCTGATCGAGGAAGCCAAGCCGCCTTTCGGCAAGAACGCTCAGTTCAAGGTCATCGACGCCGACGTGTTCTTCAACATCCTCGACGAGATCCGCATGAGCTATCCCGAGGAGTGGCAGAAGTCCCGCCGTATCCTTAAGGAGCGCGAGGAGCTTATGGCTTCCGCCGCCGCCCAGGCCGATTCCATCATCGCCGACGCTCAGCAGCAGGCCCTCACCATTGCCGGTGAGCAGGAGATCGTCCGCTTAGCCCAGCAGCAGGCCGACGACATCCGCGATCGTGCCCAGCAGTACGAGCGCGAGACGCGTTATGCTGCCGAGGACTACGCAGAGCAGGTCTTTACGCACCTGGAGGAGAACCTCAAGAGCCTGACCGGCACCGTTACCCGTTGCCGTCAGCAGCTCAACGAGGGTGCCGCCCAACAGAATGGTCAGTGGTAATGGCTGAGTTCCCGAGCGTTACCGTCGATCTTTCCGAGCAGCTTGAGTTTCCCGGAGATTCGTATCCGCTGACCGGCAAGGTCGATGTCGCCACCTACACGGTGGGCGAGAAGGAGTACCAGCTACAGGACGGCATCGACTACGACGTTGTCTTTACCAATGCCGGTACCGGTGTCTTGCTCACGGGCATGGTCCGCGCGCACGCCACCGGCGAGTGCGACCGTTGCCTGGAGCCCGCTTCGTTTGATATCGCCGGCGAGATCGAGGAGTTCTACCTCTTTGAGGAGCCCGAGGATCCCGAGGCCTACGAGGACGGCTACGAGCTCCTGGGTGAGGACCGCATCGTCGATCTGGGTGAGCCCATCAACGACGCGGTCGTTATGGACACGCCGTTTGTCGTTCTGTGCAAGCCCGATTGCCGCGGTCTGTGCCCCACTTGCGGTTGCAATCTCAACGTCGAGCAATGCGATTGCGCCGCCCAGGCAGAGGCGGAATGGGCCGCTGCCACGGAAAATCCATTTGCAGCATTGAAGAATCTCAAGCTCGATGAGTAAAACTGTGGTAGTATCGCTACTTGCGCGTAATCGCCACACTGGATAGTTCATAAGGAAGGTCACTATGCCCGTACCTAAACAAAAGCAGGGTCGTATCCGCACTCACACCCGTCGTTCCGCCAACATGAAGATCTCGGCTGCGGCTCAGTCCACGTGCCCCCGTTGCGGCGCTGTCAAGCTTCCGCACCACGTGTGCCCCAGCTGCGGTTTCTACAAGGACCGCGAGGTTATCGTTACCGAGTAACGGTATACTCTGGATGCGATGCCGTTCCAAATGGAACCACAATGGCCGGCTCAATGAGTCGGCCATTTTTGTATAAGGAGCATGTATATGAGTAACGTTCGCGTTTGTGTAGACGTTGTGGGCGGAGACGAGAAGCCTCAGGTTGTTCTCGATGGTATCGAGGCCGCACTTGCCGCCGATCCCGATATCGAGGTCTTGGCAGTTGGCCCCGCCGAAATCGTCAATCCCTTTGCCGCGGCCCATGCACGTGTGGAGGCTCTGGAAGCCCCTGACGTCATCGCCATGGATGACGATCCTATTCGCGCCGTGATGACCAAGCGCAAGTCCTCGATCGTGCTTGCCTGCCGCGCCATCAAAAAGGGCAACGCGGACGCGTTCTTCTCCGCCGGCTCCACCGGCGCCATGACCGCCGCTGCTACCGCATACGTGACGCCGTTTAGGTATCAGGCCGAAGGCAAGAAGCAGCCGGTGCGCCCCTGTCTGACCAATGCGTTGCCCAATCGCGCCGGCGGTCTGACGGTGCTGTGCGATATGGGCGCCAACCCCGATGTCGAGGTCGATGACATGGTGCGTTTTGCCCAGATGGGTAGCGCCTATGCCCGCGTCGTCCTGGGCATCGAACATCCTCGCGTGGGCCTGCTTGGTAACGGCACCGAGGACGAGAAGGGTTCTAACTTTACCAAGGCCTGCTTCCCTGCTATGAAGGCCGCAGTTCCGGGCTTTGTGGGCAACTGCGAAGGCACCGACCTCACCTCTGGCAATTTCGATGTCGTTGTTGCCGACGGCATGTCGGGCAATATCGCTCTCAAGGCTACCGAGGGCGCTGCCAAGTTTTTGCTGCAGGAGCTCAAGGGCGCCTTTATGGCCTCGCTCGGCACCAAGATCGCCGCGCTGCTCATCAAAAAGCAGATGCGCGAGATTAAGGCCAAGCTCTCTGGTGATGCCAAGGGCGGCGCGATTCTTTTGGGTCTGCGTGGCGTGGTCCTGATCGGCCATGGCGCCACCTCGGTCGAGGCTGTTAAAAACGGTACGCTTGCGGCGGCCGAAGCCGTGCGCGCGGGGCTGGTCGAGAACGTCGCCAACTCCATGGACGGCATCGTTTTGTAAGAGCGAGTTAGAGCGCTGTTATGTGCCTCGCGGCCTGCTTCGTGGGGTAGAATCAGAACCGTGTCTTGGTACCGCCCGGGCGGTACCATTCTTTTGGTATTCATGCACTATGAGAGGAAGCGCTATGGACCGCTCCGAAATCTTCGACAAGATCGCCGAGGTCGCTGCTGACGTTCTGGGCGTCGATGTTGCCGAAATTAGCGATGAGACCACCTTTGACGATCTCGATGCCAGCTCGCTCGAGCGCCTGCAGCTGGTTACGGCTATCGAGGACGAGTTCAACCTCGAGATCGATGACGAGACTCTGCTCTCGCTCAACTCTGTCGCCGACGCCGTCGACGCGATTGAAAACGCCAGGGAGGCCTAGGTCTTGGCTTTGTCTGAACGACTTACGCGTGCCCAGGAAATTCTGGGCCACGAGTTCAATAATAAGGTGCTTCTGCGCGCGGCGCTTACGCATCCCTCGGCAGTCGAGGGCCAGCCGGTTTCTGCCAGCTATGAGCGCCTTGAGTTCTTGGGCGATTCCATTTTGGGCGCCGTCGTCGCCCGTTCGCTCTTTGAGTCCTATCCCGAGTTTGACGAGGGCAAGCTCACGCGCCTGAAGGTGTCGCTTGTCTCGGGCGCTACGCTATCCGAGGTGTCGCATGAGCTGGGCATCGACGACATCATCATCTTTGGTGCCTCCGAGACCGGTACCGGCGCGCGCGGCCTGCACTCGGCGCTCGAGAACGTCTACGAGTCGCTCGTGGGTGCGCTGTACCTGGATGCCGGCTGGGATGCGGCGGCGGAGTTTATCCACCGTACGCTTAAGCCCCATTTGGCCTCTGAGCGTGCCGAGCACCCCGCGAACCCCAAATCGTTCTTGCAGGAGTGCGTGCAAGCCGACGGTCACGAACCCCCGGCGTATAAGCTCGTTGGCTCCGAGGGCCCGGCGCATGCGCCCACCTTTACCGCCGTGGTGTTGATCGATGGTATTCGCCAGGGTCGCGGCTCCGGCTCCTCAAAGAAGGAAGCCGAGGGAGCCGCTGCACTTGAGGCACTTGACCGCATGGGCTACACCACCAACGGCGTGATTCTCAACAAGAAGCCTGTTTAAGCGAGGAACCGTGTATCTCAAGTCCCTCACGCTCAAAGGGTTCAAGTCGTTTGCCGACCGCGCCCATATGACGTTTGAGCCGGGCCTGACCGTCATCGTCGGTCCCAACGGCTCGGGAAAATCGAACATCTCTGACTCGATTCTGTGGGTCCTGGGCGAGCAGAGCGCCAAGCAGCTGCGCGGCCAGGCCATGGAGGATGTCATCTTCTCGGGCTCGTCAGCGCGCAAGCCGGTGGGTGTCGCCGAGGTCACGCTGGTGCTCGATAACTTGGACCATATGCTGCCCGTCGACTTTGACGAGGTCGCCATCACCCGTCGTATGTATCGCTCGGGCGAAAGCGAGTACCTCATCAACTCGAGTCCGTGCCGCCTGATGGACATTCAGGACATCCTGCACGATTCGGGCTTGGGCAAGGATACGCATTCCATCATCAGCCAGGGCAAGCTCGACGCCATTTTGCAGAGCCGCCCCGAGGAGCGCCGTGCCCTCATCGAGGAGGCCGCCGGCATCTCCAAGCACAAGCGCCGCAAGGAGCGTGCGCTCAGAAAGATTAAATCGATGGACGAGCACCTGACGCGTGCCCGCGACATCAATAAGGAAATTGCCCGTCAGCTGCGACCGCTGGAGCGTCAGGTCGATCGCGCGCGCAAGTATAAAGAGCTGTCCTCGCGCGCGAACGAGCTTACGCAGATGCTGGCCGTCGACGAGCTGCGTTCGCTGCAGTCGCAGTGGAACGACTTGGAGAGCCGCTCCAAGGAAGGTGCCGCCGAGCTGGAGCTTGCGCAGTACCGCTTGGGCGAAAAGGAACGCGAGCTCGAGAAGCTCCAGGTCATGCTCGAGGAAAAGGGCCTGTTTGTGGGCGATCTGGGCGAGCAGCGCCGCCATATGCAAGACGTGGTCGGCCGCATTAACTCCGATATGCGCCTGCTCGAGGAAAAGGGCCACAACATGGTGTCGCGCCTGTCCGACATGCGCGGCCAGATCTCGAGCTCCGAGCATCAGCGTCGTCGCGTGGTAGAGGAGCTCGAGGACGCGCGTGCGCAGCTTGAGGAAGTGACCGGCGCGCACATGCAGGCCCAGGAGGACGTTGACGCCGCCGGACCTGCCGCCGCCGAGCTCCACGAGCGGCGCGTGACGCTCGACAATCAGATTTCGCAGCTTACGCGTGAGCAACGCGATGTACAGCGTGTGGCCGATAACGCGGCGCTCGAACTCGCCAAGGTGAAGGACTCGCTGAGCAACGCCGAGGTCGAGGACAACATGTATGCCTCGCGCCTGGAGCAGATCGATGACCAGCTCGAGGAAGTCACGGCCTCACTCGAGAGCCGTCGCGACCGCGCCGAGGAGCTTGAGGGTGCACTCGATCAGGCCCGTCAAGCCCAGATTGATGCGCGCGAGGCTACCGAGGTCGCCCGTGCAGCGTTGAAGGACTTGCGTGCCCGCGAGAGCGAGGCGCGCAACAAACTGTCCGAGGTGCGCTCGGAGCTTGCTAGCCAAAAGAAACTCGATGCCCGCATGGCCGACAGCTCGCCGCTCGTGAGCTGTCTGGTGGGTGTACTGGGCGACGATGTCTCGGGTCGTCTGGGCGACGTGCTCGAGGCCCCTCGTGAGCTCGAGGGCCTGGTGGAGCAGCTGCTTGCCGGCGATATCGATGCGCTGCTGTTCGACGATACGTCCGCGCTTGAGCGTGCCGGTCGTGCCGCTCTGGACCAGAAGAAGGCCTCGGGCGAGGCGCTGCTGGTGGCGCGCGGTGCGAGCGCCTCTGCTGCCGCTAAGGGCGCTGCCGGTTCCCGCCTGGTCGATCGCCTGTCCGTACGCGCCGGCTATGGCCCGGTTGTCGAGGCGCTGCTCGGCGGCTATTACGTTGTCGACGACTTGGCGGCTGCGCTGGCCGCGCCTGTCGTTGACGGCGTGACTTACGTGACCCCCGATGGCGCCCGCGTCGCCTGCGGCGGCCTGGTGCGTGTGGGCCTCGACGCCGGCGAGGCGTCGGGTGCCTTGGAGCGCAAGCGTCGCATTCGCGAGCTGGAGGGCCTGGAGCCCGATCTGACTGCTGTGTTTGAGCATGTGTCAGATCAGGTCGTCGAGGCCAATGCAGCCGTCGAAGAGGCGCGTGCCGCTGAGGGCGATGCCGCCGGCGAGATCGCCCGTCTTGAGGGTGAGCGCCGCTCGCTGCTCTCCGAGATTGGCCGCCTGGAGCAAAGCGCCAACAACGCCGAGGTCGAGCGCGTGCGCATTTCCAAGCGCCGCGAGCAGGCCGCCGAGGCCGTTCGCGCTGCGCGCCCGCGCGTGGACGAGCTCACCCGCTCGCGTGACGAGGCCCGAGCGCAGGCAAGTGATCTTGGCCTTCAGATTGCCGAAGCCAACGACGAACTCGACCGCGTTCGCCGTGACGATTCCGAGGCCGCCGGCAAGCTCGCCGATGCCAAGGTCCGCCTGGCCCAGACGAGCGAGCGCCTTCGTTCTCTGAAGGGCCGAGTACCCGATCTGGAGCATCGCCTGGAGGGCATCGACCGCCGTATCCGCGGAACATGCCAGGCCTCGCGCTCACTCGAGCTGCTGCGCCTGCGCGTCGACCCCATGCACGAGCGCTATTCGGCCCTGCTGGAGCGCGCGTCGGATTGGGCAGCGCGTCTGCGTGACCAGGCCTCTCTGGAGGAGGCGGACTCCGCTTCGCTCAAGAAGACCATCGAGGATGCCAAGGCAGAGGTTGCCCGCGCTAAGGAGAAGGTCGATACTGCCACCGCCACGCAAAACGAGTTTAAGGTCGCGCGTGGCAAGCTCGAGGTGCAGGTAGAGGCCGCCATTAAGGCCATTACCGCCGATGGCAACACGGTACTCGAGGAAGCGCTCATGCTTCCCGCGCCCACGGACCGCGATGCCGCCGAGCGCGAGCTCAACCAGCTTGTTCGCCAGATCAACAACCTTGGTCCCGTGAACCAAGTTGCCATGGAGGAGTACGAGCAGCTCAAGCGCCGCGCCGATTACACCGAGGAGCAGCTGGCCGATCTGGAGAGCGCGCGTAAGGCGCTCACCAAGATCACGGTGGCTATTGATCGCAAGATGCGCAAGGCGTTCCTTGTGACGTTTGAGAAGGTCGACGCGAACTTCCGCGAGATCTTCGCTATGCTGTTCCCGGGTGGCCAGGCTCATCTGGAGATGACCGATCCTGAGCATCCGGGCGAGACGGGTATCGAGGTCGTGGCGCAGCCGCGCGGCAAGCGCATCACCAAGATGATGCTCATGTCGGGCGGCGAGAAGAGTCTGACGGCACTCGCCCTGCTCTTTGCCGTGTACCGCACGCGCACGGTGCCGTTCTATGTGCTGGACGAGGTCGAGGCGGCACTTGACGACGCCAACCTGTCCAAGCTCATCGGCGCGCTCGACGTGTTGCGTTCCGATACGCAGCTCTTGGTTATCTCGCATCAGCGCCGTACTATGGAGGACGCTGACGTTCTCTACGGCGTCTCGATGCAAGCCGACGGCGTCAGCCGCGTCGTCTCGCAAAAACTCGATCGCGAAACCGGAAAGGTCGTGAATGCATAATGGGATTCTTTGACGCTCTCTCGCGCGGACTTGAGCGCAGCCGCGAGGCCCTCAACGAGGTCTTCTACTTTGGCGGCGAAGTCGACGAGGATTTTTGGGAGGACCTTGAGGACACCCTCGTCATGGGTGACATGGGTGCCGAGGTCGCTATTCAGGTCTCCGATGACCTGCGCGATGCTGCTGCCAAGAAGAACCTTAAGACCGCCCCGCAGCTTCGCCGCGCTCTGGCCGAGCAGCTCGAGGGCCATTTTGTGCCTGTTGAGCGTGATCCGTTTTCCGATACGCCGAGCTGCGTGCTGTTTGTGGGCATCAACGGCGCCGGCAAGACCACAACGGTCGGCAAGATTGCGAGCGCCATGGCTGCCCGCGGCAAGAACGTGGTGATCGGTTCGGCCGACACCTTCCGCGCCGCCGCCATCGAGCAGCTCGATGTGTGGGGCCAGCGTGCCGGCGTCCCCGTCATCAAGCGTGACCGCGGCTCCGATCCGGCGAGCGTGTGCTATGACGTGCTCGACGAGGCCGATAAGCGCGGCAGCGACCTGGTGCTCATCGATACCGCCGGCCGTCTGCACACGAGCCCCGAGCTCATGCGCGAGCTCGCCAAGGTGGTCAATGTGACCCGTAAGCGCGCCGCCAATATGACCGCCGGTCCCATGCCGGTCTCGGTCGTGCTTGTGATCGATGCCGCCACTGGTCAGAACGGTCTGAACCAGGCGCTCGAGTTTAACGAGGCGCTGGGCCTGGACGGTATTATCATGACTAAGCTGGACGGCACGGCTAAGGGCGGTATAGCCATGGCCGTGGCCGAGAAGCTCAAGCTCCCGATCCTTCGCATCGGCGTGGGCGAGCAGGTCGATGACCTGCAGGAGTTTAACGCCAAAGATTTCTGCCGCGCCCTGGTGGGCGAGTCCAACTAAGGAGTGACTAGTGTTTGATTCTCTGAGCGATCGCCTCAATGACACATTTGACCGCCTGCGTGGCAAGGGTAAGCTGACCGAGGCCGACATCACCTCGGCCATGCGCGACATTCGCATGGCGCTGCTCGAGGCCGACGTCAACTTTAAGGTTGTCAAGGAGTTCGTCGCCAAGACCAAGGAGCGCTGCATGACCGCCGAGGTCATGGAGTCGCTGTCGCCGGCGCAAAACGTCGTCAAGATCGTGCTCGACGAGCTTACCGAGATGCTCGGCTCCACCGAGAGTAAGCTCGTCTTTAGCAACCGCATCCCCAACGTCATCATGCTCGTGGGCCTGCAGGGCTCCGGTAAGACCACGGCGGCCGTAAAGCTGGCCTACCTGCTCAAGAAGCAGGGCCGCTCGCCGCTGCTCGCCGCGTGCGACGTCTACCGCCCCGCCGCTGCCGACCAGCTGGCCACGCTTGGCGGCGAGATCGGCGTGCCGGTCTTCCGCGGTGACGGCGCGCACCCGGTCGACATTGCCAAGGGCGCCATCCAGGAGGCCGTCGACCACCTGCGTGACGTGGTCATCGTCGATACCGCCGGTCGTCTGCAGATCGACGAGCAGATGATGCAGGAGGCCGTGGACATCAAGAAGGCCGTCAAGCCCGATCAGGTGCTGATGGTCGTCGATGCCATGACCGGCCAGGATATCGTCAACGTGGTCTCGACGTTTGCCGAGCGCACCGACTTTGACGGCGTGATCATCTCCAAGCTCGACGGCGATGCCCGTGGCGGCGGCGCGCTTTCCGTGCGCCAGGTGACCGGCAAGCCCATCAAATTCGTGAGCATGGGCGAGAAGCCCGATTCGCTGGAGCCGTTCTATCCCGATCGCATGGCCAAGCGTATTCTGGGTATGGGCGACGTCGTCGGTATTATCGAGAAGGCCCAGGAGGCAGCCGATGCCGAGCAGCTCGAGGCTGCCGAGCGCATGCTGCGCGAGGGCTTTACCATGAACGACATGCTCGACCAGATGAAAGCTGTTAAGAAGATGGGCGGCATGAAGGGCATTCTGGGCATGCTCCCCGGTGGCCAGCGCGCGCTCAACCAGATGGGCGGCAACCTGGACGAGGGCATCTTTGACAAGAACGAGGCCATCATCATGTCGATGACCAAGGAGGAGCGCCTACGTCCCTCCATCATCAACGGCCAGCGCCGCGCCCGCATTGCCAAGGGCGCCGGCGTAACCCCCACCGAGGTCAACAGCCTTATGAAGCAGTGGGGCGAGATGAATAAGATGATGGGCCGCATGCGCACGATGGCCAATCAGGCACAGGCTGGTGGCAAGAAGGGCAAAAAGGGTAAGAAGGGCAAAAAGATGCGCATGCCCAATATTCCCGGCCTGGATGCCATGGGTCTGGGCGGTATAGGCGGCATGGGTGGCCCCAAGTCCGACATGGACCTGCTGCGCCAGATGGAAGCGCAGATGCGCAACAAGAAGTAACGACTAGTTGAGTCGTGTATGGCGAAGGTCGCCTGGATGGTATTCCAGGCGGCCTTCGCCGTTTGTTCGCTGGTTGTCGCACGCGTGGAAGCGCGTTCTCGACGAGGTGCTTGTCGTTAGTGGCAGCTGCAGCCCTCGTGGCCCTCGTGCTCGTGATGGCCGTGGCAGCCGCAGGACTCGCCATGCTCGCGGGTGTGCTCGTGGTCGTGACCATGGCAGTCGCAGGTGGCCTCGCCGGTCTGAGCGAGCGTGCCGGCAATGAGGGCCTCGACGCAGGCATCGCAGCTGCCCTGGGCGCCCGCATAGACCGTGATGCCAGCCTGGGTGAGCGCGTTGATGGCGCCGCCGCCGATACCGCCGCAGATGAGCGTGTCAACGCCACCGTTGGCAAGCAGACCCGCCAGGGCGCCGTGACCGGTGCCGCCGGTGCCTACGACTTGCTCGTTGAGCACCTTGCCATCTTGGATGTCGTAGATCTTGAACTGCTCGCTGCGGCCAAAGTGCATAAAGATGTTGCCGTTGTCGTACGTCGTTGCCACCCTCATGGTGCCGACCTCCTTTGCTGGCCATGCGGCCGTCGTCGTGGTGATGGGGGAGTATGCGATATTACCGCCCTCGATGACAATCGCTCGTCCATTGACCAACGCGTTTGCCACCTTGCGATGCGCGCGGCTGCTGATTGCCGCCACCGTGGCGCGGGCGATGCCCATGTGCAGGGCGACGGCCTCCTGATTGAGGCCCTCCAGATCGCACAGGCGCAGTACTTCGAGCTCATCGACCGTCATATCGATAGCGTCTCCGCTGGCAAGGCCATCGGGGGTAAAGCCGCGATATTCGGGGATGATCCCAACGCGGCGCAGTTTTTCGCGTCTTCCAGCCATACACTCTCCAAATCTGACATATGTCAACAATAGAATAGCGAACGTGCGGATTTGCGCAAGGAATTTCTGGCATATGTCAGAAAATGAGGGCTTATGTTTGGGCTGTGGGGCCGCGTGCGCCTGGGCTACAATGAATCTCGCTTATAGGCGACTGACAGGAGGGTCAATGAGCAAAGCTGATCAACAGTTTGTAACCATGTGCCGCGATATCTTGGACCATGGCACCACCACCGAGGGCCAAAAGGTCCGCCCGGTGTGGGAGGACGGCACCCCTGCCTATACCATTAAAAACTTTGGTGTCACGGCGCGCTATGATCTGCGCGAGGAGTTCCCCGCGCTCACCCTGCGCCGTACGGCGCTTAAGTCTGCCATGGACGAGATTCTGTGGATCTATCAAAAGAAGTCCAATAACGTGCATGACCTCAACAGCCATATCTGGGATGAGTGGGCCGATGAGACCGGTTCCATCGGTAAAGCCTACGGCTATCAGATTGGTCAGAAGAGCCATTACGCCGAGGGCGACTTCGACCAGATGGACCGTGTACTGTACGACCTTAAGCACACGCCGTATAGTCGCCGCATTATGACCAATACGTACGTGTTTAGCGATCTGTCCGAGATGCACCTTTATCCATGCGCCTATAGCGTGACCTATAACGTGACGCAGCGTCCTCAGGACGACAAGCCGACGCTCAACATGATTCTCAACCAGCGCAGCCAGGACATTTTAGCCGCGAACAACTGGAACGTGTGCCAGTACGCCATTTTGCTGATGATGGTCGCGCAGTCGGTCGATATGATTCCCGGTGAGCTGCTGCACGTGATCGCTGACGCCCATATCTATGATCGTCATGTCGATATCGTCCGCGAGCTTATCGAGCGTCCGCAGTTTGCGGCACCCAAGGTAACGCTCAACCCCGATGTGCATGACTTCTATGCGTTTACGACCGATGACCTGATCGTCGAGGGCTATGAGCACGGCCCTCAGGTCAAGAACATCCCCATTGCGGTGTAGGTGACGCGCATGACGTGTAAGCTTTCTGCCATCGTCGCCGTGTGTGACGACTGGGGTATTGGCTGCGAGGGCGATATGGTGGTGTCCAATCGCGCCGATATGCGCCATTTTGTGGCCTGCACCAAGGGCTGCCCGGTTATCATGGGACGCAAGACGCTGCTGAGTTTTCCCGGCGGGCGTCCGCTCAAGAACCGCCGCAATATCGTGCTTACGCGCGATATAGGCTTTACCCGCGAGGGCGTCGACGTGGTGCATAGCGTTGACGAAGCGCTCTCTGCGGTTGCCGATGAGCTCGTTGCCTGGGTGATCGGTGGCGGCGATGTCTATCGGCAGTTTTTGCCGTACTGCGTGGAGGCCGAGGTCACTCATAACCACTGCGTGCATGTCGTGGACACGTATTTTCCCGACTTGGACGCCGATCCCGCGTGGGAGATTGCGCAGCGTAGCGGGGTCGCGACGATTGCCGCCGGTGAGGGTGACGAGGGCGTCAATTATGAGTTCGTGACGTATCGTCGCATCGAGGCGTAAATCGTCTGGCGTGAACGGTATCATCGTGTTGATTGAATGCATGGGGCGGCGCTTAGCGTCGCCTCGTTTGGTATAGATGTGCTGTAAAGAAGGGTGCGGGCTGGCTGCTATGACTGATGCCGTTGAGGTTCTGCGAATTGATTCGCTCGAGGACGAGCGGCTCGATGCCTACGTGCGACTGACCGAGCGTGAGCTTCGCTGCGTGCTGGAGCCGCAGAAGGGCATTTTTATCGCTGAGAGTGCCAAGGTCATCGAGCGTGCGGTTCGCGCCGGATATGAGCCGGTGAGCTTTCTTTTGGGCGAGCGCTGGCTCGACCAGATGATGCCGCTGTTTGACCAGCTTGTCGTGCGCGAGGGAGCGGGTCCGGTTCCCGTGTTCGTGGCCTCCATGGAGCTCATGGAGCAGTTGACGGGCTTTAACGTGACGCGCGGCGCGCTGGCGGCGTTCCGTCGCCCGCGTCAGATTCCGGTTGATGAGTTCTTGGGCGGCGTCGTCGAGGCGGTGGGGGATCGTCCGGTGCGCGTGTGCGTGCTTGAGGGTATTGTCGATCACACCAATGTTGGCGCGATTTTCCGCTCGGCTGCCGCATTGAACGTTGACGGTATTTTGGTCAGCCCGACGTGCTGCGACCCGCTGTACCGTCGCTCGGCCCGGGTGAGCATGGGCACCGTGTTTCAGGTGCCGTGGACGCGCATTGGCAGCGAGGCTCGTGTGTGGCCGCATGATGGTCTGAGCGCGTTGCACGATGCCGGCTTTTCGTGCGCCGCTATGGCGTTGACGGACGATTCCGTATCGCTGGACGATCCCGTGCTGCAGAAGATTGATCGCTTGGCGCTTTTTATGGGTACCGAGGGTGCCGGCTTGGGCGCCAAGACCATTGCCGGCTGTGACCGCGCGGTGCGCATTCCGATGGCGCACGGGGTCGATTCGCTTAACGTTGCCGCGGCGAGCGCCGTCGCCTTTTGGCAGCTGTGCCCGCACGTGAGCAATGAGTATCACTACCAGCCGGGTTTGTATCACTAGGCAGTTTTCCGCACCGCGCTCTAATTCGGGGTGTTTCGGTCGCCGCCAGTCGGTGCTAAGCTGGTTTTGGCTTTGGTTTTAAATTGCTGTTTTGCTGTTTGACGTATGCGTGTGGGGAGGGCGTGTGGCTAAGAAATCTACGGCTATCGATGTAACGCAAGGTGTCATTTGGCAGCAACTACTGTCGCTGTGCGTTCCCATCTTTTTTAGTTCGTTTTTTCAGCAGGCCTACACGCTTATCGGTACCTATATCGTCGGTCAGTTTGGCGGCAAACTCGCGTTGGGCGGCATTCAGGCCACGATGGTCCTCACCGAGCTCTGCATTGGCTTTTGCGTTGGCGTCGGCGCCGGCTGCGCGGTCATTACCGGTCAGTATTTTGGCCAGCACGATGATGAACGGCTGAGTCGTTCGGTCCATACCGCCATGACGCTCGCGCTGGTGGGCGGTATCGTTTTCTCGATTCTTGGCATAGTGTTCGTTGAGCCCATGCTGGTGCTTATGAACACGCCGCATGAACTATTGGCCGAGGGCGTGGCCTATGCTCGCTGTTATTTTGCCGCGATGGTTGCGGCACTGCTGCTTAATATGGGAACCGCACTGCTGCGTGCCGTGGGCGACACACGCGGCCCCGCCGTGATCATTGCCTCTGGCTGCCTGGTTAACGTGGTGCTGGATATCATCTTTGTCGCTGTGTTGCATATGGAGGCGCTGGGCTGCGGCATCGCAGTGGCGCTGACCATTTGCTCCAATGCAACGATGATCGTGTTTCGCATGATGCGCGCTCCGGGTGCATGGCGTCTTTCGCTGTCTAAGCTCGGCATCGATCGCGGTATTTGCAAGAGTATGATCTCGTGTGGTCTGCCACTCGGTTTTCAATCGGCTGCCTATTCGATCTCGAACGTGCTGATCCAGGTGTCGGTTAATTCGTTTGGCGCCGAGGTCACGACTGCTTGGGGTCTATCTGGGCGCCTGGATGGCATTATCTGGATGGTGACCGAGGCGCTCGGCGTATCGATCACTACGTTCTCGGCGCAGAACTTTGGCGCGCGCAATTACGAGCGCATGCGCAAGGGCTACCATACGTCGCTCGTGCTGTCGTTTATGCTCATTGGTGGCCTGTCTGCCGTGCTGCTGGTGTTCTCGGGTCCGTTGTCGCGTCTGTTTGTCGACGATGCTTCGATTTCGGCGTACACCACGACGATTCTTCACTTTATCGCGCCGTTCTACGCGATTTTCTCGATTATCGAAAACGCGTCGGGCTCCATTCGCGGTGCCGGCGTGAGCTTGCAGCCCATGCTGCTCACGATTTTTGGCACCGTCGTGCTCAGGGTGATCTGGGTGTTTGCGATCATGCCCTTCGATCCGTCGCTTGAGCATCTACTGCTGGTCTACCCCGTAACCTGGCTCATCACCGCAACCATGTTCACCATCTACCACCACAGCGGCAACTGGCTAGGCCGCGCCACCGCCTAGCTCATCCGTCGGATACCCCTGATAAGTTGCGGTGAAATAGTTCCTGAAAAGTCCTTGCGGACCGTCAAACAAGTACTATTCCACCGCAACTTCCTTATGAGCTTTAGGTGTTGGCGGATAACGAATCAATTAGTATTCGATGCCTTGGCGGGCTAGGAGACCTTCATCGAAGTAGTGTTTGACGGGGCGCATTTCGGTTACTAGGTCGGCAAGGTCGGCGAGGGGTAGCAAGCCGCGGCCGGGGAGCACGAGCTCCGTGGTGGCGGGCTTTATCGCAATCAGTTCCTCGACATCCTCTCGCGCCCCAAAGCAGCCGTCGTCTTGCCCTTGCCGTCGCCTGTATAGATTTGAACCTTGCCGACTTACAGTGATGCCATCTCTGTCCTTTCGTGCCCGGCGTCGGTTTATCGTCGCTCGGGTTGGGTATTCTAGAAACCATTATCAACCCCAGTAGATGGAGTTCAAGCAGATGGAGATGGATGACAACAAGCGTAGACGGAATATGATCCTCTACGTGCTCATCGCCTTCGTCGTCTACCTCGTGCTCTCGACCGTTCTGTTCCCCAACATCGGTCACACGCAGCAGATTACGAAGACCGATTACTCGACGTTTGTCAAGGCACTCGATAAGAAGAGTGTCGACAAGGTCGAGTACAACACGGACGATTACTCGATTTATTACACCAAGAAGGGCGAGGACGAGAACATCGCCTATAAGACGACCGGTGTGCCGAACGATGCGGGCTTTACCGATCGCGTGCTTGAGTCTGGCGCTTCGCTGGAGTCGGTCGTTCCCGATAAAAACTCGGGTTTGATGACCTACTACCTGCTCACACTCATTCTTCCCATGGCGATTTTCTTCCTCATCGGTTGGTGGCTCAACCGCCGCATGAAGAAGGCTATGGGCGATGACGGCCCGTCGATGAACTTTGGCGGCGGCGGTTTTGGCGGCGGCGGACTGGGTAAGTCCGGCGCGCGCGTGATCGCCTCCAAGGACGTGGGCGTGACCTTTAAGGACGTCGCCGGCCAGGAAGAGGCCAAGGAGTCTCTCAAGGAGGTCGTCGACTTTCTGGAGAAGCCGCAGCGCTACGAGGAGATCGGCGCCAAGCTGCCGCGCGGTGCTCTCCTTGTTGGCCCTCCGGGTACCGGTAAGACCCTGCTAGCCAAGGCTGTTGCCGGCGAAGCTGGTGTTCCGTTCTTTAGCATTTCGGGTTCTGAGTTCGTCGAGATGTTCGTCGGCCGTGGCGCCGCCAAGGTGCGCGACCTGTTTAAGCAGGCCAAGGAAAAGGCCCCGTGCATTGTGTTTATCGACGAGATCGATACCATCGGCAAAAAGCGTGACGGCGGCGGCTTTAGCGGCAACGACGAGCGCGAGCAGACGCTCAATCAGTTGCTGACCGAGATGGATGGCTTCGATAACCACAAGGGTATCGTTGTCCTCGCTGCCACCAACCGTCCCGACAGCCTCGATCCGGCCCTGCTGCGCCCCGGTCGTTTTGACCGCCGCATTCCCGTTGAGCTGCCCGATCTGACCGGTCGTAAGAACATTCTTGAGCTGCATGCCAAGAGCGTGAAGACGCAGCCGCCGATCGACCTGACCGCGATTGCCCGCGCCACGCCCGGTGCCTCGGGCGCTGACCTGGCCAATATCATCAACGAGGGCGCCCTGCGTGCCGTTCGCGAGGGTCGCAAGCGTGCAACCCAGGACGACTTCGAGGAGTCGGTGGAGGTCGTCATCGCCGGCCAGCAGCGTAAGTCCACGGTGCTGTCCGACCACGAGAAGCAGGTTGTTTCTTACCACGAGATCGGCCATGCCATCGTTGCCGCCCGCCAGAAGGGCTCTGCACCGGTCACGAAGATCACCATCGTGCCGCGCACGAGCGGTGCTCTGGGCTACACCATGCAGGTCGAGGAGGATGAGCGCTTCCTGACCACGCGCCAGGAGGTCCTGGACAAGCTCGCCGTCTATTGCGGTGGCCGTGCAGCCGAGGAGCTCATCTTTGGTGAGATGACGACCGGCGCCGCCAACGATATCGAGCAGGCCACCAAGCTCGCCCGTAACATGGTGACGCGCTTTGGTATGTCCGATGAGTTTGGCATGATGGCACTCGGTACCGTTCAGAATGCGTACCTTAACCAGGACACGTCGCTCACCTGCGCCCCCGGTACGGCCGAGCGCGTGGACGCGATTGTCGCCAAGCTGATCGAGGATGCGCACGACCGCGCTCTGCAGATCCTCAAGGAGAACAAGTTTAAGCTCCATGAGCTGGCCCGTTATCTGTACAAGAAGGAGACCATTACGGGTGAGGAGTTCATGAACCTCCTCACGCGCGAGAATCCGCTGATGCCCACGCAGCAGTAAAGCCGCGGCCGAGCCAGTAAACGCCGACGCCCCATTTGAGCAGCTTACTCAAATGGGGCGTTTTGCTTGAGAGGGATGGAAATGAAGATCGTGGTGAGTGCCTGTTTGATGGGCGAGAGCTGCAAGTATAATGGGCTCGACAACTATCATCGCGAGTTGGTCGAGGCCTGCGAGCGTACAGGGACCGAGGTCCTCTTGGTGTGCCCTGAGGTCTTTGGCGGCCTGCCTACGCCGCGCAAGCCGTCCGAGATTGTGAACGGCGAGGTCTGTACCTGCGAGGGCGTGTCCGTTGACCTGGAATTTCGCCTAGGCGCCCAACGTGCGCTCGACATGTGCGAGCAGGCGGGTGGGCCGGAAGAGATCGCCGCGTGCATCCTGCAGGACCGTAGTCCCTCGTGCGGCGCGGGCCGCGTCTACGACGGCACCTTTAGCGGTACGCTCACCGCGGGCAACGGCGTCTTCGTCGACATGCTCTTGCGCCACGGCTACCGTGTGATCCCGGCAAGCGAGTTCGACCCCAGCATGTTGGAACATTGACCGCAGCACTCGAACCCAACACTTCCTCACGGGTGACCGTTTTGGCATCATCCGTGAATTTGATATTGAGTACGACCCGGTCATCAAAGACGTAGGCCGAGTTGACAGGCGCCGTACCCAGGCAGCCCCTCCCCGCGGCTCTCGCGCAGGAACGCGTACACGGCCCTCCCGTCTCTTGCACCCCTCCCGGAACTGTCCACATCAGTGTAACCAATCCAGTCCGCCAAGGGCTGCAGCCCGGACAACGCGGCGATGGAGGGCTTCTTCGGCCTGCTCAAGAGGGAGTTCTGGCACGGCAGGGACTGGTCGGGCTGGACCCCCGCCCGCTTCATCGAGGAGCTCGGGGGCTGGATCGGCCGATACAATACGGAGAGGCGCAGCGATGCGCTCGGCGGCCGCACGCCGGCCGAGTTCCGCGCCGCGCTGGGAAGGGCCACGTAACGGTCCAAGAAATCGTCCGCAGTCCCCATTCTTGCCCCTTTGGGACGGCTTCTTGTTGGGGCGTGCCTGCCCCAAACCCTGCTAGGAACGAGTGCAGCAAACTGGAATTTTAAATTAGTCTTTGCAAATAACCTTTGAACCTTCACCATCAATTAAAATTCCCTGACGATTGTTAATTGGGCATAGATTCAAATCCGAAAACTCAGCCATTATTTTCTCGGTAACTTTCTTAAATGGTGCTGTAAGATAATGCGGAAGAAC
>DXMU01000025.1 GCA_019414025.1 Collinsella sp.
CCTGATTCCGGCCATCGTCGCCCCCGTCCACGCGGTCATCGAGGCCCAGGCGCCCGCCGGTTCCCCGCATGCACCGTCGTTGCGCCCTCATGCCAAGTACGCCGAACCCGTACTCACCTTCGACCATGTTGAGTTTGCCTATCCCAATGGCGGCGCCGCCGTACACGACCTTAACCTGACGCTCTATCCCGGCGAGCTCGTGGGCATCGTCGGCCAAAACGGTGCCGGCAAGACCACGCTCACCAAGCTGCTCACAGGCCTGCTCAAGCCCGCCTCGGGCAGCGTGCGCGTCACGGGACTGGATACTGCGGCCGTTCCCACGAGCCGCATCGCCCGCGAAGTCGCAACCCTCTTCCAAAACCCCGACCGCCAGATCTGCAAGGATACCGTACTCGACGAGGTCGCTTTTGGCCTGGACCTTGCCGGCATCGACCGTGCCGAGGCTCTGCGTCGTGCTCAACTTGTTATCGACCGCTTTGGCCTGCCTGCCGATGAGGCACCTTTCTCGCTTTCGCGCGGCCAGCGACAAATGGTGGCGCTTGCCTCCGTCGTAGTGGTTGAGCCCAAGATCGTCGTGCTCGACGAGCCCACGAGCGGCCTTGATTACCGCGAGTGCATGACCGTCATGGAAACGGTGCGCACCATGGCCGAGCGCGGCTGCGCCGTGATTATGGTCTGTCACGACATGGAAGTCGTTTCCGACTTTGCCGAGCGTATCGTAGTAATGGCCGACGGTCGCATCCTCGGCCGCGGCCGCACGCACGAGCTATTCTCGAACATCGATCTCATGCGGCGTGCCTACGTGGAGCCTCCCCAGGTTATTGAACTCTCGCGCCGTCTGGCATCTTCCGTCTCGCCCGCTTTTGCGCAGGTGAGCGAGGTCACCGATGTCGTTCGAATTACCAAGGAGATGGTCCGCCGTGGTTAACGTCATCGACTACATGCCGGGCGATACGCTACTGCATCGCCTGAACCCCGTCGTCAAACTGGGCCTCGCCGCCGCCATCATCGTCGGCATCTTCTTGTCCGACACCTACGTGGCGCTGCTGGGCTTTTTGGCACTCACCCTTGCGCTGGGTGCCTATGCCGGTGTCGTCGACCGTCTGTTCTCGCTGCTCAAGTTGCTGATTCCGCTCGCGCTTATCATGCTGGTGCTCCAGCTGGCCTTTATGCGCGATGGCAACGTTGTGTGGGGCTTTATCACCGACACGGGCCTCATCACAGGATCGAAGGCCTGTCTGCGCCTGCTGGGTGTGGCGTTACCGCTCATCCTCATGCTCATAGTGACCAAGCTCAACGACCTTGCCAACGCCTGCGTCGAGGTGCTGCACGTGCCGTATCGCTATGCCTTCACCTTTACCACGGCGCTACGCTTTGTGCCGGTGTTTGGTCAGGAGATGAACGCCATCATGGAAGCGCAGACCGCACGCGGCGTCGAGTACGACACCAAGAACCCCATCAAGAAGCTTAAGCTCATGCTGCCACTGTGCGTGCCACTGCTCATCTCGAGCGTGGGCAAGACCGATGCCACAGCCTTGGCGGCAGAACAGCGCGGCTTCTATCTGCGTACACGCGCCAGCTCGTACAAGCGCTACCCCATCAAAGGCCTGGACATCGCCGTGCTCATCGTCAGCATCGCCCTCATCGCCATCGGCTTCCTGTTCTAGTTCGCCACCGGCAGCAACCGCCCAACGCAAAAGGCCTCGGCTCGCACCAAACGAGCCGAGGCCTTTACTGTTTCATCAGATAAAACCTACCAAAATTAACCTGTCCCTTTTTGACAGGTCGGAAGCTAGAGGCGGTAGGGGGCGCCGCTGCGGATGATGGATTCGCGCACCAGGACATCCATGGCATCGAGGGTGATCTCGGGCATCTCTCGATACTTCTGCAGCACCGATAGCTCGGTGCAGGCCAGAATGACACGGTCGCAGCCGCTACGGGCGAACTCCCACATCACGCGGTCGAACTTATCCATATCGGGCTCACGTCCGGCTTTCACATCATCGTAGATAAGCGACATCACATCGTTCTGACGTTTCTCGCTGGGATAGACGACCTCAACACCCGCAGCCTCGCATTCGCGGCCGTAGACGCCCGCGCCCACGGTTCCGTCGGTGCCCATAATGCCAATCTTGTGCACCGGCTCGGCCGGCATACTCAGGTTGGGGTCGAACTCGCACTCCCCCATCACCGCACCCGCAAGGGCATAGCGCACCGACTCACGCGGCATGTGGATAATCGGCACCTTCGTAAACGACTGGATCTGGTCGTAGAAGTAGTGCGACGTGTTGCAGGGAATGGCAATGTGCGCACAGCCCAGCGACTCGAGTGCCTGGGCACACTCTTTCATGGTCGCCAGCAGCTTGGCATGCTCGCCGGTCTTAATGGCAAGCGTGCGGTCGGGCATGGTCGACTTGGAGAGCACCACCATGTCGATATGTTCCTGATCGCAGGCAGCAGCCGTATGGCGCACCACCTGGTCGTAGTAATACGACGTGGCCTCGGCGCCCATGCCGCCGATAACTCCCAGCTTTTCCATCGCCGCCTCCTTGGTGACGCTTGCGCAATTGCGCGTATCATACCCGCGCCCGCCCGATGTAAACCGGACGGGCGCCGCACTCATCTACTTATAATACGTCTTGAACAGCTTAAAGTGGCGCAGCTTGGTGTGCCACATGCGCAGCCAGCGGTTAAAGACAAAGTCGCCCTTCATAAACGAAGGGTCGGCGCCCTTGCCTTCCTTGTCCAGGCGATGCACCTTAGCGCGCAGCTCGGGATCCTTGACGTACTTGTCGACGACGCCCATGGGAACGACCATCCACAGCGCCTCGTCCTGCGCCGTCACAAACTCCGGCTCAAACGGGCGGTTGAACACATACTCGTCCACCACATACTTGGCAACGTTAAAGCCGCTGTTAGTGACGTAGTAGTTGCTGCGACCTTGGCGCGTGTTGAAATCGAAGAACTTAAACGAGCCGTCGCGTTCGTCGTACTTAACGTCAAAGTTGGAATAACCCACAAAGTGAAGGTCCTCGAGCAACTTGCGCACGCCGCCCATGAGCTCGTCATTGGGCTCGGTGATGATACAGGCGTGGTTGCCGACACCGTGAGGCTGATGCTCCTCGAGCAGCACGTGACCCAGGCACATCATGCGCACCTTGCCGTTGCGGTCGGAATAACTGGTGAGCACGCGCATGTACTCGTCATTGCCGGGCACGCGATCCTGCAAGATCAGGTCGTCGGTGTAGCCGCTGGCATACGAGTCGCGAATGACCTGTTCCAGCTCGGCACGGTCGGCAATCTCATAGGCCTTTTTCTGGCCCTCGAACTCGTGCTGCCACCACATGATGCCGTCAGAAGGCTTCAGAATCATCGGGTAAGGAAAATCGATCTGGTCGAGCACTTCGGCAGGTGCCTCGCCTTGGGCGTTCAGCATCGCCATGGTGAAGGTAAAGGTATGCGGATAGGGCACGCCATGCTTCTCGCACAGCTCGTAGAAGATCTCCTTCTTCTGACACTGCTCAAGCATGCTGTAGGGAGCGTAAGGCGCGACGATGTTATCCGCCAACTCATGGGCATCCTTGGCCTGAGCCACGAGGGCAACATAGTTATCGCCACAGCCCACAAGAACAATCGTCTTATCGGCATGCGCTTGGGCAATGCCGTTGACGGTCCTGAGCATCACGGGCATGGTATCGATATCCACGTTGGGCGTGTAGTCGATAATCTGGCTGCGGTACGCGGGACCCGTCTGGTACTTGCCAAAGACCAGGCTCTTGACCTGGTACTCCTCGTAGAAGGCGCGCGCCACCGAATAGGCGTTGATGTCGCCACCGAGCAGCACGGGAATAAACTCGCGCTCTGTAAACTGCAATGCCATGGAAACTTCCTATCATGAACTGCCCACACAACGGGCGGTCTTTGCGCAACTGATTTATTCTAGCGTGCCAAACCGCCGGCGCCCAAAGCTCCACCGTATCTATGGCAATCAGCGCAATTATCCAGCATGAAATCCGCCCTCGCCGTGATGGGACCCTGTAGTTGCAAAACCCCACATGAGGCGACTTTTGATAAACAAAAACCCTCTCGACAGGGTTCCGTAACGTTAAAGTTGAACTCTATGGTTTCTCAACAATTCACCATTCCCGCAGGTCAAGGCCAAAGCCTCAAGTTCAACTTGACCCTTTAGAACCTTTAAGGTTCAAGTTGAGGTCGAAAGCAGTAGTAGAATACCGTTCGAACCATAACCTACGATTGATTGCAGAGGGACTGGATGCAG
The DNA here is from genome assembly GCA_019414025.1 of Collinsella sp. Lineage (GTDB taxonomy): Bacteria > Actinomycetota > Coriobacteriia > Coriobacteriales > Coriobacteriaceae > Collinsella. The sequence goes on from DXMU01000025.1 coordinate 4,280, forward strand.
CATTCGAATCATCGCGCCGCAGCGCTCATTGCGTCGAAGCCGGCTCGTATCATCACGAGCGCCGCGCTCGCCGTTGCGCTGACGGCCACGCCGATGCTCTCCCCCGTTGCGGCGTATGCCGCCTCGCAGGCAACGCAGGACCAGCTTTCCGCAGCCCAGCAGAAGATCGAAGCCGCCACGAGCGCCTACAACGACGCCCGCACCAAACTCGATGACCTGCAAAAGCAGATTGACTCCAATGAGGCAAGCATCGAGGAAATCGAGGCTAAGCTTCCCGAGCAGCAGGCCAAAGCAAGCTCCGCCATGCGCGATCTGTACAAGTATCAGAAGGGCACCAACCCCATCGTGAGCTTCCTGGTCAACGCGCAGAGCCTGGGTGAGTTCATCACGACCTGCAAATACACCAACCAGATCACGAGCTCGAGCGTCGACGAGATCGAACAGCTTAATAACATGCAAACCGAACTCGAGCAGAACAAGGCTGAGCTCCAGCAGGCCAAGTCTCAGCTTGAGGCAGAGCAGAAAAACGCCGAGGATGCGTTGGCTCAGGCCCAGCAGCTCCGCAGCGAGGCACAGGCAAAAGCCGAGCAGGAAAATGCCGCCGAGCTTGCCAAGCTTGAGGCCGATAAGGCCGCTGCCGCCGAGAAGATCTCGGGCGAGGGCGTAAGCGGCAGCAATTCCAGCAGCCAGGCCACCAACACCAACACCACCATCGACACCACGGTGAACAACGCCAATACCGGTAGCTCCGATTACGATTCGTTCATTAATGAGTGGACGAGCCGCATCGACAATTATCTCGCCGGCTCCCCCATGGCAGGCCAGGGCTATAACTTTGCCGTCGCCGCTTGGAATACCGGTGTCGACCCCCGTTGGTCCCCCGCCATCGCCTGCATCGAGAGCACCAAGGGTGCTTATTGCGCCAATTCTTACAACGCCTGGGGCTGGAGTGCCCGTGGCGGCGGTTGGCGCAGCTTTGGCAGCTGGAGCGAGGGCATCTCCGCTCACGTTGCCTATCTGGGCGCCAACTACGGCTCCACCCTTACCCCGGCAGCGGCCAAAAAGTACTGCCCGCCCACGTGGCAGGACTGGTACAACAAAGTCGCCGCTCAGATGAACCGCATCTAAGCGCAACTGCAAAGGGCCCCAATGGGGCCCTTTTCTTTTAGGTAGCGGAGGTATCGACGACGCCGGTCGCATTGGCAATCGCGACTATGACGATCATGCATAGGAGCAGCACACCCAATGCCTTGAGCCAGAGTTTCGCGAGTTTCTTGCCGCGATGGCTGTCGAGCAGTGCGAATCGCCGACGAAGACGGCGCTTATCGAGCAGCGCAAAATGCATAAGCACCATAAGGCCATCGACAAAGAAAAAATACTCGATTATGAGAAGCCACGTCGGGTAGCTTTGGTTTGCTCCCGTGGGGTGAAAGACGGCAAAGTGACTTCCGGCAAAGAACACAAGTAGCGAGAAGCAGACGAGCGCATTCCAAATGCGCCCCAGAGACTCCGGAACGCGAGAGAGCAGACCGCATGCAGCGGAGGCGGCAGGCCTAGGAAGCCCTGCGGGGTTCTGGAGCCCTTGGAGCGTCAACACCGTCTCCGAGGCCGGAGTACGGACAGGCGCAGGTGTAGGAGGCCGCACGGGGCGGCTCAGATCGTATGCCGAGCGCGTCGCCCGTCCCAACGCTTCCGCACTCGCAAAACGCTTGGCCGGGTCGAGCGCCATCGACATGCAGACGGCATCGGCAAGTGGAGTGGGAATGCCACGCGCCTCGCATTGCTCGCGCATGTCGAGCCCTGGTTTAGGGTCGACTCCCGTCAAGCAGAAGAACAACAGGGCGCCAAGTGCGTAGACGTCGCTGCGCACACTCGTCTGCCCAAACCCATACTGCTCGGGCGGCGCATAGGGTCGCGTGCCAAACTTGACGGTGTCGGCATCGGCGCCATCGCGCCATACGCGCGCGATCCCCAAGTCGATAATCACCAGCGACGAAAACGTCAGGCCCTCATCGAGCGTACAGTTCGCACCCGTCACGATGATATTCGACGGTTTGAGGTCGCGATGGATCACCGGCGCCGACGTCTCCCCCGCCATTGCAAAACCGGCGTGGAGCTCGCCCACGGCATCGCATAGGGCAGGATACAATTCACGCGCATAATCGGGGGTGGCTCCCAGACGGTCCACCAGCACCCCGAGCGTCTCCCCTTCGATGTATTCCATAACCACGTTGAGCTCGTCGCCCACACGACGACAATCGACGATTCTGGGCAGGTGCTCAAAACGCCTGCCTGCCCGCTGAGCGGCAAACAGACGCTCGTATGCCCCGCCGATTTGAGCCGAGGCATCGATGCGTTTACGGACAAAGGGGCCGAGCGAACCACCACCGGTTCCTTCAAAGTACACGAGCTCGGTTGTTTCAACGGACGAGCGCTTAAGTACACGCTCCACGCGATAGCTGTCGTCGCGATCGAGCGACGCCAGATGTTCGGCAAGCGCTGCGGTCAGCTCGTCATCGGAATATGTTGTGATCTGAGTATCCATAGCCTCCATCATAGCGCAGGGCGCAGACACCCCATGGCATCCGCGCCCCGTTCGTTTGCATCGTTGTTCGGCAGCTCCGCCGGCTCAGATATCAGCCGCTAACTCACCGTCTCCTCGCCAAAGCGATACAGCTCCTCGTTGACCTTTTGGAGGCTGCACCCGCGATCGATGCAAAAGATGATAATCGCATCACGGCGATCCTTGCAGTTAAGGACGCTTACCCCGGCAGCCGTCAGTGCACGGTTGGTCTCTTTGAGCGTCAGCGCCATCGCAAAGGCAATCTGCAGCACCTTATTGCGACTCGGATTGCGCGAACCAGTAAAGATCTGATAGCCAAAGGTCTCGTTGAGGTCGGCCATACGAACCACGCGCGAGCGCTCCAAGCCCTTTTCCTGCAGCAGCTGCTTCAGGTAGTCCGAAAGCGACGGGGCGGCAAAGTCGTGCTCCCTGATATAGCCATCGATGTTCGGCGCATCGAGAAGCTCATTGAGCAGCTCCTCGGTCAGCTTTTTATCGGGCATACGACTTCACCTCCCCCAGTGCATGCAACATGCTAGAAACCGCTTACGTCCGAACGCTCCCAGCTAGCAACCTGGTCGGGAGACACCGTACCCAGCGCCTCGAACTTCCAGGAGCCGCCCGCCTTCAGATGATTGGTGTTTGCAAGAGCCGTTCCAACCTGGTTGCCATCGGCATCATACAGAACATACTCAATCTGAATGTAGCTCTTTTCCTTGTCCGTGTTATTGGTCAGCGTGCCCGTGATCTTATAGGCAAACTGATTGGAGGTGTCTTCAGCCTCATCAGCAATGGTATACGGTTCTTGCGGTTCTTTTTGCTCCTCAGCCTGCTGTGTCGCCTCGACAGGTTTTGCCGAATCGCTCGCAGACGAATCGGTTGAATTGCCACCCATAGAACCCACGGCACCGACGATAACCAGCACCACGATGACGCCTAGGACAATCTTGCCGATCGGCTTCTTTCCCTCTTTTGCCATTATTCATCCTTCCTACGATCCGGCTACCGTGCCGGCACACAGCACATCGTAGAAAGGATTGAACTTGAATTCAATAGCTGAGGGCTAAGGTTGCGGTAAACGGCCAATGCAGCTATCCAGACGCCGAGCAAACGCACTTTGCGTGACCGTCTGCTGGCAGCGCATCAACCCACCGTGACGGATTTCCCGGTAAAGGCACTGATCATCATTAGGACAAAGAACACCAGGTAGCTGATGCTCAATAGGTACGCAATGATCAGGAAGACGACCCAGCCGACATTGGTCTTACCGTCGGCGCGGCGCCGCTCGCGAGAACGGCACAGCCAGACCGTCACGCCGATGGCGGTGATAAACAGTACGAGCGCCGCCGCAGCCAGCCCAGCAAACACAAACATCACGCCAATGCTCACAGCGATGACCGGAAGCAGCAGCAAACCGCATCCGCATCCACCCGGACTATATACGGCAGACTGTCGGCGTCGTTCCATCGTCACTCCAAGCCAAGCAATCGTTTGTAGACATCGAGGCCTTTGAGTAGGATTTCCTCGTCAAAGAGCATGGTATCAGTGTGAAGGGCGCTCGTGGCATAGGCGGGGCAGCCATCCGAATCACTCGGGTTGTCTTGGCCCTCTGGCACGCCCGTGCCCAGCAAGAAGAACACGCCCGGCAGATGCCGCTGATAGAACGCGAAATCCTCGGCGATTAGCAGCGGCTCGTCCACGAGCTGCAATTCGGGCAGAGCGGGCGCGATTCGGGCAAACAGCTCGGGGTCGTTGTCGACCGGCGGATAGCCCTCGGCAAAGTCGAGATCGTACGTGCAGCCCGTTGCAGCGCATGCCTCATCAAGCACGCGGCACACACCCTCGCGTGCACGGTCGAACATGTCGTCCGTAAACACACGCAGGCTTCCGGCCACATGGGCCTCCCCCGCCACCGCGTTGCAAACCGTACCGGCCCGCAGCAGACCAAACTTACCGATACAGGGCTCGTCGGCGCCCAACTCGTCCATGAGCTCGCGCTCGGAAACCAAGAACTTGGCAGCCGCCAGCGCCGCATCGTGCGACTCCTCGACCGGAACGCCATAGGTCTTAGCGATATGGATGCTCGTGCCATGGATATGAATGTGTGTCTCACTCGAACGCGCCAGCAATGGGCCGGAGCAGCTCGCCAACGTGTTCGCAGGCAGGTCGGGCCATACGTGGAACCCGAAGATGCGGTCCGCCCCGTAGCGCTCAAACACCCCACTCTCACAAACCGTCTTGGCGCCACCGGTCGTCTCCTCGGCAGGCTGGAACACAAAGAGCACGTTGCGCTTGATGGCACCCGGCTGCTCGCGAATCGTACGGTCAACGTAGGTTGCCGCAGCAAGTGCCATAGCCATGTGCCCATCGTGCCCGCAGGCGTGCATCTTGCCGGGATGCGTCGAGGCAAAGGCCGCGCCCGTTGCCTCCGCGATGGGCAGGGCGTCCATGTCGGCGCGAATCGCCGTGGCATGCACGGCACCAACGCCAGCGTCGAAGAAAGCGCAGACGCAGCTGGGGCACGGATGGGTCACCTCACAAGCGAGCGGCGCCAACACGCCCTCGATATAGGCGATCGTCTGCGGAAGATCGAAATCGAGCTCCGGAATGCGATGAAGATCGCGGCGATAGCGACGGAGTTCTTGGAGCTCGGTCATAGAGAATCCCTTCGTGAGGCACACCTGTTGCAACTTATTGTGATACAGGATTGTGGCACACATGTTTCCAGCATATCCCTGCATTTTTTAAACGTTATATACGAATACTCTTGTTTGGTAAAGTGCAACGTGGTAGGGTCGTTACCACTTGATAGAGGCGCGGGCACGAAGAGCCGCGGACGAGCCGGCAGGCTTTGACCCCGCGGGGAGGCGAAACCCGCCGAACTGGGTTTTTCGGGCACGAACAGCCTGGTGGGCCTGCGGGAAACACCCGCAGGACTGTCTGCAGCAATGCGGGAGCGCTATCCGGACATTGGGTCCACGCTATGCGGATTCGATGCGCAGATGGCGCCGTCTGGATAGCGAGGTTTACGGGACATGGCATTGACCCCCAACGAAGCATATGCGGCTAAGCAGCCGTTTGTGGACAAGGAGACGCTCGAGCATATCGTCGAGCAGTTCCCCACGCCATTTCATCTATACGACGAGGCGGGCATCCGCCGCAACATGCAAGAAGTGCGCGACGCCTTTGCATGGAACCCGGGCTTTAAGGAATACTTTGCCGTCAAGGCCAACCCCAACCCGGCGCTCATCTCCATTCTCAACGAATACGGCTGCGGCTGCGATTGCTCGAGCTATACCGAGCTCATGATCGCCCGCTCGCTGGGCATCACGGGACACGACATCATGTTCTCGTCCAACGACACGCCGGCGGCGGACTTTGAGCTCGCCGACAAGCTGGGTGCCATCGTCAACTTTGACGACATCAGCCACATCGAGTTCTTTGAGCACGTTGCGGGGCCCATCCCCAAGACGGTCAGCTGCCGCTTTAATCCGGGTGGCCTGTTCCAGCTCTCCAACGGCATCATGGACAACCCGGGCGACTCCAAGTACGGCATGACCACCGAGCAGCTCTTCGAGGCCTTTCGCACGCTCAAGGCCAAGGGTGCCGAGGACTTTGGTATCCACGCATTCCTTGCCAGCAACACCGTCACCAACGACTACTACCCCAAGCTTGCGCGCATCCTCTTTGAGCTTGCCGTGCGCCTGGAGCGCGAGACCGGCGCACACGTCGCCTTCATCAATCTGTCCGGCGGCGTCGGCATCCCCTATCTGCCCGAGCAGCAGGCCAACGACATTCACGCCATCGGCGAGGGGGTGCACGCGGCATACGACGAGATCCTGGTTCCTGCCGGCATGGGCGATGTGGCCATCTGCACCGAGATGGGCCGCTTTATGATGGGCCCCTACGGCTGCCTGGTCACCAAGGCCATCCACGAGAAGCAGATCTACAAGGACTATATCGGTGTCGACGCAAGCGCCGTCGATCTGATCCGCCCTGCCATGTATGGCGCTTACCACCACATCACGGTGATGGGTCAGCCGGGTGGCGCCGACAAGACCGCAGCACCCGTTACGGACACCTACGACATCACGGGCAACCTATGCGAGAACAATGACAAGTTCGCCATTGATCGCGAGTTGCCGCATATCGACATGGGCGACCTGCTCGTGATCCACGATACCGGCGCGCATGGCTACTCCATGGGCTACAACTACAACGGCCGTCTGCGCTCCGCCGAGGTGCTGCTGCGCCCCGATGGCTCGGCCGACCTCATCCGCCGTGCTGAGCGCCCGGGCGATTACTTTGCCACGCTCGACGTGCTGCCGAGCGGCCGAGAGCTGCTGGCCAAGTCGCGCGCCGAAAGTGCCCGCCGTCGCGCCCAGGACGAGCGTCTGGCCGTCGCCGCTCAGTGGAACAAACGCATCCAGATCGCGGAAGCGAAGGAGAAGAACATGGATATCCGCAACCTCGAGGGTTCGATCGTCGCCCTCGTCACGCCGTTTAAAAAGGACGGAAGCGTCGACTTTGACGCGCTCGAGCGCCTTATCGATTTCCACCTGCAAAACGGTACCGACGCCATCCTCACCCTGGGCACCACCGGCGAGAGCGCCACGATGACTGACGATGAGGACAACTCCGTTGTCGCCGCGGTGGTCAAGCAGGTTGCAGGCCGTGTCCCCGTCATCGCCGGCTCGGGCTCCAACTCCACGCAGACCATGCTCACCAAGTCGCTCACCTATCAGGGCCTGGGCGCCGACGGCCTGCTGCTCATTACCCCCTACTACAACAAGTCCAACGAAGAGGGCATCTACCAGCACTTTAAGACCGTTGCCGATGCCGTAGATATCCCCTGCATCCTGTACAACATCCCCGGCCGCTGCGGCTGCGGCATCAGCGAGCGCAATGTGGAGCGCTTGGCCGCGCACCCCAACATCATGGGTATTAAGGAAGCCTCGGGCAACGTCGCCTACGCGGCCAAGATCGCCCACCTGCTGTCCGACGACTTCCGCATGTACTCGGGCGAGGACGCCCTCACCGTGCCGCTCATGAGCCTGGGTGCCTCGGGCACCATCAGCGTGTGGGCCGATGTTCAGCCGCAGCTCGTGCACGACATGTGCCGCGCCTATCTGGACGGTGACGTGGAGCGCGCCCGCGATATCCAGATCGCCGGTCAGCCGCTCATCAACGCCCTCTTTAGCGAGGTCAACCCCATCCCTGTTAAGGAAGCGCTCGCACAGATGGGTATGATCGAGGCAAACTACCGCATGCCGCTGTGCCCCATGGCCAACGACACGCGCGCTGCACTTACCGATGCTCTGAAGGGAGCTGGTCTGCTTGATTAAGACCGTCATTATGGGAACGGGCCGTATGGGCTCGCTCATCCGCACCGCCGCCGAGGGCGTTGTCGACGCCGCCGGTCAGCCCGTTTTTGATATCGTCGCCCAGATCGGCTTCGACTTGTCCGAGCTCGAGAGTGCCCCGGCAGCCGACGTCATCATCGACTTCTCGAACGTCGTGACCTTCGATGCCGTCGTCGCCTATGTCGAGCGTACAGGCGCCGCGTTGGTCTCGGGCACCACGGGCTACACACCAGAGCAGATGGATCGCCTGCGCGAGCTGGGTCAGAACGCCCGCGTCATGCACTCCGGCAATTACTCCATCGGTATCGCAGCCCTGCGTCATCTGGTAGCACAGGCCACACGCGAGCTGCCCGGCTTTGACTGCGAAATCGTCGAGACGCACCATAACCAAAAGGTCGACGCCCCCAGCGGCACTGCCAAGTTGCTGCTCGATGCCGTCGTCGAAGCCGAGCCCGAGGCGGGCTACCACCCCGTCTATGGCCGCGAGGGCATGTGCGGAGCGCGCGACCCCAAGGAGATCGGCATGCACTCGCTGCGCGGTGGCACTGTCGCCGGCGTGCACGAAGTGAGTTTCTTTGGCCAGGACGAGGAAGTCACGCTCACGCATCGCGCCACGAGCCGTCAGATCTTCGTCAACGGCGCCCTGGCAGCCGCGCAGAAGCTCGTCACCCGCGAGCACGGCTTCTATACGTTCGACCAGGTCATGTTTGCCTAACCAGGTATCAACCGGATCCACCCAAAGGAGAGACAGCAAATGAGCAATGCAGCCGATATGGATGGACAGGAGATTATCAACTACATCGCCACCGCGCCCAAAAAAACGCCCGTCAAACTGTACGTGCGCGAAAAGCCGGGCATGAAGGTTGCCTGGGGCGACGCACACGTCTACGGCGGTCGTCGTGGCAAGACTGTCTTTGGCGACTGGGACGAGCTCAAAGCCATCCTTGATGCCAATGCCGATTCCATCGATTACTACGATGTGGAGAACGACTGCCGCAACTCCGCCGTGCCCATGCTCGACCTCAAGGGCATCAACGCCCGCATCGAGCCGGGCGCGATCATCCGCGACCGCGTCGAGATCGGCGACCGCGCCGTCATCATGATGGGTGCCATCATCAATATCGGCTCCGTTATCGGTGAGGGCTCCATGATCGACATGGGCGCCGTGCTGGGCGGCCGCGCCACCGTGGGCAAGAACTGCCACATCGGCGCTGGAACCGTGTTGGCAGGCGTCGTTGAACCCGCAAGCGCCACGCCCGTCATCATCGAGGACGATGTCATGATCGGCGCCAACGCCGTGGTCCTGGAAGGCGTGCACGTAGGCAAGGGCGCTGTCGTTGCCGCCGGCGCCGTGTGCGTCGAGGACGTCCCCGCTGGTGCCGTCGTGGCCGGTGTCCCCGCCCGCGTCATCAAGATGCGCGACGAGAAGACCGACAGCAAGACCGGCCTCGAGGAAGGCCTGCGCCAGCTGTAGGGTTGCGCGGGTTTACCAACCCGCGCAACAGCTCGACGCTGCAAACGCCCCAGAGCGGCAATCTGACGTTCAATCGTCGGGCATGACCAGAAGGTCAATGCCCTCCTCTTTCACGTCACCTTGCTCGCCTAGGGGCGTTTTCGCTGACGTATGCTCAGCCTGCGGCGCAATTCAATCCCATGCAAAAAGGCCGAAGCACCATCGGAGCTTCGGCCTTTGTTTTTTGCAGCGTCCAGGCGCAGTTTATCGATTCTCGATGCTGCCGATGTTTTTGAGCTCGATGGAGATGAGGCCGTTGGGTTCGTTGACGAACTCGATGTACTCGGAGTTCGAGCCCATCTCGGCCGGGAAGCTGATCTCAATACCCGTGTCGGTACGAATCTTGTGGTTGCGCACGGCCGCACGCTCGACCTGCTTGCGCTCCACGGGCACACGCTCGGGCACCTTCTCTTCGGTCAGCGCCGCACGTACGCTCTCCTTGATGACCGGTTCGTCCTCAAAGACCTCATCGACGATATCCCAAGGCGGAAGCTCCTCGTCATCCTCGACCTTCTCGGCAACGGCAGCCTTAACCTTAGCGAGCGCTACGGCCGTATTGGCACCGTGCTCCTCGGCGACTTCCTCGACCACACGCGTCACGGTGTCGATGACCTCCTTGCCCGATACGCCCGTGTCGCACTGCAGCAGACCGTCGGGAATGAGCATACGGTCCTCGCCGGCAATCTTGCGCTTCTTGTCCACGTAGCCGATCTCCATGGTACTCGCGCGCACGATGGCATAGCTCGGCACCTTTTGCGAGGGGTTCGGCAGAATGGCGTAGTGGCGCGCGATGTCGTTGCGCACCTCTCCCTCCTCGCGGCCCACTTCGTGCATAAAAGCCTGCTTGGAGCCCAGCAGCATCACGGCAAACCAGCGGGCATCCTCATCGTCGTCAAAATCGGCCACGAGCACGTCGGTGGACTCGGCTTTCTCGGCTTTGGTGAGCTCGGAGGAGATAAACTCTGCAATCTGCTGCGACAGGTCCACGAACTCGCGCTCGCCAAAGAAATAGCCCTTGAGCTCGCCGCCAAACGCAGAGTTCTCGGCAAACGTGGCGCGTTTATTGTCGGCCGAGGTACGTGCGCGGCGCAGATGCGTGGTCACGAAGTTGCGCACGGTACGACTCTCGATATCGAGCTCGCGCTGGCTCATGACGTTGACGGCAGAGTCAAAGTCCAGGATATGCAGAATCGCGTGATTGATTTTCATATACGGCATTCCGTTCTAGATCGATTTCGGCATGAACCAGTATAGCGGTCGAGCCCTCCCCGAGCGCATCGAAGATTGGTGCATCTGGGACAGGTTGCTTTGCACCAATGGCTAGCGCAGGAGCTCGGACTGCCAAGCCTCGAGCTGTTCTGCCAGACTCTTACCGGCAGCGGACATGTCGATCTGGGGTCGTTTGGGCAGCAGTGCGCACTTAAGGATTGCCACGATGGTCTGCGAGACAAAGCGTCGTGTATCCTTGTCGAAACCTTGCGCAGTCTGGAGCATCACGGGCAGGCTCTCGCGCAGATTCCCAGCGATATCCGCAAACCGCTCAGCACCCGTAGCCTCAAACACGGAGAACAATGCATCTACAAAACGCTCGCGCTCGGCAGGCCCCACTGCAAGCAGCATCTCGCGAATGGAGCCATCAACGTATCGAGCACCGGCGGACAGGCGCTCACAGTACACGAAGTCGCGACCATCAACCACCCAGCTAAAGGGATTGTGCTGCAGCAGGCTGAACTCGGTGCTCTCAACGATGGCATAGTCCTCCTGCGTCTCAAACATCATGCCAAAGATCGACGACCGAGGTAGCGTCTTGTCGATTCGACCGGAAAGATCGGCAAAGTCGTTGCCGTTCAGAAACTCCTCGACGAAGCCCGGACCATCATGGGAATACACCCGTTCGATTCGCTCACGGGCGACATCGGAGCACATCGTCGCACCGTACACCGCAAGGTTTCCACCCTTGGAATGACCTCCGCACAAAAGCGGCCCGTCAATCGCATCCGCCGCCTCGTCCACATAACGCGCCGCGGATTCCTGGGCCGGCACAGGACACCGGAATGCCATGTTAAAGTCCTCTTTCCAGCCCACAATCGTGCTGTCGGTCCCCCGGAAGGAAAGATAACTAAACCCCGCCGGAAACCGGAACGCCATGGCTGCAAACTGCTCTGTCGCCACCACATCGCTCACGGCACGATAGCCGCAAACGTGCACGCCACGGTAGCGAGGGCTTGCTGCCACGGCCTCCAACAAGGCCCTGCTCCCCTCTGGGTCCCACAGGTCGCCAATCATGTCCCAGTAGCACTCGGCACGCAGCAGCTCGCGTACGTCTAGGCCCTGCCAGTTCGTCAGCTCCGCCATATCACCCGGCAAACGCAAATAGGACAACCACGCAAAGACCAGGCTATCCACCGCGCAGAACGGCCGTTCCTCAAACGGGTCAAACGCCGTCTGGGCATAGGTCAAAAAATTAGGCGAATCCGACATGGCCCTCCCGTCAACTATGGTGCATTGGGGTCAGGTTACTTTGCACCAAAAAGGCGCCCGGGCCGTGTGGGCTCGGACGCCTTCATTGTAGCTTTTCGCTTTAGCGAGCTTGATTTAGCAGGAGAAGTCGACGCTGTCGATGATGTCCTTGAGGGCCTTGGCGGAGGCGGTGAGCTCGTGCTGCTCGTCATCGTTCAGCGGCACGGGGACGCGGCAGACAACGCCGTCGCGGCCAACGACGGTCGGCATGGAGATGGCAAGATCGGACAGGCCGTACTCGCCCACCATAAGCGAGGAGACAGGCAGAACGGTCTGCTCATCGCGCATGACGGCAGTGCAGATGCGCTTGACGGCCATGGCGACGCCGTAGTAGGTGGCGTGCTTCTTCTCGATGATGGTGTAGGCAGAGTTCTTGACGTCCTCGGCGATGCGCTTCTCGGCAGCCTCATGCTCCAGATGACCGTGAAGCTCGCAGAAGGTGTTCAGCGGAACGCCGGCAACCTGAGCGCTGGACCAAGCGACAAACTCGGAATCGCCGTGCTCACCCATGACATAGGCCTGGACATCGCGCGGGTCGACCTCGACATGGGCACCAAGCATCTGCTGCAGACGGCCGGTGTCGAGCACGGTACCGGAACCGATGACGTGGCCCTCGGGCAGGCCGGACATCTTGATGGCGGCGTAGGTCAGAACATCGACCGGGTTGGAGACGATGAGCAGAATGCCGTCGAAGCCGGACTTCTTAATCTCGGGGATAATGGACTTAAAGATGCTGACGTTCTTGTTGACCAGGTCCAGGCGAGTCTCACCGGGCTTCTGGGCAGCACCAGCGGTGACGACGATCATGGCGGCGTCGGCGACATCGGAATAATCGCCGGCGTAGATCTTCATCGGCTCGGCAAACGTCATGCCGTGCGCGATATCCAGGGCCTCACCCTCGGCGCGGTTCTTGTCCACGTCGATGAGGACCATCTCGGAGAACAGACCACTCTGCATCAGCGCGAACGCCGAAGACGAACCGACGAAACCGCAGCCGACAATAGCGACCTTCTTCTCGTTAACCATTAGAAACTCCCATCTCTCTCCACAAGCAAGCCGCCCGGGAACGACCCGAGCGGCTTGCCGTAATCCCAATACATCCAATCGGGACTTTGATTATGCTCCTATTCGCAGCCAAAAATCGACCGTTTACCGAAATTGTTTGCAGAAATCGTAAAATAACTGCACGAAATCGGTTTCGAGCTATTGACGAGCCGAAATACCTTTCTAATACAGGCCCGCCTCGCGAATGGCCTCGACAGCCAAAGCAATCTGGTCGGGCGGCAAGACCAGCGCCATGCGCACGTGCCCCTCGCCCGAAGGACCAAAGCTCGCGCCCGGCGTCACCACAACGCCGGCCTTCTCCATGAGCTCCTCGCAAAACGCCATGGAATCGGTGCGACCACCGGGAAGCTTGGCCCACACAAACATAGAGCCATGCGCGTTGGGACGCTCCCAGCCCAGGCCCTCAAGACCGTCGCACAGGGCATCGCGGCGCTCCTGGTACTTCAGACGCTGCGCCTCGACCTCATCGCGCGGACCGTTCAGGCAGGCGATAGCAGCCTTCTGGATCGGGAAGAACATACCAAAGTCGATCTGGCCGCGCAGCTTGGCAAAGGCAGAGACCACGTCCTCGCGGCCGACCAAAAAGCCGATACGCGCACCGGTAACGTTAAACGACTTGGAAAGCGAGAAGAACTCCACGCCCACCTCAAGCGCACCAGGATACTGCAAGAAGCTTCCGCCCGGCTCGCCGTCGAACACGATGTCGGAGTACGCGTTGTCATGGACGATGAGCAGGTCGTGCTCGCGGGCGAAAGCGATGATCTCCTCGTAGACCTCGGGCGTGCCCACCGAGCCGACCGGGTTGGCGGGCAACGACACGATCATATACTTGGCACGATCGGCCACCTCGGGATCGATGCCCGCCACATAGGGCAGGTAATTATGCTCGGCGACCAACGGATAGTACTCGAGCTTGGCATCGGCAATCTTGGCGCCCGCCTCAAAGACCGGGTAGCACGGATCGGGAACCAGAATGGTGTCACCCGGATCGAGCAGAGCCAGGCCCAAATGGCCCACGCCCTCCTGCGTGCCGTTACACGACTGCACCATGGACGGTGTAATGCCCGAAACGCCAAAGCGACGCTCATAGTAATCGCATACGGCCTGCTTGAGTTCGGGCAGGTCGCGCAAGGCGTACTTCCACATCTCGGGATCCTGGGCTGCATGCGTGAGCGCCTCGACCACGTGGCCGTACGGCTTAAAGTCGGGCGTGCCCACGCTCATGTTGTAAATGGTCTTGCCCTGAGCCTTCAGCGCGAGCAGCTTGTTGTTGAGCGAGGCGAAGACCTCCGTGCCAAAGCGGTCGAGACGCTGCGATGCCTGCATGGTGCCACCTTCCGATATAAAAAAGCGGCGCTCCGACAAGAGCGCCGCGCGATACGGGCCATCAGATTGCAAAAGTGTAACGCTTGCAACCCCCGTATTGGTTCAATTTAGCCAACCTTAGTCAACTGGATTGAGCGCGTCGATCTGCGCAAGCCACAGACGCGAGCTGGCGTCACTCGGCATACGCCAATCGCCGCGCGGGCTGAGCGTCACCGAACCAACCTTGGGGCCATCGGGCAGGCAGCTGCGCTTAAACTGCTGGGCAAAGAAGCGACGATAGAACGTACGCAGCCACGTGTGGATGGTGGCTTTGTCGTAGACGCCCTCGAAGCTCTTGAGCGACATGCGGTAGATCTTACCCGGCTCAAAGCCAAAGCGCAGCAGGTAGTAGAGGAAGTAGTCGTGCAGCTCGTAGGGGCCCACCAGATCCTCGGTCTTCTGGGCGATCTCGCCGTCACCCGTGGGCGGCAGAAGTTCGGGAGACACCGGCGTATCGAGGATATCGAGCAGCACCTTGGCGATGCGCCCGCCAAAGACATCGGCCGCATAGCGCACCAGATGGCGCACGAGCGTCTTGGGCACGCTCGCGTTGACGGCATACATGCTCATGTGGTCACCGTTGTACGTAGCCCAGCCGAGCGCCAACTCCGACAGGTCGCCGGTGCCGATGACAAAGCCGCCCGCCTGGTTGGCCAGGTCCATGAGGATCTGCGTGCGCTCGCGCGCCTGGCTGTTCTCGTAGGTCACGTCCTGAACGGCTGGGTCGTGCTCGATGTCCTTAAAGTGCTGCTCTACGGCCGCGTGGATCGAGACCTCTCGGAAGCTCACGCCCAGGTCGCGCGCGAGCGACTCGGCATTGGACTTGGTGCGGTGCGTGGTGCCAAAGCCCGGCATGGACACGGCCGTGATACCGGTGCGCGGCAGCCCCAGTGCATCGAAAGCGCGAACTGTCACAAGCAGTGCCAGCGTGGAGTCCAAGCCGCCCGAAAGACCGATGACTGCAGCCTTGGTACCCGTATGGGCAAGGCGGGTCTTGAGGCCGGCAGTCTGCAGGTCGAGGATGGTCTCGCAACGCTCGGCCAGGTCACCATGGTCGGCCGGAACAAAGGGCGCGCGCGGGAAAACGCGGTCGATATCGCAGGCATCGCGCAGGACAGGCTCTTCGGCCAGCACGCCCTCAAACGAAAATTCAACGGTCGTGGCCTCCGGCGCATCGTCCGCGCGCGTCCACGTCGTCGAGCGACGGCGCTCGGCAACCAAGCGGTCAAGATCGACATCGGCGACCGCCATATCGCAGGTGAGAAGCCCGGTCGCGGCAAGCTTGGAGCCGTTCTCGTAGATAAGGTTCTCCCCCGCAAAGACCATATCGGTCGTGGACTCGCCCTCGCTCGCGTCCGCGTAGGCATAGGCGCAGTACAGGCGCGCACTCTGATTGGAGATAAGGCTACGGCGGTAATCTGCCTTACCGATAATCTCATCCGAGGCCGACGAGTTGAGAATCACCGTCGCACCGGCAAGCGCCATCTCGGTCGAAGGGGGTGCCGGCACCCACAAGTCCTCACAAACCTCGACGCCCAGCACCAGGTCCTCGGCGTCCTCATCGCAGCAGCGGTAGACAAGCCCCGAACCCAGCGGGACCGGACCCTGACCGGCAAATTCAAGCCAAACGGGATCGGTAGGTGCCGGAGCAAACCAACGGCGCTCATAGAACTCGCCATAGTTGGGCAGATACTTCTTGGCCGTGAGGCCCAAAAGCTCGCCCGCGCAGCACACGGCGGCGCAGTTGTAGATATTCTCGGCAACTGCAACGGGAAGACCGATGGTAAAGACGACCGGCAACTCACGGGTTTCATCAAGGATGTGCACAAGTGCCGCCTCGCAGGCATGCAGCAGTGTGCGGTTATGGAACAGATCGGCCGCGGTATAGCCGCACAGATTAAGCTCGGGCAAAACCAGAGCGCGAACGCCGCGCTCGGTAGCCTCGCGAACAGCCGCCAGCGCAACCTCGGCATTGCCCTCGACATCTGCCACGCGAATCTGCGGCGACGCCGCCGCCACACGCAAAAAGCCATCGTTCTTATTAGCCGAAACGCAGCATTGCCTTGTTGATCTGGACACTGGAGGCCCCTTCTACCCTGAGATTCAGTCTAACGGACGTTCACATATCTCTAACTAGCCAAAGCAACCTCCCAGTTTACTGAGACGCCAACCTGTGCTAAGAGCATGTATTCCAAAAATATCTTTAATTAAAAAAGGAGAAATCGATAATCGACTTCTCCTTTAAGCGAGGCAAGTAAATTCCGAAACTAATGGCAGAATTTATCCATGTAGTCCTCAAAGTCGAACACTTCTACCACGACGCCCTCTTCCTGAGACTCTTTCAGTTGCTCCAAGAGATCTTTGTTAATAACGTCCATGTAGAAACCTCCTCTATCTAATCAATTGTAGTATATCTGCTTTCATGCAATTATCAACCAACTTGTTTAATTGCTCCTCGTTTGCCGATAGTCCCTCTTTTTTCAAAATGTCGCGCACCTCGTTCTTAGTAATCGGCTTTTCAAACAACGAAAGCAAAGCGAACGAAAAATCATTAACCGCACACATTCTATGGGTGGCACAACTCAGCAGTACTCTTAACCCCTCTTTTGAGCGTCCGACTTCTTTAACAAACGAACTTTTAACCAATTGAAAACCATTATCGTGCATTACATAATCGGCATCGATATTTGTATCCAGCAATCCATAATGCAACAGTTCTTCTATCGCCCTTGTCAGCTCGAGGTCGCCCTGATCAAGAATTAGAGAAATGCTACAATCGGCCTCCAATAAACGGGCCAACTTAAGGTATACCAACTGGGAAACAGCATAGACATGATGGTATTCAGAATTATAGAAGTAGGCAAATGGCTCAACGAGCACGACAGAGGTCTTGGAATCCAGCCAGATTCGATCAGCTGGATTTAGACTAGTTAGCCGTCGCTTTACTTTGGTCAAATGTCCCTTATAACTGACAGCGTGAATAGAATCTAAGATCCAGGTCACCTCTGAAATATGAAGCCGCTGGGGCAAGTCAATTGTGTCGCTACCGTTTATGACCTCTTGCATATAAAAATCAATATGATGCTCATCAGATAAGGATTTTGCTTCATTTAAAGTTAAACCAGTGCCTGAAACATAATCCACTTCGAGGCGCAAATCCTCATATTGGGACTTCGGCATAACAGAGACACCATACTTATCGGGATGATTCCAAACATCCGACCCCATAACGAGACCAAAATTCGTAAATCCTCTCGTGGAATATGGAACACCACATACCTGTTTTGAATAATTCAAAACATTCTCTGTATAAGCTAAGGTGTTCAGAGCCTCTTCTTTAGTTTCGGTCGGAAAGCCAATCATAAAAAATAGATGAACAGGAATACCCGCATTGAGACAATCATGGATATTGCGATCAATCCAATCAACTCTCGTGTTCTTCTTCATTAGATCAAGAACTCTTTGGTTGTATGACTCGAGGCCAAACTGAATCTGCCTACATCCACTTTGGTATATCTTGTTAAAAACGTCTGTACTTAGGGTTGGAGAGAACCTCGTTTCTCCATGCCAGAAAAACGTTTTTCCCGATGCGTTTATTTCATCCGCGAGTTGCTCCATTCTTTTGCCTTCGAATGTTTCATCCACAAAAGAGAAAACTCTCGTGCCGTATTTTTCATTTAACCGACACATTATTTCAAATACTCTCGATATAGGCATCTTTCGGTAACAACCACCGGTAGCACCGGGAATGGTGCAGAAGGCGCAATGATTAAAACACTGCCTAGAGGAATAAACCGGCAATATTAACTCAGGCATGAAGTATTTAGAAAGGGCGAAGCCATCGAAATCGGGAACTGTATCGTTGATAAATGTTTGCTCAATCCGATGGTTTTTATATATCTTTCCACCTTTAGCATGGCAAAGGTTTGGAACACAGTCGAGATTGTCATCACCAGAGTCAAGAGCCTCAAGAAGACGTGCAAGCGGCTCTTCGCCGTCATACATCATTATCGAATCAATGTATTCAAAAAAGGGATGCCATTCTTTCATGCAGTCATCTGCTAAACGAGTAATGTAATTGCCGCCCAATGAGACGTGTTTAACAGATGGACATTCTTCTTTAATCAGTTTCGCTAACGTAACTGCAGAAATCAATTGGAAACAGCCGCTCACCGAAATCCCAATAAACTCGATTTTTTCCCTCTGAATACGCTTAAGAAAGGCAGTTTCATAGAAGGAAATAAACGGATTATGCAAGGTATCCGCAAGCGATTTCATTATTTCTGGTGTCGAATAATAATCATAGGGCAGATCTATGGAGTTGAACGTGTATTTAACTCCATATGAGACGTGATTTATGATATAGAGTGCATTTCTAAAAATGTTTTCAGCATATTGTCTTTCTTTTAGATTAAAGTATCTCTTCGATCTGAAAATATCTTTTGCCTCGTCAACATTAAGTGCCGACTTTTGTATCAACTCGATTGTTAATTGAACATTCGAACTAAACGAATCCTTTGATTCCCGATACCTTTTACAGCACTCTTCGACATGTCTAAAAGATAGGAGGTCATCGTAAAATTCCACGTTTAAGTCAACAATGTCAACTTTGTATTGTTCAACCTCTTGAAGATATGACTTCAAAACAGGCAAGGCAAGATAGGTGACGCATAATTTCTTTCGCAAATTGACAACCGCATAGCGGAACACGGCCC
>DXMU01000026.1 GCA_019414025.1 Collinsella sp.
TATTTATTCAGTCCAAGTTTCGGGGCGCAGTTCACTGTCCCCTTTGTGGTGGTTAGCTAGTCTTGGGGTGTCCAGGACCAGAAGAAGTTGATGAGGGCTACGCGCGAGGAGGCACCTGTCTTTTTGTTGATCGAAGCGATGTGGCGATAGAGCGTGGAGCGCGAAAGGAAGAGTGCCGCCGCCACGTCCTGCACGCTGTCGTCCGAAACGACCAGTGCCTCCAGAACATCGCGCTCGCGCTTGGTGAGCCCAAAGGCGGCAACGAAGCCATCGAGCCGATCGTCAAACGAAAGTTCCGGCGCCTCCAGGGGCACCGTGTCGGCCTGGCCGGGCTCACAGCTCACGCCAAGATCGTCGGTGGCAAGCGCCAGCCTGCCGCGCGTCGCCTCGCCCTCACCGTCTTGTCCAAACTGTCCCAACAGCGAAATCGCGATGCCGACAAACAGCACGAGCACGACGCTCACTGCCGCCAGCACGTTTTGACTCGAGATAATCGCCACTGCCGGAGCCGTCACGAGCATCGCGCAAACGTTATTGATGACGCGGCCCATGCACGGCCACAGATACGACCAGCGCGCATACACCGAAATGGCAGCAAACTTCGCCGTGAAAAACACCACGAAGAAGCCCGCACCCAGATAGAAGATGACGGTGGCGGCAAGTATATTGCCGCCGTTGGCATCGGTGATAAGCACAGCGAATGAGAACGTGGAAAGCATGGCGGCGCAGGTCATGATGATGTTCATACATGAGCGCCCGCGCAGGTCAAATAGGGTGCCGGCGAGCAGAGCGCTCACGCCCATCAGCAAGCGCGACCAATCGCCCAAGTCAACGGACCCGGCGGCGTGCGAGATCGTGAGTCCCGCATTAAGGGCGGCAAACACCCCGGTAAGGCAGGCGGTTGCAATCGTCAGACGCACCACGGCGCGCCGAAAAGCCGCCGTTGACTCGGGATCGTTTTGCCACTTGGCGCCAAACTCCGATGCATTCACCGAAAGCTCGGCGATATCGGATGCGCTCCCGACCTCAGGCTCACCGCGCAGCTTGGCGCGGCGGACGTCGTGGAGGAGCGCCACCTGCGCGACCGCACAGGCAACAAAAACAAACTGCTGCGGAATCCCCGCGGGTATCACCATGCGGCTGAACACCTGCACCAAAACGCCCAGAGCATATGAAAGCGCCGCCGCGCGCGCCAAGTACGGCGTCCGCGCAAAGCGCCGTGCAAAGTTGGCATGGGCGGTCGATCCGCAGTAGCCCAGTGTGCAGGACGCCATCAGACCGCCGGCAATTACCATCTCAAACTGAACCGCCATAATCAACAGCAGCAATGCCGACACCAGCAGCACGCCCGTGATGTCGCTCGTCGTATCGATCGCGCGGGGGCGGCGATAGTACAGAAGGGGACGCACAAAAAAGCCGATCACACTCGCACCGACGATGAGGGTCTCGTAGGTAGCGACCTCGCTCGGCGGCACAAACTCGGCCACGCGCACGTCAAAAAGGTACTCGCCAGCCAAAAACGTAAAGTAGAACAACGCCAGGCATATAATCTCCCGAATGCCCCGACGCAGGTATGCGGCTGTGTCTCCCATGCCTCTCATGAATACTCCCCCCCCCCGCTCAACGCTTGGAAATCAATTTTAATAGAGAACCAGTCTCAATATCAAAGCCGAGCTCGAAATGCCGCATATTTGACCCCAGCAGTCCACGGCGTGCAGCGTTTTTGAGCCGCATGGCCCAGAAAGGGGACAGCGTAGACTGCCAACCCGGCAAAGAGTGTCCCCGGCGACCAGTCGTTTAAGAACGTCCCCAATGACTACTGCCATCCTGCTTTCACTTCTTTTAATAAAGCGCCCGGCGGGCATAAGCTGCTCGCCGGGCGCCTTGGTTAGGATGCTATTGCTGTTGAGAAACCCTAGGCCAGGTCTTCGCCGTTGGTGGCGATTACCTTCTTATACCAATCAAAGCTCTTCTTTTTGGAGCGCTTGAGGGTGCCGTTGCCGGCGTCGTCGCGGTCCACATAGATAAAGCCGTAACGCTTGGACATCTCACCGGTGCCGGCAGAGACGAGGTCAATCGGGCCCCAGGTGGTGTAACCCAAAAGGTCCACGCCGTCCTCGGTCACCGCATCGCGCATCGCGGCAATATGCTGACGCAGGAAGTCGATACGGTAGTCGTCGTTGATGGAACCGTCCTCTTCGACAACATCCTTGGCGCCCAGACCGTTCTCGACCACAAACAGCGGCTTCTGATAACGGTCGTACAGGTCGTTGAGGGTGATGCGGAAGCCCAGCGGATCGATGGCCCAGCCCCACTGGCTCTCCTGCAGATAGGGGTTCTTGGCGCCGGCGAAGGCGTTGCCCTGGGTGCGCTCGACATCGGGGTTGTCGGCACCGGCAGAGCAGCGGGTGCTGTAGTAGCTAAAGCTGATGAAGTCGACGGTGTTGGCAGCCAGGACCTCGCGGTCCTCGTCGGTCATGCCGACGTCGATGCCCAAGCGCTCGAGCTTCTTGACGGCATAGGCCGGGTAGTAGCCACGGCTCTGGACGTCGACGAAGAAGTAGTTGTCCTGGTTGTCGAGCTGCGCCTGGCGCACATCGCCCGGACGGCAGCTGTAGGGGTAGTAGCTACCTGCGGCAAGCATACAGCCGATCTTGATCTCGGGGTCGATCTCGTGAGCGATCTTGGTTGCCCAAGCACTGGCAACGAGCTCGTTGTGGGCGGCCAGGTACTCGACGGCCTCCTTGTTCTCGCCCTCCTCAAAGACCAGAGCGGCACCCATAAACGGCAGGTGCAGGATCATGTTGATCTCGTTGAAGGTGAGCCAGTACTTCACCAGACCCTTGTAGCGAGTGAAGATCGTGGTCGCGAGGTTCTTGTAGAAGTCGATGAGCTTGCGGTTGCACCAGCCGCCGTACTCCTTGATGAGGTAAATCGGGCAGTCGAAGTGCGTGATGGTCACGAGCGGCTCGATGCCGTGCTTTTGGCACTCGCGGAATACATCCTCGTAGAAGGCCAGGCCAGCCTCATTGGGCTCGGTCTCGTCGCCGTTGGGGAAGATGCGGGTCCAAGCCAGGCTCATACGGAAGGTCTTAAAGCCCATCTCGGCAAAGAGAGCGATGTCCTCTTTGTAGTGGTGATAAAAATCGATGCCGGTCTGCGCGGGATAGTAATAGCCGTCCTCGAAGTTGAGCATTTTACGCTGGCCGGAGACCACCGCATAGCGCTCGGGGCCATGCGGAGCCACGTCCACGTTGGCAAGGCCGCGGCCGTCCACGTTGTAGGCGCCCTCGCACTGGTTGGCAGCCGTCGCGCCGCCCCACAGGAAGTCATTACGGAAAGCCATGCATCAATCCTTTCGCACGCTGTTGTCATAGGCTCAGTATCCCTGCAAACAACGTGTCGCTCAACGGCAACGGCGTAGGCCGATACTTCTTTTCGCGCGCGGGTGCTCGGCAGCCGCCCCGTCTGACACTTTTTGATACCCGCCCGCCCAATCCACCACAAAGGGGACAGGCACCTTTGTGGTGGTTTGGGCCGGTTTGTCTCGATCTGTAACAGGTAGACCGCCAAAACCGGGCCTGGTGTTACAGATCGAGATTTTCGAGCAGCTTCTACAGTCTGTCTAAATCTGTAACAGGTAGAGACGATTTAGCCCGCTAGATGTTACAGATCGAGATGGAAGATTCTAGTCGCAGGTGATGTCGATGTTCTTGCCGATGAGGCCTACGTAGCCGCCCTCGGCAGCCTTGGGGCTGTCAGCATGGCAGAGAACCCACTTGTCGGCCTTCCAGTAGCAGTAGCTGTCACCGGCGGCAGGCATGTCGGCTGCAGCCTCGGGGCGCGGACCGTTGGTGCCGGCGGGCAGCGCCACCATCACCTGGAAGCCACCATCGTCGACCATGCACGGCGTGTAGTGAAGCGTGGTGTTGAAAACCTCAACGAGCGTGCCAGCCGGCACGCGGAATGCCTTGACGCACGCGGTGTCGAGCTTGCCGTCCTCGATCTCCCAGCGATGCGCCACGAGCAGGATAAAGTCGCGCGCGCCCAGGTTGAATTCGCTCGCACGGTGATACTCCAGGCAGTTGAGGCGTGTGTTGTGGCCGTTGCACCAGCCGAGCTGGAAGGGACGGCCACCAAACATGAGAAAGCCCAACTTATCGGCATCCTTAACGCTCTCGAGCTCGGGCGCACTCGCCATGTATTTGCTGCCCTCAGGGATGGGCGTGGAGGCAAGCGCCTCGAGCACGGACGACGTAAGCTCGGACGGAACGTTATCCCAAACGTTGCCATAGGACTTGAACTCGGGATCCTCAACAGAATAGATATGCATGTGCGCTCCTGTTCGTTTATGTGACTATACGAACATTCTAGAACAAACAAATACCCTTTTGAGTGCTCAACATGAAAAAGCGTCCCCGAAAAAACGGGGACGCCTCCAGTGCAAACGGTCGTTTCGCAGACAGCTCTTATGCCTGCTGATAGTGCAGGTGCTTCTCGTCGATATCGGCCAGATCGCGGTCGAGGTAGCGGCGCGCGAGCCAGTTTGCCATGGGGAGGTTCTGGTCCAGGTAGTTACCGCACTCCTCGGGAGCGGCGCCGGGGACATCGCCCTCAAAGCCGGCGACAAACTCAAACAGCTCACGCACGAGCGGCAAGATTTCCTCGCTCGTCAGCTCACCAAAAACGACGAGGTAAAAGCCCGTGCGGCAGCCCATGGGGCCAAAGTAGACAATGCGGCTCGACCACTCGGCATGATTGCGGAGGAACGTCGCGCCCAGATGCTCGATAGTGTGGCACTCAGCCGTGTTCATGACCGGCTCCTTATTGGGCGTGGTCAGGCGCAGGTCAAAGGTAGTGACGGCGGCGCCGGTCGCCGGATCGCGGTCGATGCGGCTCACATACACGCCGGGCTCAAGCAGCAGATGGTCAACGGAAAAACTCGCGATGCGCTCCATGGCAGATCCTCTCGATAGTCAAATTGGGACGGGGCTCTTTTAGCTGGTTCGAATGGTCGCACCAATCATACCAGTCAAAAAAGCTCCATCCCAAAAAGACAACTTAGCCCAGGACGCGGGCCATGCGTGTCTTGAACTCGGAAAGGAAGCGCGGGGCATCCACAGTCAGTGCCACAAGCGCGCTCTTGTCGGGATCTGCCACGCGGCGCTCATCGCAGATGGTGCGGCCGCGATACTCGCCCAGCAGATCAACACGCAGATTGCAGCCGAGCGCACCCACGAGCGTGGGATCGATCGCCACGGCGACGGCCAGCGGATCGTGCAGCGCACAACCACCCAGGTAGGGTGCGTTCATCTCGTACGAACCAATGTAGTGCTCGACCATGCTCGCAAATGCGCAGCCCGCCATGGTGCCCGAACCCGTCCAGCCGGCAATATCGCGGCGCGCGAGCACCACGCGATGCGTCACATCCAGACCCACCATGGTGAGCTTGCGGCCCGAGCGCAACACGGCATCGGCGGCCTCGGGGTCGCTCGCCATGTTGGCCTCGGCGCCCGCGCTCACGTTACCGGGCACGGTCAGGGCGCCGCCCATCACCACCACGCGGCCGATGGACATCATCGCCGCCGCGTCGCGCTCCAGGGCAAGCGCCAGGTTGGAGAGCGGACCGGTCGCTACGTAGACCAAATCGGGACCATAGGTGCGCGCGGCATCGATCAGATAATCGACCGCAGCGTTGCCGTCGGCAGACGTTGCCCCCACCGGCTCATAGGGCGACGCGGGCACGCTCGCGCCACCGATGCCGTTCTTGCCGTGGATGAGCGTAGTTGACGCCGGCGGCGTATAGGGCTCGCTCGCCTTTATGGGGCGGTCGGCACCCAGGTACACCGGCACCTCGGGGCGACCCAACAGGTCAAGCACCGCCAGGCAGTTGTGCGCCGACTGGTCGACGCGCACGTTGCCAAAGCACGTGGTAATGCCGACGAGCTCCACCTCGGGGCTCGCGATGGCATAGGCGAGCGCCATGGCGTCGTCCACACCCATATCCAGATCAAGGATCAGCTTCTTGGTTGCCATTGTTCTACTCCGCTTCTCCGTCTTGTACTTAATCGTCTAAATCAAACACGCGCTCAACTTCGGCACGCGTGGGAATCGATTGCTGAGCACCCAAGCGCGACACCGTCACCGCCGAGGCGCGAGCGCCCACGGCCATGCACTCAAAGAGCGGCAGGCCCTCCAGACGGGCAGCTGCAAGTGCACCGATAAACGTATCGCCGGCCGCCGTGGTGTCGACCACCGAGCTCGAAAGCGCCGGCATGCGCAGCAGCTCGCCGCCGTCGCCGAGTGTAACCGATCCGGCACCGCCCAGCGTAACGACCGCAGCTCCGGCACCCTTGGCGAGCAGGGCATTAAGCGCTTCGGCACAACTCGCGTCATCTGCGGGCAAAATGCCCGTTAGCGCTTGGCATTCGGTCTCGTTGGGACAGACGAGGTCGACTGCGGGCCACGCACCCGCCGGCAACTCGCAGGCAGGCGCGGGGTTAAAGACCGTATAGAACCCCAGCTCGTGAGCGCAAACAAGCGCCTCGGCCGTCGCCATCAGGTCACATTCGCCCTGGGCGATGAAGACGCTTCCGGCAGCCGGGGCAATCTCGCTGGTGTCGCCGTCGAGCTCATCGGCCACCAGGCATCTCAGCGCGCGGGCAACGTCCTCTCCCACAAGCGCATGGTTGGCGCCCGGTGACAGCACGATGCGGTTGTCGCCCTCACAGCGGATGATGGTCGCCGTTCCCGTCTCCACGTCGTCGCGCCGCGCCACGAACTCAACACCCACGCCGGCATCCTGAAGTCCCGTCACCAGCGCATCGCCAAACGCATCGCGCCCGACCGCGCCGATCATGCACGTGCGCGCGCCCATGCGCGCAGCTGCCACGGCCTGGTTGGCGCCTTTGCCACCAGCGTTGGTGATAAACCCGCTGCCGCCGACGGTCTCGCCCGCACGCGGCATGCGCTCGCACGCCACCGAAAGGTCCATGTTCATACTGCCGAACACCGCAACGATGCCGTTATCTGCCATGGAAACCTCCTCGTCTGCGGGCTTTGCACCCACCGTCGACCGTCGATTGTGCGCCTTCGCACCCCCTATAACTTTAGTTCACTTTGATGTGGACGCGCGCTTGAGGTTGCGCCAGCAGCAAGCATTCACAGGAGCAGGCGGCTACAATGAATATGTGCTGACTATTCTCGTCATTGGATGATATTTTATGGAACAACTCCCGCAATCGAGCTCACGCGGCCGACGCCGCACGGCCCAGGCGCAGACTCCGCACGAACGTCCGCAGGGCAAACCCCGCACCAACGAGACACACCGTGGCGCGGACTCACGTCGTACGCCCGCGTCCTCCAGCAAGTCCGCGCACGCCAGCGCCAACGACGGTGTCTGCTCACCGGCTGCCGACCATCAGACGCCCGCTCGCCCCAAGTCCCGTTATATCCCCGCCCTCGATGGCCTACGCACACTCGCCGTTGTCGCGGTGGTGCTCTACCACCTCAACCTCACCTGGGCGCAGGGCGGCTTGCTCGGCGTCACGATTTTCTTTGTGCTTTCGGGCTATCTGATCACGCGCCTGCTGCTCAACGAAGTAGCCAAGACCGGCCGCATCGACCTCAAGAGCTTCTGGATCCGCCGCATTCGCCGCCTATTCCCCGCCGTGGTAACCGTTGTAGTAGTGACCTGCGCGCTGTGTACCATCTTTAACCACGTAATGCTCACCAAGATGCGCCCCGACATCCTGCCGTCGCTGCTGTTCTTCAACAACTGGTGGCAGATTGCGCAGGATGTTTCGTACTTTAATGCTCTGGGCGACCCCTCGCCGCTCACGCACTTCTGGTCGCTCGCTATCGAGGAGCAGTTCTATCTGATTTGGCCACCGCTGCTGTTTGCCATGGTGTCCATGCATATGAGCAAACCCAACACGCGCCGTGTGGTCCTGGGGCTTGCAGCGGCATCCGCCCTTGCCATGATGGTGCTCTACAACCCTACCGCCGACCCCAGCCGTGTGTACTACGGCACGGATACCCGCGTGTTCTCGCTGCTGTTGGGTGCATGGATGGCATTTATCCCCGATCGCGACCTAGCGCCGGTTCGCCTTGCCCATCGCCTGGGACTCGACCGCCTAGTGAGCGCTGCCAAGCGCGGTAAGCTCGACAAGAGCGCCAAGGGCGGGCATGACGAGAAGACCGATTCCGCAGCCGAGACCGCCCCAGCTCAGCCGAGTGCGCTCATACGCTTTTGGTCCTCGCCCGCGTCCATCGACGTACTGGGCATTGTGGGCCTGGTCGGCCTTGCGGCCATGGTCGCGCTCACCAACGGCTACACCGCTTTCCAATATCGCGGAGGCACGCTGCTGTGCTCCATCCTCACGCTCATGGTCATCGCCGCCTGCGTACAGCCCCAGGGCCTGGTCGCGCGCGCCCTTGCCGCCGAGCCGCTCGTGTGGGTCGGCAAGCGCTCGTACAGCATCTATCTGTGGCACTATCCGCTGCTGCTGCTTATGAACCCGGTCGCCAACATCAACGATACGCCCTGGTGGCAGTACATCTTGCAGATACTTGTGGTGGTCGCCGTGGCAGAGTGCTGCTATCGCCTTATCGAGACTCCGTTTAGGAAGGGCGCCTTTGGGCGCACCGTTTCCGAGTTCCGTGACGGAACCGCCACGCCCGCAGGCTGGGTGCGTGCGCATATTCCCGTGTGCGCCACTTGCGGCGTCGTGCTGATCATTGCCCTAGGAGGCCTCATCTTTGTGCCGGAGACCTCCGCGTTAAGTGGTGAAGGTGCCGAAATCCTCAACAAAGAAGCCAAGAATACCGCACCCAAAGACCAGCAGGCAGCCGACGACACCGACAAGGACAACGACGGCTTCCCCGACGGATCCTATGACCTGCTGATGATCGGCGACTCCGTGTCGCTGCGCGCCGTCGATTCCTTTGACGGCGTGTTCCCCCACAGTCACATCGATGCCGAAAAGGGCCGCCAGTTTGATGCGGGCCGCGCAACATTTGAGGGCTATCTCCAACAGAACCTTGCCGGCAAGGTCGTGGTCTTTGCACTGGGCACCAATGGTCTGGTAACTGATGACCAGATCGATGCCATCATGGCCGATGCCGGCGACAAGCGTATCGTCGCATTTGTGAACACACGCAGTCCGCAGCCGTGGGTGGGTTCCACCAACCAGGCTATCGCAAATGCCGCCACGCGCTACAAGAACGTGCGCGTTATCGACTGGTACGGATACAGCGCCAATCGCAACGACCTGTTCGACGGCGACGGCACGCACCTGTCGACTACCGGCGTGACCGAGTACCTCAATCTCATCCACGATGCAGTCAAGAAAGACCTACCCGTGCACCCCGAGGACCACGTTAACGATCCGCAACCGGCAGCCGTCAAGTCCGCCGGCGACGCGCTCGTCAACGCTCTCGCCTACAAGCCGCACAAGCTCGGCGGCGACAAGTAACCTGCAGCGCAAGCTTCCCACATCCGGAGGGGATACCTGCTACGGCAGACACCCCCTCCGGCAGTTAGGGACGTTCCTTATGTGCCGGCACCCAGGGACACTCCTGACACAGCAACGGAACGCCCTCCTTGCGACCGAATTCTGGGCGCCTCGCCACCCCGGGCGTTGTTTCCAAGCCCACGCCCGCAGCAAACAACCCAAAATCACTCTTTTCGAGCCGGCTCCAAGAGGTCGTGGACAAAAAGGGGCAAATATGAGTACTGTTACCATTTTAGTAGCAGGCAAAACTACCCAAAATGACGTCTGAGCGACCCCTACAACCCCCGAAAGCAGCCAATCTGACTGGTTTATGGCGTATTGAAGCCAATTTTAATGAACATATTATATGTTATGTTCATTATCTTTTTGAATGTAAATGCTATTCGCTTAGCAGCAGTACTCATATTTGGCATTTTTTGCCCACTGCCATATAACTAACACCCTATAGCAGGCAAAAAACAGGCCGCAGCCCATCGCTGCGGCCTGTTCGGAAGCAAAAGCAGTCGTTAAGCGCTGTAGCCCATCGCTTGCAGGACAAACATGACAACCGTCAGCACCGTAATCACGCCAATGGTCGCCCACGTGAGTACATTCCACACGCGGCCGTTACGGTTGCCGCCCATAATATGGCGATCGGCAGCGATAACCACCTGGAACACCAGCACTACGGGCAGCAGCACACCGTTAATGACCTGCGAGGTCATCATAATCTGGAACAAGTCGACACCGGGCATGAGCACCAGCACGGCAGAAATGCCAATGATGGCCGTAATGATGCCGCGATAGACCGGAGCCTCGTCCCAGCTGCGGTCGGCGCCGCGCTCCCAGCCAAATGCCTCGCAGATAGCGCTCGACGTAACGCCCGGCAGCACGCAAGCGGCCAAAAAGCTCGCCGCGACCAGACCCGAGGCGAACAGCACCGTGGACCACTGACCGGCGATGGGCTCCAGCGCGCGGGCCGCATCGGCAGCGTCGCTAATCTGGACGCCCGCCGGAAACAGTACTGTACCGGTCGTGATGATGATAAAGCCGGCGATGATGTCGGCGGCAATTGAACCGCTCACGGTATCGATGCGCTGCAACACGATATCGTCCTCGCCCGCATTCTTATCGACCACGTTGTTCTGCGCCAAAAAAATCATCCACGGCGCAATGGTGGTGCCGATCGTGGCAACTACCAGCGACACGTAGCTGGGGTCGTTTTGAATATTGGGTACGACCAAGTCGACCGCAACCTCGCCCCAGTTGGGGCCGGCCATAAAGGCAGCAACGATATAGGTCACGAACACGCAGCTCACCAGCAGCAAAATCTTCTCGATGCGCTGGAAACTACCCGACATGGTAAGCATCCACACCAGCAGCGCCACCAACGGCACCGAGATGCTCGCCGGCACGCCAAAGAGAGCAAGGCCACTGGCGATACCCGCAAACTCCGAAATGGTCACAGCCGTGTTGGCGATCAACAGCGCCGCCATAGCAAGTACACTCTTGCGCACGCCAAAGCGCTCGCGAATGAGCGATGCCAGGCCCTTGCCCGTGACGCAGCCGCAGCGCGCCGCGGTCTCCTGCGTCACGATGAGCAGCACGGTCATGACGGGAAGCATCCACAGCATCTTGTAGCCATAGCTGGCGCCCGCGCTGGAATACGTTGCAATGCCGCCGGCGTCATTGCCCGAAAGCGCCGCCAGCAGACCGGGACCCATAGCGCCAAAGATGGCCGCGATGGTCAACTTTTGCTTGGTGCCCGACTTTTGCTTGGTATTTTGCACGCGACCACCTAACCCATGACCGACATGGTGAGCAGCACCGCAGCGGCACAGTACGCTACGCACGAGATCATGACGGCAATAACGTTCATGGCGGTGCCCGACGTATTGAGGTCGTGCTCGTCACGCCAGAACAGCACCATCAGGTAAATCACGGCGCTCATGTTGCCAATCAGACAGACGATGGCCGCGATGTTAAAGCACCCGGTAAAGAGTTGCTCCTCAAACATGGACGCATCGGGGAACGCAGCGGTGCGCACCAGCTGGGCGCACAGGTAGGTCACGAGTGACAGAATCAGGCCCATACCCGTGCTCTGGAAGAAGAACCCCAGATACGGCTTGGGTTCGTCGTCGTGACCGTCATACTCAAGGAAGTAGTTCTTGACGAACGACACCATGCGCGAGGCCGCCAGCAGCACGAGCGGCATGGCGCACATGGGGAACACCACCAGATGCGCGGAGCCGAGCGCCGTTCCCAGCACGGTCGCCATGATGCACGACGCGACGCCCCATACAACAACCCAGTACTGGCGATGTACGAACCAGCTGAGCACGTTCGTCGAGTCGTCCGATGCGCTATCGCCCGAGCCGACACCGGCGATCTGCAGGTCCTCCTGATGCTCCTCGGCTATAACGTCCATGGCGTCGTCGAAGGTCACGATACCCAAGATGTGGCGGTTCTCGTCACAGACGGGGATAGCGACCAGGTCATACTTGGTCATCTCGTCCGTTACGTCTTCCTGGTCCTCGTCGGGCGACACATAGACCAGGTCGCGATAGGCCAGCTGACCCAACGTGGCGTCGCGGTCGGCTACGATCAGCGTGCGCAGCGAAAGCACGCCGGTCAGCATGCCGCTCGGATCCTCGGTATAGACGTAGTAGACGCTCTCGAAGTCCTCGTCGAGCTCGCGAATCGCCTCGATGGCGTCACCGACCGTTGCCGTGGCGGGCAGGGAAACAAACTCCGAGGTCATGATGCGGCCGGCGGTGTTGTCCTCATACCCCAGCAGGTTACGAATCGCCTTCTCCTCCTTGACGCCCATCAGGCGCAGGAGCTTCTCGGCCTTCTCGTAATCGAGCTCGTCGATCAGGTCGGCTGCATCGTCCGGGTCCATCATGGCCAGCATCGACGATGCGTCCGTATCGGACAGGCCCTCGAGCATCTCGGTCATAAGCTCGTCGTCATCGAACTCCGAGATGGCCTCGGCGGCCTGGGCAGTATCGAGCTGTGCAAACACCTGCGCACGTAGGCGCGGGTCGAGCTGCTCGATAATGTCGGCGATGTCGGCAGGGTGCAGCTCGCCGAGCGTCTTGTGCGACACCGAGAGCTGGATATTCTTGGTCGAGCGGTCGAGCAGGTCCATGTAGGACCAGGCGATGATATCCTCGCTCAACGGCTTGCCCAGGTGCTTCATAAAGCCCTCGGCAACATGCTCGAGCGTGGGGCTGATCGCGCGCAGCAAGCCGCGGGCGCCAACCTCGGCACCCAGCAGACGCAGCTGATTTTCGCCCGACATGGAAAACTTGATGTCGTTTACGCGCACGACCTTCATGCCCTGCGTGTCGACGATCTGCTTGTTGAGCACGTCGCGTGCGAGCAAGAGCTCGGTCGGCTGCAGGTACGAAAAACGGATTTCGGTGGCCGACGCCTTAAGGTACACGCCCGTCTCGTCGATACGGTCGACCCATTTGCGCCAGCTGATCATAAACGGCGTCTTGCCGGGACCGCGGAACGCGAGCGACGTCACGTGTGGAAAAACTTCGCCGGTAGCAATACCAAAATCGTTGACCACGCCGAGCTTTTCGCCGTCGACGTCCAAGACCGGCAATTTGAGCATCTCACTCAGATAATTCAATGGTGCTCCCCATCATTATTCCTCCGAACGCGGCCGCATGTGCGGCGTCCGGGGGCTTCTGGATATGTATACGCATGCGCGGGCGGCACGCCGCTCGACGCCTACACCCCGTGCATGCGCAAAAAGCACCTGCATGGGGTCATCGACTGTATGGTCGAGGTTTGGATTTCACCTGTAACCTTTCTCTTGACCCTCATTAACCGCAGTAACTATAGCATCAGCATCGCCCTGCGGCATCGAATTTATGCGCTGCACATTGCAGGCATACCAAACGCTGACGCATCCGTGACATAGCCATTCGGGACGTTCTTAAACGACTACCCAATGACTACTCTGTGGTGTCATCGTCCTCGGCAAGTTGGGGGAACACGGCGCCTTTGGGCATGGTGACCTTCGTCAGCGAGGTGAGCTTTTTGCTCAGCGACGTGTCCGTCTTGACCAGGTCGCTGAGCGTCACGATCTTGTAGCCGTCGGCAATGAGGCCGTCGATAATCTGCGGCAGCGCCTCGAGCGTCTGCTCGGCGCATTCGTCTCTATCGGTGAGCAGCACGATATTGCCCGGCGTCACCGAATCGAGCACCGTCGAGACCTGCTCGTCGGCACCGTTGAGCAGCCAGTCGCCCGAGTCAATATTCCACGAGACCACGGCGGAGACCAGGTCCATCGCATCAATCCAGTTTTGCTCGTCAAAGGCAGCGTAGGGGGCACGCAGCAGCATCGTCTTCACGCCGGTCGCCGACTTAATCGCATCGGTGCCTTTCGCGATCTGCTCGCGTACCGCCTCACGGTCCTGACCCTTGAGCGAATCGTCGCTGTAGCTGTTGGATCCGATCTCGCACCCGGCATCGACAATCGCCTTGGCCGTGGCGGACGAGGCCTCGACCGCATCGCCCGACAGGAAGAACGTCGCGGTGACGCCCTTTTCCTTGAGTACCTGCAAAATCTGCTTGGTCGCTCCGCTCGGGCCCTCATCAAACGTCAGCGCCACGTACTTTTCGTTGCCCTTGGGCGCCACGCTCGCGCACGCAACGACGCAATCGGTAGCGGGCACAACCTCGCCGCGGTCCTGCGTCTTACCCGATTGCTCGCCGACCCACACCTCCGAGCGGCCCTGGACACCCCACGTCTGCACATACTCGATAGCGCCCGTGTCCTCGACCTTGAGCTTGGGCTCGATAACCGTAGCCTGAACCTCGTGCTTCTCGTAGGTGTTACGGCCATCCTTGACCGTCACCTTCTCGCCGCCCTCAAGTTCGCGGCTTTTCCACTTACCCTGTTTTATGCGCTTGCCGTCCACCTTAACCGACAGCTTTTCGCCGCCATGGCGGGTCAGCACGCTGTCATCGACGGCCAGCAGGTCGCCTGCGTCGTAGGTGTCAGTCAACTCCTGGTCGTCGATGAGATTCTGCAGCGTAGAGCCGACGCGCACCGCGGTCTTCTGGCCGTTGAGCTCCACGTCCACGCTACGGTTGACGTAGCCCACGACGGCAGCGATAAACAGCACAAGTGCGCAACCCACGGCGATGAGCGCATAGGGCAGACGGGACGGTCGGCGCGGCGAGCGCCCGTTGCCGATGCGCGCGCTGCGGTCGCTAAACCCGCGGCTATGGTTGAGGTACATCGCGCCGGGCTTACGGCGACGGCGGCGCTGACCGCTGGGCAGCTGCCCCAGGTCGCGGCGCGCCGTCGGACGCGCACCCGAGCGCCCGTTTAAGTTGGATCCATTTTGGCGCATGTGCCCTCCCCCATAAACACAGCAAGCCGGAGCAACAGGTCTCCGGCTTGCCTCCCATCATTTGGTACGTCGCTATTTTGTAGCTTTTGACGAGCCTCCGCTCGCCTTTTGGTATTCGTCCTTAAAGGCCTTGAACATGCCGCGCGTCTTGCCGAGCTGCTTGCCCAGTGCGCGGCTGCCCTTGTCCACGGCAACCGATCCCTTATCGTCGAGTACCTTGGCGCCCTTTTTGACCTTATCGCCCACCACGACGCTGGCCTCGGCGGCCTTGGCAGCCGCACCGCCCGAATACCCGAGCGACTTGACCTCGTCCGAGACGACCATCGCGCCGTTCTCGTAGCCGCGCAGCATCGTCGGTGGCACCTGCGTGTCGCCCACCAGCACGCTCGAAGCGGCACCGGCGGTCACATAGAATGCCTGCACGACACCCGAGCGTGGCTTGAACTCAACGTCCGAGCAGTAGCCCACGACATCGCCCGATTCCGTGCGCACGTCCATGCCAACCCAGATGATGCAATCGTCCAGGTTGATGTCGAGGCGCTTGGCGGCGGCAGCATCGTACGTGTCCTTGACGTCATCGACCGCAATGGCACCCTCGTAGACACCAATGGCGTCGAGCGCTACGAATCGGTCGGGGCGCTCGATCATGCCCGCGATATCGGACTGGCGGACCATAAAGCCGACCACGCGCGTACCGCCCGGGGTAAAGACCGGAAAGTGAATCTTTCCGAGCTTTTTAGGGCTGCGCGGCGTGCCGTCCTTTTTGGTGCGCTTGTCCTCGGTAGGCTTGCGATAAATCTTGGCGCCGACAAAATCCCCGGCGCGCATTATGCCTCGGTCGAGGGCTCCGCAGCCTCGGTATCAGCCTCGACGGCGTTCTCGACCATGACGTCGGCGGCAGGCGTCACGTTGCCACCCGAAATGGCGTCGTTGAGCTGCTCGCGCAGCTGGTCCATGCGCTCGCGGGCCAGGTCGACCTTGGCGCGCAGGTCGTCGGTCTTGGCGTCGACCATCGGGCCAAAGTCATTCACCGCAGCACGGGCCTCCTCGGCGCTGTGCTCGTAGGTGTCGCGCATATTGTCCCAGGCGTCGTTGGCGATATCGGCAGCCATGGCGCGGGTCTCGGCGCCCGAGCGCGGAGCCAGAGCAACACCGATAATAGCGCCGGCAGCAGCACCAAAAAGTGCGCCGGAGACAAAGCTGAAAGTCTTACCCATGATCATTCCTCTCCTGCGGGCACGTCGGTGCCCACCGTTTGAATGCTGTCCATTATACCCGCAGCGCATCACTTGCCGCTCCGCTCATCTGCGTACGGCAAAGGCGCAGGTACGTGATGGTGATAAACGCGTAGGCCTACTCCTGAGGCATAGCCGGCATGGCCACCGTGGCACCCGGGTCCTCGCCGGCGCCGTCCACGAGCGGCAGGCCGCCCTCATGCGCAGGTCCTGCCGGAACCGTCGCCGCACCGCCAAAGACGGCAGCGGAGGCCTCGTGGTTCTCGGCAACCGCGCCCTCGGTATCAATCGCCACCTGGGGCTCGTCGTCAAAGTTGGGGACGCCCTGGGGCTCGGTGGGAACGGGCTCGGCGGTCGCATCGGCAACGGGCTCGGCGTCGACCGGCACATCGCCCTCGTCAGCGCCCTCGTCCTCGGCAGCATCTTCGCCGTTCGCAGCAGCGACGGCCTCGTGAGGGTCCTTGCCCTCGGCCTCGGCGCGCATGCCCAGCACCAGGTTGCGCAGGCCCGCGACCGTGCCTTCCACGTCGGGGGCAGGCTGGTCGGCGTGCAGGTACGCCCAGTCCATCATAAAGGTGGCCGACGACAGCGCACCGATGGCCAGTGCGTCGTCGGGGCACGAAAGCTCGACCTCAAAGACACGCTCGTCATGCTCGCTTACGCGCGTGCGGCCGCACGAGATGCTACCGGCAAGACCGGTCTCGTTCATGAGCTCGACCGTCACGTGCTCCAGCAGGTGGCAGAGCTCGGTCTGACCCATGCAATCCTGGAACTCGCGGCCGGAATCACCCAGGCACAGGTGCTTGGCAATCGCCGGTACCAGGTAGTACACGCGCGCCGTGGCCTCGATGTCCTCCGAGGTCATGAGCGGCATGCCGGGGTTCACCAGCACATGCGCGCAGATCTTGTCCTCGCTGACGGTGACCTTAAGGATGTTGAACAGGCCTGCCATAACTCTCCCCTACTCTTCCTTGTCCTACTCGTCGCCATCGTGCGGGTCCACAGAGCCCGCACCCGACGCCGCCGGCTTCTCTGCCGAAGACTCGGAATCCTTCTTATCGGTTTCGGCCGGAGCGATCACGCGAATGAGCGAGATGCGCTGGCCACGCATCGACTGCACTTTAAACTTGTACCCCGCGACCTCAAACACCTCTCCGATGTCGGGCACCGAGTCGCAAAGCTCCAAGATCCAGCCGGCGATGGTTTCATAATCATCGCTTTCCTCGAGCGGCCAACCAAGCTCAATCGCGTCATCGCACGAAAAACGCCCATCAACGAGCCACTCGCGGCGCGAAAGGCGCGTGAGATACTTGTTGTCGGGGTCGAACTCATCCTCGATCTCGCCCACGATCTCCTCGACGATGTCTTCGATGGTGATGATGCCGGCCGTGCCGCCGTACTCGTCCACGACGACCACGATCTGGTCGTGCGAGGTCTGCATCTCGGACAGCAGCGGCAGGATGTCCTTGGTATCGGGCACAAAGGTGGCGTCGCGCAAAAAGTCGGCAATGGGCTGGTCGCCCTTGCCGTCGAGCGCGGGCTGGATCAGGTCCTTGATGTGCGCGATGCCCGCGACATTGTCGGGGTCCTCGTGATAGACGGGGATGCGGCTGAAGCCGGTCTGGCGCATGGTGGACAGCACGTCGGCGACTGTCTCGTCGTCCTCGCACATGGTGGTGTCCACGCGCGGCACCATGACCTCGCGAGCCACGGTGTCGCCCAGGTCGAAGATCTCGTGGATCATGCGCTTTTCCTCGTCGAGCAGGTCGTCCTGCTCCGAGACCATGTACTTGATCTCTTCCTCCGAGACGTTCTGGCGGTCATCGGCGCTCTTGATGCGCAGGATGCGGGCCAGGCCGTCGGAGCAGGCACCGGTCAGCCACACGAGCGGGCGGGCGATCTTTTGGAACACGGAGAGCGGCCCCACGACCTGTTTGGATACGCCCTCGGCGTTGGCCAAACCAATGCGCTTGGGGACGAGCTCGCCGATCACGATGGACACGAAGGCGACCGCGACGGTGATGATGACCGGCGCCAGGCCGCGCGCGATGGCGGAGAGCGGCGCGATGCCAAAGCTCATGAGCCACGTGGCGAGCGGGTCGGACAGGCTCGTCGAGGCAACGGCGGACGAGGCGAAGCCCACGAGCGTGATGGCGACCTGGATGGTGGCGAGCAGCTGGTCGGAGTCGGCAGCCAGCTTAATGGCACGCTCGGCGCGCTTGTCGCCTTCCTCGGCCTCATGCTCCAGCACGGCGCGCTTGGCCGTGGTGAGCGCCATCTCGGACATAGAGAAGTAGCCGTTGATGAGGGTCAAAACGAGGGTGGTGATAAGGGAGATGGTTATGTCCATCGGGAGTTTCTCGAACCTCCAAGATTCGGGACGTTGGGTAGTAAGCGTAGGTGACGGATAGGGCAGTTGCGCCCGGCGGCCGCTTGGATGGGCCCGCGGGCACAGGAGCGATCGCTAGATTACGAAGAGGATCACCGCCATGAACTGGAAGATACTGCCGGCGAGCACGCACAAGTGAAACACACTGTGCAGGTAACGCACGTTTTTGGCGATGTAGAACGGCACGCCCACGGTGTAGCACACGCCGCCGACAGCGAGCAGAGCAAGTGCCACGGGGTTGAGCAGCGACACGAGCTCGGGCAGCTTAAAGACGACGAGCCAGCCCATCAGCAGGTAGACCAGGCCGCTTACCCAGTGCGGCTGGCGCTCGCGCATAAAGCATTCGAGGGCAATGCCGATAATGGCGATGGCCCATACGGCAAAGAACAGCGCAGGGCCGCCGTCGTTTGCGAGCGTGATGAGGCAAAACGGCGTATAGCTACCGGCAATGAGCAGGTAGATGCAGCTGTGGTCGATGATGCGAAACACGCGCTTGGCGCGCGCGGGCTGAATCGCGTGGTAGAGCGTAGAGGCTAGGTATTCGAGGATAATGCTGACACCATAGACAATCGCCGCGGCCATGTGGGCCGGGCCTCCGCCGCGCAAGGCAGCGAATACGATCAGGAGCACCAGGCCCGCGATACCCAGCAGGCAGCCGACACCATGGGTGACGGAGTTCATGATCTCCTCGCCCACCGTGTAGTGTGGAACGGCCGCGGTCTTGGGTCGCGGCTTAGAACTGTCGCTCGAATCGGACATACCGGTTACATCCTCCAACGTAAAGAGTTCTCAACACTATATCAAAGCGTCTGGGTGCGTGCGAAATTTGCACCATACGTGACCCTTTGTTTACCCATTCTTTGCCTGTTGACGCATCAACGGTGAACGTCCATAATGCGCTTGCATTAAATGTTGATGTATTAACATCTTATAGGAAAGCTTCTTATGTCTCAAAACGCACGTTCCCATCGAAAGCTTAAGGTAGCCGGTGTTGTTGCGCTGGTGCTCGTTGTCGCGCTGCTGGGGTTTGCCGGCAACTTCTTGTTCGACTTTGCCCTGAATCCCCAAGCGCCCTACACCATGAAGATGATGCAGGACGGCAAGGACGGCAAAAAGGGCGAGCAGATGGATGCCGAGGCAGTCGAGGCGCGGGCATGGTT
Source organism: Collinsella sp. (assembly GCA_019414025.1). GTDB lineage: Bacteria > Actinomycetota > Coriobacteriia > Coriobacteriales > Coriobacteriaceae > Collinsella. The sequence continues at coordinate 19,657 of DXMU01000026.1, forward strand.
TAAAGAAAACCGCGAGAGTAGCAGCCTCACCGCAGATGACGGAACCGAACTTGCCGCCTGGTATTTTGCCGCCCCAGAGAGCACGCACAATTACGCTATCTGCCTACACGGATACACCGATGAGCCCATCGGTATGGCCCGATACGCCAAGAGATTCCACGACCGCGGCATGAACGTGCTCGCACCTGCCGCCCGCGCCCACGAGCGTTCCGGCGGTGACTACATCGGCATGGGCTGGCCCGAGCGACTCGATGTCGTCGCGTGGATCGGGCGGATCGTTGCGGCCGATCCCAAGGCGCGCATCCTGGTCTTTGGCGAGTCGATGGGCGCGGCGACGGCCATGAATGTCGCGGGGGAATCTCTGCCCGCAAATGTGAAATGCATTATCGAGGACTGCGGCTACACGAGCGTCTGGGACGAGTTTTCTCTGCAGCTCAAGGACGTGTTCGGCCTGCCCAGCTTTCCCTTGCTCGATGTAGCAAACTTGGTGTGCAACGTGCGCGCGGGCTACGACTTCCATAAGGCAAGCAGCGTGGATCAACTCAAACGTGCAACAGTTCCCATGCTTTTTATCCACGGTGACCAAGACACCTTTGTACCGTACAGCATGCTCGACCAAAACTACGAGGCGTGCGCCAGCAAGGTTAAACAGAAGCTCACTATCCACGGCGCCACCCACGCCAAGAGCGCGCAAGTCGACCCCGAGCTCTACTGGAATACGGTCGACGACTTCCTCGGAAAGAATTTTTAGGCAAAAAGCAACGTCCGGGGCTTTATCTGACCCCCTATTTTCGGAAGTATGCGGCAAAATCTGGAACTGCCGACCAGACCGCAGTTTTATCAACAATTTATCAGGGGTTTTGTTGCCAAAAAACGTCGTGTGCTCGGCGGTCTCAGAATTTGCCGCATACTTCCGAAAAACCGCCCGCGAACGCCGTGCTCGCAGGCGATTTTTGCTATCGTTGCGCTACAAAAGCGCTTGTTTTGTCCAATAGTCAGGCGTTACTTGACCTCGATGAGCTCATACTTGCTCGTGCCCAGGCCGATCTTCTCGGCGTGTGCGATGCAGGAGCGCCAATCGGTGTCGGGATGCGTGATGCAGAAGGGATCGCGCGCCTGCTCGCCCTCCAGATGCTCATGGTCATGCTCCATTTTGGCCGCGCTGTCGGTGAGCACGGTGTTAGGCAACGGCTCGGATGCCAGGACGGCGTCGGCGCAGGCCTGGTCGATGGCGACCGGATCGAAGCTCGCAAACATGCCAATGTCGTTGACGATGGGCGTGTCGTTCTCGGCATGGCAATCGCAGTTGGGGCTGATGTCCATGGCGAGCGAGATATGAAAGCTCGGGCGGCCGTCGACGATAGCCTTGGTGTACTCGGCGATCTTGCAGTTGAGCACGTCGGCGGCGGCGTCATAGTCGGGATTGATGGCATCCTGGTTGCACACGCCGATGCAGCGGCCGCAGCCCAGGCAGCGGTCGTGGTCGATGGCGGCCACGTGCACCTCGACGGTCTTGCCGCTCGCAAGCTCGCGCTCGCGGGTGCCATCGAACGAGATGGCGTTGTGCGCGCAGATCTTTTCGCAGGCACGGCAGCCAACGCAGTGCTCGGTCGCGACGCTCGGCTTGCCAGCGGCGTGCTGCTCCATCTTGCCGGCACGGCTGCCGCCGCCCATGCCCAGGTTCTTCATGGCGCCGCCAAAACCGGCCTGCTCATGGCCCTTAAAGTGCGTGAGGCTGATCACGATATCGGCATCCATGAGTGCCTGGCCGATCTTGGCCTCGTGCACGTACTCGCCGCCCTCGACCGGAACGAGCGCCTCGTCGGTACCCTTGAGTCCGTCGGCGATGATGACCTGGCAGCCCGTGGCATACGGGGTAAAGCCATTCTGGTAGGCGGTGTCGATGTGCTCGAGCGCATTTTTGCGGCTACCCACATAGAGCGTGTTGCAGTCGGTAAGGAAGGGCTTGCCGCCCAGCTCCTTCACGACATCCGCGACGGCGCGGGCGTAGTTGGGGCGCAAAAAGCTCAGGTTGCCCAGCTCGCCAAAGTGAATCTTAATGGCGACGAACTTGTTCTCAAAGTCGATCTGCTCAATGCCGGCGCGACGGATGAGGCGCTTAAGCTTGTCAAGCTGGCTCTCGCGAGCATGCGTGCGCAGGTTGGTGAAGTACACCTTAGCGGGTGCTGCGGGTGCAGTTGCGGTCATAGTTATATCCCCTCGGTCTATATGGCGTTACAGACATAGAGGATGGTACCCATTGAAGTGGGGTTGAAGTCAAGCGCAACGCCGAGTCGCTACGGCCACTCATTGGGGACAGACTTAAATGAGTGCCGCCAGGGACAGTCCTTGCCAGTCCGGCCGGCGAGCCGGCGAATCGGCAAAGACTGTCCCCGATGACTACTCCTGCACCTTGAGGGCTTCGGCCAGGCTGACGCGCTTGATGGAGCGCGTGTGTAGCAGCGCCACGACCAGGTAGGTCGCAAAGCCGATGCCGACGCATGCAGCCATGGACCAAGCGGGCACGTAGATCTCGATATTGCCGTTGTAGGCGAGCAGCATCGAGCGGAAAATCGCGGTCAGCGAGCCAATGATCACGGGCAGGCTCAGCACGAGTGACACCGCCACGCACAGCGTGATCGAGCGGATGTACAGATGCGAGATCTCGCTATCGCGATAGCCAAAGACTTTCATGTAGCTGATCGAACGGGCGCTGTGGTCGATCACCGCCTTGGTCAGCAGGTACATAAACAGCAGGAAGATAAACACCGCGAGCCCGATCATCATGCCGATCATTTTGCTCATCATGCCGATGAACTGGTCGCCCACGGCGCGCATGTCGTCGGGCGTGGTGTCGCCGGCAAAGTAACGAGCATCGAGGTCGAGCTTCTCGTCGCTCACATAGCCGTTAAAGTAGGCGGCGTCGTTGTCGAACAGCTCGTTAAAGTCGTCGATACTCATATAGATATTCATGTCCGACTTGGAGCCCCAGGCACAGTCCTTGCCCGCGTACTCAAGGGAATAATGCTCGCCCTCGTACTTGTCGCTGAGCGTGACCTTCTGACCCTCGCTCCAGCCAAACTTATCGAGCAGACCGCCGCCAAAGACGACGCGCCCATCGCCGACGTCGAGGTCTTTCCAATAACGCGAATCGGATGAAATGCCGTAGACGGAAATCGTCTCCTCGCCATTACCATCGCCACGGTCGTATTGCAGCTGGTAAACGGCGTATTTCTCGGCCTGCGCGATTGCGCCCGCGCCGTTGTCGGTCGTATTGACCGGGTGGATATCGTCGTTGTCAGTGTCGATCTTAGAGGCCTTGTCGATCAGGTCGATAGCCTCGTCGCGGTTGCAGCCGAGGGCATCGGCAAGGTCATCGAGGCGCGCATAAAGCGCATCTTTCTTGTCCTGGACCTTGGCGAGCGCGTCCTGCGCCGCGGCCAGGGTCTCGGCAGACGGAACGCTGGTCGCGGCATCGGCTGCCGCCTGCGCCGCATCGGCCGCGTCATCGAGCTCGTCGCTGGCATCCTGAGCGGCGGAGAGCAGCGCACCATCCACCGACCGCAAGCGCTCGAGCGCCGCCCACTGCCCGCGCTCCTCGGCAGTACCCTCAAGCTCTAGCGGAGCCTTGAGCGTGTACTGGTGCTCGGCGACCAGGCTTGTCTCGAGGTTGTCGGCGTAATGCGTCATCGTGGGCAGAATCGCCAGGCCAAAGAGCAGCAGCAGCGAGGCAAACGCAATGCCCACGAAGAGCGTGGCGAAGTTGCCCAGGTTGCGCAGGAAGATGCGCAGGCGAAAGCGCGAGACAAAGCCCATGCGCTCCGGCAGCTGCAGGCCGCGCTTGGTGCCCGATTTGCCGCTCGCCTCGTGACGAAGGAACTGCAACGGCGTCTTGCCCATCTTGCGAAGCAGGCCCACCAGCGTGATGAGGATGAGCGCGGCAGCGGGAACCACGGCGCACTTCACAAAAATCTCCCAGCTCCAGTACACCTGGAAGGGAGGCAGGCTGTACGAACCGTAATAGAGGCCGCGCATGGGCTCGGTAAAGAACGCGACGCCGAGCGCGGTGCCCAAAAGCGCCGCGACCACGCCCACGATGGCGGGAAGTGCCAGGTAGTGCAGCACGATCTCGCGGCGGCGATAGCCGCTGGCGAGCAGTGTGCCAATGATGGCGCTCTCCTCCTCGATGGTGGCGTCGGTGAGCACCACAAAGACAAACGCCATGATCACGATGATAATGTCGAGCAACGTCATCCACATCATGGAGTCGCCGTCCACGTCGTCGCGCGCGTAGCCAATACCCTGGTTGGAATCGGCGTCGATCAGATCGTCCACGCGCGCATCGGCATCGGTCAGCGCCTCGACCATATCCTGCTCCGCATCGATGCGATCCGCGGTGGGGAGGTCACGATCGGTAAAAGCAAAGGAGTAGGTGTAGGCAGGTGCACCACCGGCATCCTCGAGCGCGGCAAAGCCGGCGTCGGTGACCTCGGCCACACCATAGGTGATGGTGTTCACCGTAAAGTCCGAATTGTTGAGGAACAGCGCCTGGCTATCGGGCTGGGTCATGATGCCGCAGATGGTGTAGGTGCGGCCCTCAAGCTCAACCTTATCGCCCACGACAAGGTCGTTGTTGGTGGCAAAAACGCGGTCGATAGCCACCTCATCGTCCGTCTTGGGCTCCTTGCCCTTACAGTAGGACGCAATGTCGACCTTGATGCGATGCGCGTAGGTGCGCAGGGTGCGCTTGGTGCCATCGTCGCCGGACGCCTTTTTGATGATGGCGTCGATAGAGAAGTTCTTGCAGAGCGTAACGCCGCCGACGTCCTCAGCCGCGTCTTCGGCAGCCTTGAGCTGGTCTTTGGTGGCCTCGAAGGAGGTAGTTACGCGGCCGTCCTCAATCGTGTAGTCTTCGCGCATGTCATCAATGAGGCAGCCGATGGAATGCGCCGCGAGCAAAAAGCCCGAGGTAAGGGCGATGCTTCCGCACATAAGCAAAAAGATGCCCAGGTACTTGCCGATATTGCGGCGCAGCTCGCGCGGGAGACGTTTTGCGAGAGGTGTCATGGCGTCGCCTACCAATCGAGATCGGCGGCCGCAACGGGCGACTCGTTGAGCTCGCCCTCGACGATGCGGCCGTCGCGCAGGCGCAGCACGCGATTTGCCATGCGCGCGATGGCGGCATTGTGGGTGACAATGATGATGGTGCAGCCGTAGGTGCGGTTGACATCCTCCATGAGCCGCAAGATTTCCTTGGATGTCTTGTAGTCGAGCGCGCCCGTGGGCTCATCGCACAGCAGCAGGCCCGGATTTTTGACGAGCGCACGGCCGATGGCGCAGCGCTGCTGCTGGCCACCTGAGACCTGGCGCGGAAACTTGTTGCGGTGCTCGTAGAGGCCCAGCGAGCGCAGCAGGTCGTCGACATTGAGCGGGTTTTTGGACAGGTGCGCCGTGACCTCGATGTTTTCCTTGATGGTAAGGTCGGGCACCAGGTTGTAGAACTGGAAGACAAAGCCCAGCTCGCGGCGTCGGTACTCGCCCAGATCGGCGGGCTTGAGCGCCGTGAGATCGCAGCCGTCCACCATGATGGAGCCGCCGTCGGCATCCTCCAGGCCGCCGATCAGGTTGAGAAAGGTCGACTTGCCCGAGCCCGAGGGCCCCAGCATGACGCAGATCTCGCCGCGGTTGATGGACGTGTCGATGCCGTCGAGTACCGTCAGGCGCGCATCGCCGTCGCCGTAGTGTTTCTTGAGTCCGTTGACCTGGACGTAGGCACGCTTTGTCGCCATGCTATCCCCCGTTGTTAGCCTTCTGCTACTTTTCTAGGCTAATAGTAAACCCGGGCGAACTATTTTTAAGCGACGTGCGCGGCTTTTTTCCAACCTACTCATTGGGGACAGACTTAAATGAGTGAAATCGCTCATTTAAGTCTGTCCCCAATGAGTGTTTAAGTCTGTCCCCAATGAGTGGTCCCCAAGTGCCGACATATTGGGACAGTCCCTGCCAGCCCTGCCGGCGAATCGGCAAAGACTGTCCCCAATGACTAGGTGGCTAGGCGTGGGATTTGGCGCGTGCGAGGGCTAGGCCTACGGCGGCGATGGCCGCGGCAAAGAGCACCGTGACGCCCAGATCGCAGGCGATGTCGCCCAGCACGGTGGACGTCAGGTCCGCGGCGAGCGCCTTGCCGATCGCGTCGTTCACCCAATACGTCGGCACAAAGTGCGCCACCGTCTGCACGGCCGAGCCCATGAGCGACAGCGGCATCCAGGCGCCGCCCAAAAATATCATGAGCATGCCGAGCAGGTTGCCCACACCGTTGAGCAGCTCCTCGCGCGCGCCCAGGCTCGACAGCGTAAAGCCAACAGCCAGCGGCGTGCACGCCAGGGCAAACGTTGCCGCCAGCGCCAGGCACACGCGACCCACGCCGACCTCGGCAACCGCGCTGGCAAAGCCCACGACGCCCATCATGCTCGACACGAGCCAGATGCAGACGGTGAGCACGGCGGCGGCCGCGAACACAGCGAGCGAACGCTGGCGCTCAGAGACCGGGCTGGCATCCATGCGGCGCACGCGCTCGGGCTCGTTCATGCCCGAGAACACCAGTCCCACCGACACGATGACCGACGAGATGATCGCGTACGCGCCAAAGTTGAAGTACGACTCGAGCGTGGTAGCAGCAGTCGAGTCGACCTTGACCTGCTCGATCTGGACCTCCGCGCGCTTTGCGGCCGCGTGCTCGGCGGCCCTTGCGACGTCACCGTTGGAGGCAGCGGGTTCAAGCGCCGCCGCAGCGCCCGCGAGCGAGATCCACCGCGAGGCCTCGGCAGACGAAAGCGCCGCCGCCATGGTGCCGGCACCGTAGGTCACATCGAGCTTGGGCAGGGACTCCCCCGCACGGGCGGCTGCAACAAGATCGTCCTCAAACCCCTCCGGGATAAAGAACACGCAATCGGCACTGCCCTTGGCGCTGTTACTCTTGGCGAGCGCGTCCGCAAGGTCGTACGCGTCGTCGCCGATGCCCGTGACCAGGTCAAAGCGTGAGCCCAGGTGTTTGGTAAGCGCCCGCGAAAGGTCGCTATTGTCGCGGTCGACCACGATCACGTTGGTGTCGTAGGGCTTGTACTCGGTAAGCTGCGACGAGTTCCAGCTCACCGAAGCCGCGATGAATACGCCCATGAGCGAGATGAACACCGTATAGATGAGCAGGTAGAACGGGTGCGCCAGCGCCATGCGAAGCGCGGTCTTAAAGGTGCTCATAGCGGCTCCTTCCAAAGATCAGCGTAGCGGCGGCGACAAACACCAGGGTCATCAGGACGAGCGCGCCGGCGCGGACGGCAAAGGGCCCTAGGTCCTCAAAGAAATACAGGCGATTGAACATGTCGCAGATGAGCTTGACGGGGTTGAGCCAGCACTCGGCCGGACAGGCGCGGGCGACGTCGTCGGCAAGCGCCATCGCCGGCTCGCCGTAGAGCCCGGCGAACAAAGCGCACGTGGTGGCAAAGCCCGTGAGGATGCCCGACTTGGATGCCTTGCCGCCCTTAACGGGAAGCGTGCCCACAAAAAGCCCCAGGCCCGTGGCGGCAAGCGCGGATGCAGCCCCGCCCAGCAGGCACAACCCCTCGCGCCCGCCAAAGTCGACGCCCACGACCAGGCGCACGTAGCCGATCGCAACCACCATCGATGCAAAGGAAACCAGCCACGAGCCGACAAAAATGCCGGCCAGCGACGCCGTCTTGGAAAGACCGCCCACGCAGCGGCGCGCGCCAAGGCCCGACAGATTAGGCTGCAAATCGACGACGCTCAAGGCGGCAAACTCGGCAGACATCATCGCGACCAGGCCAAAGAGCGCGTAATAGTAGATGACAGTGCCATCGGGCGTGGCACGAGTCAGGCTCACGCGGCGGGTTCCGCCCTCGAGCGACAGAGCGCGCGCAACCGCCTCCGGGTCGGCGAGCGCCACCGGGTCATCTTGAGCAATCTGGGCCATGAGCTCGGCATTTTGCGTATACGAGCTTGCTACCGTCTCCAGAATGCTGCGGTCGGTGAGTACCGACGACGCACGCGAGCCGTCATAGCTCGAAAGCAACGTGAGTTTGGGCGTGCCCGCGTCGTCGACCGTATAGATGCCCGCGACCTCGCCGGCCTTGAGTGCCTTGCGCGCGGCAGCCAAGTCTTCGTACTCGCTCACATCGAGCAGTTGATCGTCGCCCTCCCTGGCAAGCGAGGTCGCCACGTCCTTAAAGGACGAAGCGCCCCAGGCTTCGTCAGCGACAACGGCTACCGGCACCGGGTCGATCTTGCCGTCAGAGCTGAGGTTCGCAAACATAAACATGAACATCGTTGAAAGCGCGACGGGAAAGATCGCGCCCCAGACCCATGTGCTCGGCCGGCGCAATAGCGTCTTGGCCGTGGTTATGATGGTGTTGAACATGGCTGCCCCCTAGTCGCGCAGCTCGCGGCCGGTGATCTCGAGGAACACGTCGTTGAGGGTCGGCGGTTCGGAATAGATGCGGCCGAGCGGCACGTCATGCGAGCGCAGCGCATCGAGAATGTCCGTCAGGTTGTGCGGGCTCGCTTCGCACGAAAACGTGAGCTGTCCCGCCGTTGCCGAAAGGTCCAGAACGTGCGGCAGGCTTGCGACGGCACCGAGCGCCGCACTCGGAACCTCGCCGACCTCGATTACAATCTTCTCGCCCATCTGAATCATGCGCTTGAGCTCGTCGTTAGTGCCCTGCGCCAGCACGCGGCCGCCGTCCATGATCATGATGCGGCTGCAGATCTGCTCGACTTCCTCCATGTAATGGCTGGTATACACCACCGTGGCGCCCTCGTCGCGCAGGCGGCAGATGCCCTCCAGGATGGCGTTGCGGCTTTGCGGGTCGACCGCCACCGTGGGTTCGTCAAAAAAGATGAGCTCGGGCTTGTGCGCGATGCCGCAGGCAATGTTGAGACGACGCGCCAGGCCGCCCGAGAGCTTGCCAGGGCGGAACTTGGTAAAGTCGCCCAGGCCGACAAAGTCGATCGCCTCGTCCACCAGCGCGCGGCGGCGCTTGCGGTCGTTGACGTAGAGACTGCAGAAATAGTCGATGTTCTCGCGCACGGTGAGCTCGTCGAACACCGCCACCTGCTGCGGCACCACACCGATGCGGCGCTTGAGATCGTAGCGGGCGGGCGTCATGCGCTCGCCGAACAGCTCGATGGTGCCTTTGTCGTAGGCGAGCAGCTGCAGGATGCAGTTGATGGACGTGGTCTTGCCCGAGCCGTTGGGGCCCAGCAGGCCAAAGATCTCGCCGGGGGCGATACTCAGGTTAAAGTGGTCGAGCGCAATAAGGTCGTCGTAGCGCTTAACGAGGTTTTCGACGTGGACGATGTCTGTCATGAGGCGGCCCTTCTGTTGCTTGTGGCCCGGTATGATTGCATCATCGCAGGAGCTGACGGCGCGCACCAGTGAGCTTTGTCACGAGTGCGGGGCGGTCGCGTAGCCTGCTGACGCGACCGCCCCGCCGCGTGGGAGGAATGTCACGGTTGCTTTGAGTGGCGCCTCCCCCGTGCGCGGCATCGCGTACAATACCCGTATGAACAGGCTATTCGACAAATCGATCGTGCTGGCGTGCTGCATCGCAGCCGCCACGGGCCTTGCTGTGGATGCTCGCCTGGTCGCGGCGTTTTGCCTTGGCGTTGTCATCGCCGCACTGGCCGAGGTCGCGCAGGGAGAACGCGCCCGTCGCGCCAGCGAGGCCGGCAGCTACGCCTACGTCATCGCGGCTGTCTTCGTGCCGCCGTTTGTGCCGTTCGCACCTCTCGCCCTCTATGACATCGCGCGACGCGTGCGCCGTGAACGCATCTGGCCCGCGCTGGCAATTGGCTCCATGTTTGCCTGCGCACTTGCCACGGACCTTCGCTGCGGCGCGCTCACCACCCGAACGCTGTTGCTAACCGCCATCCTTTCGGTCGCCGCCACGTTGCTGTCGCTGCGCACCGCGCAGCTGGAGCGCGAACAGGAACGCATGCGTCGCACCCGCGACAAGCTGCAAGAACGCGCCCTGGCACTCGAGGCACGCAACCGCGACCTCGCCGACCGTCAGGACTACGAAGTCGAGCTCGCGACGCTCGCCGAACGCGCCCGCATCGCGCGCGAGATCCACGATAACGTGGGCCACCAGCTCACGCGCGCTTCGCTTCAAACCGAAGCCCTGCGCGTGGTCCATGCCAACGAGCCCGGCGTTGCCGCCGATTTCGCCGACGTCAAATACACCGTTGACGAGGCGCTCCAGCTCGTGCGCGCCAGCGTCCACGCGCTCAACGACAATGCGACCAACCTCTCCGTGCAGCTCGAACGCATCGTTGAAGGCGCGCGCTCGGACAGCGGTCCGCAGATTGGGCTTGAGGTTTTGGCCGAGCATGCGCCCGCCAACGTCGCCAACTGCTTTGCGGCGGTGCTGCGCGAGGCGCTTTCCAACGCCATGCGCCACGCCCATGCCAAAACCATTACCGTGCGGTGCATGGAGCATCCATCGTTTTACCAGCTCATCGTTACCGATGATGGCGCGGACGCGACCCCGGCGAGCAGCAGCAACGTCGCAGAAGGCATGGGGCTCGTCTCCATGCGTGAGCGCGTCGAGGCGCTTGGCGGAACCTTCACCGCCGGCCTGCGCGCCGGCGCCCCCGGCTGGCGCGTGTTTGCCACCGTCCCCAAACAGCAAGGAGATGACGCCCGATGAGGCTCATAGTTGTCGACGACGACCGCTTGGTAGTCGATTCGCTCAAGATTATCCTGGGCGCCCAGCCGCAGATCGAAGTGGTGGGCACCGGTGCCAACGGCAACGACGCAGTGGCGCTCTACGCTGAGCACTCGCCCGACATCGCACTGCTCGACATTCAGATGCCGGGACGCGACGGCCTATCGGCGGCGCGCGAGATCCTCGAGCGCGATCCTGCGGCGCTCGTGGTGTTCCTGACGACATTCTCGGATGACGAGTACATTGTGTCGGCGCTCAAACTGGGCGCCCGCGGCTACCTGATTAAAACCGATGTCGCCGCCATTCCTCCGGCGTTGGCGCAGGTCATGGATGGCAAACGCGTGCTCGAGGGCAAGGCGATCGAAGATGTTGACTTTGACGGGATGGGCGACAAGACGGGCACGCCCCGCCGGCCCGCAGCCTTTGCCAGCCTGACCGACCGCGAGTTCGAAGTCGCCGAGCTCATCGCCCGCGGCCTCGATAACAAGGAGATCGCTGCCACCGCCTATATGGGCGAAGGCACCGTGCGCAACCACATTAGCTCGATCCTAGCCAAAATGGGCCTGCGCAACCGCACGCAGATCGCCATCGCCTACCTGCGAGGGTAATTACCCAACAACCGACCACCCCGGCAAAGTAAAATGGCTGCCACCGATTTAATGCCATTTCAAAACTATGCCGGATTACTACGATGAATCGCCCGCCTTCGACCACGGCAAATTGCGCGCTTACAAAACCGCAGGTAGAACGCTTGCATTATTTAGAAAAATGCAGTCATGGTCGGGAATGTCGAATTCATCGTAGTAAACCGGCATAGTTTTGTTCGGGCGGCCCTGCACGAGTGCCTCCGCAAGCCTCGCGGGACCAAAATGATCCATTTTCCTCCACCCGCGGAAACCGGCTGACAGCGCCCGCCACGAAATCGGCCCATCTACTACGTTTGACTCAATATCCCCGACCATACCCGCTTTTCATGAAAAATCGCAGGCGTTCTACCTGCGGTTTTTATTTCGCATTACTTGCCATGGTTGAGGGTAGCGGCTTAAACGTAGTAGATGGGCCCATTTCATGGCAGACGGGTCATTTTCGGGCTGGACGGGTCGCGTGGCGGCCCGCACACGCGTTCACGCGCGGGGCCGGCGGGGCATTTTTGCCCCGCCGGCCCCTATTCCAGCGCTATACCAGCCCCATTCCAGCGCTACTCCGGCTTGGTTTCTACCGTGGGAGTCTTATCCGCCGCAACCGGAGTACGGGCGGTGTCCATAGTCAGGCAGTGCTTGGGGCAGCTTTCGATGCACTCGCCGCACACCACGCAGGCGTACGGGTCAATCGACCAGGTACCGCCCTTGCGATCGACCGCGAGCGCGCCCGCCGGGCAGCGACGCGCGCACATGCCGCAGCAGATGCACACATCCATGTCATTGACGATATGCCCGCGCAAGCGCTCGGGTGCCGTCAGCCCCTCCTGCGGATAGCACACCGTAACCGGCTGCTTGACCATAGAGCCCAAGGCCGTCTTGGCAAATGTCAGCAAACTCATGCCGCGCCTACCTTTCCGTGCAGCTAATGCAGGGATCGATGGTCAGGATAATCATGGGCACGTTGGCAAGGAGCACGCCCTGCAGCGCATGTGTCAGACCCGCCAGGTTTTGCGACGTCGGCGTTCGCACGCGAAAACGGTCCAGGTTCTTGGTGCCGTTGCCGCGTACATAGTAGTACGCCTCGCCGCGCGGCTGCTCAATCACGACCTCGCCGCGCGCGCCGTCGGCCGGCGTAAGCTTGGTGCGCCCGCCGATGCCGTCGTGCGGGATCTTGCCCACAAGCTCCTTAATGATGTCCATGGCCTGCGTAACCTCGGCGCAACGCACCTGGCAGCGGGCATAGCAGTCGCCGTCGGTCGCCACGATGGGCTCAAATGCGGCCAGATCCGCATAGGCGCCGTCGCCAAACATGCGCACGTCGTAATCCACGCCCGAGGCGCGACCGAACGGACCGACCATCGACAGATCCAGCGCGTCCTTCTTGCTGATCGAGCCCACGCCATGCAGGCGCTCGCCGCAGCTGTCATCGTCCAAAAACGTATGCACCAGGGCCTCGTAGTCGGGACGCATGGCATCGAGCGTCTGGACAATACCAGCCAACTCGGAGTCCTCGATGTCGTGCTTAAGGCCGCCGATCTCGTTAATCGACAGAATCACGCGGCCGCCGCAGGTGCTCTCGAAAATCTTGAGAATCTGCTCGCGCAGCGTCCACGAACGATAGAACAGCGCCTCGAAGCCAAAGGCATCGGCGAGCAGGCCCAGCCACAGTAAATGCGAGTGAATGCGCGAAAGCTCGTGCAAGATGGTGCGGATATACTGCACGCGACCGGGCACCTCGATGTCGAGCATGTGCTCGCAGGCGCTAGCATAGCCGCAGCTGTGGCCCACGGCGCAAATGCCGCAGATGCGCTCGGCGATGTAGCCAAACTGATGCATGTCGCGCTTTTCGGTGAGCTTCTCGAGTCCGCGGTGCACAAAGCCGATCTGCGGAATTGCCTCGATGACGCGGTCGTCCTCGATCACCAGGTCCAGATGAAGCGGCTCGGGCAGCACCGGGTGCTGCGGGCCAAACGGAATAACAGAGCGATGTGCCATGGGCCTTACGCCTCCTTTTTCTGCTTGTCGCGGGCGGCCTTGGCGGCAAGCGCCGCGCGGACCTTGGCCGCTTTCTCGGGATCCATGGCGGCGAGCTTTGCCTCCATCTCGGCGGCCTTGAGCGCGGCCTTCGCAGCAGCCTCATCGTGCTGAGCATCGGAGCCGGCAGCCGCAGCGGGCTGAGCAGCGGTACCCTCCCCCGCAGCGGCCTTCTCGGCCGCGGCCTTGCGCGCCTTGGCCTCGGCAGCGGCACGGACCTTCATGGCTTTCTCTCGCGCAGCCTTCACCTCGGGCGTGATAACGCTCATGGGCTCGGCAGTCGAGACCTGGTAGAAAAAGCCCTTAAAGTCGACCTGCATATCGGTGATGGCAAGACCGAATAGGTCGTGGACCTCATTTTCAAACGGGAATACCGCCGGATAATACGAGCTGATGGACGGAATCTCCTGGTACCGGTCGATGCCCTCGACTACCAGGTTCTCAATCGCATAGCTGCCGTCCTGCGCAATATGCTCCTGAGCAGCATGAACGTTGATAAACGTATAGACCAGACGATACGTGCCGTCGTCGACATTGCGCTCGGCGTGCATTTGCACAAAGCGCGCGCCGACGCCCTTGAGCGCCTGGACATGCGACAGGAGCTCGTCGATCCCGACGGTGGTATAGATAGCCTCTTGCATTACTCGGCCTCCTTTGCAGCGGCGGGTGCGGCGGGCGTCCCAGCAGGTGCGTCGCCAGCGGCAGGCGCGTCACCGGCACCGTCAGTCCCGGCCCCCGCAGCCACAAACCCGTCCTCGCCCAGCTCAACGCCACCGTCCCAGGTGGCGGCGCCGCCCACGGTGAGCGGATCGCCGCCGGCGCGCATCACGGCCTCCTTCTGGTCCAGGATACCGCACGCCTCCACGATGGCATCGATCACCGTTTCGGGACGAATGGCGCACCCGGGCGCGTACACATCCACGGGAATCGCGCGGTCCACGCCGCCGATCACGTTGTAGGCATCGCGGAATACGCCGCCCGAGCACGCGCAAATGCCGCATGCCACCACGCACTTGGGCTCGAGCATCTGGTTGTAGATCTGGCGCACGACGGGCAGGTTCTGGGCATTGACCGACCCCGTCACCAAAAAGATATCCGCATGCTTGGGGTTGCCGGTGTTGACCACGCCAAAGCGCTCCGCATCGAACAGTGGCGTGAGCGAAGCAAGCACCTCGATATCGCATCCGTTGCAGCTCGAGCCGTCGTAATGAATAACCCACGGCGAGCGCGACATTTTATGATCCATGGATGCCGCCTCCTAAATAAACACGTCGACGAGGATGGGCATAAGGTTGAGCAGGCCAAACACCAGCGCCACGCCCCAGCCGAGCTTAAAGCAGCTGCGCCAGGTGCTGCGTGCGAAGGTGTTGTCGATCAGCACCTCGACAAAGTACGTCGCGGCCATCACGACCAGGGCTACGACCCAGCTCACCGGGTTGTCCCAAACAAAGAACATGCCCACCCACATCAAAAACAGCACGGTCTCGCACCAGTGCATAAGGGTCATCTTGGCCAGCGTGCCGCCGCTCATCTCGGTGGCGACACCCTGGACAATCTCCTGATGCGCGTGATGCGAGTACGAAAGGTCAAACGGCGACTTGCGTAGCTTGATGGTGAGCACCGCGAGCAGCGCGAGGAAAATGGGCGCGCTGTACACGATGATGGGGGCCGACTGCCCCGTCACGGCGATGGAATCAAAGCTGTCGGCGGCGAGATACAGGCCCACGCTCATCAGCAGAACGGCGGGCTCGTAGCTCATGACCTGCAGCAGCTCGCGGTCGGCGCCGACCTGGGCAAACGGGCTTTGCGTCGAGGCGGACGCCAGCACCACAAAGATCGCGGCGAGCGTCACCATAAAGGCACACAGCAGCGTGTTGGAACCCGACACAAAGATGCCGCCGCCCACCACGGTAAAGATGAGCGCGCACGCCATATAGGTATCGTCCATGGTGTTTACGCTGGCGGGGGCCTTGCGCAGGAGCTTGGCAACGTCATAGAACGGTTGCAGCAGGCGCGGGCCCACGCGGCCCTGCATGCGAGCCGAAAGCTTACGGTCAAGACCGTCGATCAGGCCACCCACAAGCGGCGCTAGCAGGGCAAACACCACGGTACCAATAAATATGCCCACGACGCCCGAACCTTCAAAATACTTGCCGCGCAGCACCGAGGGCGCACTCATGGCAAGCCGCTCGGGCCCAATCCACGCGCAGCACAGCAGCGCAAACAGGATGATGGCGCAGCAAACAACACTACCCGCGGGGCCAATACGCTTCTCGCCAAGGGCGTCCTCCGAGTACCAATTGCGCTTTTCGGCCTTCACCTCGTGGCCCATCGAGCCGCGGAAATGGCGGTAATTGTCGGTTCCCACACCCGAAAGATATACGTTTACGTGCGGTTTGTTGCTCACGCGGAATGAAGTCAGCAGCACCACGGCGATAAACGCCACGATAACCACCATCAGATACATGGCGTCCTTGCCGATAACCTGCGGCACGCGGCCAAACACCATGGCCAAGTAAGGCGACACCAGACCGCTCGAGATAACCGGGAACGCCACGCAGCACAGAATCAGCAGCGCGGCGATGGTGTTGAGCGCCATCCATTCGGTCTTATGGACATTGACCTCAACGTTTTGGGCCGTGGGATCGACGCCCGAAAGCTTGGCAAGCCACTTGCCCCAGAAGAAGAAGGTCGCGGCCGAGCCAAAGGCAAGCACCATGATCATGAGCACGTTGCCGGTCTGCGCAAACGCCACCAGGGCGCCCCACTTGGACACGAGCATGCCAAACGGCGCCACAAACATGCCCATGATGCCCAGCATCATCAGGCGCGTCAGGTGCGGCATGCGGCTGAACATACCGTCCATGTCCTCGATATCGCGGCTGCCGATATGATGCTCGGCCGTGCCCACGCACAGGAACAGCAGCGACTTTGCCACCGTGTGGAACAGGATCAGGAAGATGGCGGCCCACACGGCCTCGGGCGCGCCGACACCCAAGCAGGCGCTGATGAGGCCCAAGTTGGAAATGGTGGAGTACGCGAGCACGCGTTTGGCGTTGCTCTGCGAGATCGCCATAAGGGCTGCCAGCAAAAACGTGATGGCGCCCACACTTGTGACCATAAAGCCCGTCACGGGATAGATGGCATAGAGCGGACTCAGCTTGACCATCAGGAACACGCCGGCTTTAACCATGGTTGACGAGTGCAGCAGGGCGCTCGTGGGCGTGGGGGCAACCATGGCACCCAATAGCCAAGTGTGGAACGGCATCTGTGCGGCCTTGGTGAGCGCGGCAAGCGACAGCAACAGGACCGGCATCACCAGCAGCGCGGACTGCGCGGTTCCGGTGCCGGAAAGCTCGATCATGCCCGAGATGGTCAGCGGCATGCCGTTAACGTGCAGGTACATGAGTCCGACCAAAAACGCGATACCGCCCAGCATGTTGAGGATGATCTGGGTGAAGGCGTTCTTGATGGCCTCGGGCGTACGCGTGTAGCCAATCATGAGGAACGAGCACACGGTGGTGATTTCCCAGCCGCAGAACAGCCACTCAAGGTTGTCGCTCGTCACGATGACGAACATGGCTGAGAGGAACAGGAACATAAGCGCCAGGAACTGCGGGCGACGGTCGGGCGCGGTCTGCCCGCGCAGCGCAGCCTCGTGCTCGTCATGAGCCTGGAAGTCCTTCATGTAGCCCAGGGCATACACGCAGATTAGGCTGCCGACGATACCGACCGCGAGGACCATGATCACACTCATGTAGTCCAGGTAGAGCGGCATCGCGGTGACGGCTTCGGCCGCGGGCAGCGTCATGGCTGCAAAGGCGAGCGAGCCCACCAGCTGGACTATGCCGAGCACCGTGGTGAGCGTGCTCTTATATTTACGCGCGTTGTACAGGATGACGGCGCACAGGATCACGTCGATGACGGAGCTGATGATCGAGAGCACATGCGAGGTGCCCGGTGCCACCTCGAAGCTCTGCGGGCCCGTGCCAAAAAACATGACGGCGACTACAACCGTCACCGCCATAATGATGCCAGAGCCTACAAGCCCTAGCGCATCGCGGGCGCGGTCACCACGCGCGAGCAGCATGCCCAGCGCCGGTACCAGCGGAAACAGGGTAAGGAAATACAGTAGCGTCATACCATCACTCCCCCATGCAAAAACGCTGCAATTGTTTAACGTTATAGCTCAGTTGAGGAGTAGCGGCGGCAGGTTTTCGGTCAACTGGGGAGTTTTAGGCGCACGGGGCAAGGAGTCTGTCCGCATTGGAGTAGAGGGGCGGCAAGAAAAATGCGCCCCTGTGGGCGCACCATCCCGTTTGCTATTCCGCCTTTTTAACGCGCGGCTTGCGGCCGCGCGGCTTATCGACCAGCGCGGACTCACCGCTCTCGCGGTACTGACGGCACCAAGCCTTGACCGAAGACTCGCTGGGAATCTTGTGCTTGATCATGGCCTCGCGAACCGTTAAGCCGTTTTCCAAGCGGTCCTTGACCACGGCGAGCTTAACTTCGTACGAATAGGTGCGATGATGCGAACCGGCGTTGAGCACGGCGTCGGCACCGCCCACGGCATATGCGCGGGCCCACTGACGAGCCGTGGCCTGGGGGATGCCAAGCTCCGCGGCGAGGGCGCGATGGCCGTCCCCCTCTTGGAGGATCTCGACGGCGCGCTGCCTGACCTCGGGCGCATGCGTGCGAGTCCTAGTTGCTTCCGACATACCTGCCACTTCTTAGCCTTAACCGTTAATCTGCTTTCTTACGTGCAAGTTAGATAGTAGCATTTTACTGTTTGCTCAAAGCAGTTAATTAAAATAGACGCGGTGTTATCTGGGCATTTGGCACCAATTTACGACATTTCTTTATCGATTATTTACGCTGGTAGCTGGCTCGCAGCTAATCGTCATTCGCTTGTCAACAAAATTGACATCTCTTTATGTCCTTTGGCATAGAGGATATAGTTATTAACCCCTCCCCCAATAATTTTGAGCAATCGGCAAGGCAGTAGACGTCCTTACTCCTCATGATTACCGCGCATTGCCATCCACCGGAGCAAAACAAAAAGGGCGGGGCCTGCTGCGCTTGCAGGCCCCGCACCGGTTGACACCCGACGGGACGCAGCCGGGCGAGGCGGATCCGTGCTACCGCCCCGCCCCGCCCCGCCGCGATGTTAGCTACAGCTCGTTGGCCGCGTGATACGCCGTGCGGATGGCGCTCGCAATATCGGCGGTGCGCTCGCCCGAGCAGTCGCCCACGCAGGTCACGGGCACCGTCACGCCGTCCAGGTCAAACGCGTTGGCCTTGGAGCCCACGGCCATCACCACGTAATCGCAGGCGATCTTCACCGGCTCCTCGGCGCCGTCCTCGGTGGTGCGAACGGCCTCCACGCCCTCGTCGGTAATGGCGGTCAGGCGGGTCTTAACGTGCTGCTCCACGTTGTGCTCTGCAAAGTCGCTCATAATCAGCGGCAGAATGGTCTCGGACTCGCCTGCGGCAATCTTGTCGAGCATCTCGACGATCGCCACCTCGCAGCCGTGCTGCAGCAGGTACTCGGCAGTCTCGGTGCCCACCAGGCCACCGCCAATGACGGCGACGCGCCCGCTGAGCTCCACCTTGCCGGCCAGCACGTCCCAGCTCGAGACGACCTTGTCCGAGTCGGCACCCGGAACGGGGATGACCACGTCGTGCGCGCCCACAGCCACAATCGCGGCGTCGGCGGCGTTGAGATCCGTGGGGTTAGCGGCATGGTTGAGCTCAACCTTCACGCCCAGGCCGGGCAGAATCTTCTCGTAATACTCGACCGAGCGCATAATCTCATCCTTGCGCGGAGGCGCGGCCGCCAGCACAATCTGGCCGCCCAAGTGATCGCTCGCCTCATAGACGGTCACGTCGTAGCCGCGTTTGGCCGCCACGCGCGCGGCCTCCAGGCCGGCGATGCCGCCGCCCACCACGGCGATCTTCTTGTCGCCCTCACCCGGTTTAATGGCGATGGTCGCCTCGTCGCCGTTCTCGGCATTGAGCACGCACGAGATGTACTTGCGGTTTTGAATCGCGTCGACGCAGCCCTTGTTGCAGTTGAGGCACTCGCGGATGGGCTCGCCCGTGGCGGCCTTCAGCGCAATGTCGGGGTCGCACATGAGCGAGCGGCCATAGGCGATAATGTCGGCCGCGCCGTCCTCAAGAATCTTCTCGCCGGCCTCGACCGAAACAACACGGCCGACGGTGGCCACCGGCACGGAGACCAGGGCCTTGACGCGCTCGGCCACCGGCAGCGTCCAGTTGTAGGGCATGGCACCCATGGGCGGAATGGTGTCGCCCATGTTGCCGGTGTGGTTGGCCTGCGCGACCTGGATCATGTCGATGCCCGCGCCCTCGAGCAGCTTGGCGAACTCGCAGGCCTCGTCGGGCTGCAGGCCACCCTTGCCGCGCGGCGTGCCGTCGGGGTTCTCCATGATCACGGGGAGCTTGTACTCCACCATCAGCTGCGGCGCGGCTTCCTTAATGGCGGCGACGACCTCGAGCGCATAGCGAACGCGGTTCTCGAACGAGCCACCATACTCGTCGGTGCGCTGGTTGAGGATGGCCGAGCACAGCGAACCCACCAGACGGTCGCCGTGAACCTCGATGGCGTCGATGCCGGCCTGCTGCGCGCGGGCGGCCGAGGCGGCGATGGCCTCCTTGATCTGGGTGAGCTGCTCTACGCTCGCCTCGTTCACAAAGTGCTGCATATCGTGGTGCAACTTGGCGTAGGCCTGCTTGCGGATCTCGTTGGACTCGGCCATCTTGGCGGCGAAGGTCTCCTCGTCGCCGGCGGCCTTGGCCTCCTGCGCGGCCTTGGCGGCGGCCATGGAACCCATGACCATGCGGCCGACACCGGGCACGTCGTACTCGGGGTGGAACAGCTGCAGCGCGACCCTGGCGCCGTGCTTGTGGACGGCGTCGGCCAGCGCCTTAAACGTGGGAATCTGAGCGTCGGTCGCCAGCTTGGGCGTGGGGCTCGCGGTCATGACGGGAGCGACGTCGCCGATGACGATGTAGCTCACGCCGCCACGGGCCAGGCGCTCGTAAAAAGCCAGGCTGCGCTCGCCAATGGAACCGTCGCGCTCCTCGTAGCCGGTGGTAAGCGGCGGGAACATAATGCGGTTCTTGAGCTCAAGGGGGCCAACCGTAATGGGCTGGAGCAGCTTGGATGCAGGTGCGGTCATGGACATTCCTCTCTTGTAGGCGCGGCGGCGATGTTGCCGCGTAGTTGTCTAGAGGATATGACATGGAAGTGCAGCAGCACAACGGAAATCGGCGGATAGCAGGTAGCGGCAGGTGGATGGGGCGGGGCGGCCCGTCGGTTTGTCTCGATCTGTAACAGTAAGACCCTATTTTGCCGAGCAACTGTTACAGATCGAGACAAACCGAAACCGTCCCGGCGGAAAATCTCAATCTGTAACATCTACAGGCCAAAAACGACCCTAGATGTTACAGATCGAGACATTCCTCTCGACCCATCCCTAACAATCTAGATCTGTAACATCTGGACCCACTTTTGACCCCTACCTGTTACAGATTGAGACAAACCAATCCCGTCTGCCGAAAGATCTAGATCTGTAACAGTTACTCGGCAAAATGGGCCCCAGATGTTACAAATCGAGACAAACGGGACCCGCCTGCAAGAAAATCTCAATCTGTAACAACAACTCGGCAAAATCCGTCCCTCGTGTTACAGATTTAGACAAACGGAGACCGTCCTGCCGAAAGATCTCAATCTGTAACACCTAGCCGCCCAAATCGGGTCCACCTGTTACAGATCGAGATTATGTTTGAGAGGCTGGAAATTGGACTGAGAAAACAGTCCCGGAATAACAAAAAAGCTCGCCGGCTAGGCCGACGAGCTGCAAGTTCTTGGTCGCGGGGGCAGGATTTGAACCTACGACCTCCGGGTTATGAGCCCGGCGAGCTACCAGACTGCTCCACCCCGCAATGTCTGGACGCCTCATGTGCGCAAGAAAGAATTTTACGCGGGAGTTCGGTAAGCGGCAAGGAAAATCTCGTAGAGCATAATTCCTTCATATTTAGAACCCCTCAGCCCCTATCACCGTGAACGAATCGCAGCCGAGCGCCGCCGGCGGCACGTATACAATGGTGCGCGTCCTTTTACGCTGACACCTGGAGTAGACATGCTGCTCGCTATCGATATGGGAAACACGCAGACGGCCATGGGCCTGTTTGACGGAGACGAGCTGGTGCAGTCGTGGCGTATGCCCACCGACCGCTCCTATACCGCCGACGAGATCCACGTGCGCCTGATGGGTTTCTTTAAGATGTACGACCTCTCGCTCGGCGCGGTCGACGCGATCGCCTTTGCCGGCGTGGTGCCACAGCTTTCGCGCGAGTGGCACGCCGTGGCCAACCGCATCGCGGCAGACGCCATCGTCATCGGGCCGCAGACGGCGGCCGTGACCAAGCTGCGGGCGGCACGCCCCCAGGCCGTTGGTGCCGACCGCATCGCCAACGCCGTCGCTGCCGAGACCTTCTACGGCGCCCCGGCGATCGTGGTGGACTTTGGCACCGCGACCAATATCGACGTCATCGACGAGGACGGCTATTACATTGGCGGAGCGATTGCGCCGGGCATCCGCATTTCGATGGACGCGCTCGCCGCCCGAGCCGCCAAGCTCGCCAGCGTTCCGCTCGAGGCGCCCGAGCACGCCATCGGCTGCGATACCGAGGAATGCATCAAGGTCGGTGCCGTAATGGGCGCCGCCTCCATGGCCGAGGGCCTGGTCGCGCGCATGAAGCGCGAGCTGGGGCGCGAGGACGCCACCGTTATCGCCACGGGCGGCCTCGCCAGCATCGTCGCCGATTCGACCGACGCCTTCGACATAGTCGACGGGCAGCTCACCATCAAGGGCATCTGCGAAATCTACCGCCGCATGCAGAAGCTGGCGTAGGACAGTGGCTTAAGTCGAGCACGAGCGCGAGCGGCGAACTAGGCAACGCATCGGTCCTATTCCTCAAAATCGAAATTTTTTCGATTTTGAGGAATAGGACCTTTTGCTAAGCCTCGCCGCACAACCACCTCGCCAGGTCCACGATCTGCACCCCATTGCGGTCCGTGGCCTCGTGATGCGTGCGGGCGAGAATCATCTTGGGGTACGCGTCGCCAATGCTCAGCAGTGGTGAAATCTCGCGTTCAAATGTCTTATCCGAGCTGATGTCGTCGCTCACCTGAATGTAGAGCTTCTCGCTTCGCTTGATTGCTACAAAGTCTATTTCCTTTTTATAGAGCACGCCGACGTATACCTCGTATCCGCGGCGCAGCAGCTCGACTGCCACCATGTTCTCGTATACGCGTCCCCAATCCATATCACGTGTACCAAGAAGCGCGTATTTGAACGCGTGGTCTGCCAGGTAATACTTCTCGCCGCTCTTAAGGTATTTTTTGCCGCGGATGTCGTACCGACGAACTTTATAGAAGGCAAACGCATCGCACAGGCACCCCATGTACGTGCCGACCGTCTTGTTCGTTATCTTTAGCCCATCCGCGTTCAAAATATCCGTAATGTTACGTGCCGACGTTATGTTGGATACGTTGTCCATCATGTAATCGGCAATGCGCAGCAGCGCCGATTCGTTTCTCACGTTATGCCGCTGCACGATATCTCTCACGATGAGCGTTTTGAAGACATTGGAGAGATATTGATAACGCTGCTCCTGCAGTGGATAAGGGTAGGAGCCGGACATACCGCCGGTTCTCGCGTACTCATCGAAGTCGCGGTCGACCTCGCCCTCGTCGCCATAGAGTCGATACTCCTCAAACGAGAATGGGAAAACCTCGATCTCAAACGTACGCCCCGTAAAGAGCGTCGACAGATCGCTCGACAGCAAAAAGGCATTCGATCCGGTAATGAATATGTCGTACTGCTCGGATGCGTGGAGGCTGTTGATCGCACGCTCAAAACCGTCGCACATCTGAACTTCATCGATAAGCAGAAAGTTTTGTTTGCCGGACACTCGATGCTCTTTTACATAGGCGAGCAGCGCGTGATACTCGAGCAGATTCTCGAACTCATCGAGGTTGTAGTTGATATGGATGACATTCGAATTGGACAGATGTGCCTCCACGTAATCGCGGAGGGCCTCGAGCAATTTTGATTTACCGCTACGACGGATGCCCGTGATGACCTTGATGTCCGGTACGCCAATAAGGCTCGTCAACGTGTCCATATATGACGTTCTATTGATGAGTTTCATTGGCGGCCTCCTCACGTTCTTTTATCGCTATTCCTCAAAATTGAAAAATTTTCAGTTTTGAGGAATAGGCTCTGTAACGAATATACCTCACTAAAGGCCGAGCTGGCTTAATCCTATTCCTCAAAATCGAAAGATTTTCAGTTTTGAGGAATAGGATCGCGATGCCACCCTGTAGTCGCGTAAAGACCCTCCCCGGCACAGCCGAGGAGGGTCTTGTTGTCATCGCTATCTTTGAGCGCGAACGCCTCGCGCTACAGACCGCGAATGCGCACGGCCTCGGGCGGAAACTCTTGCTCACTGGTGTCGGTCTTAATGGTCGCGCGGCCCCAGATGTCCAGGCCCGCAAACACGCCCACCGCGAGCGGCAGGCCGTTGGGCGACACCGCCGCGACCTGACGACCCAGCAGTGGCACCATGTCAAAGTACTCGCCCAGCACCGGAGCCAGCGGGCCGGCGGCACCCTGCGGCGTGTTCGCGACGGCAGCCCAGGCATCCACGCGGGCCAGCACAGCGGCGGCCAACGCCTCGATCAGCGCCTCATCTGCCATATCCACGCCGAGCTCGCCCAGCGCCGCACGCTCAACATCCACCGTCACCGCGGCAAACATGCCCGCAGCACCGGCACCGCCGTTCACGGCAACACGCGCGAGTGACGTCTCAAACGCAGGCGCACCGCACACGATGTCACTCGGCCACTGGATACCCACCTTACCGGCAAGGCCCAGGCCCGGCGTCGATGCCGTGCCCACGAGCGCGTCCATCATGCCCATCGCGGCCACAAACGGCAGGCCGTGGAAGGCGTGCATATTCACATCGGGGCGCACAACCAGCGAAAACGTCAACGACGCCTCGCCCGCGCTCCAAGCGCACCAGCCCGCGGACACACCCTCGCGGCCCGCGTCGCGCGCGGCGTCAAGCTCGGTACCGGCGGCAACAGCGTTCATCTCGATCATCTACATACGCCCCAATTCGCCCACGATATGGCCCACGCGGTCCTCGGGCTCCTTGACCTCGACGCCGTTGTAGCGGAAGAACCGCGCCGGGTCGTGCATCAAGTCCTCGAGCGGCACCAGCACAAAATCGCGCTCGCCGATCAGCGGATGCGGCAGGCGCAGCTTTTTGCCGCCGTGGGTCTCGCCGTCCATCCAGAGCAGGTCCAGGTCGATGGTGCGCGGACCGTTGGCCTTGGCCTTTTTGGAGCGGTCGCGCCCCAGCTCAGCCTCGATCTTCATGAGTTCATCGAGCAGCACCAGCGGCGCCAGCTCGGTCTTGATCTCGATGACGGCGTTGGCAAACGCGTCCTGGCGCGTCTCGTAGGCCGGCTCGCTCTCGTAAATCTTGGAGGAGTTGGACACGCAGGTGAGTGGAATCTCGGCGATCATCTCGCGTGCAGCGCGGATGTTGTCGCAGCGATGCCCCAGGTTGGAGCCCACAGCCACAAACGCGCGGCGCGGCTGCGGCTTGGCAACCGCCCAGTAACCGTTCAGGAACTGCGCAAAACCCGCGGCGTCGTGCACGCGCACGATGTTGGCACCGGCCTGGATGGCGCCCAGGCACACGCCAAACGTAGCGGCATCGCGCTCGGCGGCCTCGGTCACGCCCGAGACGGCGCCCACAAAGCGCTTGCGCGACACGGCGCACATGAGCGGATAGCCCAGTGACGCCATCTTGGCAGTCTCGCGCTGGATGACGATGTCCTCGTTAGCCGACTTACCAAAGCCCGGGCCAGGATCAATGCAGATGCGGTCGCGCGACACGCCGGCATGGATGAGCGTGCGGGCCTGGTCGGACAGAAAGCCCATGACGCGGCGCATGATGGGCGCCGAATCGGGCAGGGTGAAGCGGCGGAGCTGCGAGGTGGGCACGTAGGCTTCCTCGCGGCGGGCGCTGCGGCGCATCATGGCGGCCAGGCGGTCATTGGGCTCCGATGCGGCCTCGGTGGCTGCGGGCGCGGCCTCGGGCGCGAGCGCGACGGTCTCGGCTGCAGCAGCCTGCTCGGCGGCCGGCGTCTCCTGCTCGCTTGCAGGCTCGGACGTGGGCTCCGGTTCGCCAAACGGCAACGAGGGCTGCACCACGCCGCCCGGAAGCTTGGTCTCCGGCTTAGGATCGCCCAGCAGCTTGCCGCGACGGCGGCGAGCCGGCTTCTCGGCCTCACGCGCGGCCTCGGCAGCCGCCTCGCGCGCCTTCTCGGCAACAAACGCCGCTGCCGAGGTATCGAGCTGCACCGTTGCGTGCGTGCGGGTGGGCGCGGCGACCTCGCCGGCATGCATCACGATGACGCCGCAGGTACTCGTCTTAACAAACTCGACCATCTTGGGATCGGTGAAGCCCGTCACGTCGTTGACGATCGAGGCGCCGCAGCGCACGGCCGCCTTGGCAACCGCCACATGACGCGTGTCGATCGAGACGATGGCGCCCTCCTTGGCCAGCGCGCGCACCACGGGCAGCACGCGGCGAGCTTCCTCGTCGGGGTTGACCGGGGTAAAACCAGGGCGCGTGGACTCACCGCCCACGTCGATGATGTCGGCGCCGGCATCGAGCATCGCCAGGCCGTACTCGATGGCGGCATCGGGGTCGAAGTGCTCCCCGCCGTCGCTAAACGAATCGGGCGTCACGTTGAGGACGCCCATGATGCGCGGACGGTCAAAGCTGAGCTCATACTTTCCGCACCGCCATGTCTTGCTGTCGTTCGCCATGAACATCCTCCTAAAATGCCCACGCCGCCGAGCTTGGGGAGCTGGCGGCGGGGTCGCTTTGCACTCAGTCTTTCTATTGTATCCGCGCGCGCGGGCTAGAACGCAAACGCGGCCGCGATGTCGCAAGAAATCAGCAGGTCGGCATTTGCATCCTGATCGGTGGGAGCAAGGTTGCATATGGCCAGCGTATCGCCGGTAAAGTAACGCGTAAGGCCCGCCGCCGGATACACCACGAGCGAGGTCCCACCCACAATGAGGGCATCGGCCGCGGCGATGGCGGCAACGGCACCGGTCAACACATGCTCGTCGAGCGGCTCTTCGTAGAGCACTACATCGGGCTTGATGCGGCCACCGCACGCGGGGCACGCAGGCACGCCCGCGGCATCCTCGTGCTCGCGCGAGCAAATCCACTCGGCGCTATAGACCGCGCCGCACGACTGGCAAATGTTGCGATGGACCGATCCGTGCAGCTCAAACACTCGCTGTGAGCCGGCCATCTGATGCAGGCCGTCGATATTTTGCGTCACCACGGCGTCGAGCTTGCCGGCGCGCTCCAGCTCGGCCAGCTTGGTGTGGCAGCGGTTGGGTTTAGCGTTGAGCGCGATCATCTTGGTGCGGTAAAAGTCGAAGAACTCCGCAGGATGCGCCTCGTAAAAGCTATGCGACAGCATGGTCTCGGGCGGATAGGCAAACTGCTGGTGATACAGGCCGTCCACGCTGCGGAAATCGGGAATGCCACTTGCCGTGGAAACACCAGCGCCGCCAAAGAAGACCACGCGCTTATGGGTGCCGAACAGCTCCGCCAGCGCGGCGGAGGCCTGCTTGGGATCCGTTATTGCCTGCGTCATATGAGTCCTCCGTCCTTGTTGGTCGGGCAGCGTCGGGCGATGTCCCAGCATGCGGCCTTTGGGTCAGCACGCGCGGTGCCCACCACCGCCCCTGTTGCGCTAATCTTAAGCCTGCCAACCCCGTCGAAAGGACACCATGCCTCAGACTTACACTTTCGCCTCGTGGAACGTAAACGGCCTGCGCGCCGTGCTCAAAAAGGACCCGAGCTTTATCCAGATCGCGCAAGAACTCGACGTCGATATCCTGGCGTTGCAAGAGACCAAGCTGCAGGAGGGCCAGGTCGATATTGACCTGCCCGGCTATCACCAAACCTGGAGCTACGCCGAGCGTAAAGGCTATTCGGGCACTGCGGTCTTTAGCCGCCAGGAACCGCTGCGCGTGCTGCACGCCGACGCACTGCTACCCTACGCCGGCGAGAACGAGGCGGCCGAGCTCGTCGCCCAAGCCGCAACCGAGGGCCGCGTCTGTGCGCTCGAGTTCGACAAGTTTTGGTTTGTCGACGTCTATACGCCCAACGCACAAAATGAGCTCGCGCGCATCGACGTGCGTATGGCCTGGGACGATGCCTACCGCGGCTTTTTGAACGCGCTCGAGCGCGAGACCGGCAAACCCGTCGTAACCTGCGGCGACTTTAACGTGGCGCATGAGGAGATCGACCTTAAGAACCCCAAGTCCAACCGCGGCAACGCAGGCTTTTCGGACGAGGAACGCGGCAAGTTTACCGAGCTGCTCAACGCCGGCTTTACCGATACCTGGCGCGCGGCAAACCCCGACGTCGAGGGCGTCTACAGCTGGTGGAGCTATCGCTTTAATGCCCGCAAGAACAACGCCGGCTGGCGCATCGATTACTTTCTGGTAAGCGATTCGATCGCCGCCAACGTTCGCGACACCGGCATCCGCGGCGACATCTTTGGCAGCGACCACTGCCCCGTCACCCTCACGCTAGAGCTCTAGCCCCAAGTAATTCCTCTAGGGGACAGAGGAAAACAGATCATGTGACCCCTCTCCCCCTATAAGGTGCGGTGGAATAGTTCCTGTTTGGGCAGCAAATAGCCAAAAACGAGAACCATTCCACCGCAAGTTCGTGAGGGAACGCGAAATGCCTTACAGCCCGTATTTCACGACGACACGGTTAATGCGACGGCACCAAGGCTTGTACAAGGCAGCCAAGAACACGCAGGTCGCGAGGCCGTGTGTGATATCGAACGGCACTGCCGTGGCAAGACGTGCCATGGCACCCGCCCACGTGAGCGGTTGAACAAAACCGATAATGTCGTAGGCGTTGATCACAACGCCGTACAGCAAACCCGAAGCAAAGCCGTAGGTCAGCAGCGCCGGCATACGCACGGTGCCATCGGCGCGATCAAAAGCGCCGGCATGCGCCAGCGCACCGCCAACGTATCCCACGAGCCCCCAGGCATACATCTGCCACGGCGTCCACATGCCCTGCCCAAAAAAGAAATTGCTGGTCAGCGCCGCCAACGCACCGACCATAAAGCCGTTACGACGACCGAGTGTCGCCCCGGCGATAATGGCGATGGCACTCACGGGTTTAAAGTCGGGAATGGGGCCAAACAAGATACGCCCCGCCGCGGCCAATGCTGCCAGAACCAGCGTGGGCATAATCTGGCGCAAACCCGGACGAGATGCCTCGTAACCCGCAAAGAACAGCGCGAGCACCAGCGCCACCACAACCAGCATGGCCAATGCTGCCTGCTCAACACCCGACAGCAACGCCGCAGCCATCACCGCCGGCACCGCCAACAACAGCGGGATCTCCAGTTTTGCAAGCAAGCGCGAGAAACGACAGTCCGTCATCCCATCACGCCCTATAGAACACGTTGTCGGCAAAGAAGTCGGCCGGGGACTCCATGCAGGCAATCTCGCCGTCAAACATCATGGCGACGTCGTCGGCTACCTGCTCGGCAAAATCCAGATCGTGCGTGGCCATAATGACGGTGCCGCCAGCCTTCGCATGGTCACGCAGGGCGCGGGCGATGATGCGGCGGCTCTCCAGGTCCAAGCCCTTCGTGGGCTCGTCAAGCAGCAGCAGCTCGGGGCCGATCAGCAGCAGCTTTGCCAGTGCGAGCAGCTGGCGCTGTCCGCCCGAGAGGTCGTAGGGGTGGCGCGTCTCCAGGCCGTCCAATCCCAGTTGCGCCGCACGCTCCCGCGCCAAGTTCTCGTCATATCCGCAGGTCGAAGCCCATTCTATCAGCTCATCGCGAACCGTCTCGGCAACCAGCAATGCTTTGGGATTCTGAGGCAGCAGCGCCGCCGAGGCCGCCCCGCGCACCATGCGGCCGCGCTGCAGCTTGGCGGTCTTCGCCAGCA
Source organism: Collinsella sp. (assembly GCA_019414025.1). Taxonomy (GTDB): domain Bacteria; phylum Actinomycetota; class Coriobacteriia; order Coriobacteriales; family Coriobacteriaceae; genus Collinsella. Next base: position 49,189 of record DXMU01000026.1, read on the forward strand.
CCGAAAGCATTGTCGACTTGCCGCAGCCGTTACCGCCCGCAACCGCATGCACCGCGCCAGCCGAAAACGACGCATCGAGCCCGCGCAGCACCCAACCGCCCGCGCGATCGTAGCGAAACCAGCTCCCTGCCAGGGTGGTAGCCGACCCAGCGTGCATTTTTTGGAGTATTCTGCTTCCATCCGTGCGCGGGAAGGCTTCCGAGCCGTTCTCGAGCGACGTTTGCGCCACAAATTCAGACGATTTGTCCAATTCCGAACTTTTTTTCGCGCTCGATACGTCCCCGGGCGGCTCCAGAGAGCCCAAATTGTCCTCACGCCTGCTGAATACTCCTTTATTTGCACATCGGATGGCACCCCACCCCAACATGTCATCGGACAACAGCGATTCTCGGCGTCCCAAAGAAGCCATATCCGCCACCTCGCGCACGCGACCGTCCTCAATCCGGTACGCACACGTCGCGTATTCGAGCATTGGGCGCGGCTGATGCGTCGCCACAACAACCGTGCAGCCCAGCTCGCGATTCACGCGAAACAGCGCATGCAGAAAACTCTTCTCGGCAACGGGGTCGAGCTGAGACGTGGGCTCATCGAGCAGCAGCACGCGCGGGCGGAGCGCCAACACGGCGGCCAACGACAGCAGCTGCTTGCGACCACCCGAAAGCGTATCGGTATCGCGGTGGAGCCAATCCTCCAGCCCAAAGAAATAGCTGGTCTCGGCCACGCGACGACGCATCTCGTCACGCGCTAGCCCCAAGTTTTCCAGGCCAAACGCCATCTCGTGCCACACGGTCTCGCACACAATCTGGTTCTCGGGATCCTGAAACACATAGCCCACGCGCTCCGCGGACGTCCGAACATCCATGTCGGCAACGCTCTCGCCCAGCACGCGCAGTTCGCCAGCGCGCTCGCCCGTCGGCGCGATCTCGGGTTTGAGCAGCGAGAGTAGCGTCGACTTGCCCGAACCGGTACCGCCAACAAGCAGCGCAAACGCACCTTGGGAAACACGCCAATCAAGCCCCTCGAGCACCGGTGCCTCGGCCCCGGGATAGGCAAAACTAAGGCCCCGCACCTCAATCGCAGGCACATCGGAGCCGCACGCCCCGCCCGTTACCGAGCAGCTATCCAACCGAGCCATCAGCCAAACCTCTTCTCATCAATCGCGTGCAACGCGCAAGGCAGCACCATCCAGGCAGCGTACACGACATAGCCCGGCCACGGCGCCGGCACCGAGAGCTGCGGATAAAACGAATACTGCGTCGTCGCGGTCCACGCCACCGCCACCGCGGCAGCACCAAACAGCGCAAGCCCAACCAGCGCGGCAACGTCGCTGCGCCCCAGCCGATACCGCGCATACGTCGTACGACGCGTCGCGGCGCCCCACCCGCGCGAGCGCATCGCGTCCGCGCGCTCCAACGAATCTTCCATGCCCCAGCCCATCAATGCACTCGATGCCCGCAGGCGCGAGCGCACGGGGTCGGCCGGCGCGCGGCCCGGCACATCAATCGCATCCTGCACCGCCAGCACCGTACGGCCGCGGCGCAAAAACTGCGGGATAAGCCTCATGCACATCGAGATCATGAGCGCGATCACCGGTGCGGCGTTACCCAAAAGCGCGAGCACCTTGTCGTATTCGAGCATCGACGCCGCGGCCTCAAACCACAGCACGCTCGCCACAAACAGCCCGCCCATGCACAGGCCGTATACCATGCTCTCCAGATACACCGCGCGCATGCCAATACGGAACAGCTCCGTCGAGCCCGAGGCACTAAACAGTGGATTGACCAGCGCGATAATCAAAATCACCGGCAGCTGCCAGCGAAGTGCGCCCAGCGTGCGGGCAGCCCCACGCGTCGCAAATCCATACGCCAACCCGCCCGCAAGTGACAGCGCAATCAGCACCGGCTGCATCGAGAACATGGTGAGCCCCAGCGTCAGCACTATATAGAGCGCCGGCACAGCTGGATGCGACATCGAGAATGCCGCGACGGGCTCGCCGCCAAACTCCTCTCGTATGTTGTCCACGGGCACCCCCGTCCCCTCGCTCAAACGACAGCTCCGCAGCACCGCCGCCATGCACGGCCAGCGCAAACGCCACGCCGGCGGCGCAAGCCTCAACCGCCGCAATCCAATCGTTACGCGCTCAACATATGCCTGCGGTATCATATTGCGCCGTGTATCGTTTCCAAGCACACGTCTCTATAACGTAACAGGAGATCACATGGACGCAACCGCAATTATCCTCGCTGCCGGCGAGGGCACCCGCATGAAGTCGAACCACTGCAAGGTTTCGCACAAGATCCTGGGTAAGCCCATGGTCCAGTGGATCGTCGACGCTACCATCAAGGCCGGCTGCAGCCGCGTCGTGGTCGTCATCGGCAGCCACGCCGACGAGATGCGCGCCCTTATCGACGGCACCTACGCCAACAGCGCCACCAAGGTCGAGTGCGTCGAGCAGACCGAGCGCCTGGGCACCGGCCACGCCGTGAAGGTCGCGCTCGAGGCCTGCGGCATCACGCAAGGCCCCGTCGTCGTGCTCAACGGCGACTTGCCGCTCATCACCGCCGACACCGTCGCCAAGTTCGCGCAGACCGTCGCCACCGGCGAACTCGCCTGCACCGTCATGACCATGACCCCGCCTGATCCCTTCGGCTACGGCCGCATCAAGCTGGGCGCCGATGGTCAGATCGAGCGCATCATCGAGCAGAAGGACTGCACGCCCGAGCAGGCCGCCACGCTGCTCGAGTGCAACGCCGGCTGCTACGCCTTCGACGGCGCGCAGCTCGCCGCCCACATCAACGAGATCGGCAACGACAACGCGCAGTCCGAGTACTACCTGCCCGACATGCTCGAGATCCTCAAAGGCCACGCCCAGGCCGTCTCCATCTTCCACTGCGACGACTACCGCGACGGCCTGGGCGTCAACAGCCGCATTCAGCTCGCGCAGCTCACCGCCATCGCGCGCGACCGCATCAACGAGCACTGGATGGCCGAGGGCGTCACGTTCATCGACCCCACGCAGGCCTGGATCGGCCCCGACGCCACCATCGGCCGCGACACCGTCGTGTGGCCGCAGACGCACCTGATCGGCCACGTCACCGTGGGCGAGGAGTGCCAGCTCGGCCCCAACAGCCGCCTCACCGACACCACCGTCGGCAGCGGCTGCACCATCGATGAAACCATCGCCGTCGAGGCCGTCATCGAGAACGGCGTCGACTGCGGCCCGCGCGCCTACCTGCGCCCGGGCACCCACATGCTCGACGGTTCCAAGGCCGGCACGCACGTGGAGATCAAGAAGTCCACAATCGGCGAGGGCTCCAAGGTGCCGCACCTGTCCTACATCGGCGATACCACCATGGGCTCCGGCGTCAACGTGGGCGCGGGCTCCATCACCTGCAACTACGATGGCGTACACAAGCACAAGACCGTCATCGGCAAGGATGCCTTCATCGGCTCCGACACCATGATGGTCGCGCCCGCCCAGATTGGCGACGGCGCGCTCGTGGCCGCCGGCTCCGTCATCACCGAGCCGGTCCCGGCAGACGCACTTGGCCTGGGTCGTGCCCGCCAGGTAAATATTGAGGGCTGGGCCGCCGATTATCGCCGCCGTCTGCACGAGGACGACGAGGTATAACGTTTTACCAAGCATCTAAGGAGCTGTTCCCATGGGGGCGGCTCCTTTTTTCTATCGTGACCTGCGCGACAGGATGAGTGGTCGGTTCGTGTCCGTTGACGGTAAAGACGTTATCAAGACCCGATTAACCCCGTCGCGCGGTTACAATGCAACAAGGCATCTATATGGCATTCGATATAAAGGAGAAGGGTAATGCCGATTAATGATCCCGAGAAGTCGGAGAATATGCGCAAGTCCATCCGCGTGTATTCCGGTTCCTCCAACCGTCCCCTCGCTCAGAAGATCGCTGAGTACCTTGGGGTCGAGCTTTCGGGCCTTACGCTAAAGCAGTTCGCCAACGGTGAGATTTACGCCCGCTACGACGAGACCGTCCGCGGCGCCGACGTCTTCCTGATTCAGTCCGTGGCCGGCGGCAACGTCAATGACATGCTCATGGAGCTGCTCATCGCCACCGACGCTGCCAAGCGCGCATCCGCCCGCTCCATCACCGCCGTTATCACCCACTACGGCTATGCCCGCCAGGACCGCAAGGCCGGCCCGCGCGAGCCCATCACCGCCCGCCTCGTCGCCAACCTGCTCGAGCGCGCCGGCGTCAACCGCATCATCACCCTCGACCTGCACCAGGGCCAGATTCAGGGCTTCTTCGATATCCCGGTTAACCACCTGTCCGCGCTGCCGCTGTTTGGCCAGTACTACAACGACATGCACTTCGACACCGACAACCTGGTTGTCGTCTCCCCCGATGTGGGCCGCGCCAAGGCCGCCAAGAAGCTGTCCGACATGCTCGGCTGCGACCTGGCCATCGCCCACAAGGGCCGTCCGCGCCACAACGCCGCCGAGGTCATGGGCATCATCGGTGACATCAAGGGCAAGACCTGCATCATCAACGACGACATGATCGACACCGCTGGCACCCTGTGCGCCAACGTCAAGGAGCTCAAGGCTATGGGCGCCGGCGACATCTACGTATGCGCCACCCACGGCATCTTCTCCGGTCCGGCCATCGAGCGTCTGAACGACGCCCCGATCGTCGAGTGCCTCGTCACCGACGCCATTCCCGTCGAGGTCGGCGGCAAGATCAAGACCATCTCGGTCGCCGAGGAGTTCGCTCAGGCCATCTCCGCCGTTTACCACGAGGAGCCCGTCTCCACGCTCGTCGGCGGCGACTTCGCGCTGTAGTCGCATCGTCCTTGCAACCCGGCGCTTCGCCGTCGGAACAGAAGAAACCCCCGCGCTCCCCCTTGCTTCGCAAAGGTCGCGCGGGGGTTTCTTCTGTTCCGACGGCTCGCTCTGCCGCGGCCGCGCTTTTGTCTGGTGGGATTTCGCTGAAACGAAGTCTCGCCTTCGGCGGGCGTGGTAGCCTTTGTCGTTGATTAAACTTTTATGTGTAACGGAAGGACAAATATGGCAGCTGCACAGCCGCTTAAGATTCGCATGGTTGCCGGACTTGGCAACCCTGGCGAGGAATATGCCGAGACCCGCCACAACGCCGGCTTTAAGGCAATCGACGAGCTGGCCCGTCAGGCCGGCGTCACGTACTGGAAAAACCAGGCCGGCGCCGAGGTCGCACTCATCAACATCAACGATCCCGAGGAAGAGGGTGGCAAGCGCCAGATCGTGCTGGTCAAGCCGCAGTCGTATATGAATACCTCGGGTGGCCCCATCTCCAAGCTCTGCCGCGAGTACAAGATCAAGGCCGAGGAGCTGCTCGTCATCCACGACGAGCTCGACATCCCTGCCGGTGACGTGCGCGTCAAGGTGGGCGGTGGCCACGCCGGCCACAACGGCCTGCGCTCCATCATCGACAAGATGGGCAGCCGCGACTTTAGCCGTATCCGCACCGGCATCGGCAACCCTCCCGGCAAGATGGCCGTGGCAGACTATGTGCTCAAGCAGCTGCGCGCCCGCGAGGCCGAGGCCTTCCAGGACACCTGCGCCCGCGCCGCCGACGCCGCCGGTCTGGCCATCGTGCACGGCGTAATCTACGCCCGCGACCACGTCAACGGCGCCGCCTCCGCCAACGGCAAGCACTAAAACCTACCGTTTAGGGATGTTTATTTTGGCAGGTTTTATCTGCGGAAACGCCCCGGTGGCCGCATCGCAATAAACCCCGCGCCGCCATACACGCATAACACCCCAAAGGGGGCCGGCCTCATCACAACCCGAGGCCGGCCCCCTTTGCCGTTTTGCCTGATAAAACCGACCAAAATAAACCTATCCCTATTTGGTAGGTCGAAGTGGATAAACCCTTTTCCCAACCGCCGAAGACACACGTAAACAGCATGTCCATGAGGGTATAATTTGCACCGTATGTCTGCACAACGCCTGTGCGCGTACGGTTTTACTCGGGCTACCGTCCATTTCCGTGGAGGCACGGTTCGGCGGCCCTAACAAGAGAGGGGTTCTATGTATAAGATCCTGGAGAAGACGCAGTTCTCGGAGAAGGTGTTCAAGTTCCGCATCGAGGCGCCCGCAATCGCCAAACATGCGCACGCTGGACAGTTCCTCATGGTTCGCGCCAACGAGACGGGCGAGCGTGTCCCGTTTACCCTGGCCGGCTGGAACGGTGACGAGGACTGGGTCGAGTTCATCTTCATGGTGATCGGCAAGACCACCGAGATGCTTTCCACCTACGAGGCCGGCGAGTCGCTGCGCGACGTCGTGGGCCCGCTGGGCGTTCCCACCGAGATGGCCGAGGGCCCCTGCGCCGTCATTGGCGGCGGCGTCGGCCTGGCAATTGCCTTCCCGGTCGCCAAGCACCTGGTCGAGACCGGCCACGAGGTGCACGCCATCATGGGCGCCCGCACCAAGGACCTCCTGCTCATGGAGGACCAGTTCCGCGAGCTCCTCGACGAGGACCACATCCACATCACCACCGACGACGGCTCCTACGGCGAGCAGGGCGTTGTTACCGCTCCGCTGGAGCGCCTGCTGCAGGACAAGGCCGTGAGCCAGGTCTTCTGCGTCGGCCCCGTTCCGATGATGAAGTTCTCGACCCTCACCGCCCAGAAGTACGACACCCCCATCACCGCGTCGCTCAACCCCATCATGGTTGACGGAACCGGCATGTGCGGCTGCTGCCGCGTCGAGGTGGGCGGCGTGACCAAGTTCGCTTGCGTCGACGGCCCCGACTTCGATGCCACCCTGGTCGACTGGGATGACCTTCGTGCCCGCCAGGCCGCTTACCGTTCCGAAGAGGGCGAGTCCCTCAAGGCCTATGAGGAAAAGAGCTGCGCATGCCACTAGTTAACGGTCGTTTCGTTGCCGATATGAAGTCGCCCCGCACCCCCGATAACGAGGAGCCGGCTGCCGAGCGCGCCTGCGACTTCCGCCCCGTCGACAAGGGCTTCACCGAGGAGATGGCGCTGGCCGAGGCCGAGCGCTGCCTCAACTGCAAGAAGCCGTTCTGTGTTGAGGGCTGCCCCGTCAACATCAACATTCCCCGCTTTATCGAGCAGATCCGCGCGAAGGACTTCGGCGGCGCTCTCGATACCATTCGCGAGGACTCCATGCTTCCCGCCATCTGCGGCCGCGTCTGCCCGCAGGAGAACCAGTGCGAGGGCAAGTGCATCCGTGGCAAGAAGTCCGAGCCCGTGGCCATCGGCCAGCTCGAGCGCTTCCTGGGTGACCGCCCCGAGCTCGCCTCCACGCCCAAGATGGCCCCCAAGAACGGCAAGAAGGTCGCTGTCGTCGGCTCCGGCCCGTCCGGCATCACCTGCGCCGGCGAGCTCGCCCGTAACGGCTTTGACGTTACCGTCTTTGAGGCCTTCTTCACCGGCGGCGGCGTGCTGGTCTACGGCATCCCCGAGTTCCGTCTGCCCAAGGCGGTCGTCAAACGCGAGATTGACGGCCTGGAGGACATGGGCGTCAAGTTTGAGTACAACTCCGTCGTGGGCAACATGGCCACGGCCGAGGAGCTGTTCGAGCAGGGCTTCGACGCCATCTACGTGGCGACCGGCGCTGGCCTGCCCAAGTTCCTCAACGTCCCCGGCGAGAACCTGCCCAACGTCTTCTTCGCGAACGAGTACCTCACCCGCGTGAACCTGATGAAGGCCAACAAGTTCCCCGAGTACGACACCCCCACCAAGCACGGCAAGAACGTCGTTGTCTTTGGCGGCGGCAACGTGGCCATGGACGCCGTCCGTACCGCCAAGCGCCTGGGCGCCGAGCACGCCATCATCGCCTACCGTCGTACCGAGGACGAGATGCCCTGCCGTCGCGCCGAGCTGCACCATGCTAAGGCCGAGGGCGTCGAGGTTCTGCCGCTCGTCTCCCCGCTCGAGTTTGTCGCTGGCGAGGACGGCTCCGTGTGCGCCGTCAAGGTCCAGAAGATGGAGCTCGGCGAGCCTGACGAGTCCGGCCGTCGTCGCCCGGTGCCCATCGAGGGCGCCATCGAGGAGATCCCCTGCGACGTCGCGATCTCGGCTATCGGCACCAACGCCAACCCCTTCGCTGCCAAGATCGGCGGCAAGATGGAGCTCAACAAGTGGGGCTACATCGTCGCCGACGAGGAGACCGGCCAGACCACCGATCCCCGCATCTGGGCCGGCGGCGACATCGTCACCGGTGCCGCTACGGTCATTCTGGCGATGGGCGCCGGCAAGAAGGCCGCCGCTTCGATCACCAAGAGCCTGCTGGGCGAGTAATCACCTACAGCGCTCGCCATCAAACGGCAAAGTCCCCGTCGAGCACACGTCCGGCGGGGACTTTTTCTATGCCGACCGCCCCAACCACCACAAAGGGGGCAGGTGCCTTTGTGGTGGTTGGGGACTTGGCCGTTCGTTTTGTCTCAATCTGTAACACCTGGAGCCCGTTGAGCATCGTAGTTGTTACAGATCGAGATATTGTGCCGGCCGCCCACGCCGCATCTCAATCTGTAACAGTTAGAGACCAAATATGCCGCCTGGTGTTACAGATCAAGACGTTGGGCTGACGGCCGAACGGTTCATCTAAATCTGTAACAGTTAGAGCCATTTTCGCTGGCTTGGTGTTACAGATCGAGACTATGCAAAAGCCGAGGATAGGCACTGCCGCCAAGGCCTTCCCCTCGGCCTAAAACAAAAACCACCACAAAGGTGCCTGTGAACTGCCTCCCATTTCTTGGACATCG
>DXMU01000027.1 GCA_019414025.1 Collinsella sp.
CGAGCGGGGGCTCCTATCTTTTTAGTGCCCTCGGATTGGGTCATAGTGTCTGTCGGTGCCATAACATCGGCGTTGCTGTGGCTGTCGGAAATGATCCGTTGGGGACGGAGGAAAACGGATCATTTTTTATCCTGGTGCATTGGTGCATTGGTGCAAGGGGGCAGGTTTCCTTTGCACCAGTTTCTGTCGAGTCGGTGCTTCTTGCGGGTTGCCCGTATAATGGTTTGCGTATGAACCGCAACCAAGGAGTTCCAGTTTATGGACCAGAGCCTTTTTAAATTCGACCTGATCGCCGAGGACCCGACGACGCATGCGCGTGCCGGCGTGCTGCACACCCCGCACGGCGACATCGAGACGCCAATCTTTATGCCCGTGGGCACCAAGGCAAACGTCAAGGGTATTCCTACCGAGACCGTCAAGCAGCTCGGCGCCCAGATCGTGCTTGCCAATACCTATCACCTGTCCATGCGTCCCGGCGAGGATACCATCGCCGAGCTGGGCGGCCTGCACAAGTTTATGAACTGGCACGGCCCCATCCTCACCGACTCGGGCGGTTTCCAGGTGTTCAGCCACAACGACGCGGTCAAGCTCACCGATGAGGGCGTGCGCTTTATTGTCAACGATTACGACGGCCGCCACGTGTTCTGGACGCCCGAGGACAACATGGAAATCGCCATGAAACTCGGCTCCGACATCTGCATGCAGCTGGACCAGTGCCCGGGCTATCCCGCCACGCGCGCCTACGTTGAGCGCGCCGTTGAGCTGTCGAGTATGTGGGCCGAGCGCTGCTATAAGGCGCATACCCGCGACGACCAGGCGCTCTTTGGCATTGTTCAGGGCGGCATGCACCTAGATCTGCGCCTGCGCTCGCTGCGCCATTTGGAGGAGTGCGGCGACTTCCCCGGTTACGGCATCGGCGGCTACTCGGTGGGCGAGGACCACGAGACCATGTTCGAGACCCTGGCACCGCTCGTAAGCGAGTACATGCCCAAGCACAAGCCACGCTACCTGATGGGCGTCGGCAACCCCACCACCCTCGTGCGCGGTGTGGGCGTGGGCATCGACATGTTCGACTGCGTGCTGCCGACGCGCACCGGCCGCATGGGCACGGCGTTCTCCAGCGAGGGTCGCCTCAACTTCCGCAACGCGCGTTTTGCGCACGACGACGGCCCCATCGATCCCACCTGCACCTGCCCGGTGTGCACGGGCGGCTACAGCCGCGCGCTCATCCGCCACATGGTCACGCAGAAGGAGATGCTCGGCGGCATTCTGCTGTCGATGCACAACATCTACTACCTGCTCAACCTTATGCAGCGTGCCCGCCAGGCCATTATCGAGGGCCGTTACGGTGCATTCGTGAGCGACTGGATGAACAGTCCTGCTGCGGTGGATTACTAAGGGCGACAGGCACGCTTGCAGAGCGTGGGCAACGGCAAAGGTTGAGCGGCAGCCGCTCGTCACATTCGCTGACGCCGGCTGCGCGACCGCTGACCGATGCCTTGCAAGCGCTTGATGCAACGTGGGTACCATACCGAATAGTTGATGTTCGGGCGGGTGTTTGGCGCATGGCGTCGACCCCGCCCGTTTCTTTTTTCGATAGGAGTACCCATGATTAAGAACGAGAACGTCGAAGGCGAGCCCGCCTACGACGAGACGTACCGCCGCGGCCCCGTGGTCATGCGCGGGCCCATGATTCCTAAAGACAATACCTACGCCAACCTGCTGGCGCCCGAGGATTCGACCGACTGGCTGCATGCCGATCCATGGCGCGTGCTGCGTATCCAGGCCGAGTTCGTCGATGGATTTGGCGCACTCGCCGAGCTTGGCCCCGCGGTGACTATCTTCGGCAGTGCCCGCACGCCCAAGACCGATCCGCTCTACAAGGCAGCGCGCACGGTCGGCCGCAAGATCGCGCAGCGCGGCGTGGCGGTCATCACCGGCGGCGGTCCCGGCATTATGGAGGCGGCCAACAGGGGAGCGGCGAGCGTTAACGGCAAGTCGGTTGGCTTAGGTATTGAGCTACCGCACGAGCAGGGGCTCAACAAATACGTGAACCTCGGCATGGACTTCCGCTACTTCTTTGTGCGCAAGACCATGTTCGTCAAATACAGCTCGGGCGCCATCGTGTTTCCCGGCGGCTTTGGCACGCTCGACGAGATGTTCGAGGTGCTCACGCTGGTGCAGACGCACAAGGTCAAGCGCATGCCGCTCGTGCTGGTGGGCAGCGAGTACTGGCAGGGCCTATTCGACTGGCTCAACGGTCCGGTGATGGACGCCGGTATGATCAGCCCGCTCGATCCCGAGCTCGTGCACATCACCGACGACCTCAACGAAGCCGTCGACGTCGTCCTGAGCGGGCTGATGTAGAGCAATCGTGCCGCCGCGACATGAATATGCATGGCAATCTGATGCTATCTAACATCAGATTGCCATTTCTTTTGGGTATACTGATGCAAAAGACGAGGGCGAGGAGGTCACGTATGTCTACTGCAACGATTAAGCCCACGACGGTCCGCATCGAGGAGGGGCTCAAGGAGCAGGCGACTGAGTTTTTAGATTCGGTTGGCCTGAGCCTTAATTCTTATCTCAACCTTGCTGTTCGGCAGCTTGTGAACCAGCGGAAGATCCCGTTTGAGATTGTGGGGCGACCGGAGGTGCCCAACGAGGCGACGAGGCGTGCTATGGTGATCGCCGAGGCCCATGAGCTGGGAATTCTGCCGGACGACAGCCCGTCATTCGATAACGTCGATGAGTTGATGACGTTTCTCGATGAGGACTAGGCGATGTTTGAGATTAAGGTCGAGGCTCAGTTTAAGGCCGACTATAAGCGAACGATGCAGAGCCATCCGCAGCTAAAAACCGAGTTTAAGGCAGCTATCGCCGAGCTTGCTGCGCATGGTTCACTTCCGGCGGAATACGGTGCCCACGAGCTCTCTAACCCGGGCGGCAATTACAACGGTCACATCGATTTTCATCTTTCCGATGGCCTGGTCGACGTGGTCGTTCTTTACCTGCCGCATAAAACTAACCCAGTGATCCGACTGGTCAGAATGGGTTCGCATCAAGAGTTATTTCAGGGCCCGTTGAGCTAACCGCCTGCTTCTAAGTTGCGGTGGAATAGGGACTGATTTGCGGCTGATAAGCCAAAAACAGTCCCTATTCCACCGCAAGTGATGGCGATGTTCCGTCTGTTGACGCGGCATCTGGCTTTCCCTTGTGGCTGACTTCGTCTAAGAGCTCCGCTGCGATCTCGCTGTTTTTGAACCTGATGCTGCAGTCTTCGTTCTTTGGGAAAGCTAGCAGCTGGATCGTTCCGTACCAGACAGTTTCTTCGTCAATTATCACTGCACACAAACGCCCTTCTGCTCTAATGGCATACTCGACGTTCATTTCGGCCAAAGTCTCTTTTGCATCTTCACGCGGAGTCGAGGCAAGGTAAATCTCAAGGGCAATCCCTCGGGCAATGGCATCTCTGATTGTATCGCCGAGCTTTGCGAGGCAGGCGGTGGATGCGTAGGGGGCTGCAATGAAGATGCTTTTGGTGGCATCGGCGATGTCTTCAACTAGAACCTCTACGGCATTCGCAGGCTCTACGAGAATGTTTTGATCGGGCTGCTCGCCGCTTCCGGTCACGTAGACTTCGTACCCAAGCTTGGCGTACGTCTTGAGTCTCTTCTGGTACATGCGGGCGAGCATGGGTATCGACAAATCAACGTAGTCGAATATCTCAACCCGCTGTTTGCCGTCGTAGTTTCTATGCAGCCTGCCTGCCTGTTGCGTTACGCTGCCATCCCAGGCTATCGGCGTCGCAATAAACAAGTTGTCGAGATATGCAAGGTCGAACCCCTCGCTCAGGAGGCTTTCGGTGGCAACAATGATTCTGCACTCGTGCTCAAAGCCGGGAAGCTTGCTCAGTATCGCCTTCCTCTCTTTAGCATCGATTTCCCCGGTGAGGAGGATGGGCTCGTGTCCGCGGTCGCGAAGGAGCCTGCAAAGCTCCTCGGCATGCTTTTTCCTTTTTGAAAGCACAAGTGGGTGTCGACCGCTTGATGCGGCTTCGAGGGCATCGTCGACAATTAGTTTGTTTCTAGCTGCATGCGCGCACAGAAGGTCGAGAATCTGATTGAAGCTTGCACCTGGCTCGTAGGCGGGTAGTCGAATTCCGGTAAAACGAGGCCGTACGATGCGCTGGATGCCCTGCTGGATCGCTTGCGTTTTTGGATCGATGACATAGCGAAGCGGGCCGCAGAGCATGGAGAGTGCCCGCGTAAGACCGTCGGAGCGCTCGGGCGTTGCGGAAAGGCCGTATACGTATTTGGCCGGGGCAGACTTGAGAACAAGCTCGAGCTGTGGCGCGGCGGCGTGGTGACGTTCGTCGCAGATAATGAGGCCGTAATTACGAACAAGGTCCTTAACTATCGGCTCCCCGGTTTGAGGGTCTTTGCCAGACAGCGACTGGAACGAAGCGACGTCGACGAGGCCGCTTACGGCATTTTTGCCTCCTCCTATTTGTCCGATGATCGGAGGCTGCCTCTTGCTGATTCGTCCTTTTGGGGTTCGGACGGGTTCTCTGTTGTCCGTAATGTCGATAAATCGCTCGAGCTGGGATTTCCATTGGGTTATGAGTGCAGTCTTGGGAACGATGACGAGCGTTGGAAGACCAATGGCGGCAATAAGATAAGCCCCGATGACGGTTTTACCGAAGCCCGTCGGCGCGGACATGATTCCATCTTCGTACGAGAGCATCTGGTCAGCGGCGATTTGCTGTTCAGGGCGAAGGGCGCCTTTAAATGTCATCACAATTTGATTGTCGGATTTGCGTTCGTCTGAATAGCGGACAGTAACGCCGGTTTCTTGGAGCAGCTGCTCAAGCTGAGTTTTACAGCCCCGGGGAATCGCAACATAGCCATCTCTCAGTTCGCTAAGGTCTATGAGTCGCGGTTTACCGAATACTGATTGATGCATGGATTGCGCGCGATAGAATTCCGGGTTGGCGAATGTTGCGAGCCCGCGGATTTCCATTTGAGCCGCTGGACTCAGAGACTTCTCGGGGATGTACAGCATATCGGCTTGTGTGACGGGCAGCGATGAGGGAAAGTCTCGCGATGTGAGCGGTAGCCGCTTTCGTGGTTTTTGGGCATATCGTTTGGTTTTGTTTGCCACCGCAACTGTTGCTAGCCCGTGTGGGTTGTTTCCAGTGGCCTCGATCAAATTATGCACCGTCGAGCGCGGAATCAGCTGGATTTGGGACAGGTAGAGCCATTGGTCGGGAAAGGGCTCGAATTGCTCGTCTACAAATACGCTGTTTCCTTCACGTTGTGCCTTGCCTTGAAAGGGAAGTGCGATGAGGTTTCCAAAGCCTCCATCGGGGATAGTGACCTGAGCGGGGAGCATTCGATCAAAGGCCTCGAACGTGATTGTTTTATTAAGCGCCGCGGCTTCGGTTATGAGGTAACTTCCAAACTCTCTGGCAGCCTTTGCGTCGATTGGCTCGAGGAAGAAAAACCAGATGTGTGCGCCGTTGCCGGACCTTGAGCGCTCAACGGCGGCGTTAATGCCCCGTCGTTTTGCAACAAGCCGTACGGCATTTGTTGCCTCTTTCCAGTCCGCTTTGTCAAAATCGATGACGAGAACTTTCGTGTTGCAGTTCCTGTCGAGCACATATTGCCCGAGGACGTCACGGAATCGGTCGTCCTTGCCTTTAAAGTGAGCGATGATTGTGGCATCGCTTAATTCGGGGAAGACGCGATTTGTGCACTCCGCGCATCTGATTCTTTGTTGGGCTGCTTTGGGGCAAATTCCCGGTTTCCACTCATTTGCGCAAGCGGGCGTATAGCCGATGCCCCCGTCTTTTCTGCGATATCCATGAGCGTAAACATCTTTGCGGCAAGTAAAGAGACTGCGAAAGAGTTCGAGTTTGTCACGTGCTGGGCTCGCGCTGGTGACGATGCCCTCGATTTGCGCTCGTTCGTCGAACAAAGCGCCAGCTTCTTCCCACTCTTCAAGAGTGACGTAGCGTACGTCTGAACCGTTGTTGCAAATGACGATTTGTCGGTGTTGGTCCGATATATGCGTGATCGTCTGATCGTATTTAAATTGTGCGGTCCCAAAGAGGGCGTATTGATGCATGGTGTTGCCCATTTGAATGCCGTCCTTGTACTGGAGTTGTTGAGACGAGGGTACGGCATTGCGGCTTTTTGGGATATCTAATTTCGATTCAAGTTCGCTAATGGCGAGGGATTATTCCGCGAGCGGCTTTCGGTCGATGTCAAAGCGCGCGACGGCCCTTGATAACCAGGATTTGCGGTCATGTGGGTAGCCGGAGGCATACAGAGCGTGCTTCATTCGGACCTGGTGGGCAAAAAATGGCAAATATGAGTACTGTTGCTTAGTTAGTACCATATTATTTGGAAAGTATTTAAGACCAATTGGCTGAATTTAAATATATTCAACCCCCTAACCACGACGATTCGGGGCTCTACAGCGCTTGAAATCGGTGGAAGTGGACAATTTCAGCTAGATTTTGCTGTTACTAAAATTGTGACAGTACTCATATTTGCCATTTTTTGCCCACTGGGTATCGTCGGGGGCTAGTCGAAGCTCCCTCAAACAGCTGGGAATGCGCCGATCGCCAGCATATCTTGCATATGGATGGCGCAGCAAAAAAGTTGCGGTGGAATAGTTCCTGTTGGGGCTCTCTTGGTCTCCAAACAGGAACTATTTCACCGCAACTTCCAAAGGATTCGAGCGCCTCTCTTGGGCTGCGGTGGAATAGGGATTGATTTGCGGCTGATAAGCCAAAAACAGTTCCTATTCCACCGCAAGTGGTAAAGGTGCCCCTAGTGGATGGGCTGGTAACGAGGGCAGTAGCTGATGGCGATGGCGTCGACGCCTACATGGGTGGCGATGGTGCAGCCGATGGGGCCGGTGCCGGCGTCCACGTAGTCCCGGCCTGCGAGCGCTTGGCTGACGAGCTTTTGCTCCTCAGCGGCGCCGGTCGTGAGTACGCGCACGCTGGAGCCCGGATGCTCGGCCAAAAATGCGAGGCAATCGGTCATGGTGTTGGCAACGATGCGCTTGGCGCCGCGGCCCTTTTTGACGGCCTTGATCTCGCCCGATTTCCACTCCGGCGAAACGGCCAGGCGAATGTTGAGCATCTGCGTCAACTGGCCGGCGAGCTTGGGCGCGCGGCCGTTCTTAACGAGGTTCTCGAGCGTGCGCGGAATCAGCAACAGGTGGGCGTCGGGCAGGGTCGCGCGGATCTGCGCCTCGGTCTCGTCCAGGCTGCGGCCGTCCTCGCGCATGGCCAGCGCGTACTCCACCAGCAGGCCCTCGGCGCCCGAGCCGGTGCGCGAATCGATGCAGCGCACGTCGAGCTCGTGGGTTTCGGCCGTCAGGCATGCGTTGGCATAGCAGGCGGACCACTCGCTGCATAGCGAGATAAAGATCGCGCTATCGTGGCCGTCGGCGCGTACGCGGTCGAAGAGTGCCTTGAACTCGCCGGCGCTCGGCTGCGAGGTGTGCGGCAGCTGCTCGGAGCCGGCCATGCGGGCGACGTACTCCTCGGCGGTAATCTGCACCTGGTCGAGCAGGTCCTCGCCCTCGATAATCACATGCAGCGGAATCACGTAAATGCCGAGCTCTTGGGCGCGGGCGGGGGAGATGTCCGACGTGGAGTCGGTTATGATGGCAAAAGACATAATTGCACCTTTCGTTGGGGCGCGGCAGCGCCGCCTTCTGAAAGCAAAGTGCGACAAGTATAGTGGAGTTGCTCTACATTGCTAGGTTCAATTGTTGAATAGCCAACAGTTTGAAGCGGTGGTGTGGAAATCATCAACTGGGGAAGAAGGGTGCCGATGGCGGCATTGCAACTTTGCGAGCGGCCGGTTGTGCTGTTCGATTTTGACGGCACGGTGGCAGATACGGGCCGGGCGGTGATGACCTCGACGCGCAAGACGCTTTCCGCGCGCGGGTTTTCGGAAGCGCAGATGGGTGATCTGCGCCGCATGATCGGGCCGCCCCTGTGGAAGAGCTTTCACGACTTTTACGGCTTTTCCCGCGAGGAGTCGCTTGTGGTGGCCGATGAGTACCGCGCCTTTTTTGATGAACTGGGACCGGAGGAGTATCCCGTGTTCAATGGGGTCCCCGAGCTGCTGGATGGGTTGGTCGCCCAAGGCAAACGTATGGCCGTGGCGACGTCGCGCATGGAGGCCAAGTGCATCGACATGGTGCGTGAGCTCGGGCTCTCTCAGTTTGAGGCGGTGATTGGCATGAATCCGCCGCAGGGACGCGAGACCAAGGCCGATTCGGTCCGCGATGCCCTGGCGGCGCTCGGCGCGACGGCCGACGATGCCGTGATGATCGGCGATCGCTTTAACGATGTGGAGGGCGCGCACGCAATGGGCGTGCCGTGCATCGGCATCTATTCGGGCGCGGCGGCGCCGGGCGAGCACGAGGCGGCGGGTGCCGATGCGGTGGTGCACTCGGTGGCCGAGCTTGCTAAACTTTTCGCTATCTAATGACGTAATGTGAGGGGCGAGCGCGCTCGCCGCTCATTGGTAAGGAGGTCGTCCATGAATCAGGTGGAGC
>DXMU01000028.1 GCA_019414025.1 Collinsella sp.
CAAGGCGGGGCCGAGGCCGCCTCGATCAATTTGCGAAAGAATCTTGACGGTACCTTCGCTCTGTAAAAGCGCCGGGCTGATAGTTTGGCTTTTTATTGATAGGGGCTCTTACTAGGCTGGAGCACTTCCTAGAGGCGGGCATCGGCTGTGTGCTTGGTTTAGGCGGCGCTGGATTCTTTGAATTCAAAGACTGGTTCTAGGAGGTCTTCGATGTTGCAGTGGAGGGCTTTTGCTATGGCTCTTACGCTTGTTACCGAAGCTTCATTGATGTTTCTCTGGCGCTGCTCGTACATTTGGATTGAGCGGAGTGACACACCCGATTCGTACGCTAGGTCTTGTTGGGTTTTCTTAAGCTTCTTTCTCGCTAACGCAAGTTTGGTTTGCCTGGACGCTTTTTTCGCCATATCGCAGACGAGGCGAGCCACGCGTTCCTCCGAGGCTTCGTGCCAGGGGTAGTACAGACTGCGTAGCACATCGAATGGAACGACATGCAGCAGGTCTTCGAAAGACTCTCCTAGGCGCCACTGAAGGTATGCCAATATCCAGCCTGTCCAATATTCCGGTGTCTTTTCGAATCGGTAGGTTCGATTTGGCATCGGCCTTGATTGGTAGCCCGACCTTTCGACGATAAGCGCGAATAGCTCAACGCCCGATTTTCCTGATACGACCCATGCGTTGCCACGCTCAAACTCACGGGCTACGCCGCTCAGGCAAAAGAGTTCAGCGACCTCGGACCCTTCCGCTCCATAGTCGTTCACGGCATAGTCGAAGCAGTCGCCGAGGTTGTTCATTGCATCCTCGAGGTAGTAGACGGGGTATGTCCTGCTCGGCCCACAATCCGTTAAATCTTGGATCATTTAAATCAACCCTCCCTGCCATCAAATCCCTAATGTCGACTCCCTCGGTGTCAAGATATCGCCCTAGTGACAGTTCAATATTGACTATCACTAGGGCGATATGCTCAAAAGCTTTTGCCAAGAGCCCTTACTAGAGGCAGGCCTCGGCAATGCGGCGCTTAAGCTCATCGATGCCGGTGCCGGTCTGGGAGCTCGTAATGATCACGTTTTCGGCCGGGACGTTGAGCTGCTTTTTGATGGCTGCTGCCTGGCGGGCCTGCTGGGTGCGGCTGAGCTTGTCGGCTTTGGTGAGGCAGACGATAAAGTTGAACTCGTTGCCCTGTAGGTAGTCGATCATGTCGTGGTCGAGCTTGCTGGGGTCGTGACGAATGTCCACCAGCGAGACGACCAAGTTAAAGCTGCGCTCGGAGTCGAAAAAGTCGCCGATAAGCTCGGCCCAGCGGTCGCGCTCGGCCTTGGAACGACGGGCGAAACCGTAACCCGGCAGGTCCACAAAATGCACGTCGTCGGCCTCGAAGAAGTTGATGTTGCTCGTCTTACCCGGCGTACTGGAAACCTTGACCAGGTTCTTGCGGCCAAAGAGCTTGTTCATAATCGACGACTTGCCCACGTTGGAGCGGCCGACAAAGCTCACCTCGGGGCAGGTGGACTCGGGAATCTGCGAAACCTTGCCGTAGCTGGCGACGAACTTGGCAAGCTGGTAGTTAATGGAATCGGCCATGGACACTCCTTGGTCGTAGGTTCTTACAAAAGAGCGCGCTATTGCGCAGCGGCAATGCGGCGGACGATATCGAGCGTGATGTTACTTGCGACACGCGCGTACTCGAACAGATCGAACTCTCGGTCGCAAATTGCATCGTACGCCTCGTCACAATTATCGCTGATAGCGCGCAACACCAGGCAATCGACACCATTTTTGGTTGCGACATGGGCAATCGCCGCGCCCTCCATGCCGACACAATCGGCATGCGTCGCTTCGATAGCGGCGTTACGCATGGCGGCGCCCGTCACAAAGCGGTTACCCGTGGCAATCGTGCCGACCAGGAACTGTTTGGTGCCCTCGTTCGAAGCGACTGCATTTGTCGAAGCGTCAACAAACCCACGCTCAGCAAGCACGTCGACGGCAATATCGACCAGCGCGGGCGTCGAGCCAAACTCCTCAAGCCCCGGTGCGGACTCGGCGATAAGCGCGGTATCGGTATCCAGATAGCGCAGGCGTTTGCCAATGACCACGTCGTCGATATGGAGCTTGGGGTTCAAACCGCCCGCAATGCCCGAAAACACAACAGCCTGCGGAGCATACTTGCTAATGAGGTGCTGTGTTGCAGCGGCGGCGTTCACCGTGCCCATGCCCGCCGTTGTGGCGACAACTGTCAGGCCGTCGAGCTCGCCGCTCACAACGGTCAAGCCTGCCTCCCGTGCCTCGCAAACGTCGCTCAGCTCTTCCTTAATCTGCATGATCTCTTTTTCGAGCGCACCGATAATCGCGATGGTAGCCATACCATTCCCCAAACCTATACGAAATTCTCAACCACGGTATGGTACCAGCATTTTGTTTGACCTCGCCAAACGAACACGCTAAGCCAGTGCAGCTCGCATATCAAACAGAGCCTTTGCAATCGCGGCCGTGACCTCGCTCGAGCGGTCGCTCCACGGCATCGATGTCATGGCGCTCATGACATAGGTACGGCCTTCGATGTCGATAAGGCCCGCATCGCATGTCGAATAGTAACCGTCCTCGCTGATCCAACCCACCTTGTTGCACATCTTAAAGGGTAGTCAATTTGGGACGGGCTTGTTAGCCAATGGCCGACCTGAGCTCCGCACGGCGCTTTTTCATGCCGGCCATGACGGCGTTGCGCAGCTCGGGCATGCGCGCGGTATCCATCTGGGGCACGCCCTCGAGCTTATAGGGAATACCCAGTTGCTCGTACTTGACGACACCCATCGTGTGATACGGCAGCATTTCCAGGCCCACCACGTTGTGCCATGGAGCGATCAGGCGACCGAGCTTCTCGCATTCCTCCGCCGTGTCGGTGATACCCGGCACCACCACATGGCGAATAACAACCTTAATCTTGCGATGGGCAAGCTCATCGCCAAACGCCAGGATGCGCGCAGGATCGCAACCGGTCAGCTTTTTATGCTCAACCGGATCGGCATGCTTGATGTCGAGCAGCACCATATCGGTCTCGTTGAGAACAGCATCGAACTTCTCCGGATGCTTGGGATCAAATGCATAGCCACAGCTGTCTAGGCAGGTGTGTACGCGGCCATCGGGGTTGTTGTGCATCACGCGGAACAGGTCGGCCAAAAACTCGGGCTGCAGGAGCGGTTCGCCGCCCGAAACGGTAATGCCGCCGCTACGGTAGAACTCATGGTTGCTCTGGAACTCGTCCATGAGATGCTCGACGGTCACCATCGTGCCGCCGTTAACAGACCAGGTATCGGGATTGTGGCAATACGCGCAGCGCATGGGACAGCCCTGAACAAACACCACAAAGCGGATGCCGGGTCCGTCGACCGTTCCCATCGTCTCGATCGAATGCACGCGACCCAGGGCATACGCAGAGTCCTCGGGATGAGCATCCACACCCTCAAGCGTCATCTCAGCCATTCCCGCAACCTTGCCTCTCTTTGGTTTTTGTCAATTAAAATGCCAGAGCCATTCTAGCCCATACGCCTGATGGCGAAACGGTTTAGCGGTCAATTTGATCGTCCTATTTGACTCCACGCAAAAGCAGCGGGAAGGCTGTCACAACCCGCTCGCCGCCGAAGCAATAGAAATCGATAGACGCCAGGCCCTACGCCTTAAGCGTAAGCACCGCGCCAAAGGCGGTCGGGCCGCAGTGGCTCGAGATGACGCCGCCGACCTGAGTCCAGGTAACGTCCTTAAAGCCCAGGTCGTGCGCATAGACTTCCATATCGTCGCGCAGCTCCTCGGAAAGGCCCACCGAATACGCCAAGCCAATGTGCGAATAGTCGATCTCGCCCTTCTCAACCATGTGATCGATAAAGGCGCGGGCGCACTTGAGCATAGAGCCGCGGAACTTCTTGGTGGCCACGAACTTGCCACCCGTCACCTCAATGCAGGGCTTAATCTTGAGCAGATGGGCGCCTAAGAACGCGACGTTGGACAAGCGACCGCCCGCCTTAAGGAAGGCAAGGTCGGTAGGAACAAAGCCCAGCAGCACGCGGTCCATGACGGAATTGGTGAAGGCGAAAATCTCGTCGACGGTGGCATCGGGGTGAGCCTCGATGTATTTGGCGGTCTCGACGACAACAAGCGACTGGCCCACCGAGACAAAGCGCGTGTCCATGGAGAACACGTAGTCGCGCCCCGCAGCCGCAATCTTCGAGGACTGATGCGAGCAGGTCGTTACCTCGGAATATGCAAGATGCAAAATGGTCGCGTCGGGCTGCTCGGCGTGAATGCGGTCGTACACATGCGCAAAATCCGCCGGCGAGCAACCGCTGGTCTTGGGCATCACGCCAAACTCGTTGCAGCGCGAGTAAATCTCAAGCGGGTCGATCGATCCGTCTTCGACGGTCTCGTCACCAATCGTGACATGCATGGGCACGCGCACGATGCCATAGCGCTCGCAGAGCTCCGGCGTCACATCCGAACCAGACTCAACCACGATTACGTACTTGCCCATTATCATCACAACCCATCTCGACGTTGGCTTTTGAATATGTGACGCACGTCCGCCGTCCTGCTGCAGAACGGCCTCCAAGCGCCAAAGAGACGCCGCCCCTTGCACACAACAAAGGACAGCGTCTCCCTGGAAAACTCCGTGCTTATCTGAGATTCTACACGGTTTATTAAGGAGTGTTACTTATTCCGCAAACGGTAGCTATACGCGATAAACGGTAGCAAGCAAGAATCCAGAACGCTCAACCCATTAGGAGAGTTCCGCCTAAAGGGTGGCTACACAGGACCCCGCCGGGGCTGTTTGGGCTACCTCCCAAAATATTCCGCAGGACGCAAGAAGCCCTCGCCGCACGAAGTGCGCAGCGAGGGCTTCTTGCATGTCCGAGGACGTTTTGGGAGGTAGCCCAAACAGCCCCAGCGATCCTGCGGGAGTTAAACCCCTTTAGAACTTGTCGTGGAAGGTACGCGAAATGACCTCGTCCTGCTGCTCCTTGGTGAGCGTGTGGAAGTTCACGGCATAGCCGGAAACGCGGATGGTCAGCTGCGGATACTTCTCGGGGTGAGCCTGAGCGTCGAGCAGCGTCTCACGGTTGAAGACGTTGATGTTCAGGTGGTGGCCACCCTTCTCGGCGTAAGCGTCGAGCATGTGGACCAGGTTATCGGCCTGAGTCTCGGAAACTTCAGAAACCTTCATAATGTGTCTCCTTCGATTGATAGGCGCCGGCCGAAACCGGCGCACTAATCAGTAATCGTTATTGTTAGTATAGCACTAACAATAGTTACTCGCCCAGCTGATCAAGGTCGATATCGCCAAAGAACACCTGGTCCTCCTTGCCGAGCGCACCCGGGATGATGGAGAAGGTGTTGGAGATGCCGTCCTGAGCATCGCGGAACGGGAGCTTGGAAACCGAAGACAGCGAAGCGATGGCGCCGTGGCTATCGCGCTTGTGCATGGGGTTAGCACCCGGGGCGAAGGGCTGGCCAGCCTTGCGGCCATCAGGCGTAGAACCGGTCTTCTTGCCGTACACGACGTTGGAGGTGATGGTCAGAACCGAGGTCGTGGGCACGGAGTTGCGGTAGGTGTCGTTCATGCGGATGTACTCCATGAACTGGTGCACAACGTCGTGAGCGATCTGGTCGACGCGGTCGTCGTCGTTACCGTACTTGGGGAACTCGCCCTCGGTCTCGAAGTCGACAATGATGCCGTTCTCGTCGCGGACGGGGTGGACCTTGGCGTACTTGATGGCGGACAGGGAGTCAGCCACGACGGAAAGGCCAGCAATGCCCGTAGCGAACCAGCGGTGCACGTGCTTGTCGTGCAGAGCCATCTGGATGCGCTCGTAGCAATACTTGTCGTGCATGTAGTGGATGATGTTCAGCGAGTTGACGTACACGCCAGCGAGCCACTTCATCATGTCGTTGTACTTGGCCACAACGTCGTCGTAATCGAGCGTATCGCCCTCGACGGCGCGATACTTGGGGCCGACCTGCTTCTTGGAGACCTCGTCAACACCGCCGTTGAGTGCGTACAGCAGGCACTTGGCCAGGTTGGCACGGGCGCCGAAGAACTGCATCTCCTTGCCGATGCGCATGGAGGACACACAGCAGGCAATGCCGTAGTCGTCGCCGTGGTAGACGCGCATGAGGTCGTCGTTCTCGTACTGGATCGAGGAGCTGGCAACAGAAGTCTTGGCGCAGAACTTCTTGAAGTTCTCAGGCAGACGGGTCGACCACAGAACGGTCATGTTGGGCTCGGGGCTGGTGCCCATGTTCTCGAGCGTGTGCAGGTAGCGGTAGCTCATCTTGGTAACGAGCGTACGGCCGTCAACACCCATGCCGCCGATGGACTCGGTGACCCACTGCGGATCGCCGGTAAACAGGGCCTGGTACTCGGGGGTACGGGCAAACTTGACCATGCGGAGCTTCATGATGAAGTGATCCACGAACTCCTGGATCTGCTCCTCGGTGAAGGTACCGTTGGCAAGGTCGCGCTCAGCGTAGATGTCGATGAACGTGGAGGTACGGCCGATGGACATAGCGGCGCCGTTCTGCTCCTTGACGGAAGCGAGGTAGGCGAAGTACATCCACTGGATGGCCTCCTGCGTGTTGGTAGCAGGGTTGGAAATGTCGAAACCATAGGTCTCGGCCATCATCTTGAGCTCGCCGAGGGCGCGGATCTGCTCCTGCAGCTCCTCACGATCGCGGATGTTGTCGGCGGTCATGACCGTCGGGGTGGAAGCCTTCTGGGCCTCCTTGTCCTTGATCAGGTAGTCGACACCGTACAGGGCGACACGACGGTAGTCGCCGATGATGCGGCCGCGGCCATAGCCATCGGGCAGACCGGTGATGATGTGGGCCGAGCGGCAGGCGCGCATCTCGGGGGTGTAAACATCGAAGACGCCAGCGTTGTGGGTCTTGCGCTCGAAGGTGTAGCGCTCGACAACGTTCTCGTCGACCTTATAGCCGTGCTGGCTGGCAGCCTGGCAAGCGATGCGGATGCCACCGTTGACGTGCAGCGCGCGCTTGAGCGGCTTGTCAGTCTGGAGACCGACGATGGTCTCCTTCTCGCGGTGGGCGTTATCGATGTAGCCAGCGGGGTGGCTCACGATACCCGTAACGGTCTTGGTGTCCATATCGAGGACACCGCCCTGCTCGCGCTCCTTAAGCAGCAGGTCGAGAACCTCGCCCCACAGCTCCTTGGTACGCTCGGTTGGGCCGGCGAGGAACGACTCGTCGCCCTCGTAGGGGGTGTAGTTCTTCTGGATGAAGTCTCGGACGTCAACTTCTCCCGTCCAGATGCCTTCCTTGAAGCCTTCCCATGCCTCCTGCATTGTGTAACCACGCTCCTAGTTACGTGTAATGCGGCGCTCTCTCACACCGCTGCTTATTGAATTCTTGAATGTTCGGCTTGCACTACCGGCTTCTTCCGTTCTTCACCACACGTTGGTGCAGGGAAAACGTTTGTCCACCTTGGAACTACAACCCAAAACCCAAGATTTCACCCGTTTGAGAAGGATAACATAGCGACCCTCTCCATCTGGGCTGTTATATGTTTCTTTTTTTATATCATAAAGGCGTTTTTTACAAACCCGCAGGAAATGCGAGCGCGAACAACTACCGTTCACCGATTTGTTTGGTATTTTTCCTTGCCTTTGTACGACGTTCACTCTAGCTGTTATGCCAGCTTTAGCAGGGTAAAGTGTTCCAGAGACCCTACAGAAACTGCAGGGCGGCCACGGGATCCCCCGTGGCCGCCCTGTGGCGTGACTAGTTTTTAGCTTTGATTGCCGCTTGGCATTAGGCGGCTGCGGCGGCCTTGTCGGTCGTTGCCTTGCTGTTGCCCTGGCCCTCAAAATGCTTGTAGCACCAGCTGGTGACCAGCGGGGTCAAAATGGCCGTCACGATAGCACATGCTGCAACCTGCGCCGTAGCCGTCGCGAGCACCGCGCCGCCGTACATTGCCTCGTTGACGCTTGCCATGGCAGCAGGCGTGGCCACATTGGCTCCGGCGCAGCTCGAAATGGCCGCACCTGCGACACCCGTACCGCCCGTGAGCTTATCGACCGCGATGACGGGAATTGCAAAGATCACCGAGCAGATCACGCCGAGCAGGATGCCGGGAAGACCACCGTTGATAAGCTGACCAAAAGTCATGGTCGAGCCCATGGCAAAGAAGACGAGCACGATGATGGCGGAAAGCGCCGGTGCCATCATCTTCTTAAAGCTGGGGAACAGGTTGCCCAGGATAATGCCGACGACGATCGGCAGGATGGCACCCACAAGCGACCAGCCGATCGGAGCCTGACCGGCAGCGCCGAGCACGATCATCGTGACCGGAGGGCCGACAACCAGCGTGGTGATGGCGACGGCGCCACGCTCGGCCTCGTTGCCCATGGTGCCCATCAGTCCGGCGTACATAGCGTTGTTGGCACCCGTGCAAGCGGCCAGCATCACCATGGCCGAGATGCCAAACAGGTTGTCGTTGAATACATAAAGGATGAGCAGCGACACGGCAACGACCACGATCTGCTTGACGGCGATGATGATGGCGCCGCGGGCAGCGGCGGCAGGAGCACTCTTAAACGAAATCGTCGTACCGACGATGAGCAAAAAAGCGCCCACGAGCGGGCCTGCGCCCTGCTGGGTCATGCCGAGCGTAAAGCTGCCGAGCGTTTTGAACAGGTCGGGGAACAGCGTGTTGAGCAGGCAGCCCAACAAAAGCGGCACCAAAATATTGGCACCCGGGATGGAGGACATCTTAAAGAACGGCTCCTTTGCCGCCGGCGCCTCCACCGCAGTCGATTCACTCATATATATCTCCTTTGGATGCATGCGAATCGTAGCCGCACGCGCCTTTGTCAGAAAGAAGGCGACGGTCCCGAGTCGCAGGAGCCGTCGCCGAATTAACGTCGCGGGGTATTACCCGTCCAGAACGATGCCACCGTCGCAGTCACCGATCTCGCCGTTCACGAAGCTAGCGAGGTCGGAAGCGAAGAAGAGCACCATCTGCGCAGGCTCGCTGGCCTGGGCGGCGCGGCCCAGAGGAATACCGTTGATGATGCGCTGAGAGTTCTCGTCAGAGAGAATCGAGGTCATATCGGTAAGGGTGAGCGACGGGCACACGGCGTTGCAGCGGACGCCAAACTTGCCGCCTTCCTTGGCGACTGCCTTGGTTAGACCGTTAACACCGGCTTTGGAGCTGGCGTAGGCAGCGGTGCCGAGCAGGCCGCCGCCGATCTTGCCAGCAACAGAGCTCACGTTGACGATAGTGCCGGCATGGGCCGCCTTAAAGTGCGGGTACACGGCGTTCATCATGGTAAAGGTGCCGTTGAGGTTGATGTCGATGGTGCGACGCCACTCGGTGTCATCGATCTCGTCGAACTTCTTGGTGCTGATGACGCCAGCGCAGTTGATCAGGATGTTGGTTTGCGGCAGGTCCGTAAAAATCTGCTCGACGGTCTCACGCGCCTTGGGCGCATCGGCGACATCGAGCTGGTAGAACTTGTTGCCCTCGCCAAGCTCGGCCACCGCGGCCTCGCCCTTGGCAGCGTTCCTTGCGATGAGCGCGACGTGTCCGCCGCCCGCAACGATACCCTTGGCAATCTCGAGGCCAATGCCCTGAGTGCCGCCGGTAACGATCGCGGTTTTGCCCGTGAAGTCAAATGCCATGACTCCATCCCCCTTTATATAAGGTGTCTCCTCGCGGGAAGTTGGAGCATCGCACG
Source organism: Collinsella sp. (assembly GCA_019414025.1). Taxonomy (GTDB): domain Bacteria; phylum Actinomycetota; class Coriobacteriia; order Coriobacteriales; family Coriobacteriaceae; genus Collinsella. The sequence continues at coordinate 9,738 of DXMU01000028.1, forward strand.
TGGCGATTATATGAGTCCCAGTCGTCATGCTGGTGACAACCCCTCGCCTAACCGCGTGCATAATAGTTCTTTGAAACGCTTCAGCAATTGAATGTTTTCAAGTCTTTATGCACTCTTTATATTGCCCACTGCATGAGGCCCGCATATGGGGGTATTATCTTCCACCGAAAATAGTTTCTAGTGTTAGGGGTTTTCGGTGGAAGATACCGATTTCCATGAGCTTGGGCGTCAGCTCTTTACCGAGTTTGGCAGCATTCACCAGCGCATTACGCGCTTTGCCGACCAAGCCCTGAGTGGCGAGATGGCCGTCATGCGCGCCCTCATGCTCGCCGGCGGCTCGCTCACGCCGAGCGAACTCGCCGATCGCGCCTGGGTCTCGAGCGCCCGCATCGCCAACATCCTGCGCGCCCTCGAAACCAAGGGCTGGATCGAGCGCGAGCACTCAAAGACCGACCGTCGTCGCGTACACGTCACGGTGACCGACAAAGGCCGACAAGATATCGAAATCAAGCGTCGCGAATTCGAGGACCGCACCGCGGCCTTCCTCGAGCAGCTCGGCGAAACAGATACCCAAGAGATGGTGCGCCTTCTAAGGCGAGCCAACGAAATTATCGATCGCAATCACGAAAGGAGAGATGCCGAGTGAGGATTCTCAAGCTCTTTAAAAAGCATATCCTGGCGCTGCTCACGGCTATCGTACTTATCGTAATCAGCTGCAATGCCGACCTAGCGCTACCTACGTATATGAGTGACATCGTCGATGTGGGCGTGCAGCAAGGCGGCATCGCCTCGCCCGTACCCGACACCATTCGCGCCGAATCGCTCGATGACCTCAAGCTCTTTATGAGCGCCAAGGATGCCAAAGCGGTAGAGGCCATGTTTAGCAAGGCGGACAACAACGGCATTCGGACGTACAAGGGCACCGAGGAAGAGCGCGCCGATGGCGGCAAGATTGCTGACATTATGAGCCTGCCCGAGACCGTCGTCCTTTCGCTCAACCAGGGCATCGACGCTGGCTCCATGGGCGACATGATGGGCACGTCCAACGAACAAGACAACAGCACCGCCCAGGCCATGCCCACCCCCGAGCAGATGGCGGCGATGACGCCCGAGCAGCTCGCCGAGATGCAGCAGAAGGCCGCAGCGGCGCAGAACATGCAAAAGCAGATTGATGCCGACGGTGGCAAGATCACCATGAAGAGCCTGCGTCTAGGCGTTGAAGGCGGCCTAATCGACCAGGGCAAGCTCGTCGAGGGCGCCAACGATATGGCGGACAAAATGGGCTCCATGTCGGGTTCCATCGTGACCCAACGCGCCGTGAGCTATGTGCAAGACGAGTACAAGGCGCAGGGCATCGACCCCGCCGACGTGCAGAACGCCTACCTGGGCCGCATGGCGACCACGATGTTTGGTCTGTGCCTGATCTCGCTCGTCGCCACCATCCTGACCGGTGCCGTGGCTTCGCGCACCGCCTGCTCCATCGCCCGCGACCTGCGCCGCGAGACCTTCAACAAGGTTATGCACTTCTCGCCGGCCGAGGTGGGCAAGTTTAGCCAGGCCTCGCTCATCACCCGCTGCACCAACGACATTCAGCAGATCCAGATGGCCGCAACCCTGTTTATCCGCATGTGTCTGATGGCCCCCGTCATGGGCATCGTCGCCGTCATGCGCGTCCTGGCCAACCATACCGGCCTAGAGTGGACCATCGCCGTGGCCATCATCGCGGTCTCGGCCGTCGTCGGCGTGCTTATGGGCCTCACCATGCCCAAGTTCAAAAAGATGCAGAGCTTTGTGGACCGCGTGAACCTTACCGCCCGCGAGCTGCTCGATGGCCTTATGCCCATCCGCTCGTTCAACCGCGAGGAGCATGAGCTCGAGCGTTTTGACAAGGCTTCGCTCGACCTGATGACCACGCAGCTCTACACCAACCGCGCCATGAGCTTTATGATGCCGCTCATGATGCTCGTCATGAACTGCATCACCGTGCTTATCGTCTGGTTTGGCGCGCAGGGCGTGTCCGACGGCGTGATGCAGGTCGGCAACATGATGGCGTTTATCTCCTACACCATGCAGATCGTCATGGCGTTTATGATCCTCACCATGGTTTCGGTCATCCTGCCCCGCGCCGAGGTCGCAGCCGAGCGCGTGGAAGAGGTCATCACCTGCCCCACGAGCATCAACGACCCCGCCTCGCCCAAACTGCCCGCTGCCAGCGCGCCGCGCGGCGAGCTCACCTTCCGTGACGTGAGCTTCCAGTATCCCGATGCCCGCGCCGACGTCATTAGCGGCGTAAACTTCACCACGCACGCCGGCCAGATGCTCGGCATCATTGGTTCCACGGGCTCGGGCAAGTCCACGCTCGTGCAGCTGATTCCGCGCCTGTACGACGTGACGGGCGGCAGCATTTCGCTCGACGGCGTCGACGTGCGCGATATGACCCTCTCCGAGCTTCGCCGCCGCATCGGTTACATCCCGCAGCAGGGGCGCCTGTTCTCGGGCACCATCGAGAGCAACCTCAAGTTTGCCGGCGACATGGTAAGTGACGAGGATATGCGCCAGGCGGCACGCGTCGCCCAGGCGGAGGACTTTATCGCCGAGCGCGAGGGCGGCTACGACTCCCCCATCAGCCAGGGCGGCTCCAACGTCTCGGGCGGCCAGCGCCAGCGCCTGGCCATCGCCCGCGCGTTGGCCAAAAAGCCCGAGGTCGTGGTGTTCGATGACTCGTTTAGCGCCCTCGACTACAAAACAGACGCGCGCCTGCGCGAGGAGCTTGCCAAAAACGTTACCGACGCCGCGCTCGTGGTCGTGGCCCAGCGCATCGCGACCATCATGCACGCCGACCAGATCATCGTGCTCGACGACGGCCACGTGGTGGGCACCGGTACGCACGAGGAGCTGCTGCACAGCTGCCCAGCGTACCTGGAGATCGCACAGTCGCAGCTTTCCGCCGAGGAGCTGGGGCTCACCCAAGAAGAAATTGAAGCCGTCATGGAAGGAGGCGAGCACTAATGGCAGACAAGACCAAGACTCAGATTCCCAAGCCCACCCGCCGGCGCGGTCCCATGGGCCGCATGGGTGGCATGGGCCGCGGCGAAAAGGCCAAGGACTTTAAGGGCACCATGAGGCAGCTACTCGGCTATATCGGTCAGCACAAGATTGCCGTGTTTGCCGCCGTCGCCTTTGCCGTGTGCTCGGTCATCTTTAACATTGTGGGGCCCAAGGTGCTCGGTCAGGTTACCACCAAACTGTTCGAGGGCTTAGTTGCCAAGGTCAACGGCACCGGCGATGTCGACTTTGCCTGGATTGCCAAGACGCTCGGCTTTTTGCTCTGCCTGTATCTGGCGAGCTCTGTCTGCAGCCTCATCCAGGGCTGGCTCATGACCGGCGTCACGCAAAAGATCTGCTATCGCATGCGCAAGGAGATCGCCGCCAAGATCGCCGTCGTTCCGATGAGCTACTTTAACGGACACAGCAAGGGCGACGTGCTCAGTCGCATCACCAACGACGTCGATACGCTCGGCCAGTCGCTCAACCAGAGCGTGACGCAGCTCATCACGTCGGTGACGCAGATTATCGGCGTGCTCGTCATGATGCTGTCGATCAGCCTGCCGCTCACCGGCGTCACCGTGCTCACGCTGCCGGCCGCCGCGATTATCCTGACCGTGATGATTCACTTCTCGCAACCGTACTTCCGCGAGCAACAGCAAGTCCTGGGCGCCGTCAACGGCATTATCGAGGAGGACTTTGCCGGCCAGAACGTCATCCAGGTGTTCGACCGCGCCGAGGCCTCAATCGAGGAGTTCGACCGTCAAAACGACCGCCTCTTTATTAGTGGCTGGCGCTCGCAGTTCCTGTCGGGCCTGATGATGCCGCTTATGAGCTTGGTGGGCAACATGGGCTACGTGGGCGTCGTCGTGGTAGGCGCGCAGCTCGCGCTGACCGGCAATGCCACGCCCGGCGACATCCAGAGCTTTATCCAGTACGTTCGCAACTTTACGCAGCCGGTGCAGCAGCTGGGCAACGTGAGCAATACGATGCAGTCGATGGCCGCCGCCACCGAGCGCGTGTTTGAGTTCCTGGCCGCGCCCGAGGAGGAACAGAAAGCTGACGCGCAGATTCCCGAGAAGCGCCCCGGCCACGTGGAGTTTGACCACGTCAAGTTTGGCTACACGCCCGACAAGACCATCATCCACGACTTTAGCTGCGAGGCGCAGCCCGGCCAGACCATCGCCATCGTCGGCCCCACCGGCGCCGGCAAGACCACGCTCATTAAGCTGCTGCAGCGCTTCTACGACGTGGACGGCGGTTCGCTGCGCGTCGAGGGCGTCGACGTGCGCGACTGGGACCGCGCGGCGCTGCGCGGCGAGTTTGCCATGGTGCTGCAGGACACCTGGCTGTTTAACGGCACCATCCGCGAGAACATCCGCTACGGACGCCCCGATGCGACCGACGCCGAGGTCGAGGCCGCCGCACGCGCCGCACGCTGCGACCACTTTATCCATACGCTCGCCGGCGGTTACGACTTTATGATCAACGAGGAGGGCACTAACCTCTCACAGGGCCAGCGCCAGCTCGTGACCATCGCCCGCGCCATTTTGGCCGACCGCCCGGCACTGATTCTGGACGAGGCGACTTCCAACGTCGATACCCGCACCGAGGAGCTTATTCAGCGCGCCATGGATGCGCTGATGCAGGGCCGTACCAGCTTTGTCATCGCACACCGCCTGTCCACGATCCGCAACGCCGACGTGATCTTGGTGATTCGCGACGGCGATATCGTCGAGAAGGGCACGCACGACGAGTTGCTCGCCCAGGGCGGCTTCTACGCCGACCTATATAACTCGCAATTCGACGAGGCGGCGTAAATTCTGCTGCAGGGAACGAATAACGCCCGAGAACGGGGACGCAGGACAACCTGCGCCCCCGTTTTTTCGTCCACGGCACTCGAATTAGCTCTCTTGGGGCCCGATTGACAGCCCCTTCCGGACCCTGTGGCCAAAAAAGGTCAAATATGAGTACTGTTACATTTTTAGTAGCAGCCAAAACCGCCTCAAATGACCTCTTTGCGGCTTCTATACGCCTTCAAATTAATCAAAACGCCCGTTAACATGCTTCTGTGTGCCAACGTTAATGAACATATTTGCTGTTATGCCTATTATCTTGTAAGCTCGATATGAGACTACGCCAGCAACAGTACTCATATTTGCCATTTTTTGCCCACGGGGTATGCCGCAGAAGATCCAACTTGCTCCAGCGTGCCGTACGCCGACCCCCTTCCGGCGAGTGCCGACATTTTCCCAGATAAAACCGACCAAAATAAACCTGTCCCTTTTTGGTAGGTTTCGGGGTGACAAGGGGTTGCACTTTAGCGTGCGACAGCGGATAATGCCGAGCATTCGACAATACGCTTATTGCTCTTTCTATAGATTGAGGAGACCCCTATGGCCATGGAATTCAAACGCAGGCTGCCGATCCCCATGGAGATCCGCGAGGAAATGCCACTTTCTGCCGAGCTTACCGCCAAAAAGCAGGCATTTGACGCCGAGGTCGCCAAAGTCTTTACCGGCGAGGACGCACGCAAGGTGCTCATCATCGGCCCGTGCTCTGCCGACCGCGAGGATTCGGTGCTTGAGTACATGAACCGACTGGCCAAGACCGCCGAGGAGGTCAAGGACAAGCTCATCATCATTCCGCGCGTCTACACCAACAAGCCGCGCACCAAGGGCACCGGCTACAAGGGCCTGCTGCACAACCCCAACCCCGAGGCTCCCGACGATCTGCTCGAGGGCGTCAAGACCATCCGCCATATGCACCTGCGCGTTATTGAGGAAACGGGCTTCTTCACCGCCGACGAGATGCTCTATCCGTCCAACTACCAATACCTCGTCGACCTGCTGAGCTATGTTGCCGTGGGCGCACGCTCGGTCGAAAACCAGGAGCATCGCCTGGTGTCGAGCGGCATTTCGGTACCCGTTGGCATGAAGAATCCCACTGCCGGCTCTACCACCGTTATGCTCAACTCCATTTACGCCGCGCAGGCGCACCAGAGCTTCATCTTCCGCAACTGGGAGGTCGAGTGCGACGGCAATCCGCTCGCGCACGCCGTTATGCGTGGCTACATCGGTCTCGATGGGCGCACCTACCCCAACTACCACTACGAGCACCTGGAGCGCCTGGCCGAGCGCTATACCGAGCATGCCGGCTATGCCAATCCGGCAGCGATCATCGACTGCAACCATGACAACTCGGGCAAGCGTCCGCTGGAGCAGTATCGCATTTGCAAGGAAGTGCTCGACAGCTGCCGCCGCAACGAGTCCATCTCCAAGCTGGTCAAGGGCTTTATGATCGAGTCTTACCTGGAGGACGGCAACCAGCCGGTCGACGGCGGCGTCTTTGGCAAGTCGATCACCGATCCGTGCCTGGGCTGGGAAAAGACCGACTACCTCATCCACGAGATCGCGGAACGTATTTAGTTACGCGGTTTTACCAAACCGCGTAACGGCTCGACGCTGCAAACCCGCCAGAACGGCAATCTGCCTTTCAGCTTCGACGGCATGACCAGAAGGTCAATGCCGCCTCGCTTCAAGGCACCTTGCTCGCTCTGGCGGGTTTTCGCTGACGTTTTTCGACCTGCATCGTTGCCAGGGTTGGCACCAATGACTAATGCGGTAACAAGCTACGTCGGTCCGCTTGACCGGCTGGGTTTCTGAGGTGCGGCAGATTCCCGTGAAATAGGAGCGCCGCGTACTTTGGGTACGCAAGCGACAAATGAACGGGAAGGTGCCGCACCTCGGGAAGACAGACAGTTACGCCGAGGGTTCCTGCTGCGTAATGCAGTGGATATTTCCGCCACCGAAGACGACCTGCTCGGACTGAACGCCGACGCACTTGTAGACGCCCTCGCCCCAGACCTCGTCGTAGATCTTCTGGAGCGTGTCAACGGCAAGTTGATCGTTCTCGTCGCCGTACTGCGGGACGATAACGCCGTGGTTGGTGACCAGGTAGTTCATGTAGGAGGCGATCAGCGGCTCGTCGGCAACGCGCGGCTCGGCGTTCTCGTCGGCGTCGATGGTGTCGCAGGAAGCCTGGTCCATGAACAGCGGGTTCACAGGCATGCAGAGCTTGTAGACCTTCATCTTGCGGCCCTTGGCGTCAACGGCGTTGGAGAGGGTCTCGTAGACGGCGTGGCATTGCTCGTAGAACGGATACTCGGGATCGTCGGTCCAGATGCAGGCCATGACGCCCGGAGTGATGAACGTAGCGACATCATCGATGTGGCCGTTGGTCTCCTCGGGGTCGATGCCCTCCTTAACCCAGATGACCTTCTCGACACCCAGGTACTCCTTGAGGTGCTCGTCCATATAGGCGCGAAGTTCCTCGCTCCAGGGCTCAAACTTCCTCTTGAACTTGGGCCAGATGGACTCGGGATCCTCTTCCTCCTCCAGAACCGCAGAGCAGGTGCGGCCTGGGGAAAGCAGGCACTGGTCGGTCACGACCACAGTGCCTTCGCCGTCGACGGTAATGGAACCGCCCTCGAGGATCATGTCATCGGGACGATAACGACGGCAGCCGGAAAGCTCAGCTATCTTAAGGGCGATCTGCTCGTCCTTGTCCCACGGGAAATAGAGGCCGTCGACGAGGCCGCCGTAGGCGTTGAAGTGCCAGTGGTTGGCGCGCTTATCGCCCTTGCCATTGATAACAAAAGTGGCAGCGGTGTCGCGGAACCAAGCGTCGTCGGTGGTCATCTCGATAACGGTGACGTTCTCGTCTTCCTCAAAGGCGGCCTTGCAGTTGGCGTAGTCGGCCTGGTTGGCGCACATGGTGACCGGGGTGAACTCGGCGATGGCGCGAGCGATGGCGGCATACTGCTTCTGAGCCGGCTTGGCACCATGGGCCCAGGTATCGGTGCGATGGGGCCAGCCCATCCACACGCGATCCTGTGGGGCGAACTCAGCAGGCATAAAGAAGCCATCGGCCTTAGGGGTAGACTCGGACTCGGTGATCGTACGCATAAGATTTCCTCCAAATCGAACGATCGCTTGCTGCGGGCGGGTTACCCGCAGCCTAAAACCAAGAGATGGTAGGCGCCCGTTCCCCGGCAAAGGTCGGGGCGCCTGGCACCGGTTTTCACGGATGTCGCACCGGCAAGCGACGACGTAACCCGGTGCGCGGAGACAAAACGCACGAAGGATACGGAAGAGAGATTGGGGCGGGCGGTGGTTACCGGAGCAATAGCTCACACCCACCTCAGAGAAAGGTTAGCAAACCTGTTGCTTGGGCACGCCTCCGAAGAGGCTAGAGTATCCCGAGTCGGGAGCGACAGGCCCGACGAAGCGTACGTTGGTACGCGAGGAAGGTTGGAGCCCCGAATCTGGGTGCTCTAGTCCTCCTCGGACTCCTCAGCGAGGCGCTGAGCAGCCAGCTCGGGAGTGAGACCCTTGTACTCGGTCTCGCGGCCCTTAGCACTGACGACGCGGACAACCTCGCCAATAAGCAAGAGCACGATGAAGATGACGATCATCGGGACCTTATCGCCAATCTCATCGACAGAGAACGGAATCAACGTTGCAACGATAGCCAGAATCAGCTCGATGCAGGGAATAGCCAGCATGACCTTCATCATGGCGCCCTTAAACGGGAACGTAAAGATACGCTCACGGTTGGGGTCGTTCTTACGAAGGTTGAGGAATGCCGGGAACATCGGGATGTAGGTCAGCAGCAGGAAGACAACGGAGGTACCGAAGAGCATCCAGAAGACACCGTTGGAGATGGCGTCGATGGGAACCAGCTGCAGGCACAGCACCAGGGAGGCAACGATGGCGTTGACCAGGTTGGCGCCGTTGGGCATGTCGTCATCCGAGATCATCGAGGCGAAGACCTTGGGCATGTTGCCATGTTCGGCAGCATAGCGAGCAACGGAGTTGACGCCGAAGGACCAGGCAGCCATGTTGGCGAACAGCGTAATCAGGAAGGCGATGCAGATGACCTTAAAGATCATGGAATCGCCCACAATAGTCTGGACAGCATAAATCATGCCGTAGTCGGGATCGATGGAATCGGCCGGCACAGCAGCGCCGATGCCAAAGCCAGCGAAGAGGTAGATCACGGCGATGGACAGGCCGCCGACGATGATAGCCTTGGGGATATCGCGAGCGGGATCGGCCATATCGTCGGTCATGGTGCAGATGACCTCGAAGCCCATGAAGTTAAAGATGATGATCGACAGGTAGCCGAGCGCGTTGGTGTTGGTGAGCTCGGGCAAGAAGGTGACAGCGGACATATCGTTCGCGAAACCGTTCTCCATGGCGTACCAAATGCCCAAAGCGCCGACGATAACGGCAACGGCGACCTTGATGATGGCGCCGCCGTTCAGGACCCACTCGGAGTCGGCAGCCTTTGAGCGACCCATAAGATAGACAATCCACACAAAGGCAAGGTCGATACCAATCTTGGCAATCAGATTGAACTCGACGCCAAAGACCATGCCCAAAATGTCCGGGAACATAGTAGCCAGCGAGGCAATCCACAGCGGGTAGTTAACCCAGTAGTAGTACGAAATGCGGGCGCCCCACTTGTCGCCCAGGCCATCGCGTACCCAGTCGTAAATGCCACCCTCACCGTCATAGGTAGTGCCGAGCTCGGCAACGACCATGCCATAAGGGAGCAGGAAGGTCAGAATCAGGAAGATCCACCAGAAGAACTGCTGGTTACCAATGGCAGCAGCAGGTGCGGCGGCCTCGCAAACGAAGACGACGCAGATGATGGTCGAGATGACCGTCAAGAAGGAAAGCTTTTTCTTTCCGTCGCTCATGATGAGCTCCTTCGCTCAGTCTTGGACAAATCGAGGCCCTTAAGATATTAAGGCAATTGCCGGGCCTCGGTGAGCGGGCGACAGGAGACGAGCATCCGCCGCCCGCAAACGCGCTTCTACGATGAAGTTACGCGGTTTTGCCAAACCGCGTAACGGCTCGACGCTGCAAGCGCCCCTAGGCGGCAATCTGACGTTCAATCGTCGGTCGCGTACCGAAGTACGCTTCCCTCCTCTTTCACGTCACCTTGCTCGTCTAGGGGCGCTTTCGCTGACTTATGCTCAACCTGCGAATGTTTTGCTTTGAGTCGGCTATTCGCTGTAGCGGGTGGCGATGGCGGCTTGTACCATGCCGGTGCTCATAAGGTAGGTCACCAAGAAGTAGCCACCATAGGCTGCCAGGAAAATCGCACAGGTGAGGCCCACGGTACCGCCGATGCTCATGTTGCCAAACGTGCTCACCAGCTCGATGATCACCTTGAGCGCCACAAAGGAGTGCGCCAGACCCACTGCCAGCGGGAACAGGAAGAACACCGCTTGCTGCGCCATCACCGAATGGCGAATCTGGCGGTCGTCACAGCCGATCTGTGCCAGCACACGATAGCTGCGGCTGCCGTCGGCCACATTGGAGAGCTGCTGGATCGACAGAATCGCCGCGCATGCAACGACCAATACAAAGCCGATGTAAATGGCTAGGTAGCTAATAAGACCGTTCATTTGCGCTGCCTGCGTGTACATCTCGGAGCGTGTGATGAAGGTTCCCCACGACCCCGGCTTCTTGCCGTCAACGAGCAGATTGTCGAGCATGGTGTATTTTATGCTCTCGTCTGCCTTGGTCACATCCATCCCCTGCTTGTAGTTAACGAGCAAATTACTGGCATACGGCTGCAGGTTAAGCTGGGACAACAGCTCGTCGGCAACGACGACGGTACCCGGATTACTGCCCATCGCCGAGTTGGCGATGGCCGCCGTATCTTCGTCCGACTTATCGGTTGCGGGCTTGAGCGTATGCCCGCCCAAGGTAAGGGCATGGCCGCCGGCCATATACTTGGTGTACATGTCGACCAGCTCGCCGCCCATATCACACGTGAGCAGATACTGGTCGCGGCCAATGCTCACCGGCTCCTCGCCCATCATCTGGCGCAGTTTGTTGTACTGGCTCGCCGGCGTCACAAACAGACCCATCGCATCGGCGTTGCTTCCCTCGAGCGCCTTGGGAAGCTTTTCGCCCATGGCCTTGCACATCTCACCCGCCACCACCGAGGGGCCCGAGCCGCCAAGCGGGTAGCTCAGATACGAATCGATCTGCACATGCTCACCGGCAACATCGGCGATATTGACCTTCTTGCCGGTCTCGTCGTTGTTGTCCGCCGACTTGCGCTCGCCATGCCATGCGGCGTACAAATCGACCGTTTCATCGGCCAGCACCATGCGATCGGCCTCAGACGGATTGACATACTCCTTGTAGTAATCGAGCGTTTCGGGCGTGTAATAGACATACGTCTGAGACACGTCAACAGGGTTATAGCGCTCCAGGTTTTCGTTCATCACATTGGCGATCGACATACCGCACGTCACCGAAGTGATGGCAAGGAACAGAATCATCGCGATAACGCCCATCGAAAAGCACACCGTATTGACCTTGGCCGAAAGCTGACGCACGGTAAACATATTGAGGCCGCGCCAATACACGCTGCGCAGGCTCTGCAACAGCTTGATGAGCATGCCCGAGAGTCCCCAGAACAGCGCAAAGGTGCCCACTGTAACCATAGCGGTCGTAATGCCAAACTGGCTCATGGCCTCTTGCAGCTTGCTGTCCGTCGCGGTTAGCGGGAACCCATCACGTAGCAGACGGTAATAGGCCACGCCCACCAGCACCACGCCCACGGCAAAGATGGCAATCGCGATCCAGGGGTTGCGTGTCTTGATGCTCTCGTTGCGACGCTCGGCACCCATAAGCTCGATGAGCTTGGTACGGCGCACGGCGCGAAGGTTCAGCAGCAGCGTGAGCACAAACATCACGAGCATGCAGGCAAGGGTCAGGTTGAACGCATGCACCGAGAAAAAGAAGTGGAAATTGGCGATCTGTGTCTTAAAGAGCGAAGCCGTAAAGAACGTCATGAGCTGGGAGAGCCCCACGCCCAGCACAATGCCGGCGACAAAGGCCACGACCGATACTATCACGGTCTCGAGCGCCATGATCGTGGCGACGCGCCCGCGCCCCATGCCGAGCACCTGGTACAGGCCAAACTCCTTTTTGCGGCGTTTCATGATGAAGTTATTGGCGTACACCATCAAAAAGGCCATCACACCGGCCAAAAAGTACGTCAGGTAGCCGAGCATGCTGCCCATAACCTGCGCCAAGCCCTCTTCATCGATGCCGGCAATGTCGACCTGCATCGAGACGGTATTAAAGGCATAGAAGACCGTGACGCCCAGGGTGAGCGTCAGAAGGTAGACGAGGTAGTCGCGGCCGGCACGGCGGACGTTGCCCCAAGCGAGTTTACAGAGCATCGGAGCCCTCACCGCCCATCATGGCAACGACCTCCATAATGCGGTCGAAGAACTCTCGGCGGTCGGTGTCGCCGCGGCGCAGCTCGGTGAAGATCTTGCCGTCGCGAATGAACAGCACACGGCTCGTGTAGCTGGCGGCAAAGCTGTCGTGCGTGACCATGAGCACGGTGGCGCGCAGGCGGCGGTTGAGGACCTCCAGGCTCTCGAGCAGCAGGCGAGCGCTCTTGGAATCGAGGGCGCCGGTGGGCTCGTCGGCCATGATCATGGTGGGGTCGGTGACGAGCGCGCGAGCCGCGGCAACGCGTTGCTGCTGACCGCCGGACATCTGGTAGGGATACTTGTCGAGCACCTGACTGATGGACAGGCGCGCTGCCACATCCTGCACGCGGGTCGAGATCTCCGCCGAGTTTGTACGGGCGATGGTGAGCGGCAGGGCGATGTTCTCGCGTGCCGTGAGCGTATCGAGCAGGTTAGAGTCCTGGAAGATAAAGCCGAGTTCCTCGCGGCGGAACTGCGAGAGCTTGGCCTGCTTCATGCGTGTTACGTCCTGGCCGTTGATGCGGATGGTGCCGCTCGTGGCGCTATCGATGGTCGACACGCAGTTGAGCAACGTCGACTTACCCGAGCCCGAGGCGCCCATGATACCGACGAATTCGCCGCGGTTGACGGTAAAGCTGACGTCGTTGAGCGCGCGGGTCACGTTGCCCAGCGCTCCATATACCTTTTCGAGATGCGCGACCTCCAGTACCGGGGTCGCCATGTGCGTGGTTTGCATACCGAGTCCTTTCTTGCGATTAGTCTACGGCATCTATAGTCGCAAGAAGCCGAGTCGGCTACCATCGATATGGCTTACGCTTGCCTTACCGTTGCGTAAGGTAAGCGTAGTCTGCCACGTGTTGATGTTGAGAGAGGACTCCTGTTGAAGACTGTTCATGTTGCCGCCGGGATCATTCGCAAGGAAGGATCCGACGAGCTACTGGCTGTGCAGCGCGGCTATGGCGACATGCAGGGACTTTGGGAGTTCCCCGGTGGCAAGCTCATGCGCGGTGAGACGCCAGAAGACGCCGTGCGCCGCGAGCTCATGGAAGAGCTGCAGGTGAAGGTCACCAACCTGCGTGACTTCTACACCGTTGAGTATGACTATCCCGATTTCCATCTCTCCATGGAGTGCTACTACTGCTCGCTCGCCGATGAATCCGATGAGCCCCAGAAGCACGACCGCCAGCTCGATATCCGCTGGATTCCGCGCACCTCGCTTGCCACGGTGGAGTGGATGCCCGCCGACAAGGGGCTCATCGATGCTCTGATTGAGTTAAAGGAAGATCGGCTTGAGGCAAGCTCCGCCGATGACGCCGCGCCCAACACAACCGACAAACCCGCCACCAAACCCAAGCGCGCACCTAAACGCCGCAGCAAAAAGCGTCCCAAGCCCGGTCTGCTCGACGGCATCGATACCTCGGACCTCTCCGCTGACGAGCGCGAACTGGTCCGCCGTCGCGCCGCCATCAAAAAGTCCATGAAGGGCAACAAGCGCGCCAACACCAAGCCCGAGCTGCTCGTACGTCAGCGCCTACGGGCCGCGGGCCTTACGGGCTATCGTTTGGAATGGAAGGTACCCGGCAAGCCCGACATCGCCTTCCCCGGCCGCAAGATCGCCATCTTCGTCAACGGTTGCTTTTGGCACCGCTGCCCCAAGTGCAACCCAAGCCAGCCCAAGCGCAACGTTGAGTTTTGGGAGGCAAAGTTCCGTCGCAACGTCGAGCGCGACCGTGCTGCTGTGGCAGCGCTCACTCAAATGGGCTGGACGCCCATAACCATCTGGGAATGCGAACTCAAAAAAGACCGCATCGACGCCACGATGGAAAAGGTCATCGAGCAGGTGCGCGCCACAGAGCCGCAGCGCTAACAGCGAGCATTCACACGCTCCGCACGTCCGCGCCACATCCACGTCACAAACCTTAGAAAGCCCTTAAGCTCAAAACCTTTCAAGAGTGTTACTCGATACCTCTGACCTGCAGTTTCATCGTAACACCAAACCAGGTTAAGCCTTTCTTTAGCGCTTCTTTGCGGCAGCCGCGGCATAATACTGCCAGCGCACGGGACCTAGCAGCAAACCCCGAGCGCAACCTTTTGGTGGACATCGAGGAGGCCGCATAAGCATGCATTCTTCCAATGACGCAGCACAGCAGCCATCCCTAAAACATGCAAACCCTTTCTCCTTCCCCCCGACACAGAGAAACGGCCTCCTCGACTCCCCCACCACAAAAGCCAAACGCTCAACCGACCAGAGCCACAACTTGCGAGCATCCTTCGATAAGCTCCAAGCATCCCTAGACAAGGCGTTCCCCGAACAGGCAAGAGCAATCTAAGCCCATCGCGCTTTATACTGATGCCATGCGAAACATGGATCACATAGAATTGCACCGCGGAGGACGCGAGGAAGCGTTTCCCGAGACCGCCGAAGACTGGCCCTATATTGCCGAACGCGCAGAATTCGCTCGCTATCCGGGCAATTCCGTCCCCTGGCACTGGCATTCCGAGGTTGAGCTTTTCTACATGGAGCAGGGAGCGATTGACTATCGAACGCGCGCGGCTCATGAGCACGTACGCTTTGAGGAAGGGTCCGCCGGCTTTATCAACGGCGGCGTTTTGCACAGCACGCTGCAATCACCCAATTCGGCACCAGCCATTCAAATGTTGCATATCTTTCAGCCGTCGATGCTCGGCGATCCCGCGGGACGCCTTCAAAAGCGCTATATCAATCCTTTGCTGCAATGTCGAGGCGTCGATGTGCTCAAATGGTCGCCCACCAACCCCGACGATATGCCCTTTATCGATTTGCTAAAGAGTTCCTTTAACCACGACCTTCAACGGCCGCAGAACGAGATGGCGCTTCGGAATAGCTTGTCAGAGCTCTGGATTCAGATTTACGCCAAGGCCGAACCGCTCTTTTCCTCCGACAACGCCTCTTGGATGACCAACCGCGACGTACAGTTCAAGGCAATCCTGGACTATATCCGCGCGAACTATGCAGCCGCTATAGATGTGCCCCAGATGGCATCTGCAGCCGGCGTAAGCGAAAGAGAGTGTTACCGCATTATCGAAGCTTGCGCAGGAACGACCCCGGCGGCATATCTGCGCGCATACCGCGTAAACCGTGCTTGCGAACTTTTGACACACACCACGCGAACGGTCCAGACAGTCGCGCGCCAATGCGGCTTTGCGACAGCAAGCCATCTTGGCCAGGTATTTAAAGAACAAATGGGATGCACTCCTTCGAGCTATCGAGCAGCGAGGCAGAATCTCGATAGCACCAGGCAGAAATCCCGCTAGCCTTTCTTCTGTCACCGCATCAAACTTGCAGGCAAACAACAGAGAGGAGCAATCATATGAAGCACTTTGACCATATCGTATTTGACGTTGATGGGACATTGGCAGATACAGAAGAAAGCGTTCTATCATCGCTTGTCCAGATTGTCCAAGAAGAGACCGGCAAAACGCTCCCCCGACACGAGCTTGAATTTGCCCTCGGCATACCCGGCAAGGATGCCCTTGAGAAACTTGGAATCTACTCGCAGGCAACGTTGGATCGCTGGTGCCAAGTTGCCGCCAGCTTTAAAAGCACCATCAGCGTGTTTCCAGGTTTGCTTGAAGTCATCGCAACACTCGCCGATAGCGGCTGCAAACTTGGCATCGTCTCCTCACGTGCGCGCGACGAATACGCAAAAGAAATTGCACCCCTTGGTTTCGATAAGTATTTTGAGCACATCATCCTTGTCGAAGACACAACCGAACATAAACCCGCACCCGCACCCATGCTCGAATATCTCCGACGTGCGGGCGCGAATCCTGGCAACGTCGTCTACGTTGGCGACACCGTCTACGACGAACAATGCGCAACTTCAGCAGGGGTCAGTTTTGCCCGAGCAGCATGGGGATCACACCAAGATATCCCAAACGCCACCTACAACCTCAAAACCCCCAACGACCTACTAACCCTAACAACCAAATAACCCACGCGTCCCACCCTTTCAGCCCCAACACCACAAGGGCGACGACCTCGAGTAGGTCAACTTGGGAGGGACGAGGGCTTAGTTCCCCAATCTTTCCGCAGGGGGCAAAAAGCAACGTCTTATTTTTCTGACACTAACGCCACAAGGGCGATTGAGCAGGACGGTTTGGACGGGTCCCGTACTTAGTTTCCAAAATCATTCCGCAGCGCGAAGGCTTCTTATTATTTTCAGACCTAACGCCACAAGGGCGACGACCTCGAGCAGGTCAACTTGGGAGGGACGAGGGCTTAGTTCCCCAATCTTTCCGCAGGGGGCAAAAAGCCTCGCCGCACGAAGTGCGCAGCGAGGCTTTTTGCATGCCCGAGGACGATTGGGGAACTAAGCCCTCGTCCCTCCCCGGGATATGTAGCGAGTCGGAGTACCCTTGCTGTTACTCTGCTTTGCCCACAGAGTTGAGGTTGGTCATACGGATCTTAACCAGCTCGGTGATCTCACGCATGCCCTCCTTGGCCGGCTTCTTAGGATCGAAGCAGGCGGGGTTCTCAGCCATGTAGGCCATGAAGCCCTTGGTGTAAGCCTGACGCAGCTCGGTGGCGTAGTTAACCTTGCAGATGCCGTTCTTCACAGCCTCGGCAACCTGCTCATCGGGCACACCGGAGGTGCCGTGCAGGACCAGCGGCACGTCGACGGCGTCGCGAATGGCCTTGACCACGGACTGCTCGATGTGAGGATCGCTCGTGTACACGCCGTGGCTGGTGCCAACGCCAATGGCCAGCGAGGTGCAGCCGGTGCGCTCAACAAACTCCTTGGCCTCGGCAGGATCGGTGTAGGGGCTCTCGCCCTCAACTGCGGGACCGTCGTCCTCCTTACCGCCGACCTTGCCGAGCTCGGCCTCGACGGGCACGCCCATGGCGCGGCCAGCGTCGGCGACGGACTTGGTCAGGGCAATGTTGTCCTCGAAGGACTCGTGCGAACCGTCGATCATGACGGAGGTGTAGCCCGTGCGGAAAGCCTGCATGCAGCGGTCATAGCCATCGCCGTGATCGAGGTGCAGGGCGACGGGCACGGAAGCGCGCTCGGCGGCAGCCTTGACCATGCCGTAGAAGTAGTCCAGACCAGCGGTCTTGATGGTGCCCGGGGTGGTCTGCATGATGACGGGGGACTTGGTCTCCTCGGCAGCGGCCAGAACGGCCATAACAAACTCGAGGTTCTCGACGTTGAACGCGCCGACGGCGTAGTGGCCGGCCTGAGCGTCCTTGAGCATCTTTTCGGTGGTTACAAGTGCCATGAGCGTTTGCTCCTCTCCCTCGCCCGCATCTGGACATCGGGCGTACGTGTCCGCAAGGCGTTTTACCTTGCATTTTGCTGCGCCCATTGTATGAAAATCGCATCTGTCGCATGTACGAGATATCGTCGGCACGCAGGCCAAAACGCTCGTTTTTGAAAAGCAAACGGAAGGGATTCAGGCTAAATTCCCCTATCCGACATTACCGTTTTCAAGCGAATCATCTTTCTTTTATAGAAAAAGTAAGTAATCGAAAGGCGTTTTCTTACTTAAAAAGAAAATGAACGAAAATAGACTCAACACAATTCCTGCAAATTTAGGCTGAGGATGGAGCAGCTATGGCCCACGCAACAACCCGAGCTTTCGCCGATGAGCGACGCGCCGCCATCATGGAGATGCTTGAACATAACGCCTCTGTGCAGGTGGCAGAAATCGCCCAGACCTTTGGCGTATCCTCCGTCACCGCCCGCGCCGACCTGGACGCGCTAGCCGAGTCCGGCAAGTTGCGCCGCACGCACGGCGGCGCCGTGTCGCTCCACAAACGCCTAACCGTCTCCACGCAGGATCGCCGCATCAACGTCAACGTTGCCGCCAAGCAAGCCATTGCCCAAAGCGCTATCAGGCTTGTTAACGACGGCGACACGGTGCTCGTCGACTCGGGCACCACAGCGCTCGAGTTTGTCCGGCTCCTCGACCAGCGCGATGGCATCACCGTCATCACGGCCGACATTACCATTGCCGATTACATCGACGAGAGCATGCCCTCAGTCGATGTCGTCATGCTGGGCGGGGCACTGCGCAAAGGCCATCGCTATCTGTACGGCCCACTTACCATGCAGGCGCTCCAAATGGTCCACGCCGATCTTGCCGTCATGTGCCCTGGCGCTTTCGTTCCCGGCTGCGGCTTTACCACCGACTTTCCCCAGATGGCTGAGACCAAAACGGCCATGATTGGCGCCGCCCGCCAAAGCGTGGCCCTCATGGACGCCAGCAAGGTCAACGGACGGGGCATGTACCGCTTTGCCGAGCTGACCGACGTCAACGCCATCGTGATGGACCGTGACCCCGATCACGCCGTCGCCACCTCAATCGCCGAGATCGTCGACAACGCCCGCCCAAATCTCCTCATCGCCGGCGCTTAAACAAAAACCACCACAAAGGTTCACCGT
>DXMU01000029.1 GCA_019414025.1 Collinsella sp.
GCAAGGCGGGGCCGAGGCCGCCTCGATCAATTTGCGAAAGAATCTTGACGGTACCGCAAGATACGGCCCCACTGGACTCCATCCTGGGGGAAATACTAAAAGCGTTTTAGGCATATCAACGTCACATCTTTCGCAAATAATTCAATTGAAACACAACTACCATCATAATTGAAAATACACCAAGTCCTGTAACGAGAATTGAGAACATCGCGATGCTCGTGAACAGCGAAACAAGAAGTGTTGAAATAACAACAGCAACCGATTGCAAAGACTCCCTAATTGAAAACAGGCTTATCGATTCAGATCCGTCTCTCGCCAAATCCTGCAGCGATGTTATGAGAAGCACATCTTGAATGGCGTTTCCGGCACCGACGATAAAAAGGAAAATAAACGATATCCCAGACGCATAGCGATAGCCAAACGCCAGATACGCACCGAGCGCAAGATACGTCACAAAACAATATGATTTAACGCAATCGGAACCACTGATTAAACGACCATATATTGTATTTCCGAACAACAGTCCGATTGTAAGACTACTCTGAAGGAATCCGTATTGTATCGATGACGAGTCAAATTGCAATTGCGCTATAGCTGGCAAAAGAGAATTCAGAGAGCCGAATGCCACGCCACTAGAAATATCGATTAATAGGAAACCAATTGCCAAGTGCTTCGCGCTAAGATCACTAAATGCAGTCCTGTTTTTTTCATTTTTGCTTATTCCCTCTTTATCATTAACCTCGATAACCGACGGAACATCTCGCAGCAACCAGAACGACGCGGCAAAAGAAAGCGCGTCTAATGCAAGAACAGCCTCCGCCCCAAATTGAGCGACAACAAAACCGCCGGCAACTGGCCCCAGAACCATCATCAAATTCTGCAGGAACCCAAACGAATTATTAATTACGTCGCGATTGATACTATTCGTATTGGCTCTTAACAACGAGTAAAAGCAGGGCATTTCTACCGTTCGGCAAAGCGATACCGCGCACGTAATAGCAAACATACTCCATTTACTATCAACAAAAATATAGCAAACGAATAATCCCGCGCGAATTAAGTCTGCCAATCTCATGGCCTGCAGTGTCCCGATACCCATCTTCTGAGGCAGCTGCGCGAGCGCAACTGAAAACAGAGAGGGGGCAAATCTGCAGCAGACCATCAAAGCAGTTGCAGAAACATCGTGAGTTACCTCGTAAATCAGCATTGGCAAAGCAATATTCGCACACCAATTGCCTATTTCGCTTATCCCTCTAGCAATATATAGGACCCGAACCGGACGGCTAGCTCTCAATACCGTGAACATCACGATTAACCTCGTATTTCAGGCCTCGTTCATCCCTTAATAGGAATCCATAATCAACCAAGTACCGCCTCAACACGGCATAATCAGGATAGAGCTGTGACAGCACACGATTAACCTGAAGCTCCGTATAACTTGTATTTAATTCAAAGAAAGAGACGGCCCATAGCAGCATGATTCTTTTATAGCTTTCCTTTTTTGGAATTGAAACCAGCTCGCCATTCTTGAGAAATCGTTTTTTAAAGTCTATTAGCTCATCCATTCACATCCTCCATTTCATACGCATCTAATACTAAAAATGCATACGCTTTAGGTCATCGCATTCAGCTTCTTTATTCGAACTAAACTCGAACTAATCTAAATTATTTGCTCAGACACTCTTCGAAAGCTCGTTTTTCACTCTGAGTAAAATGCCCTTCCCAGTCAGTCCACGAACAGGAAGGCAACTCACAACGAGCGGAGTCGAAACCCTCTGCCGTCGGTCGTTCAAAATGCACGATAACCTTTTCGATATCGCCATCTGTAATCAGGTCAGAATGAATGACCTCGGTTCCATCTTCGAATGTCATATACGGGTACATCACGTAAACCACCTCGCAAACATAAATCCAGTTTAGCATCAAGCTATTGCACCAAAGACAGCAGGCCCCCTTGATGAGTTGATGGTATCTGTTAAATGTCACGTACGATTCACATCTGGTGGGTACCCTGATGGCTACACGAAACGAAGCAGATTTACACCGGGAGGACCCCGTATGACAACCAAGTACACCGACGCGCCGCGCACGCGCGTCATGACGCCGGCATCGCTCAACAACGGCGTGCACGAGAACCATTCCATCGGACAGACCATGGCCATCGCGCCCAAAAAGGGCCTGTTCGATGACATTTCCATTCCCCAGATCATCGCCGGCGCCGCAGCTGCCGCCACGAGCGTGGCGCTTGCTTCAAAGATCGGCATTGCCGGCTCGGTGATTGGTGCCGCTGTGAGCTCAGTCATCACTGTTGTGTCCTCGCAGGTCTATCGCCACTTTATCTCCGCCAGCGCCGAAGCAATCAAGGGCACGCATGCCGCTGTCGACTACCCTACCGGCGCCTACGAGCCCGTTGAGCCCAATGTCGAGGAGCACCTAGGTGGCGCCGCAACCACGCAGGAGATGCGCCAGGTTGCGGGACGCGCGACCACGGCGCGCGTCGCTCCCAACAGCCTGCGCGCCAAGGCGGCGGCTGAGCGCAGCCAGACGCAAAAGAAGGTCATCGTCTTCTCGATCGCTATCGCCATCGTCGCGGTCATCGCCTGCGCCGGCGCCATCCTTATCACCACTGCCGGTGAGGGTCTGGGCGAGCGTCCCGAGCCAATCCTGTCGTCGCGCACGACCGAAAGCGATGCAAATGGCAACACTCAGTCGCAGGATCAGCAGGCACAGACGGACGATACGCAAGACAGTTCTACCTCTGCCAATTCGTCCTCGAACACCCAAAACCAATCGCAGGGCGTCGATTCCTCTGCGAACAACAGCGGCACGCAATCCGGCACGACTGACTCAAGCCAAACGACTGACGGTTCGCAGCCGAGCACGGGCGGCCAGACGAGCGACAGCACTTCGGGAACGGGCACGGCAGACAGCAGCAACACCAACAGCTCGAACAGCTCGAGCGGAACCGCGTCCGGCACGGCATCTGACAACTCGAGCCAAGGCACGGCATCGGGCAACTAAGCACATCTGCCTCTCATAGATAACCGACCTGTATAACGGGCGCGAATCGACAGCGGTTCGCGCCCGTTTACCTTGGGCGCCGCCATGGCGAGCGCTATGCGATGGTAAGATGCTTTACATGTGTAAAGAGGAGATTTGCCATGAGCAAGACAATAGTTAGGCCCACGCTTTCGCTGGGCAACCACATCTATCTGTATCGCCTGCTACGCGATGCGATTGGATGCGGCAAGCAAACGTTTATGACGCAGGTCGAGGAGGCACTCGCCGCGGGCGATATGACGGCCTACGACCTGGGCTTTGAGTCCACGCGCGAGATGCTCGAGGAGCTTGACGACTGCATTAAGCTGACCGTCTTTAAGGGCGGTCGTCTGTATGCCACCGTCATCGCCAACGAAGCCTGGGACGCCGCCCTTGCCAAGGGTGAGGACAAGCCAAAAGCCGCCAAGAGCGCCAAGCAGTCGTATAAAAAGAGGAAGCGCGGTGAGAAGGACCTCAAGGCCGTGCGCCCCAAGCACGTAAAGCGCACCGAGCCGGAAGCCATGGTTGAAGCCGTGCCGGAACCCGAGCCCGAGGCAGAGATCGAAGTCGCTATCGAGGTGACGGCAGAAGCCAGAACTGAAATCGCCGCCACGACCGATCCCGAAGTTATGTCAGAACAGGAAGCCACTGCGGGGCTCAACGAGGCTCCCAAGTCGACAACCGAAGAAGCCGCTAACCAACCCGAGACGCCTGCGTTCCAAAACAGCGATGTCTTTGGCAACGAGGCCGAGGACGATCAGCCCGACGAGCCCGCCAATCAAGACGCTACTGAGCCGACGCCGGAGCCCGAGACGCTGCGGCCTGCCATCTCGCTTACGGTTGTCTATGACCCCGAGAACGCCAACGCCGGCATCACCACCATGGCGTCCACGCCGGTCGAGACAAAGCCATCTGTCGAGGCAGAGGACGCCCCTCAAGCCAATACCAAAACCGAGACCGAAGACACGTCCGTCCCCGTGGAACCGACAGATTCCGCAGCTAAGCCGGAAGCGGCGCCCGAACTTGAGCCCGCCATCGAGTCCGCATCCGCACCTATCTATGACCAGATTCCCGCACCTGTACCGGCTCCGGTCCCCGCGCCTGCAGCATCCACCATCCCCGAGGACTTCCCCGTCGATTTCGCAACCGAGGTCTTCTGCCCCGGCCCGTTGCTACACCAGCTGTCGACCTATCTCCCCTACGGCGCCGACACGCTCGGCATCGTCGGCGAGTACTACTGGATCGCCCGCGAGCGCGGTACCATCGAGGCCGCGCGAAACCGCGCAAGCTTCCCCCTGCGCTACACGCAGGCCGGCGAGCGCCACGAAGTCACCGTGCGCATCCGCCGCAACACCACCGGCGGTCTCGGAGCCGCCTGGACCATCGATAAAGTCGAAGAACCCGAGCAGTAACGACAAACGGCTCAAATCCAAATCAGGATTTGAGCCGTTTTTGCTCATTCGTTTAAATTGCTCATTTGTCGATGCATCGTAACCAACAGCGAGCGAGCCGCAAGTGCCCCAGGTTGCCGTGAAAGAGGAGCGACGCGTACTTTGGTACGCGAGCGACGGTTTGAACGACAAGATGGGGTGCTTGCGGCTCGCGCAGCATCATCTCGTTACGCGGTTTGGTAAAACCGCGTAACAAACCTAGTCACGCGTCAGCTTGCGGTGAATACGATGCGGCTGGGCTGCGTCCTCGCCCAGGCGCTCGATGCGGTTGGCCTGATAGGCCTCGAAGTTGCCCTCGAACCAATACCAGTTGCCCGGATTCTCGTCGGTGCCCTCCCACGCCAGAATGTGCGTGGCGACGCGGTCCAGGAACATACGGTCGTGGCTAATAACCACCGAGCAGCCCGGGAACTCGAGCAGCGCCGCCTCGAGTGAGGACAGCGTCTCGACGTCGAGATCGTTCGTGGGCTCGTCGAGGAGCAGCAGGTTGCCGCCCTGCTTGAGCGTGAGCGCCAGGTTCAGACGGTTGCGCTCGCCACCGGAGAGTACGCCAGCGCGCTTCTGCTGGTCCTGGCCCTTAAAGCCAAAGCTCGCCACATAAGCACGGCTCGGAACCTCGGTCTCGCCGACCATCATGTGGTCCAGGCCGTCCGAGACGACCTCCCACAGGTTCTTATCGGGGTCGATGCCAGAACGGTTCTGATCGACATAGGAGATCTTGACGGTCTCGCCCACCTCGAGCTCGCCCGAAGTCAGCGGCTCCAAGCCCACGATGGTCTTGAACAGCGTGGTCTTACCGACACCGTTGGGGCCGATGACGCCCACGATGCCGTTGCGCGGCAGGGTGAACGAAAGGTCGTCGATGAGCACGCGACCGTCGAATTCCTTGTGCAGGTGATGGGCCTCGAGCACCTTGTTACCCAAACGCGGTCCAACGGGAATGCGGATATCGGTCCAGTCGAGCTTCTGGCTTGCGCGGGCCTCGGCCTCCATCTCCTCGTAGCGAGCCAGACGAGCCTTGTTCTTGGCCTGGCGAGCCTTGGGCGAGCTGCGTACCCACTCGAGCTCGGCCTCCATGCGCTTGGCGAGCTTGGCGTCGCGGTTGCCCTGCGCCTCGATACGGGCGGCCTTGGTCTCCAGATACGTGGAGTAGTTGCCCTTGTAGGGATAAAGGTGACCGCGGTCGACCTCGCAGATCCACTCGGCAACGTTATCCAGGAAGTAGCGATCGTGCGTGACGGCAAGCACCGCGCCCTGGTAGTTGTGAAGGAAGTGCTCGAGCCACAGGATCGACTCAGCGTCTAGGTGGTTTGTGGGCTCGTCAAGCAGCAGCAGGTCGGGAGCCTCGAGCAGCAGCTTGCACAGGGCCACGCGACGGCGCTCGCCGCCGGAAAGCACGTTGACCGGCATGTCGGAATCGGGCAGCTGCAGGGCGTCCATGGCCTGGCCGAGCTTGGAATCGATATCCCAGCCATCAGCGGCGTCGATCTCGTCCTGGAGCTTGCCCATCTCGGCCATGAGGGCGTCCATGTCGCAGTCCGGGTCGCACATCTCCTCGCCGATCTTGTTGAAGCGATCGACCTTGGCAATCATGTCGCCAAACGCCATGCGCACGTTCTCGATGACGGTCTTGTCGTCGTCGAGCGGCGGCTCCTGTTGCAGGATACCCACGGTGTAGCCGGGGGTGAGCCTGGCATCGCCGTTGGAAACTTCCTCGATGCCGGCCATGATCTTGAGCAGGGTCGACTTGCCCATGCCGTTGGGACCCACGACGCCGATCTTGGCACCGGGGTAGAAGCTCAGGGTCACGTCGTCAAGGATTACCTTGTCGCCATGGGCCTTGCGAGCCTGATACATCTGGTAGATAAACTCTGCCATTTGCCTGTTCTATCCTTTCTACCTGCTGTTTCCCTATTCTTGATTCGCTTTAGTAGAAACGAAATGAGGAAACCAGCTCTGAAACGTAACGAAAAAGGGGCATGGTTGCCCACACCCCCTAATACTACCTGGGAAAAGTCCCCCGGAACATACTATGAACTGCGTACGCTAGTTTTCCGCAACCTTAACGAGCGGCTCGCTGCGATTTGCGCCACAACAGATACGAGTAGACGTAGGCAGCGCCAGCTGAACCAAACGCCAGCACCGCAATCACCGCGGCGACGACTTCACTCGAAAGCACGCTGCCTGCCACGCCCATCACAATCAGGCCAATACCCAGCACCATAAAGCAGGCGCCGCCAAAACGCTGCGTACGGCGCCAGTTCTCGGGATCGGCAAGCGCCCAGGGCGTCTTGATACCGAGCGTATAGTTCTGCTTCACACGCGGCAAGTAGTTGCCTGCGCCGATGAACAGCAAACCGACAACACCGGAAATCAGCACGTTAACCGAACCGACCGCCGGCACCACGCCCCAGACCGTAAGCTCTCCCAGCCAGCTTATGGCGCACATGAACAAGGTGAAGGCGATTACGAAGCCCTGATAGAACTTGCCCGAGGTTCGATATGCCTCGCCTTTGGGGTCGATGCGCGGCACCACGCAGAACATTGCGAGAAGCGCCAGAGGCAGCGCGCCGAGCGCGGAGGCCATCCAGCTAGGACCCCAACCGTCGACGGCGCCGTTCGCGCCCCAGTGCGTGGGAATCTGCGCAGGCAAGCTCGGCATCACCATGAGGTGCGCTACGACATTGGCGACGCACAGAGCGACCAGCGCAATCCACACGCGCGACGATACCCCCGTGGGGTGAATGCCCTTGTTTTCGTTATTCATCCTTATCACCTTCAGTGTTTGTAAAGCCCATAAACCAGCCAATTAAATCCTGCATGACGGTGGTGTTTAAGCTGTATACGATGTTTTGGCCATGGCGCTCGTCGGTCACCAACCCGGCATTTTTGAGCGTCGCCAAGTGATGGCTTAGCGACGGCTTACTGATATCGAAATGCTCGGCAAGCTCCCCCGCCGTGCAATTGCCCTCGCGCAGCAACTCCAAAATGCGCCGTCGCGTTGGATCGGCAAGCGCCTTAAAACCCTCTCCCGGCATAAGACCTCCTCTCATCATCTCTCATGACGCGCACACTATACTCGATATTTGGATGTTTGTCTAACTATCTAATCTTGTACTCAAAAAAATAGCCGCCTCCGCGTAATGCGAAGACGGCCACTTCTCACGCTACAAACGTGTTTTAGAGTTGGCCAACCCGCTGCAACGGGTGCCATCTGCTTCAATCTTATGCGAACCCCGATCCCATTTCAACAAGCCCAAGGGCTCAAATGGAATCGCGATAACACCTATAATGGCGATAGCTAAAACACGATTCGCTTCCCCATCGGAGGATGTCTATGACCGAAACCGCTGCCGCTCTCGTCGAGACACGCGACACCAAGCTCGAGATCATCATGGGCCGCGAGGCACTCGATAAGCTCGCCGATGCTACGGTGTTGGTGCTCGGCTGCGGAGGCGTGGGCTCCAACTGCTGCGAGGCACTCGCCCGCGGCGGCATTGGTCATTTCGTCATTCTGGACAAGGACATCGTCGCGCCCAGCAATATCAATCGCCAGGCTATCGCCTTTCACAGCACCATCGGCAAGCGCAAGGTCGATGTTATGGAAGCCATGATCCACGACATCAATCCCACCGCCACCGTTATCAAACGCACCGAATACCTGCTGAGCGACAACATCGACGAGTTCTTCGCGAGCGTTTTGGAGCAGACGGACGGCAAGCTCGACTACGTCGTCGACGCCATCGACACCATCTCGGCCAAGCTCACCATTGCCAAATATGCTCAGGACCACGACATTCGTTTGGTTAGCTCCATGGGCGGGGCCAACAAGCTCCATCCCGAGTGCCTCCGCTTTGCCGACATTTTCGATACGGTACGCGACCCCATGAGCCGCATCATGCGCAAAGAATGTAAGAAGCGCGGAATCAAGAGTCTGCACGTGCTGTTTAGCTGCGAGGAATCGGTTAAGACCCAACCCCGCGACCCGTCCAACATCCACGAGCGTACCGAGTTGGGTACCGCTAGTTTTATGCCGCCCATCATGGGTCAGATGATTGCCGGCGAGGTTATCCGCCAGATCAGTGGACGCGGCACCGAGCGTGTGCGCGCCGACGGCCAACGCCTGGACTAGCAGGATGTCCTGCGATGGAACCGCAATTCTTTGACACGCATTGTCATCTTGATTTGATGCTCGGCCCCGATGCTGCAGCCAGTGAGTCGGCGGCGTCGGGTCTGGGGCTCTTTGACTGCGGGGTCGACCCACGCGACTTTTCGGCCGCAAACGAGCGTGCCCGTCGCCTACCAGGCATCATCGCTGGCGTTGGGCTCCACCCCTGGTGGCTCGCCGACGGCCGCTGCGATCCTGCCGAAGTCGATCTGCTTTGCGAAGTTGCTGCCCAAGAGCGCTACATCGGCGAGGTGGGACTCGACTTTTCCGCACGCTTTGCCGGAAGTGAGCCGCTACAAATACAGGCATTTGACCGGCTCTGCGATACACTCGTGCAGCATCCTCTTACCGGGCGCGTGATATCAATTCACGCCGTTCGTTCGGCAGGAGCCGTACTGGACGTCCTCGAATCGCATGGACTACTCATCCCAAACCCCGACTCCCCCGTTATCATCTTCCACTGGTTTAGCGGCACTTCGGACGAACTCGTCCGCGCGCGTGATGCGGACTGTTATTTTTCCGTCAACCAGCGCATGCTCGCCACCAAACGTGGACGCGAATACGCCCGACAGATTCCACTCGACCGTCTACTGCTCGAGACCGATGCGCCAGCCGAGCCAAACACAGAAACAAGCGCACAGTCGCTCATCAGATCGCTCACAAGGACCTCGATGCGCATTGCCTCACTCAAAAACTGTGACGCTAAGCACATTGAGTCGGCAGTTTTAGCAAATGCGCGCTCTGTATTTGACCTTCGCTAACCCCTGTGGGCAAAAAATGTCAAATATGAGTACTGTTGCAAATCCAGTAACATTATTTTACGGCAAAATAGTGCCTTGATAATGTACAGCCATCCATTATCAAGGCACTTTAAGGTGGTTAAAGTCATTTTTAGCAGGTTTTAATCGCTCGCAGACACCCAACTAGGCCCTCAAAAGCTTAATTTCGCTGTTACTAAATTAGTGACAGTACTCATATTTAGCATTTTTTGTCCATGGAGTCCCAGGGAGGCGACAATTCGACTCCCCGGGACTGCTCACCTATTCGGAAATCGGCACTCCATGGCCCCAGGAGCCTTCCATGCCGCACACGGTCGAGGCAAACCCGGCAGCAAAGTCGAGTGCACGCTCGATGGCCTCGGCACCATCCTCGCCACGCTTGGCGGAATCGAGATAACACATCAGGAACGAAGCCAGGAACGAGTCGCCCGCACCCATGGTGTCCTTCAAATCCGTTACCGGTTTAGCCAGTTGGCGGTAATAACGATCGCCATCATAGGCAATGCAGCCCTCAGCGCCAGCCGTTGCCGATACGAAACGCGGACCTAGACCCCTCACCCATGCCAGACGCTCGCGAATCTCATCCTCGCTCGCGGCGTCTGCCGCGCTAAAGAATGCGAAGTCAACGTAGGGAGCAATCTGCTCGTAGTACTCGTCGGTCGAATCGTCCGAGAAGTCAAACGAAACCGTGATGCCCGCGGCCTTCAACTTGGGAAGTTCGCGCTCGGTAAAGCAATAGTTGCCCGAGTGGACTACGTCGAACTGCTTCATGTACGCAAGGTCAAAGCGATCGAGCACATAGCGAGTATCACCACGGATGCCACCCTCATTGGAGCCAAGGAAAACACGGTCGCCGTTAACGACGGTCACGCGCGCAGCACCATTCTCACCGATGAGCTGCTTGCATTTGGCTAGTTCAACGTCCTCATCCTCAAGACTCGCAATCACGTGCTCGGCAGCAGCGTCATTACCAAAGATGCCCATATACGCGGAGCGCGCGGCTCCGCATTTCTTGGCATACACGGCAAAGTTCACCGCATTGCCACCCGGATACATCGTGCGAATATGCTCGTAGCGGTCGACGACGTTGTCGCCAAACCCCAGTGCGCTCACGTTAAATGCCATAGCGCGCCCCTCTCTTATGCCAGCGGAACCACTGTTGTGACAACAATGCCGCCCAGAATCTACGCGAGTTCCAGCAGGTCCGGCAGCTGGTCGATAATCTTGTCCGCGGCATCCTGGCTAAAGCCAAAGCGCTCCTCGCGCTTGGCAATGACCGTCAGGCCGGCTCGCTTACCCGCGGTAATGCCCGGAACGGAATCCTCAACGCAGCAGCAGCGATTCGCGGGCAGCCCCAGCAGGTCCAGCGCATGTAGGTAGATGTCGGGCTCGGGCTTGCTCTCCTTAAACTGCTCGCCGCTCACCACGTACTCAAAGGCATCCGACAGACCACATGCATCGAGTACTTCCTCGATGCTGTCCATGGGAGACGAACTCGCCAACGCCACGCGAACGCCGCGGCGCGGCAACTCTCGAATCGTATCCACAGCGCCCGGGTTAATCAAAGCCTGATAGTCGCGCGGACGCTTATGCGCCCACTCGTCCCAACGGGCCAACGCTTCCTCGCCAGTGAAGTGCCCTTTACCGGCGCGCTCAAACCAATCGACCAGCATATGCAGGAAGAACTGATGCGAGGTACCGACCTGTCCATTCAACTCCTCTTGAGTCAGATTCAACCCAAGCTCCTTGGCAAACGCGGCAGTCTCGCCCAAGTAGTAATACTCGGTATCGACGATGACGCCATCCATGTCAAAGATAACGGCGTCGAACGGAAATGCGGACACGGCACCCTCCCTAACAAAAGGGCGCCCGCAAGCGGACGCCCGAACCATGCACTATCGGCGATTCTAACCCAGCAGCTTATCCAACGCCACCGCAATGCCATCTTCGTTGTTATTGGCGGTCACCATCTGGGCAACTGCCTTAACCTCATCGACGGCGTTGCCCATGGCAACACCGGTGCCGGCCCACTCAATCATGGACTTGTCGTTCTGGCCGTCGCCAAACGAGACGACCTCGCTGGCATCGATACCGAGCTTGGGCAGGGCACCCTCAAGCGCGCGGGCCTTGTCGATACCGGGCGCCGTGTACTCAAAGTACCAGTCGGCCGTAAACATGCCCGAAAGCGTCTGGGTAAAGGGCGCATACATCTCCTCGTAATGCGCCTGCAGGTAGGCCGGATCGCCCGCCGTCAGCAGCTTGTCCACGGGATAAGCGTCCACGACCTCATGCAGGCTCTCCACCTCGCGAATCTTAAGATCGCACGCGTCGCGCTCATACTTGACGATATTCTTCTGCGAGCCGTCAGGCAGCGTGATCATGCAATGGTACGAGTCCTCGACGTGCAAATCGCGACCGAGCGAAATCATAGGGATCACGTCAAAATTACGCAGGTGATCAATCAGGCGATGCAATTCGTCGGCAGGCATAGCCTGATCGAACAGCACCTCGTCGGTCTGGGCATCGACGACGTGTGCGCCGTTAAAGGCCACCAGCAGACCGTCATGGTTTTGAAGGTCGAGCTCTTGCGCCAAGGCGTGCAGCCCCCATGCGGGACGGCCCGAAGCCAAAATGAGCTTAATGCCCGACTCCTGCGCCGCGAGCAGCTTCTCGCGCGTACGCGGGCTAATCACTTTCTGATCGTTGGTGAGCGTACCGTCGATATCCATCGCGATGGCTTTGATTGCCATATATGCCTCCCTGTCATTGAACAACCTTGTCTGAGCCATCATACAGAACACCCATCGCGACTCCGTTTACAACGGGCAAAAAGTCATATTGTCTCGAACATGAACAGCGTGTGGTCGTGAAGCTTTATCGCTCAGGTCAAATACGTCTGCTAGCGACGCTCATCCGTCGGTGCGCCCTCGACGATCGTGATGCCCGCCGATGCACCTAACGCGCTGGCGCCGGCCTCGATGAATGCGCAGGCCTCTTCGTAATTATGGATACCGCCCGCCGCCTTGATTGCCACGGCATCGCCGAGCACCTCGTGCATCAGCCGCACGTCCTCGAGCTTAGCACCGCCAAAGCTTCTGCCGGTCGATGTCTTAAGGAATCCCGGCTTGGCCTCCAGCGCGATCTCGCATACACGGCGCTTGGCGGCGTCGTCGCCGTCCAGCTTGCACATCTCGACGATTACCTTGTCAGTGATGCCATGCGCGCGACAAAAATCAGCAATGGTAGTCATCTCGCGCTCGATGGCATCAAAATCGCGGTTCTCGATCGACCTCTGATTCAAAACGTAGTCAATCTCGGTAAAGCCACACGCAGCGTATTCCTCAAACCTCGCAAGCTTCTCCTCGAGCGCCATAGTGCCCTGGGGAAAGTCGATAGCGCCGGCAAGGATGATGTCAGAGTCCTCGAGCATGGCGCGGCCCGTCTCGTACTCCTGCAGGTTCGCAAATACGCAGCGAAAGTTGTACTTTAACGCCTTCTCGACATATTGCTCAAACGTGTCCTCGGGGGCATCGATATAGTCGATGTATTTGTTGATGGGTTTGGCAAGCGTCATGCTGGGCCTCCTTGTTCAGGACTGACAACCGATTCGTGGTTTCACGCGAAAAACCACGTTCAATGTACGCCCGGCATGCAAGGACAGCGTCCGCATTCCGACAAGTGGTATGAAATTAGCTTTAAACGTATATTTACAGACAGCGAATGGCACCGCACGCGGATGCCGACAGCAAGACATCCCCCTCCTCAATACACCCTCATGCCCCTTTACTGTTTGCGACCAGAAATGATGAGCTGCACAACGTCGTTAGCGGTCGAATTCGACCTCTGACGACGTCACGCGACCCATCGTATCTGGCCGACAACAGAAAAGGGGCCCGTATCCCAACGGATACGGGCCCCTTTCGGCCATGACCTATCTCAGCAGCAAAGACCACTTGCGGTGAGCGCGGTAGAACTCGATCGCACCATCTTATCCGAGCCGGGGCACGTTCGCATAGCGTGGCGCGTGACGGTTGCAAAACCACCCCATTTGAAACAAAGGCAAAAAAGTACTTGCAAAGACGCGTTCCGACATATAAGTTGATAAAAGACCGCCGTTGCGGTTTTAAGTAGATCGAGCATATGAAGTTTCAGTTTTTAGCGTGTAAGAGAAAGAAGATCGGCAAAGTACAGCCCCAAACGCAATGACAACTTAATGAGGTAACTGCCACATGTGAGGCACCCGGGGCATTGCTGTCTCGATTTTGAGCACGATGCCTTCCGCCTTGCATGGGCCGTTCCATCCCGCCCCTGCAGCAACTGCCTCACGGGCTCATTGAAAACCGCATAGCACCCCAACGTCAGCACATCACCCACGGCAAGCACATCACCCACGGCAAGCACATCACTCACGACAAGCACATCACTCACGACAACCAACACATCAACAAACAGCACGAACATCAACCGATTGGAGAAGCTATGACAAACCACCACGCTGAAGACGGCGATAAGAAAAGCATTCTGGATGCCCGCATTGAGCGAGCATATGCAAACGAATATGACGCCGCCTTTGCCGCCGCGACCATCAAGAACTACGCGTCGCTACCGCTCGCGACGATCTTGGCCGACCACCCTCAACTGCTGAAGCGCTGCACAAAGATCATGGGCGACCCCGACATTCGCAAGCTGACAGACCCCTATGCCCCAAAACGCGACAACGATTCGTACGTTCTTACCGTAGGCTGCCTAGCCCATATGCTTACGGCGCTTGACACGAAACTCAAGCTCGAATGGGAACCCGACGAGCGTCATGAACTCGAAAGCAAGCGGAACACCCTGCGCACCGCACTGTTCCTTCCGTTGGACGGCCTCAAGCGCTGCAACGTCGAGCTCAATACACAGGCGCGGCAAAAGCCCGGGACCACGGGGCAGAAAACTCCAAGACCCCATGCGGCCATCGTCGACCGCAACCGATATAACCGCATGACCGCGCATTTTTCTGCCGAGGGAACAGCCATAAGGACGCTGATCGACCTGCTGTGCCTCCTGAGCATCAACGAGCTATTTGAAGGCTATCTCGCCCTTGTTCCCGCGACGGCACCCAAGTCGGTAGCAAAGATCATCGAGACCTGCAGACGCCAGTTTGAGCGCCATCGCAATGGCAGCGAGATGAACACCAGCATCGCGCAGTACTACGCGGCTCATTACAAAAATGACGGATGTGCCCCTGTCGAGCATCAGCTGCGGCTCGCCTACACCACGCCCGCCGCAACGCTCTATCGCTTTGGAGCCCTTGGCGCTTGCGAGCCGCACGAACAGGCAGCCTGCCCCACAACCGAGCTCGATCTCAGGCTCGGACGAACCCTGTAGCCCGCCAGCCCCTCCGCGGGCAACAATCCTATTCCTCCACAACACAACCAACAGAAAGGAGTCCTCATGGACACCAATCATTCCCCCATCATCAGCCCCCTCACCATGCGTGAATCCGCCCGAGGCATCACGCTCACCAGCATTTACGATGAGATGCTCGCCCGTCGCGAGCTCTCCGTCATGGGAAACATCGAAACCCCGATGGCCCACGACCTATGCCAGCAGATCCGCCTGCTCGATGCCACCGACCCCAGCCGCCCCATCACCATATTTGTCGCCAGCGCCGGCGGAAGCGTGCGATCGGGTCTTGCGATCTATGACGCCATGCGCCTTGCATCGTGCCCCATCCGCACCGTCTGCCTGGAATTCGCCGCGTCCATGGGCGCCGTGATCTTTATGGGCGGCGACGATCGCCGTATGGCGCCCCATGCAGAGCTCATGATTCACGACCCGCTGATCCCCCAGGGGGCAGGCGGCTCGGCACTTGCGCTGCAGGAAACCAGCCGGCGTCTCATGCGGACCCGCAAGACCCTCACGCAAATCCTCTCGGACCGCAGCGGCCTCACGCCCAAGCGCATCCAGTCCCTCACTGCAAAAGACACCTACCTTTCGGCCGAGCGCGCCGTCGAGCTCGGCTTTGCCCACGGAATCCTCTCGACCACCAAGGAGGTCGCCCATGTCTAACCTCGCCATCCGCCTCGCCGCATCTGAGTCCGCATCGTCCACCATCCTCGCCAAGGATCGAACGCTTTCCTGCGACACCCGCCAAACGGGACTCAACAACAACGCGCTTGTGATCGGCCCCTCGGGAGCCGGCAAGACCCGAAACGTCCTCAAGCCCAACCTGCTGCAAATGAACGCAAGCTACATCGTGCTCGACACCAAAGGCACGCTCTGTCGCGAAGTGGGACCCGTGCTGGCAGCCCACGGTTACCGCGTGCAATGTCTCAACTTCGCCGACCTCAACACCGTCCCGGCCCTTGCGCCCGGCATCGAGCGCTGCGGCTACAACCCCCTGAGGAACATTCGCCGCAAGGCGGACGGCAGGCCCAACCAGCAGGACATCCTCTCGGTGGCAAAGGCCATCTGCCCCATCGAGGACAACAACCAGCCTTTCTGGGATCATGCGGCGGCAAACCTGCTGTCGTGTCTTATCGCCTACGTCACCGAACAGCTACCCGCCGACGAGCAGACGATCAGCTCGGTCATCAAGCTGATCGAGCACCTGCAGGACGGTGCCACGAGTCGATTGTTTGACGACCTGATCACGACCGACCCCCAAAGCTATGCCCTCTCGCTATGGCGGCGCTACGCCATTACGCAAAATGCCGAGCGCATGCACGCGAGCATCGTCGGCATCCTTGCCGAAAAGGTCATGTGTCTGGGATTCGACGGTGCGGCACAGCTCTATCGTGAGTGCCATCAGGTGGACTTCGCTTCCATGGGACACACCCCCTGCGCCCTGTTTGTAACCGTGAGCGATATTGACCGCAATCTCGATCCGCTGACCGGCCTCTTTATTTCGCAGGCGTTTATGGGCCTCATTCGTGAGGCCGATAGGCAGCCCGACGGCAGCCTGCCCGTGCCCGTGCGCTTTATGCTCGATGACTTCGCAAATCTGCAGATCACCCAGATCGACAACGTGCTCTCGATTATCCGAAGCCGCAACATCTGGGCAACGCTGCTGCTGCAGTCGACCAACCAGCTCGATGCGCTCTATGGCGAGGCACGCGCACGCTCCATCATGGGCAACTGCGACACGCATCTGGTGCTGGCGTTCCAGGATCCCGAGAGTGCCCGGGTGTTTTCCGACCGCGCCGACGCGCTGCCCAGCACGCTCATGGCGACGCCGATCGATCGCTCGTGGCTCTTTGTACGCGGTCGCACTCCCGAACAGGTCGAGCGC
Organism: Collinsella sp.; assembly: GCA_019414025.1. Classification (GTDB taxonomy): domain Bacteria; phylum Actinomycetota; class Coriobacteriia; order Coriobacteriales; family Coriobacteriaceae; genus Collinsella. The sequence continues at coordinate 16,714 of DXMU01000029.1, forward strand.
TTTAGGCTCGAAGACCATCCGCTCTACGGGGAGCTGCCCGAGGCGCAGCGAGGCCATGCGGAGGCCGAGATCTAGGCGCAGGGTTCTCGCAGCGCGCGGCGCCCCAGCGATGTTCCACAAAAGCCGTGCGTCCCGGGACCACGGCAAAGCAAAGGGGCCCGCATCCGATAGGATACGGGCCCCTGACTATAAGGCGCGATGCGTTAACAGCAGCGACTACTTGCGATGCGCGCGATAGAACTCGATGAGCGCCTGGGTCGAAGCGTCCTGCTCGGCCTTGGCGGCATCGTCGTGGAAGGCAGGGGTGATCTGCTTGGCAAGCTGCTTGCCAAGCTCAACACCCCACTGGTCATAGGAGTCGATGCCCCAGACCGTACCCTCGACAAACGTGATGTGCTCGTACAGGGCGATGAGCTCACCGAGTGCGAACGGGGTCAGCGTGTCGCCAAAGATCGAGGTCGTCGGGCGGTTGCCCTCAAAGCAACGGGCCGGGACGATCTGCTCGGGCGTGCCCTCGGCACGAACTTCGTCGGCCGTCTTGCCAAAGGCGAGCGCCTTGGTCTGGGCCAGGAAGTTGCCCAGGAACAGCTCATGCACGTCCTGGCCGCTATCGGTCGCAGGGTTGGCGGTATTGGCAAAGGCGATGAAATCGGCCGGGACCACCACAGTGCCCTGGTGCAGCAGCTGGTAGAAGGCATGCTGGCCGTTGGTGCCGGGCTCGCCCCAGAAGATCTCACCGGTGTCGGAGGTCACGGCGCTGCCGTCCCAACGGACATGCTTGCCGTTGGACTCCATGGTGAGCTGCTGCAGGTAGGCCGGGAAACGGTGCAGGTACTGGCAGTACGGCAGCACGGCATGGCTCTTGGAACCGAAGAAGTTGACGTACCAGACGTTGAACAGGCCCATTAGCGCGACGGCGTTGTTCTCGAGCGGGGTATTGCAGAAGTACTCGTCGATGGCGTGGAAGCCCTCGAGGAACTGCTGGAAGCGCTCGGGGCCGAGCACGACGATCAGCGACAGGCCCACGGCGGAGTCAACAGAATAGCGGCCGCCGACCCAGTTCCAGAAACCGAAGGCGTTGGCAGGGTCGATGCCGAAGGCCTCGACCTTCTCGAGCGCGGTGGAGACGGCGACGAAGTGCTTTGCCACGGCCTCGGCGTTCTGCTCATCGGAGCCGTCGATGGCGCCCTGAGCCTTGAGCTGCTCGAGCATCCAGGTCTTGACCTCGCGAGCGTTGGTGAGGGTCTCGAGCGTGGTGAAGGTCTTGGAGACGATGATCACGAGCGTGGTCTCGGGGTCCAAACCCTTAAGCTTCTCGGCCTGGTCGTTGGGGTCGATGTTGGAGATGTAGCGGCAATCGATACCGGCGTCGGCATAGGGGCGCAGAGCCTCGTAAGCCATGACCGGGCCCAGATCGGAGCCGCCGATGCCGATGGACACCAGGTGCTCGATCTTCTTGCCGGTAACGCCCTTCCACTCACCGGAGCGCACACGCTCGGCAAAAGCATACATGCGATCGAGGACCTCGTGCACGTCGGCGACGACGTCCTGGCCGTCAACGATGAGCTGGCCTTTCTCGCTCGCCGGACGGCGCAGCGCGGTGTGCAGGACGGCGCGGTCCTCGGTGGTGTTGATGTGCTCGCCGGAGAACATGGCGTCGCGGCGCTCCTCGAGCTTCACCTCGCGGGCAAGATCGCACAGGAGCTTGACGGTCTCGTCGGTCACCAAGTTCTTGGACAGGTCGAAGTGCAGGTCACCGGCGTCAAAGCTCAGCTTGTTCACACGCTCCGCATCGGCAGCGAACCATGCCTTAAGGTCGATACCCTCGGCCTCGAGCTTCTCCTGATGGGCCTCGAGCGCCTTCCAAGCGGCGGTCGACGTAGCGTCGATAGGTGCGGCAACAGTTGCCATAAAGTCCTCCTCAACATACGGGCGCATACCTCCATGCGCCCGGATAATCAGATGACCCTATTCTAGCGCAGGTCAAGACCGTAATCAGCGAGCGTTGCCAATCCGCCCCTAAACGGCGACCGACCAAAAAGGGACAGGTTAATTTTGGCAGGTCAAACGCTTTACCTACCAAAATTAACCTGTCCCTTCCTGGCAGATATTAGGCCGCAGCGCAGACGCTACCGAGCAACTCACGCAAAGGAGACCCGATGCCCTCCAGCAGTTCGGGCGCGATAATGGCAAAAACGGGAACCTCGCCGGTGCCCACGACAGCAGGCACCTTGCCCTCCGAGACAATGCATCCATAAGGCACAAAGCCGTCTTCGCCGGCATCGAGCGCCGCCATGCGACGCGCGAGCTCGCGCGCAAAGCCGGCAGTATCGGCATCGCCAATCGCCAGGACAAAGTCCACGCCTTCGTCGGTCGCCAGGGCTACGGCCTCATCGACCAAATCGTCTCCCCCGTCGCCCCCGACCAAGCCGCAGCGAAAAAGCACGCGTTCGAGCAGAGCTCGATCAAGCGAGCCGAGCGCCGCCGAGACGAGCTCATCGTGCGTATGTTTGTCACCGCCCAACACGACCAGCGCCTTGGTGCCACCGTAGTGAGCGACCAATCGTCCGCACCAGCGAGCCACGTCTCCATCCGCAACAAGGCGCGTCGGCATACCAAACCCATAATTGACCATCTTTTCCACAACCCTTCCGTGCGTATAGGCGGTATCGATCGTTAGGCTCATGCTACGAAGCGAGCTTTTCCGAGCTGTTTCGCGCTCTTTAGGGCTGCGTTAAAAACCCGATGCAGCCGCACGACCATACCCGCCAAAAAGGGACAGGTTTTGACGGTGTCTGGTCGAGCGGGTATTATCGAACAGGTATTCGATAAGAACATGTGTTTGATGGGAGGACGCGTGGCGCACGAGCAGCACACCTACATCTGCATCGACCTCAAGACGTTTTATGCCAGCGTCGAGTGCGTGGACCGCGGGCTCGATCCACTCACCACCAACCTGGTCGTTGCCGACGAATCACGCGGACGCACGACCATCTGCCTCGCCATCACACAGGCCATGAAGGACCTCGGGATACACAATCGCTGCCGTCTGTTCGAAATTCCCGATGGCATCGACTACATCACGGCCGTACCGCGCATGCAGCATTACATGGAGGTGTCGGCGAAAATCTACGGTATCTATCTGGAATACGTCAGCCCCCAGGACGTGCACGTCTACTCCATCGATGAGTGCTTTATCGACGTGACGCCCTATCTGGACCTCTATCACACCGATGCGGAAGGGTTCGCCTGCACGCTGCGCGACGAGGTCCTCGCGCGCACCGGCATCACGGCGACGGTCGGCATCGGCCCCAACCTATTCCAGGCCAAGGTAGCGCTCGACATTACCGCCAAGCACGTACCCAGCCGCATCGGCATACTCGACGACGAGACCTTTCGCAAGGAGATCTGGCCCCATCGTCCCATCACCGATATCTGGGGCATCGGTCCCGGCGTGGCAGCCCGCCTCGAGAAATACGGCGTCTACGATCTGATGGGCGTCGCGGCGCTCGACGAAAACCTGCTTTATGACGAGCTCGGCGTCAATGCCGAATATCTCATCGACCATGCCTTCGGGCGCGAGCCGACAACCATCGCCGATATCCAAGCCTATCGCCCGCAGGCAACTTCGACCACCACAGGACAGGTGCTCTCGAAGGGTTATGCCTACGAACAGGCCTATACCGTCTTGCGCGAGATGGTCGACAACGCCGTTTTAGACTTGGTCGATAAGCACGTGGTCTGCGACAGTATCTCGCTCTTTGTGGGCTACGCGAGCGAACGCGCCGACATACGCCGCCTCGACGCCAGCGGTACAGCGCAGTATGTGGACGGATGCGGGCACCTGCGCTCGAGCACATCGAGTATCGAACCCACCGCAACCGCCGGCCCCGAGCTCGCGCCCCGTGCGCCCAAGCCCGTCCAGCGCGATGACGAACGGCGTCGCCTGGTGCGCGAAGCGCAGGCAATCGATGGCATCTTTGTGGGAGAGCATGGCGGCAAACCGCGCGGTGGCTATGCCGCACTCTTTGCGCACTCTAACGCCTCGCGAATGCTGCCCGAGCGTACCAATTCGTTTAAGAAGATCATGGGCTATTTCGATGAGCTCTGGGCGCAGACTGTCGATCCCAAACGACCGGTCAAGCGCATCAACCTGGGATTTGGCAACCTCATGCCCGAGGAATTTGCCACCATCGATCTGTTCAGCGATATCGAGGCCGATGAGCGCGAGCGCGACCTGGCGCGCGCCGTCCTGGCCGTGAAAGGCAAGTACGGCAAGAACGCGCTCGTCAAGGGATTAAGCTTTACCGCCGGCGCCACCGCGCGCGAACGCAACGATCAGGTAGGAGGACATCGTGCCTAAGTCCCAACAACAGCCGATGCGGCCACCGACGCCTTTTGAACGTCTAGCGGACCCCGAGGGAAGACGTCGATCCGCCGACCCCAAGCTCACCGCCAACGGCGCCGTCCGTGCCGGCCGTGCCGCGCAGTTTATGCCCTTTGCCGCCCTCACGGGATACTACGAGCTCGTGCGTAAACAAGAGATCACCGCCGAGCCAAAATGCGAACTCACAGAAGAAAAAGCCCTCGAACTTTCGAAAAAGCTCGAGGGCCTCAAGCGTGGCGACTTGGTTCGTGTCACCTATTACGATACATACGGCTATCGCAGCCGCACCGGCATCCTCGACGAGGCGCTCCCTGCTTTCAAACTCCTCAAGCTCAAAGATATCGCCATCGACTTCGACGACATCCAGGACATCGAGCTACGCGGACGAGCCTAGACAAGGACGCGCATCCAAGGCAAGGCCTACAGCGTCATGACGTAGTAACCCGCATCTCTCACGGCAGCCTCAAGGACACCGCGATCGATCGGCCGCTTGGAGCGCACGCGCGCTGTGTGGTCCGCATACGTCACCGTTGCCCACACGCCGTCCAGCGCATTGAGGGCATTCGTCACATTCCGAGCGCAGCCGTCGCAGCTCATGCCGCCGATAAGAAACTCCTCACGATAGGGGTAGTGGGACTCGTCGGTGTCTGCCACCACAACCCTCTTGGCTTTCTTTCCGCTTGCGCCATCACTGCAGCAACTCTTCCCATGCGTCGACGCCGCAATACGGCGCAGCCCAAAGAACATACCAATAGCAATCACGCCCAGCACGATGAGATTCGCAGGGTTGAGCAAGTCACTCATGCGTTCCCCTTTCAAGTAGCCCTATCTAGATACCCCCATGGGGTGTTCCCATCTTAACCCAAAATCATGTCCGTTCGGTCAATTAGTTTCCCTCTTCAAACTTTTTAGTTGACCAAGGCTTACTTTCGTGTATAAGTTTTCCTAGGCTAACAGTTTAGATCCGTAAGGAGCGTCGTGACTCGAACCATAGACATCCCAACGTTTCAGGCGGCAGTCGTGCGCAACTGCTCCCCCACGCTCGCGGGCATCAAACCGGCATCGCTCTTTACCTACCCAGGAGTCTATGTCGATCAAGACGGCTCAAGCGTAACTGCGGCGATCGAGGATCGCCGAGCACGCCTGCTCAACGTTATCGCCCGGTGCAACCGCGAGCTTAATCCGTTCGGCATCCATCTGAGCGTTTTGGTCTGGCGCCCCTGCGGGGCGCTCGTATACGCATATCGGCCCAATAGCCTCGCCACTTACCTTGCTGACCCGCGCGCCAAAACGGCACTCGCCAAGGAGGGCTACGACACCGGCAACCTCTCGGCATGTCTTGTGCACCTGGCATCGCGCATCACGCTCGCAAGCAATAACGCCGCGGAATGCGCATGCGGCCAAACCCGATGCGCATTGGACCATCAAGCACATTGCGACAACGGCTGCACCTGCGAGTTTCCACACGAAATTGGCTACTTCCTGGGGTACCCCTACGACGACGTATACGAGTTCATCGCCCAGCGTGGCGAGAACTACAAGATCTTTGGAGCCTGGAAGGTCTATACGAATGTCGAGCAGGCGCTTGCGACGTTTGATGCGTACCGTGCCTGCACCCAACACCTCACCTTTATCTATCAGCAGGGCTGCAGCTTGGCGCAACTTGCCCAGGCGACCCGATAGAACGTACAAACCGCGGCCGCACGCCGCACAACCGAAAGGACTCAACATGAGCAAGATCGCCGTCGTCTATTGGAGCGGCACGGGCAACACCGAGGCCATGGCAAACCTCGTTGCCGAGGGCACCACGTCCGCGGGCGCCGAGGCCGAAGTCATCCCCTGCGCCGACTTCTCTGCCGACAGGGCCGCCGACTATGATGCCTTCGCCTTCGGTTGCCCCGCCATGGGCTCCGAGGAGCTTGAATACGATGAGTTCCAACCGATGTGGGACGAAGTCAAGGAAACCCTCGGCGACAAGAAGGTCGTCCTCTTTGGCTCTTATTCGTGGGCCGAGGGCGAGTGGATGGACAACTGGAAGGCCGATGCCGACGAGGCAGGTGTCAACGTCGTCGATTCCGTCATTTGCTACGATGCACCCGACGATGAGGGCGAGGCGGCCTGCCGCGCCCTTGGAGCCGAGCTCGTCTAGCGGCAATGAGCTCCGCCCGTAACACGCTCTGCACCAAAACACATTCGCGTCCCAACAAAAACGGGAGCCGGATCACATCCGGCTCCCGTTTTCTGCTATGTCGGTCATATAAAGCGGCTACGAGATATTGCCCAAAAACGCCTTGGTGCGTTCGCTCTTGGGATGGTCGAAGACCTCGCTCGGTGTGCCGTCCTCCACGATAACGCCGCCGTCCATAAAGACGACGCGGTCGGCGACGTCGCGGGCAAAGCCCATCTCGTGCGTCACCACGATCATGGTCATACCGTCATGCGCAAGATCGCGCATGACACCCAATACATCGCGGACAAGCTCAGGATCGAGCGCCGACGTGGCCTCGTCGAAGAGCATCACGTGCGGATTCATCGACAGGGCGCGGGCGATGGCCACGCGCTGCTGCTGACCGCCCGAAAGCTGACTCGGCATAAAATCGATGCGCTCGGCAAGACCGACCTTGGTCAGCTCCTCGACGGCGATCTTCTCGGCCTCTTCCTTGCTGCGCTTGAGCACCTTTTGTTGCGCAAGCATGACGTTCTTTTTGACCGACAAGTGCGGGAACAGGTTGAACTGCTGAAAGACCATGCCCAGGTGCGTACGCACTTTGTTGAGGTCGACACCCTTGGCGCACACGTCCACGCCCTCAACGATAATCGAGCCGCTCGTGGGATGCTCCAGACGATTGATGCAGCGAAGCATCGTCGACTTGCCCGAGCCCGAGGGGCCCAAGACCACAACGACCTCACCCTTGTGCACATCCAGATCGATATCGCGCAGGACCACGTTGTCGCCAAAGGCCTTCTGGAGGTTCTTGATACTGACGACGACCTCGTTCGAGTTATTGGTTTCGCTCATGATAGGACCTCCTTACAGACCGGCGATGTGATCGGCGGGCGTCGCGACAACCTGTCCGGCGCTCTTGGCGGGACGCTTCTTCTTGGTCTCGGCCGTGCCCAAAAGCTTCGCCTCAAGACCGCTCACCAAGCGAGCGAGCGGCAGGGTGATGACCAGATAGAACAGGGCGGCAACCACGTACGGTGTAATGGAGCCCGTCGTGGCCACGATGGTACGGGCGTTCATGACGATCTCGACCACACCCACGGCGGCAAGCAGCGACGTATCCTTGTAAAGCAAGATAAACTCGCTGGTCAGCGTAGGCAAAACATTACGGAACGTCTGCGGAATCATGACATAGAGCAGCGTCTGGAACGCGTTCATGCCCAGCGAACGCGCAGCCTCGTTTTGGCCCTTGGGGATCGATTGAATACCGGCACGGAAGATCTCGCATAGGTACGCAGACGAGTTCATGGCCATGACGATAACGCCAAGCACGTAGTCATCAACCTTGACGCCGGCCAACGGCAGACCGAAGAACGCGATATAGATCTGCAGGAACGCCGGCGTACCGCGGATGATATTCACATAGATGCCGGCAAGGCAACGCAGGATGCGCGACTTGGAGATGCGCATGAGCGACAAGGCAAAGCCAAAGGGAATTGCCAGCGGAAACGCCACAAGCACGATCGAGAGCGACATAAGGAAGCCCTTAAAGACGATCGGCAGGCTTTGGACCAAAATGACCGGGTTTAAGAACAGGCGCAGGAACATATTGGAGTTCCAGGCCTCGACCCACGGCTGCTCCTTAAGATCGGCCAGGAAGTTATCGAAGGCCGTCACGCCCTTGATCTCCACCGACGGAATCTTGGAGATCTTCTTGGTCGACCCGTCAGCGAGCGTATAGGTGCCGCTAAAGGCCTCATCGCCGCCCTCGACGGGGAAGGTCACGCCGTAAACCTCGACACGGAAAAAGCCGCCGGCAGGCGCCGTCTCGCCAAAGTCGATCTTGAGCGTCTGGCCGTCAGCCTTGCACGTGGGCTTCATGGGCGTACGATCCATGAGGTCCTCGCCCGAGAGCATCGTCAATCGCGTGTCATCGGTACCAAACGTCGTGCCGTCGACAAACGTCAGCGAAAGACCGCTCAGCTCCTCGTCGGCATCGGCCTGGACCTCCCAGGTAATGCGCGTCTCTGTGCCGCCGACCACAGCGCTGCCCGAACCGGTGTTGGGTCGGGCGGTAATCTTTGCGGTCTCAAGCGCCTGGGCGGTCGTGGGCGCATATGCCCCCGCGCACACCAGCGCGAGCGCCACGGCCATGACGCAGGCTAGCTTTTGGAGCAAGGCGGGCAGTAAAAAACGCTGCTCCGCGGCCCCTTCGTTCAATCGAGACAAGGTGGCTCCTATCGTAGAAGTTGCCGGCAAAACAAGACGGAAATACTCTCCGTCGAGAGAAGCGCAAAGGCCCTCTCCGCAAAACGGAAAGGGCCTACACGCAATCAAGCATCTATTTACTTGATGCTGTACTTAGCCATGAGGGCGTCGACGGTACCGTCGACGGTCAGGTCCTTGATGGCCTGGTTGATGTCGTCCTTGAGCTTGGTGTTGCCCTGGTTGATGGCGATGGCGTACTCCTCGCCGGTGCTGATCTGCTTGATGGTCTGGCAGGTGTTGAACTGCTCGGCGGTCAGCTGGCTGGCAACGGAGCGGTTGGTGACTACGGCGTCACCCTTATCGGACTGCAGGGCGCCGAAGCACTCGGTAGCGTCCTTGTAGGGGACGATCTTGGCCTTGGGGAAGTTCTCCTGGGCAAAGGACTCGGCGGTCGAGCCAGACTGAACGATGATGGTAGCGTCGGCGTTGTTGAGCTTCTCGCTGTAGTTGTCGGCCGTGATGTCGGTGTTATCGACCTTGGTCACGATAGCCTGATCGTCCATGTAGTAGGAATCAGAGAAAGTGACTTCCTTCTCACGCTCGGGCGTGTCGGTGATAGCCGCGATGGAGACGTCATACTTGGCGCCCGAAGCGACGCCCGGAACCAGCGTGTCAAAGTCATTGTTGACATACTCGACATCCAGGCCCAGCTTGTCGCCGATAGCCTTGATGAGCTCAAGGTCAAAGCCCTGATAATCGCCGTTGTCATCCTTGTACTCAAACGGAGCGTACTCGGCAGAGGTGCCGACGGTCAGCGTACCGTCCTTGACGAGCGCGTACTCCTTGGAGCCGTCGACCTTCTCGACCTTAGCGTCGTCAGAGCTGCTGGAACCGGCATCAGAACCAGAGGTGGCGTTGGACGAACCGCAGCCCGTCAGAGCAAGGGCGAGCGCCATAGCACCCGTGGCGGCAAATGCGCCAAGCTTCTTCAGCTTCATAATCAGTCTCCTTCCGGTGACCTCGTTTGATTCAGAGGTCTGCAAAAACTGTTGGCTATTATGCACCCGGAATTACGAATCTGCAATGAGAAAACTGATTGAAACAAACCCATAACGTGAATGGAATACTCTACTTTGTGACAGTCATTACTGCTGCAATGACCTTAATAGTCTAATTTCAGCTGCATAACCTGCAAGTTCGTTCGGAGTCTCCAAAATAAACGGCAGCGAACGCAAGTGGCCATTCGATACAATATTCTGCATAACCTGCATACCGCCACCAAATTCCTCGCTGCCAAGGTATCCCTTGCCGATGCACTCGTGACGATCTTTATGGGCGCCACAAGGGTTCTTCGAATCGTTGATGTGTACGGCATGCAAGCGATCGATACCCACCACGCGGTCGAACTCGTCGAGTACGCCGTCCAGATCATGGATGATGTCGTAGCCGGCATCGCTCACATGGCAGGTGTCTAGGCAAACGCCCAGCTTGGCCGACAGCTCGGGGCGTTTGCCGGCAACACCCTCAATGATGAGCGCCAGTTCCTCAAAGCTGCGGCCCACCTCGGTGCCCTTGCCCGACATGGTCTCGAGCAGCACCGTCGTCTGCTGGCCCTCAAACATCACCTGACACAGGGCATCGACAATCATCTGAATGCCGGCGTCGGAGCCCTGCCCCACATGCGCACCGGGATGGAAGTTGTAGTAGTTGCCGGGCAGCGCCTCCATGCGCCGCAGGTCCTCTGCCATAGCCTCCAAGGCGAACTCGCGCGCCCGCTCTTTGGCAGAACAGGGGTTGTAGGTATACGGGGCATGCGCCACCAGCGGTCCAAAGTCGTTTTGCGACATAAGCTCGCGCAGAGCCGCCACGTCATCCATGTCAAGTTCTTTTGCCTTGCCACCGCGCGGGTTGCGCGTAAAGAACGCAAAGGTATTGGCGCCAATGGACAACGCCGTCTCCCCCATTGCCCGATAGCCCTTCGTCGTCGAAAGATGACACCCGATCGTCAGCATCTCCAGCTCCCTCCTCATCAGTTGCGGAAAAATACGGTCTATTGGTGCCTTATTTTGGCGCAAACAGACCGTATTCCACCGCAAGTTATAAAAGGGGCATCAGGAGCAAAGGCCTCCAGGCATTCCAAGCGCTGGCGCCATGCCCCCACGCCCTAAAGTTTCAAGCGAATCGCATCGATGATGTGCGCACAGCGCTGTGTGGCGGCTAGGGACATGATGGGGCTTTCGAGTTTCCCCGCCTGAATGAGCTGCGTCGCATGCGACGCCTCACCGTAAAAATCATCGACTTCAAATGGTGCATCGATTTCGAGTACTCGACCGTCGGAATACTTCACATGGGCGAGCTCGGGGCGATGGAGACGCTCGATTTCCAACGAGCCCCGCTCACAGGCAATCGTTAAGCGGCTTTCATATGCTGCCTTGCCATCGCACACCATATGAATGGGTATACCGCCGACGCTCATATGGATCTCATCGGCCCAATCGACGCGGCCGCCTGACACGTCACGCCAGCGAACTTCACGGGACGAAACCTCGTACGCGCCCGCGAGCAAATCCTCAAACCAACCGACCGCATAGCAGCCCATGTCATATAGACAGCCGCCCTGCAACGGATCAAGCAGATAGCCCGAAGGAGGCTCGCCGTAATCGAGCTTTTGCACGCTTTCAATCGAGACAATACGGCCAAGCTCACCCGACGCAAGCAAGTCCTTCACGCGAGTGCGCATCGGGCAAAACCGATTCTTCATCGCCTCCATAAACAGCACGCCGCGCTCGCGAGAGGTGGAGGCAATCGAGAGAGCCTCTTCCTCACTCAAAACGGCCGGCTTTTCGCACAGCACGGCCTTTCCGGCGCGCAGCGCGCGACAGGCCCAACGCGTATGCATGCCATGCGGAAGAGCCAAGTAGATTGCGTCGACATCGGGGTCGGCAATCAGCGCGTCATAAGCCGCATTGCCGTTATCGTCGACCGAGGCATGGCCATGCGCAGCATCGATCGAAAACGCTCGGCAAAATTCCTCGACATGTGCAGGAGTGCGGCCGGCCGCAGCCACCAGCCGTGCCCCGTCGGCCTTCTTGAGCGACGATGCAAATCGATGAGAAATGTGCCCAGCGCCCAAAATGCCCCAACGAACCTCACGCGAATCATTTCGTAAACCTCGGTCACCCACGATAGCCTCCCATCAGTTGCGGTGAAATAGTTCCTGTTGATGCCTTATTCTGCCGCAAACAGGAACTATTCCACCGCAAGTTATAAAAGGGTCACGAGGAGCGCGTTTTGCCGAAGGCCTTAAGCACTGCCGTCACGGGTCCAGGCTGAAAACGGCGGCGTACGTCGTCGAGACGCTCGGGGATATCGATGTGTTGCGGGCAGTGACGCGCACATTTGCCGCACTTGACGCAATTGCTCACGAGTTTGGGCTCGCTCGTGCGCGCCGCACTCGCCGTAAAGTATTGCGACAGCCCCGTAAACCAGCTGTGCGCATAGCTCGCGTTGTAGGCGGCAAAGCAGCCGGGAATGTTGATACCCTTGGGGCATGGCATGCAGTAGCCGCATCCCGTGCAGGGCACGCGGTTCGTTTTCTCAAACTCTTCCAGCACGCGCGCGATGGTATCAAGCTGACCTGTCGTCATCGAGTCCGGCAGCGCACGATTGGCCAGCGCTGCATTCTCATCCACCTGCGCGGTATCGGTCATACCCGAAAGCAGCATCGTCACCTGAGGATGATTCCACACCCACGAAAGACCCCAGGCGGCAGGAGTGCGCAAATGCGGGTCACGGGCACTATCGAGCACAGCGCGGGCCCGTGGCGGCAGCTTGCCCGCTAAACGCCCGCCCAGCAGCGGCTCCATCACAAACACCGCGAGGCCTCGCTCGGCGGCGGCCATGAGCCCCGCCGTTCCCGCCTGATAGCGCTCTCCAGCGTAATTGTACTGGATCTGGCAAAAGTCCCACTCACATGCATCGAGCATTGTCAGAAAGTCCGCTGCGCTGCCGTGGTACGAAAAACCAATCTGGCGAATGCGCCCCGCCGCCTTTTGACGCGCGATCCAGTCCTCGATGCCCAACGCCACCACACGTTCCCACTGGGCGGGCGAGGTAATGTTGTGCATGAGGTAATAGTCGATATGGTCGGTCCGTAGGCGGCGCAGTTGCTCGTCGAAGAACCGGTCGAAATCCTCCGCGCATTTGCACGAAGCATGCGGCAGCTTGGTTGCGAGCAAAACCTGGTCGCGCAAGCCCAGGCGCTCAAGCGACGCACCCACGCACGCCTCGTTGCCGGGATAGAGATAGGCCGTGTCCAGGTAGTTAATCCCCTGCTCCACCGCACGGGAGATGATAGCGTCGGCGGTCTTCGCATCCGGGCGTCCCGGCGCACCGGGAAACCTCATGCAGCCCAGCCCCAACGCCGAGATACGGTTGCCGCTTTTGGGGTCAACGCGGTATTGCACGGCCCCTCCCCTCCCATCGAAGCCCTGACGAGGCGAAACAAACCCGTCACGTCATCGAAACACATCGGAATCGCAATTGAGAACGTATCGTAACGCAGCAGAAATCGAGCCGTCACGGCACCGCTTTAACATCAGCAAAAAGCCCGATGAAAGGAGACGAGCGTGACCACGCGTGAGGACGCCTACCCCTACCCCGGCGAGCAGTACATCCTCTCGGTCGACCGCTATCAGATCGAGGTCATGGACCATCTGGACAAGCTTCCCGCCACGGGTGCCGTCATCTTCTGCACCTTCCCCAAGGTCCGCGATGGCGTCGGATACCCCGCCCGCGTCTTTGCGGCCTGCCCCGCAGCGTAGCGTCCAGGCAAACGTTTCTTTTTTATAACAGCCGCCCCGCGCACCCACCAATCACCCTGGCAGCATACAATCCATCAGGCGCCCCTTACGCGGGCGCCTTTTACATGGGGAGATGATTCACATGCAGATCAACAAGGTCGCCTTTATCGGCAAGGGCGGCGTCGGCCTGCTCTACGGCAGCATGATCGCCCGGGCGCTCGGCAACGACGCCGTCGAATACGTCATGGATGATGCCCGTTTTGAGCGCCATGCGAACGACGCGCTCACCGTCAACGGCAAGCCCTGCGATCTCACGTCCGTCCGTGCCAGCGAGGTAGCGCCCGCCGATCTGGTCATCCTGACGGTCAAGACCACCGGTCTCGACCAAGCACTCAAGACTATGGAGCGTGTCGTGGGACCCAACACGCTCATCGCCTCGCTGTGCAACGGCATTACGAGCGAGCAAAAGATTGCCGAACGCTTTGGCTGGGAGCATACCGTCCTGGGTATCTGCCAAGGCATGGACGCCGTGTTCCTCAACGGCGCGCTCACCTTTACCAATGCGGGCGAGATCCGCTTTGGTGCGGCCGCCGGCACCGACCCCGCGACCGTCACCGCTATCGACGGGCTCTACATGCGCTGCAGCATCGCCCACACCGTCGAGGACGACATCAACCGCCGCATGTGGGCCAAACTCATGCTCAACGACGGTATCAACCAGACCTGCATGGCCTACGGCGGGACCTACGGAAGCGCCACGGAGCCGGGCTCCGAGCAACGTCGCTGCTTTGTTTCCGCCATGCGCGAAACGCTTGCGGTCGCCAACGCCGAAGGCGTTGAGCTGACCGAGGCAGACCTGACGCAAATGGTGCACCTCATCGAGGGAATCGACCCCGCCGGTATGCCCTCGATGGCGCAGGACCGCATCGCACAACGAAAAACCGAAGTCGAGGAGTTCGCGGGCACCATTTGCCGCCTGGCCGCCAAACACGATATCCAAGTGCCGCAAAACGATTGGCTCTACCAGAGGATTCGCGAAATAGAAAGCAGCTGGTAGTGCTCGGCATACTGTAGCCAGCAGATCCAATGGCAAAGCCGCCGCAAGGGGCACTCCCCTCGCGGCGGCTTCCTTTTTCATCTTTGGCCAAAAATCAGCTTCACAACGGTTAGAGCTGCGACTCCGACGCCTGGTCCTCATCGTCGCGACAAAGAACTACACCTGCACTTCCCAGCAGCGCGGCCGCGATCAGCGCGCCGACCACGATAGGAGCAGCCCCGCATGTCCCCTGCATGCCCGCGACGAGCGCGGCCGTGGGACCAAGGCAGCCAAGCATCAACGCGACGGCGGCAACGGCGATATCTCGAGCATTCACAAGACCACTTCCTCCAAGAGAAAGACCTTATTTCTCATGAACTAGTGTGCCCCGCACCCATACGCCCAGCGTACCGCCACGGTAAGGGCTCTGTTAACTCGAACGCACATAAAGAACGGGCGGCTTTACGTTGCCTAAAAGCTCAGTAAAGACGCCCGCCCATCATGTGCCAATTTTCCTTATGGCAGATTACCAACCGGTATAGTAGTCGGTAGTTCCGGCGGCGCAGCCGGAGTCATAGACCTTGCACTCGCCCTTGGAACCGGTAAACGTGGAGCCCTGAGCCTTATCGCCCGCGGCAACAACGTAATAGCCGTCGGAATCGCGCCAGAAGCCCTCAGAATCCTGAGTCCATTCGCCCGTGCGATAGTGATAAAGCACATTGCTGCTGTAATAGGTCTCGCGGCGCCCGTTGTAGTTATTGACACCCGCAGAGCGCGTCAGGCCCGATCCGTTCGCGTAGGACGCGGCGAACGCGTAGGACGGAGTGTAACCGGCGTTGTAGTACGAAGCCTCGGCGACCTCGGCAGCCTCCGCCTCGGCGGCAGCTTCGAGCGCTTCGCGCTTAGCATCCTCAAGCGCAGTGCGCAGCTCATCGAGCTCGGTCGACTTGGCATCGACCTCCCCCATCGTCAACAGGTTACCCGCACCGTCGATGCAACCCTGCAACACAGCGCGCTCGTCATCGGTGGCATAGTCGCCATACATATTCATAATGATCTGAGCGCGCATCTCCAGGGAATCGCGCTTGGCCTCCATCGAGGCGTTCCACTCCTGCATGGAACCATAACCATCGCCGCGATAGTCAACGGGCTGTACCAGCGTCGTCTCGGACGGCGTAGATCCAACCGTATCGGACAGTGTTGCGGCGTGGGCATCAGTTGCACCAGCGCCCGCCAAAAGTGCCACGGCCAGAGCGGCGGAAAGGGCGGCGGCTTTCGGTTTTCGTGAATCGATCCTCATGTAGCTGGAAACCTCCGTAGTGCGTTTTTGCTGCGTTTGAGCTGCGTGTGATTCGATCGCGCTGCATAGTACCCCGAGCAAATCGCGACCTGCGGTTTTACTCAAAAGGCGCATGTCAATTGCGTAAAACTCACATCCTCTCAACAGGAGTTTTCCACAACTCGAATGCATAAAGCGTGTCAAAAACCCTGTTTTTGCGCCCTCTCTATGCAAAAAAGACGCCTATGCAACCATTGTTCGCACAGGCGCCTTGAGCAGGCATTTTATGCAGTTATACCTATCGAGTCGCAAGGGGTCCTTGCACAAGTCGCCTTACTCGTCCAGCGCGGCGAAGGCCTGCTTCAGATCCCAAATGATATCCTCGGCGTTCTCGGTGCCGATGGAAAGTCGAATCGTGGAGGGCGTAATGTTCTGCTCGGCGAGCTCCTCGGCAGAGAGCTGGGAGTGCGTGGTAGTAGCCGGGTGCACGACGAGCGACTTGACGTCGGCCACGTTGGCGAGCAGCGAGAACACCTGCAGATGATCGATGAACTTCCAGGCGGCCTCCTGGCCACCCTTAATCTCAAAGGTAAAGATCGAGGCACCGCCGTTGGGGAAGTACTTCTGATAGAGCTCGTGATCGGGGTGCTCAGGCAGGCTCGGGTGATTCACCTTGGCAACATGGCTGTCACCAGCCAGGAACTCAACGACCTTCTTGGTGTTCTCAACATGACGGTCAACGCGCAGCGACAGAGTCTCGGTGCCCTGGAGCAGGACCCAGGCGTTGAACGGGCTGATGCAGGCGCCCTCGTCACGCAGCAGGATAGCGCGGACATAGGTTGCGAAGGCGGCGGGACCGGCAGCCTCGGCAAACGAAACGCCGTGGTAGGAGGGGTTGGGCTCGGCGATCTGGGCGTACTTTCCGCTCGCCTTCCAATCGAAGTTACCGCCGTCGACGATCACACCGCCCAGCGAGGTGCCGTGGCCGCCGATGAACTTGGTTGCGGAGTGGACGACGATGTTGGCACCATGCTCCAGCGGACGGAACAGATACGGGGTGCCGAAGGTGTTGTCGACGACAACCGGCAGACCGTGCTTCTTGGCGATCTCGGAGATGGCGTCGATGTTGGGGATGTCGGAGTTGGGGTTGCCGAGCGTCTCGAGATAGATGACCGTGGTGTTGTCCTTGATGGCCCCCTCGACCTCTTCCAGGTTATGGGCATCGACGAAGGTGGTCTCGACGCCAAACTGGGAGAGCGTATGCTCCAGCAAGTTGTAGGAGCCACCGTAGATAGTCTTCTGGGCAACCACATGGTCACCGGCCTGGGCAAGGGCCTGCAGGGTATAGGTGATGGCAGCAGCACCGGAGGCGACGGCTAGACCTGCCACGCCACCCTCGAGCGCGGCGATACGATCCTCGAAGACGCCCTGGGTGGAGTTGGTCAGACGGCCGTAGATGTTTCCGGCGTCGGCAAGACCAAAGCGGTCGGCGGCGTGCTGGGAGTTGCGGAACACATAGCTCGTGGTCTGGTAGATAGGCACGGCACGGGAGTCGGATGCAGGATCGGCACTCTCCTGGCCAACGTGCAGCTGCAGGGTATCGAAACCAAAGGTGTGCTCGGGGTTGTTGATGAACTGGCTCATGATGATCTCCTTGATCGAACAAAAGTAAATAAAAAGAGAGAAGTAAGTCGCTGTCTCCTGATCACGCCGACGGGCGCAAACAGGAGCCCGGCATTCGTCTTGGTAAGCAATTCATATGCAGGCCTCCTTTCGCATCCCGGTTCCGTGGTTGGCTTAATTACCTACCGCATTTGTGTGTTTTGAATAGTACGAGCATTGTTTCCGTCGGTCAATCACTTAAAAGCGCTAACTTGTTATCTGTTTTATAGATAACTATCGAAAGGACGGGCGCCGATGACCCTCCAGCAGCTTCGCTTTTTGATCGCCGTGGCAGAGTCCGGTTCGATCAACGCCGCAGCTCAGCGCCTCTATACCGCACAGTCCAATATCTCCAACGCCGTCAAAAGCCTGGAACAGGAGCTCCACCTGGAGATCTTTACGCGCTCCAGCCGCGGCGTCACGCTCACCAACGACGGCACCGAGCTTTTGGGCTATGCGCGCCAGGTCGTAGAGCAGGCCGACATGCTCGAGGCGCGCTACGAGGACGGCGGCACCCCGCAAGCCCGCCTCGCCATCTCCGCCCAGCACTACGCCTTTTCGGTCGAGGCCTTTGTCAACGTGGTCGAGCGCTGCCGCGACAGCAAGTTCGAGTTCATCATGCGCGAGACCACCACATCGCAGATCATCGATGACGTCCGCGCGTTTCGCAGCGACATCGGCATCCTCTATCTGGACGACTTTAACGTCCGCGTTCTGCAGAAGGCTTTTGCCGATGCGCGCGCGAGCTTCCATCCCCTATTCGACGCGACGGTCCACGTCTTCGTTAGCGAGCGCCACCCGCTTGCCCGCCGCCCGCAGCTGTCCCTTGCCGACCTCACACCATATACGCGCTACAGCTTTGAGCAAGGCACCTCGAACTCCTTCTATTACGCCGAGGAACCTTTTAGCTATATCCCTTGCGACCGCAACATACGAATCTCGGACCGCGGAACACTTACCAACTTACTTATCACGTCGAACGGCTACACCCTGTCGACCGGTGTCCTCTCCAATGAAATGCAATGGGGTATGGCATCGATCCCGTTAGCAGACGCCCCAACGATGCACGTAGGCTATATCATGCACGACGAGCGCAAGCCCTCTCCCCTCTTGCAGCAATACCTCGACGAGCTCAACCGCATCATCCATGCCAACTAACTGTCGGAAGACGGGGTAGAAATCGTAGATTGCTAGCCCCCGGCGGGCATGGCGCTACAATGGTCACTCACACGAAACGTACCCAACGAAAGGAAGCCCGTGAAGGTCATCATCTATACCGACGGCTCGGCCCGATCAAATCCGGGACGCGGCGGCTACGGCGCCGTACTCAAATACACCAACCCCGCCGGCAAGACCTTCACCTCCGAGCTTTCACGCGGCTACGCCAAGACCACCAACAACCGCATGGAACTCATGGCGGTCATCGTGGCGCTCGAGGCGCTCAACCGCCCCTGCGAGGTCGAGGTCCATTCCGATTCGCAGTACGTCGTCAACGCTTTCAATAAACACTGGATCGACGGCTGGAAAAAGCGCGGGTGGAAAACTGCCAACAAGCAGCCCGTTAAGAACCGTGACCTGTGGGAGCGCCTGCTTGCCGCAAAGAGCAAGCATAAGGTGGAGTTCATCTGGGTTAAGGGCCACGCCGGCCACGAGCTCAACGAGCGCTGCGATGAGCTCGCCACCACGGCGGCCGACGGCAGCAACCTCGATATCGACACCGGCTTTAACGAGAGCGACCTGTAATAGCGTTTTCGCGCAGCTTTATATCCCCACGCGCTACACTCATCCTGTAGACCAAACAACGCAAGGGGGACGTATGCTGCGCATCGCGACCATCGGCACATCCATGATCACCGACGACTTTATCCAAGTCGTCAACGCCAACGACCAAGCCGCGTTTGTGGGCACGCTCTCGCGCGATGCCGAGCGCGGCGCCGCCTTTACCGCCGAACACGGCGGCGAGCGTAACTTCACCGCACTTGACGAGCTTGCGTCCGCCGTCGACGTCGACGCCGTCTATATCGGCAGCCCTAACGCACTTCACCACGAGCAGGCCCTTGCCTGCATCGCCGGTGGCAAGCATGTCATCGTCGAGAAACCCTTCTGCGCCACCGAAGCGCAGGCGCTGGAAGTCTTCCGCGCTGCCGAGGCAGCAGGTGTCGTGGCCCTCGAGGCCATGCGCCCGCTCCATGACCCCGCTTTCCACGCCGTCGAGGACGCCCTGGGCGAGATTGCGCCCATTCGTCGCGCCTCACTGCGCTTTGGCAAGTATTCTTCGCGCTACAACGAGGTTCTCGCGGGGCGCGCCACCAATATCTTCGACTGCCACATGGCCTCGGGCTCCCTCATGGACATTGGCGTCTACACCGTCGAGCCCATGGTCGAGATTTTCGGCATGCCCTCCGGCCTTACGAGCATGACTACTCTGCTCGACCCCACTACGCAACAGCTCACGCACGGCCCCATCGACGGCTGCGGTTCCATCCTCGCCAGCTACGGCGGTGGCCGCATCTCCGTCGAGCTCGCGCACTCCAAAATTACGAATGACCTGCTGCCCTCGCAGATAGAAGGCGAGCGTGGCACTATCCAGATCGACCATCTGTCCACGCCCCGCAACGTCCGCATCGACTATCGCGGCGACGTCGTACGCGGCTCGGCGACCGAGGCACCGCGCGAACAGGGCG
This sequence comes from Collinsella sp., assembly GCA_019414025.1. Classification (GTDB taxonomy): domain Bacteria; phylum Actinomycetota; class Coriobacteriia; order Coriobacteriales; family Coriobacteriaceae; genus Collinsella. Next base: position 36,936 of record DXMU01000029.1, read on the forward strand.
AGAACGGCCGCGTGCTCGACCTGCCCAAATCGAGCAACACTATGGAATACGAACTCACAGACTTTATCACCGCCATCGGCGGCATCGATAACGTTAAGGAAGAGATTTGGGAGACCCCGGCAGGACGCCACGAGCTTGGCCACTACCGCGATGTCACGCTCGTCTCACTGCGTATCATGGATGCCGTGCGCCGGCAGGCCGGCATTACCTTCCCGGCCGACGCAGGCAAGCAGGCATAGCGATGGGCCTCTTCGATACGTTCTTCTCCAGCGTCACCGGCGGCAGTCGAGAGCCTCAAAAACCATCAAACGTCGAGCTCGAGCTGCGCCGCAGGCTTACCGTACTCGCAAGCGACGAGGCCACTCAAGACACTCCCCTGCGCTATTTCCTGCACTGGACGGGGCAAGTCCAAGGCGTTGGTTTTCGCTTTACCAACACCAACCTCGCGCAGGCACGCGCACTCACCGGCTGGGTGCGTAACATGGAAGACGGCTCAGTCGAGATGGAGATACAGGGAGCTCCGGCAAACATCCTATCTCATCTCGAGGCGCTTCATGCCTCCTACGAGCGCATGGGAACGCGTTTTCGCCTCGTAGACGCCCAGGCCCGAGCCCCACTTGCCAATGAAGACGGTTTCAGTCCTCATTATTAGTATTGTGTGCTAAATACGGTATCATTTACCTACGACCGTTAATAGAAAAGAGGCGAGGCGCATGGCGGTGCAAAGAAGGAATACCAGGCAGCGAAAGCTGGTTCTTGACGCCGTGCGCCAAAGCTATAACCATCCCACCGCCGACGAAATCTACAACGTCGTGCGCGCGCAGGATGACAAAATCAGCCGCGGTACGGTCTACCGCAATCTCAATCTCTTGGCCGACGCAGGCGAAATCCTCTCCATCAAGACGCCGGGCGGCAGCCGCTTCGATCGCACGATCGAGCCGCATGCGCATATCATCTGCACCTCGTGCAGCCGCGTCATCGACGTACCGCTCCCCTTCGATGCCCAGCTCGACGCCAAGGCGTCCGAGCAAATCGGCTGGCACGTCACGTCGCACTACACCATCTTCGAGGGTCTCTGCCCCGACTGTAGGTAGATTTCTAGGTATGTCGCGAAAACCTACTCGGCGAGCAGACGGCGCAGTTCTTCTTCGACCGTGCGCACGTAACGGACGCGGTCGTTGATGTCGCGCATGGTGGGGTTGCAGCTCTCCATCAGATAGGGATGGCCCACGACGTTGAGCATATCGCGATCGTTCTCATTGTCGCCAAACGCCATCATCTCATCGGGCGAAATACCCAGGGCACGACCGTAATCGGCAAGCGCGGAACCCTTACCCGAATCAAAGCCGATAAAGTCCGTCCATTCGGTTCCCGACGTCATCACATCAACCCGATCGCTAAAGCGACGCACAAAATACTCCAGCGCCGCCGGCTGCTCTGTCTCAGGCGTTTGAAACGCAATCTTAATGACATCCTCGTCAATGTCCTCGGGGCGGTCGACCACCGCCACATCGCAGTGGACCTCATAGCGCAAATGGTCGACGAACGCATCGTTGCCGCTCATGGTGTAGAGGTGTCCCTCACACGAAAGGGTCACGTCGGCATGGGGATACGCAACCACGGCATTCGCGATATCCATAGCAAGGCTACGCTCCATGGAGCGCTTGACAACGGCACGCCCCTCGCTCATCACCAGGGCTCCGTTCTCGCATACATAGGCGAGCTCATCGGCCACCGGGGTAAACAGATAGCGCAAGCTCGCATATTGACGACCGCTCGCCGGCATAAACACGATACCGCGACGATGCAGCTCATCGATAAGCTCAAAGGCCTCGGAACGCGGCTCGCGCTCCCCCGGATGCAGCAACGTGCCGTCCAAATCGCAGGCAATCAGCTTGATTCCCTCAAGACCCATATGTTCCCCCAAAGCCTCCTATCAACAGCAAGACGGACCTTGATTGGTCGCCCCTCAAAGCCCGTCTTGCGCATATGCGTGCTTAGCCGCGCGCCTTCTTTACGATCGTAAAGTCTGGAGCCATACTCACAACGGCATCCGCCGCACTCGACGCAAAGCGCCGGTCCGAATCGAGTTCACGGGTAACCGTCGAGAGCCGAACGCCCTCGACGCCCCGGAGCATGCGGCCCAAAACAGGCTGCACCGGCGTATACATGCGCACGGTATGCTCGTCCGAATCGCCTCGAAAAAGCGGCGCATGCATATTGCCGATCTCCCAGCACGCATGCGCGAGCGCAATCGGGTCCAAGCGGTCAACTTCGACCAAATAAACCTCGGCGCTGCGCAGGCGCACAACAACCGCCACGGGCACCACGCCCGAACGGTCGACGGCGAGCACGTCGCCGTCGACAAAACGACCGCCGTCGGCAGTATCCAGCCGAACATCGACCGTGCGCCCCAGCTCCGTCACGCCCACAAACGCGTATACATCAGCCTGGTCCCAATCGAGCAGCAGCTCGTCTACTTCAAAGACGCCGCCCAGCTTCCGGCGAAGCAGGAGTTCATAGGACGGATCGTTGAGATTTCCCAAGCATGTCGTCGAAACCAAGCGCTCAGGCATGCTCTAACCCTCGACCTCGACGAGCTCGATATCAAAGTTGAGGTCCTTGCCGGCCAGCTCGTGGTTGGCGTCGAGCGTCACGGCCTCGGGCGTCACGTCAATGACGACGGCGGGGACAGGCATGCCGCTCGGCGTGGACAGGAAGAGCTTCATGCCCTTCTCGATCTGCTCGATGTTGGGAACCTGCTCGGCCGGGAAGGTCAGAACCATCTCGGGGTTGTGCTCGCCGTAGGCATCGGCAGCAGGAATGTGCACGGTCTTCTTCTCGCCCACCTGCATGTCGACCACGGCGGCGTCGAAGCCCTTGATCATCTGACCGGCGCCGCAGGTGAACTCCAGCGGCTCGCCGCGATCGTAGGAGCTATCGAACTGCGTGCCGTCATCGAGCGTGCCGCGATAATGGGTCTTGACCTTCTTGCCCTGGTTGGACATGGTAACCTCCGTGATAAGGGCGGCGCACAACGCGGGCCGCCGTGAACATATGGCGCTAACTATACCCTAGTCATACAATTCAATGACAGTTTGCAAAGAAACGCTGCAACCGGAGGAACCATGGCATATCCCGTATTTGACCTGCACTGCGACACCGCCGACCGCATCGGCTGGGCCACACTCGATCTCGACCTGCGCTTTACCGCCGGCACCGACGGTTATTTCCCCGGCGACGAAACGCATCCGCAAGATTTCGACCTCATCGAGGGCAACGCCTGCGCCATCTCGCTCGCAAAGATCGGCAACACGCCGTGGGCACAGTGCTTCGCCACGTTTGTCCCCGACGAGATTCCCACCGCCCACGCCGCGCGCTTCCAGGCGCAGATCATGGCGCATATGAGCGGCCAGGCAATGCTCAACCACGACCGCATGGTCAACGTACGCAGCGCCGCAGACATTCGCCCCGCGCTCAAGGACGGCAAGGTCGCTTGCATCCACACCATCGAAAACGCCACGTTCTTTGCCGAGGACCCCGCGCTGATCGAGGTGCTCAAGAGCTTGGGCGTGCTTATGTCGTCACTCAGCTGGAACGCGCAGGGACCGCTTGCGAGCGGCCACGACACCCACGCCGGCCTCACCGCCGCCGGCATCGAGGCGCTTACGCAGATGGAGCACGCCGGCATGGTACTCGACGTCTCCCACCTCAACGATGAGTGCTTTGACGAGGTTGTCGCCCACGCCACGCGCCCCTTCGTCGCCAGCCACTCCAACTCCCGTGCGGTTTGTGGCGTCAAGCGCAATCTCACCGACGACCAGTTCCGCACTATTCGCGACATGGGCGGTATCGTCGGCCTCAACTACTGCAGCGAGTTCCTTTCCAACGACGCAACCGACAAGACCGCCGCAGACGTCACCTTCGACCAGCTGGCGGCACATATCGAGCACTGGCTCGACCTGGGCGGCGAGGACGTCATCGCACTCGGCGGCGACTGGGACGGCGCCACGGTGCCCGCTTTCCTCTCCGATGCCAGCAAGATGCCCGAGTTCCAGAACATGCTCTCCAAGCATTTTGGCAAGACCGTGATGCAGAAGCTCTGCAGCGACAACGCGCTTGCCTTCTTTGAGCGTTATTAATTTCACACCCCTTGAGCGGGCCGGCATGCCGAACGGTCGACATGCCGGCTCGTCCCCAATCTGAAGGACCGCTTTTGACGCAGCAGTTTACGATTTCCGTATCCCGACCGGATGGGACGCCCATCCCCGTCGTCGTTACCAAAAAGCGCGTCAAGAACTTCAACCTACGCGTCACATCGAGCGGCGAGGTCCACGCCAGCGCACCGCTCGGCGCCAGCCGCGAGCGTATCGAAGCGTTTGTGAAGCGCAACAGCGCCTGGATTATCAGCCGACTTGCCCAGCGCGAGCAACGTCAGACGACGGCACAGGAGTCGCTCAGTCCCCGCTCGATCATTGCACTTTGGGGCAAGCCCATCACGGTACAGGATGCACTCGATCACAACTTTGCATCACCCACACCGCAGCCCAAGCAAGCCACCTTCGCAAGTTTTATGGGTACCGACGAGCCAGACGAACGTCCGCAGGCCAAGTGGAACGCGACCCTCGACGGCTTAACGCCCAGTGAGATCCAAGCCCATATTGACCAGCTCTATACGTCCGAGGTCACATCGGCGCTGCGCGATATGGTGCACGCATACGAAATCGCAATGGGTGTCGCCGTTTCCCGCGTTTCCGTGCGCAGCATGAAAACGCGCTGGGGATCATGCACGCCCAAAACCGGCGCCATTCGCATCGCACGAGAACTTGCCGCCTACCCCGTCGAGTGCCTTGACATGGTTGTCGCCCACGAGCTCGTCCACCTGCTCGAGCCAAGCCACAATCATCGGTTTCACGCGCTGCTCGACACGTACTGCCCCAACAACAGGGCTCTGTCGCAGCGGCTCAAAAAACCGCCCGCCAACGAGCTCTAGAGTCGGTTAGCGCACACGCTCGATCTCGACACCGCAGCTTGCCAGGGGAAGACCGACGGGCGCCCAAGGCTTATCGAGCTTAACGCGCACGCCAAGCAGCAGGGGGTAACGACGTAGCAGCATCTGGGCCACGCCCTCGGCTGCAGCCTCGATGAGCTTAAACGTATGCTCGCGCAGATAGCCATCGACATCGTGGCATACCGAGCCGTAGTCAATCGAGGCGTCCAGGTTATCGTGCTCCCCCGCTGCACGCAGGTCGGCATAGAGCACCAGGGACACGATGAACTTCTGGCCCAGCGCGTTCTCTTCGGGATATACGCCGTGGTTAGCAAAAACCTCAAGACCTTCAACGGTGATGCGGTCGGCATGGCGCAGATCGTCATAGCTCACGTGGGGTACCGCCGTTGCGGTGGATATTTCGCCCCTTCCACGGCGGGCGAGCTCGGCACCTTCAGTCTTGGTTGCATTCTCGGGCAGTTTCTTATTGCTCATCGCGATCGTCTCCTTCGTTTAGAACCCCGACCGCGCAAACTAACTACACGCGAATCGACAGGTTCTTTTTATCATCGCTCCAGTTGCAAGCATTGCGCGCGGGGCATGCAAAGCAGGCGCGCGACGCTTTATCGGCCGCATAGAGCAGACGCTCAAGCGGTTGGCTGTTCACGCGCAGCTTTCGATGGCCCAGAATGGCCGTCTTAATGGCTGCGGCATCGGCCGGCTCAAACGCCACATCATCGGGCATGCCGCCGAGAATCGCATCAGCGACGCGTTCGCTTGCAACATCATGGGATATACCCGATTCATACTGTTCATCTTTGCCGATATCGTGAAGAAGTGCCGTGGCGTAGATGACCTCGCGGTCAAATTCGAGCTGTTCCTCGAGATTCTTGATCCACATAATGCGAGCGACATCGAGCAGATGGTCAATACCGTGGCGGCAGAAGATGCGCCCCGATTCCAACTGCGCAATGTTGCCCAGGTGCCGCCGAAACAGCCCGTTGGCACAAATGTAATCAATGCGAGGCATGGCATCAAAGGGGGCCAGGCCCGAAGCCATGAAGCCGCGACGCGGCGTCCCCTCATCGGTCTTCGATGTAAAGTCGTTGACGACCCTCATGCTAACGGCCCAGCATCCTAAAGAACCGCTCCTCGAGCGACGGATCGGTCTCAAAGACGCCGCGGCGAGCGAGCGTCACGGTCTTGGTGCCAGGCTTTTGCACGCCGCGCATGGTCATGCACATATGCTCAGCCTCCATGAGCACAATCGCTCCCTGGGGAGCGAGATACTCCATGAGGGCATCGGCAACCTGTGCGCACAGCTGCTCCTGCAGCTGCAGACGACGGGCGTAGACCTCAACCGTGCGGGCAAGCTTAGAGAGCCCTGCGACACGGCCGTTGGGGATATAACCAATGGCGGCCTTGCCATAAAACGGCAGCAGATGATGCTCGCACAGCGAGTAAAACGTGATGTCGCGCTCGATAACCAAATCGTTCGAAGCGACGGCAAAGGTTTTGGACAGGTGCTCCTCGGCACTCTGGTCCATACCGCCGGCGATCTCACCATACATACGGGCAACGCGCGCCGGGGTCTCCAGCAGGCCCTCACGAGTTGGGTCCTCGCCTATGCCCTCAAGCAACAGCTTAATGGCGGCCTCGACTTTTTCCTGATCGATCATCTGGGCCTCACTTTTCCGATTTTGCGTTCGCGCTATGGTACCACGCCCTTTGGCATCGGCCACAAGCTACATAGTATGGGTCGAATAGACTGGATCGTCCCGCCAAAGTTCAACCGCATCACAAAGCGCAACGCCCTCGCGCTCAGCACGGTCGCGCGTAGCGTTCATATCGATCACACGCTGGTTACTCGAGCCCCTAAAGCGCAATGAGATATCGTACAGATCCTGAACAAACGGGCCATCCACCAACATATCGAGGCAGGCAAGGATACGGTCCGTCGCCTCGGTATGGTGACGACCACCCGGCATAAGCTCCTCGAGCACGTCGCCGGTAAAGCACCAAATGGTCTTGCCCGACCCTGCAGGATAGGCCGCACGCACGCGTTCGATAAAGTCAACAAGCCCCGCCTGGTTCTCGGGCTCCATAGGCTCGCCGCCCAGAATCGTCAAGCCATCGATAAAGGGATGATCGAGGCTCTCGATAATCTTGTCCTCGACGGCACGATCGAACGGCTCGCCCGCAGCAAAGTCCCACGCGACAGAGTTAAAGCAATTCTTGCACCCACGACGGCACCCACTCACAAACAGAGAAGTACGAACGCCTTCCCCATCAGCAATGTCGAAATACTTAATGTTCGCGTAGTTCATAGGTAACTCTCCCGGGAGGCCGGGACATATCATCCCGTCCTCAAACATTCTCGGCCTTCGGCCTGCGAAACTGCGGGCGGGACGATATGTCCCGGCCTCATGCAAAGGGTAACTCAATGAACGAAGCGAACATCGAGTATAGGGTTCGAGGTCCAATAAAAACCTTGTTGCAACTCAACCGCCATCGCAAGTAAATCGCTGCTGCAGCTCGAATTATTTCCGCTAAGAACTTCGAGAAGTGAGCAGACTGCGAGCTGCATCTCAGCTACGTCAACTTGGCCGCCCCGTAGCGAGGCCTGGGATGGTTATTAGAGATGCAGCACGCGGTCGCGGATCTCCTCGGTTCGGCCCTGGTTCCAGAATTGGGTACCGATGTAACCGCACGTGCGACGGGCGACATTCATCTTCTCCTGGTCACGATTGCCGCAATTGGGGCACTCCCACACCAGCTTGCCGTCATCCTCGACAATCTTGATCTCGCCGTCGTAACCGCACACCTGGCAATAATCGCTCTTGGTGTTGAGCTCGGCGTACATGATGTTGTCGTAGATGTACTGCATCACGCGGATGACAGCCTTGAGGTTGTCCTGCATGTTGGGAACCTCGACGTAGGAGATGGCACCGCCCGGCGAAAGCTGCTGGAACATGCCCTCAAACTTGAGCTTGTCGAATGCGTCGATCTCCTCGGACACGTGGACGTGGTAGCTGTTGGTGATGTAGCCCTTGTCCGTCACGCCCGGGATGATGCCAAAACGACGCTGCAGGCACTTGGCGAACTTGTAGGTCGTCGACTCAAGCGGGGTACCGTACAGCGAGAAGTCAATATCGCTTTCGGCCTTCCACTCCGCGCACTTGTCGTTCATGCGCTGCATGACGGCCATGGCAAAGGGCGTGCCCTCCTTCTCGGTGTGGCTGTGGCCCGTCATGTACTTGACGCACTCATACAGGCCGGCATAACCCAGACTAATGGTGGAGTAACCGCCCACGAGCAGCTTGTCGATCGTCTCGCCCTTCTTCAGGCGGGCGAGGGCACCGTACTGCCAAAGAATCGGTGCGGCATCCGAAAGCGTACCCATCAGACGCTCATGACGGCACAGCAAGGCGCGGTGGCACAGCTCAAGGCGCTCGTCGAAGATCTTCCAGAACTTGTCCATGTCCTGATGCGAGCTCAGCGCGACATCGGGCAGGTTGATGGTCACAACGCCCTGGTTAAAGCGACCGTAGTACTTGGGCTTGTTCGGGTCATAGTTCAGCGCGTTGGCCACGTTGTTAAATCCGTTACCGGAGCGATCGGGCGTCAGGAAGCTGCGGCAACCCATGCAGGTATAGCAGTCGCCGTTGCCCGCGGTCTCGCCCTTCGACAGCTTGAGCTCGCGCATCTTCTTCTCAGAGATATAGTCGGGCACCATGCGCTTGGCGGTGCACTTAGCGGCCAGCTGGGTCAGGTAGAAGTACGGGGAATTCTCGTGAACGTTATCGTCCTCGAGTACATAGATGAGCTTGGGGAATGCCGGGGTAATCCACACGCCAGCCTCGTTCTTAACGCCCTCGTAGCGCTGGCGAAGCGTCTCCTCCACGATCATGGCAAGGTCGTGCTTCTCCTGAGGCGTACGGGCCTCGTTAAGATACATAAAGACCGTCACGAACGGCGCCTGGCCGTTCGTGGTCATAAGCGTCACGACCTGATACTGGATCGTCTGGACGCCGCGACGAATCTCGTCACGCAGACGGTCCTCAACGACCTCACGGACCTTCTCGGCAGACGCAGAGACACCGAGCTCCTCGAGCTCGCGAGCGACCTCGCCGCGAATCTTTTGACGGCTCACCTCGACGAACGGGGCAAGATGGGTCAGCGAAATCGACTGGCCTCCGTACTGGGAGGAAGCAACCTGGGCGATGATCTGCGTCGCGATGTTGCAGGCGGTCGAGAAGCTGTGCGGCTTCTCGATCAGCGTACCCGAGATAACAGTGCCGTTCTGGAGCATGTCCTCCAGGTTCACCAGATCGCAGTTGTGCATGTGCTGGGCAAAGTAATCCGAATCGTGGAAATGGATCAGGCCCTCATTATGGGCATCCACGATCTCTTGAGGCAGCAGCACACGCTGAGTCAGGTCCTTGGAGATCTCGCCGGCCATGTAGTCACGCTGAACGGAATTGACGGTCGGGTTCTTGTTGGAGTTCTCCTGCTTGACCTCTTCGTTATTGCACTCGATCAGCGACAGGATCTTGTCATCGGTCGTGTTCTTCTGGCGCTTCAGGCTCTGAACATAGCGATAGATGATGTAGTGGCGGGCAACCTCGTAGCAGTCGAGACGCATGATCTCGTCCTCGACCAAATCCTGAATCTCCTCGACCGAAACAGTGTGGCCCGCGTTCTCGCATGCCTCGGCGACGTTTTGCGCCGCGTAAACCACCTGGCGGTCGGTAAGACGAGAGCTCTCCTCGACCTCCAAGTTTGCGGCACGGATGGCATTGACGATCTTATCGATGTCAAAGACAACCTCGGTGCCGCTGCGCTTGATGATCTTCATCCTCTTGCCTCTTTCGCATCGTAGCCTCATCGCGCTTCAGAGCCAAACGATACCCGGCAGGGCTTGCCCCTGTCTTGCGGCGCCGTCGCGCAATCTGTGTTCTCGATAAACCATAAGTCCTCATGCGGACAATCCTCGCGGCCGATCAAGCGGCTCAAAGACGTGTCCAAATGGGGCGAATAAGGTTCTCGTTCTCTGTCCGCCATCTATCATACGACAAAGAGGCATCTATATCCTGTATTCTTTTTTTAGGTCAAACACAACATATAGTGTTTCAGCAGGTCAAAGCAATTAGTCATTTTGCAGACGCATTAATTATGAGGGGTTCTTGGCAAGTCGGTAAAACGTTACCAACACGGCTACCTGCATGGCAGTTATAAACCCCCTTAGTCAAGCCGCTGACAAATCCTACCAAAACCAAGCCGCTCACGCCAAAAGATTCCAAAAGATTGTGCTTGACCAACATGTTGCGGTCACGATCGGCCAGGACGTATGCAATCTGCCGGCACCTCTACGGGATGCGAAGACCATCGCGTACAGACCTTGGATCAATATTTGGTGGCTTATTTGCCGGCATGTTTGGTGGCATAAAACAAAACAGCCCAGAGACATAGCCTCTGAGCTGCGAACATTTGGTGGGCGTTAGAAGATTTGAACTTCTGACCTCTTCCGTGTCAGGGAAGCGCTCTCCCCCTGAGCTAAACGCCCAAATGGAGCGGACAACGGGGCTCGAACCCGCGACCCCAACCTTGGCAAGGTTGTGCTCTACCAACTGAGCCATGTCCGCTTACGAAGATTAATCTTACGTGATACCCGCATCCTATGCAAGAACTTTTTTTGAAAAGTTTTGCGACGCCCTCTCGAACCTCGCGAAGACATCAGCCACCACGGAAAGCGCGGGCAAACGCAAACTCGCCGCAAGAGGCCCCCTACAACTCAGCGAGCATGATCCAGGCAGAGCTGTCCTGCGCAAGTCTGCCGTCTGCAAGCGGTGATGAGGTGAGCAGGACCTTGCCCGCCGGCAGCTCCACGGGTGCTGCGCCGAAGTTCGTCACACACGCCCAGCCGTTGTCGCGGCGATAGGCGATGACGCCGCCCTCAGCGCCCTCGGCACCATCCGAAAGACCGGTGCGCCCGTCAAGATCGAGCCACGCGAGATCGTTGGCGCACCCGCGTAGCTTGCGCCGCAGCCAGAGGGCGTCACGATAGAGCGCAAGCATCGATGTCGGGTCCGCCTCTTCCCTATCGGCAGCGTAATCGGAAAACCATGCAGGCTGCGGCAGATGGGGCGCCGCATCGGCGTCCGCCGGTGAAAACCCAAACGATCCGCCCTGCACGGGATCGTCCGCTGCCACCCACGGCAGGGGCACGCGGCAGCCGTCGCGCCCCTTCTCGCGCTTCGATCCGTGCGTATTGGTCGCAGTAGGATCTTCGAGTGCGGCCCACGGGATATCGGCCACCTCAAAAAGGCCGAGCTCCTCACCCTGATACACGTATGCCGAGCCCGGAAGCGCCAGCTCGAGCAAAAGGGCCGCCCGCGCGCGGCGCTCGCCGAGTTCACGGTCCTCGTCATAAGACGACCCGTCGCGTAAGAGCCAGTCGAGCGCAATCTGGTGGTAGCGCGTCGCCTTGACCTGCGGCAGGGCAAAGCGCGTCGCCACGCGAGGCACGTCGTGGTTGGAAAGTACCCAGGTCGAGGCGGAATCGGATTCGATGGCTGCCTTCAAGCCCTCCTCGATTGCAGCGCGCATGTCATCATAGGTCCAAGTGGCCTTGGCGAACTCAAAGTTAAATATCTGGCCAAGCTCGCTGGGGCGCGCGTAGAGATACTGGCGCTCGGGCAGCACCCACGCCTCGGCAACGGCGCTGCGTGGCGGATCATAGCGGTCGAACACGCGGCGCCACTCGCGATAGATCTCGTGGACCTCGTTGCGGTCCCACAGCGGATGGGTGCCGTCCTCAACCATGTCATCGCCCTCGGCGAGATGCCACCGGTTGAGGTCATCGCGGTCGAGATCCTTGGCGAGACCGTGCGCCACATCAATGCGAAAGCCATCGACGCCTCGATCGCTCCAAAACGCCAGGACGTCGCAAAAGAACGCATGAACCTCGGGGCACGACCAGTCAAAGTCCGGCTGCTCGGGCGTAAACATGTGCAGATACCACTGACCGTCCGCGACGCGCGTCCAGGCGGGGCCACCAAAGTGGCATTCCAATTGGTGGGAGGCAGCTCGCCGTGCTCGCCGCGACCATCGCGGAAGATATAACGGGCGCGCTCGGGCGATCCGGGGCCGGCGGCAAGAGCGGCTTTGAACCAGGGGTGCTGGTTGGACGAATGGTTGGGCACGATGTCGACGATGACCTTGATGCCGTGCGTATGAGCCGCAGCGATCATGTCATCGAAGTCATCAAGCGAGCCGAGACGTGGGTCGACATCGCAGTAGTCCGCCACATCATAGCCGCCATCAACAAGAGGCGATGGGTAAAACGGGCTCAGCCAGATGGCCTCGATACCCAGCCGCTCAAGATAGTCCATCTGCTGGGTAATGCCCGCGATATCGCCCAGACCCGAACCAGTCGAATCCTTAAACGAGCGCGGGTAGATCTGATAGATCGCGGCATCGGACATCCATGGGCGCGACGAGGACTTTTCTGTAGCCATGGGATGAGTCTCCCTTGCAACGAGGTTTTGCGAGATGCCCACGATGATACGCCCAAAGCGGACATTCGCGGCAAACAACGCCACAGACACGCCCCAAAGCGCTCGCTCCCTCTCGGGTTCGAGCCTCCTGGGACGAATCGATCGATTAGTGAAAAGAACGGAAGACTTACTCCCCGGCCACGACAGCGAGCGGGCTCCGGGTGCCCCAGGTTGCCGCGAAAGAGGAGGGAAGCGTACTTTATGTACGCGACCGACGATTGAGGGGCAAGATGGGGTGCCCGGGGCTCGCGCAGCGTCAACAAAAAACGCGGTTCGTTAGAACCGCGTAAGATAGTTGGAGCGGACAACGGGGCGTCCGCGTATCCGCTTCGCGGATCCGCACCGGCTTCGGCCGCCTGCCGGCGTCCTCGCCAGCTCGCTACAAACGCTCCGCGTTTGCTTAACGCTCGCTCCCTCTCGGGTTCGAGCCCATGCGCCGGGTACGAAAAAGCCCGGCTACCGTAGTAGTCGGGCTGTTACGTTTGGAGCGGACAACGGGGCTCGAACCCGCGACCCCAACCTTGGCAAGGTTGTGCTCTACCAACTGAGCCATGTCCGCATATGTAAAACAAAACGGGCGCCGGAGCGCCCGGATGTTGCCTGGAGGCGAAGCCCGGATTCGAACCGGGGGTAAAGGCTTTGCAGGCCTCTGCCTTACCACTTGGCCACTTCGCCGAAAAAGGACCGCCTAAACGGTCCGGAAATGCAATGGAGCGGACAACGGGGCTCGAACCCGCGACCCCAACCTTGGCAAGGTTGTGCTCTACCAACTGAGCCATGTCCGCTTGCGGGTTATTAATTTACGCGAGTTGTCCAAAAGACGCAAGTACTTTTTTCAAAAAACTTGTCTGCCGCATGTTCTTAGTAGCTAAACGCGCTAAAGCGATTGGCTAGGCACACGACTCCAGCGCTCCGCTAAACAGCTTCACCATCTGCACGCGCGTGCCGGCGCCGTCCGTACGACGAGCAACCTCCACGTTATCGACGAGCATACGCATAAGCTTGATACCACGGCCGCGCTCCTCTGATGCGACCGGTTCGCTCGTTTCATCGATAGAATAGCCGGCACCTCGATCAAGCACCTCAACCACAACGCGATCGCCATAGGCCTGAACCGTCAGGACGCACCCGATACCGCCCGCATGGTCATAGGCATTACCCAGCGCCTCCCCCGACGCCAATGCGACATCGTACCGCTCGTCACGGCGCAACGGAAGCGATTCAAGGAGTTCGGCGATGCGATGTCGGTAGTATGGAAGATTCTCGATACCCTGACGGACCTCGACGCTCTTACTCCAGCGAGGCAGCTCCCCCACCGGAATGGCGGGAATAGACTCCCGTGCCGGCCCCGCGACATGAAGAATATCGACAAGACGAGCAATCTCCAAAAAGCGAACAACTTCACCTGATGCATTGACGAGCGAAAGCAGGCCTTCTCGCCTCATGAGCTCACGAGCGCGCGTAAGCAGGAATGCCAAGCCCGTCGAATCGATAAAGCTGACAGCCTGACAGTTGATGACGACACGACGCACGCCGCGGCCAATCAAAGCATCCAACCGCCGACGCAGCGCAGGCACCGTGGCGATGTCGATATCGCCTGGTGGCGTCAAAACCGCTATGTCATTCCACTCATTCATACGACCATGGTTCCCCAAAAAAGCCCACTCGATGCATTCGTTTCCCCAACCGTACGGATTCAGCCCGCCCAGCGTCGTCTATGAACGACCCCGTAAAAACTCAAGGGACACCAATGCAATGTCATCGTCCAGCGCCGATTCGGTAAATCGGTCGAGCTCGCCCAAGACCTTGCCGCAGATTCCCGATACGCCCTCACCCGAGACAGAGAGCAGAAGGTCGCGAAGGCGCTGCTCGCCAAAGAAAGCACCCGAGCGGTCACGCGCTTCGATTGTTCCGTCGGTGTACATAAATAGCATGTCACCAGGAGCGAACGTAAACACGCCTGTCTCGTACACCATGCTCTCAAAGGCACCGATTACCCCCGATTGGCATCCAAGCAGCTCGACCTCTCCCCCACGAGCCTCGCCGCCACCCAGCGGCATCGACTCTGGCCTGATGACCATGGTCGGAGGATGGCCCGCCGAACAATACGTTGCGCGTCCGGCTTTAAGGTCAATCTTGGCGATAAAGGCCGTCACGAACGTCTCGACCCTCGAAAAGCCCATAAGCATGCTATTAAGGGAGCGTGCCATGCGGGCCGGTCCAGCGCCCTCCCAGGCATATGCCGTCAGGGCCGTCTTGACGAGTGCGGACATCGATGCAGCCTCAATGCCTTTGCCAGACACATCGCCCAGAATCATGACGGCGCAATCGTCGGGAAGACGGATGAGCGTATAGAAATCGCCGCCGACCAACGCCGAGTTCGTGGCCGACAGGTACACCGAATCGGCGGCGATTCCCGGAACATCCCCCAGTGAATTTCTCATGCCAATCTGGAGGGTCTGAGCGATATGGCGCTCCTCACGCTTTTGAGATTCGCCTTCATAGATCAGTTCAAAGTCATGAGCCAAGTGCACCAAGTAGTCATATTCAAGGTCATCAATCGGCTCTTGGCTACCATCACGAAGCAGCAGCGCACGCGTCGTCGGCCCCTTCGCAACAGAAGCAGGAACGATTGCGTCGTTACTGTGCTTGCCATCACCCTTAGAGCGTGGGCGCCCCGCCTCGATGCCGGCGTCGACGTAGAGACCCTGGCAAGGCAGGCCATGCGCTCTAAGCCAGCCTCCCATAGGCATCGATTCGTCAACGCGAGTTATACGGACGTGTTTAAGGTCCTCGGCACTCGTGCCGCCCAAAACAGATGCCTCAAAGCCATCAGGGGCAGCCCCCAGACGTGCCGCTGGCGCCGTCGTGGAAAAGAAAAGCTTCTCGGGATCGTCCGGCAAAGCAACGCGACTGCCGCCTTCAAAATCTATGACGTAGGAATCCAGACTGGCGTCATACTCAACAGGGCAAAAATGGCAGTTGAGCATATTGCAGATCTCGGACGACACCGCCTGGGTAGCCGCGGCGGAATCGTCTAGAAAGGTAAACAACTCATCACGCAGCACATTGAGGGAACGACCAAGCTCGGCCGTGCGACGGGAGCGAAGGCTCGATGCCATGCCGACCAGCTGGATAGGCAGGTAATCGCAAATGACCTCGAGCACATTAACGTCATAGGCGAGCGGTGCCTGGGGGCGTTTCCAACCAACTTCCAGCACGCCGAGGATCTGCGTACCGTAAAAAACGGGAAGACAGATTTCACTGCGGTACGGAGGCATATCCTGCATGCGCAACAGGTGCTTTGAACGATTATCCAGGTCCATGAACATACCGGAGGCGGCCTTATCGCCCTCAAGGTCCTGTTGGATCGACAAGCGACAGGCACGCGACTCGCGAAGAACATACGTCGGAATGCCAGCGCCATACGGCAAAAACTCGGGCAGGTAGCTGTCGTACAGCTCCTTGGAAACACCGCGAAGCTTAAAGCCGCCGCTCTCAGAAAAATAGATAGCGGCACCCGAAGCATCGAGCGTTCCTACAAGCTGGTTCAAAACGGTATCAAGCAGGCTGGGTAACTCATCGGAGCCCACAGTGCTCATAATGACCGAGAGCGTCCCAGAGAGACGCTTGTTCGCCACTCTAAGCTCCGATAACGCACGCTTGAGCTGACGGTCGTGAGAATACTGTTCCTCGATACTGTGAAGCGCCACCAGGACACGTGGTGCGCGGCGCCCAAAGATGCGTGGAGGCGTTACGGAGCCCGCACGAACCAAGACGGGAATAAAAGAGCCGTCACTTAGCTTGAGCATCAGTTCGTTCTCGGAACCATCAGTTTCAAATGGCAGACGATGTTCCGTCGCACGTTCAAAAGCGGACAAGTACAGGACGTCTTTAACATCTCCACCGATGACGTCGGCGCGTTCCTCGCACATCAAACCAAGTAAGCGGTTATTCACATGCAGAATGGTTCCGTCGAGCTCGCAGATGATGACAGCATCGCTCGTGATCTCGACTAGTTGGGCAACGTCTGCCCACTCGTTGCGTTCAAGCGTTTCCATCGTGGACCCCACCGTCTATCGGTAACAAAAAAGCCTCCGAAGAGGCTTCTCAAATGCGATGGTGTCGGAGGCGGGACTTGAACCCGCATGACCAAAAAGCGGTCACTAGCACCTCAAGCTAGCGCGTCTGCCAATTCCGCCACTCCGACATGCTATGTTGTTGATTCGCGCTTCGTTTTGTTGGACCCGCGCGTTCAACGAGGAAAATAATAACCTATGATTCGAGAACTGTGCAAGCACTTTTTTCAAAAAAGTTTACGAATTTGTAAATGCGCTGGTAGACGGACCTGTTCGGGTCGGAATGAGGTTGCTTTCCAACGCGTCCTCGGGCATGCGGCATTATTTTGATTCGCGCTTCGCGCTACAAAATAATGCCGCCCCCTGCGGAATGCGTTGGAAAGCAACCTCATTCCGGCCCTAGGAGTATGTACTCCGGGCACAGTTCTCAAATATGTTCTGGGGCTGATATAAATTTAGTGGCTCGGCTTTGCCGAGCCCTTATATAAGGAGGCCGGAGCTTTTGCTCCGGCCTCACTAACTATCCCATTAGATTAAGTGAGCGATCAAGGAATCGCCCCCCCTGCATCGGTAACACAGAGCCCGTGCTGGACTTAGTTTTCAGAACATTCCGCAGACCAGGAAACCCCCTTATCCACAGCTCCGAAGGAGCAGGATAAGGGGGTTTCCATGGTCGAGGACGTTCTGAAAACTAAGTCCAGCACGGGCCCGGACAAACAGCCGACTACAGGTCGATGTGCGATTCCTTGATCGGGAACGGCTCGGCGAAGTGGCAGGCGCAGCAGTGACCCGGGGCAACTTCCTTAAACTCTGGAAGCTTCTCGGAGCAGATGCCCTGCGCGATCGGGCAGCGAGTGTGGAAACGGCAGCCCGACGGCGGATCCAGCGGTGAGGGCGGATCGCCGGCAAGAATGATGCGCTTGCGGGTCTTCTGGATATCAGGATCGGGCACCGGCACGGCAGACAGCAGTGACTGCGTGTACGGGTGGTGCGGCTCGCTATAGAGTGTCTTCCAGTCCGAAACCTCGACCATCTTACCCAGATACATAACGGCAACGCGATCGGAGATGTGCTGCACGACGGACAGGTCGTGGGCGATAAACAGATACGCCGTACCGAACTTGTCCTGAAGTTCCTTGAGCAGGTTCAGAACCTGGGCCTGAATGGAAACATCCAGAGCGGAAACGGGCTCGTCGCAGATGATCAGCTTGGGCTTCAGAGCGAACGCGCGGGCGATGCCGACACGCTGGCGCTGACCGCCCGAGAACTCGTGCGGATAACGGTTGATGTGCTCGGGGTTCAGGCCGACGACGTCCAGCAGCTCGCGGACGCGCTCAATGCGCTCCTCCTTAGTACCCACGCCATGAATGGTCATGGGCTCGGAGACGATCTCGCCAATGGTCATACGAGGATTGAGCGAAGCATAGGGGTCCTGGAAGATGAACTGCATCTCACGACGCATGTCCTTGATCTCATGCTTGCTCATCTCGGCAACGTCTTTGCCCTGGAAGAACACTTTACCTGCCGTCGGCTTGGTCAGGCGCATGATGGTGCGGCCCGTGGTGGACTTACCGCAACCAGACTCGCCGACCAGGCCAAAGGTCTCGCCCGGATAAATCTCGAACGAAATGTCATTCACAGCAGAGACGACACGCTTGGAGAAGCGCTTGGCGAACATGCCGGACTCAGCGGGAAACTCCTTAGAGAGGTGCTCGACCTTCAGCAGTGGAGTACGCTCGTTGGTATCTGCCATTACGCCTCGCCTCCCTTCTTGGAATCCTTGCGCGTACGGGACGTCTCAGGAGCGTTCTTGAGGAACTCGGGGTCACCGGAGTAGTGGCACGCAGAGTAATGACCAGACTCGGTGACAACGCGCTCGGGGCGCTGCTTGCGGCACTTGTCCGTCGCATAGGGGCAGCGAGGAGAGAAGACGCAGCCCTCAGGCAGGTTCATGAGCGAAGGCGGGTTGCCGTGAATCGGCGTAAGAGGCTTCTTCTCTTCGATGGCCTGCTCCGGGATGGAGCGGATAAGGCCCCAGGTGTAGGGGTGGCGGCTCTCGTAGAAGATTTCCTCAGCAGTACCGAACTCGACGGGACGGCCGGCGTACATAACCATGATCTTGTCAGCCATATCGGCGACAACGCCCAGGTCATGGGTGATCATGATGATGGCGTTGCCGTTCTTCTCCTGCATTTCCTGCATAAGCTCAATAATCTGAGCCTGAATGGTAACGTCCAAGGCAGTCGTGGGCTCGTCGGCAATCAGAATATCGGGGTCGCAGGCAAGAGCCATAGCGATCATGACGCGCTGACGCATACCGCCAGAGAACTGGTGCGGATACTCATTGACGCGCTTTTCGGGCTCGGGAATGCCAACGAGGTCCAAAAGCTCGGTGGCGCGCTTGAGCGCCTCCTGCTTGGAGTAGCCACGGTGCAGACGAAGACCCTCGCCTACCTGCTTGCCGATCTTATAGACCGGGTTCAAGGAGGTCATAGGATCCTGGAAGATCATCGCGATATCGTTACCGCGAATGTGCTGCATCTCTTCCTCGGTCATCTCGAGGATAGAACGACCGCGATAGCGAACGTCGCCGCCCTCAATCTTTCCCGGAGGCATCGAGATAAGGCCCATGATGGTCATGGCGGTCACGGACTTACCGGAGCCGGACTCACCGACGACGCCCAGGGTCTCGCCGCGATCGAGCGTGTAGGAGACACCGTCGACAGCGCGAACGACGCCATCCTCGGTGTGGAAATACATCTTTAGGTCATCGACCTCGAGCAGATGCTGGCCCTCGGGAACCGGCTGGTCCTTCAGGTCCACATAGTTCTTGTTCTTCTTCATCCTTATGCGTCCTTCATCTTGACGTCGAGGGCGTCGCGCAAACCGTCACCCAGCAGGGTGAAGGCGAGCACCGTCGAGAGAATTGCCAGACCGGGCATGATCATCATCCAGGGAGCAGTCAGCAGATACTGCTGACCGTCCTGAATCATGGAGCCCCACGAAGGCGTAGGCGGAATAACGCCCATGCCGAGGAAGGACAGAGCAGACTCGGTCAGGATGGCGCCACCAATGTTCATGGTCGCGTAGACCACGATGGAGGCGACGGAGTTCGGGAAGATGTGACGCACGACGATACGAGCATCAGATGCACCCATCGCGCGCGCAGCATCAACATAGTCGTTTTCCTTGACGGTCAAGATCGCAGAGCGGAAGACGCGCGCAATCGAAGGCCAGCCGAGAATACCGATGGCGATAAAGACGTTCTGAAGACCGCGGCCGATAACGGCGATCATGGCGACAACGAACAGCACGTACGGGAACGCCAGGAAGATGTCCGCACAGCGCATGATGATCGTATCCCAGATGCCGCCGTAGAAACCGGCCAGAGCACCCATGACCAGACCGATCAGCGTGGAAATCGCGGTGGCCATAATTCCGACAGACAGCGAAACGCGCGCACCGTAGATAACGCGGACGAGAATATCGCGACCAAGGGCGTCGGTGCCAAACGGGTGCTCTGCACACGGAGCCAACAGCGACGTCTCGGCCATGGTGGTCGAGTCGGAAGCCGTCGGCGAACCGAGCCAGGGCTTAGCCCACAGATCTGCGGTCAGGGCAACCAAAACGACGATGATGATCCAGCAGACACCGATAACGGCGAGCTTGTTCTTGCGAAGACGCTTAAAAGCGTCGCCCCACAGCGTGCGGGACTTGGCGGGAGCAGATGCGGCCTTGGTGGCGGTAGCCTGCTCCTGAGACTGAGAATCAGTTTCCTGCATGAGACGTACCTCCCTTAGGCCTTATCCGACGGACCGCCAAGGCGGATGCGCGGGTCGAGGAATGCATAGCTAATGTCGACGAGCAGGTTGATCACCATGACGACGACAACGATGAGCGTAACGCCGCCCATAACGATGGGCCAGTCACGCATGCTAATGGCGCGATAGACCTCATAGCCGATACCGGGCCAGTTAAAGACCGTCTCGGTCAGGATGGCGCCCGAAAGCATGCCACCAAAGTCGACACCAATATAGGTAACGACGGGGATGAGTGCATTCTTAAGCGCATGCTTGACGATGATCGCGCGATTGGAGAGACCCTTGGCCTTTGCCGTACGGATGTAATCCTGGTTCATGACGTCAAGCAGCTGCGAGCGCATAATGCGGGCGGCATAAGCGGTCGAAACCGAAGCCAGCGTAATGGTCGGAAGCACATAGTGCATCCAATCCTGATACTGAGAGCTGGAACCGCCGGCACCCGAGATCGGCATGGAGATTGCACCGCCCGTAGCGTCCTTGAGGATGACGCCAAAGAACAGCTGCAGCAACATACCGAGCCAGAAGGCCGGGACCGCAACGAGGATCGACGTGGTGAGCGTTACCAAAATATCCCAGAAGGAATAACGCTTTACCGCCGAAATGATACCCGCACCGATACCCATAATTGCCTCGAGCACGATGGCGCACGCGGCAAGTTTGACCGTATACGGATACTTCTGGGCAAAGATTTCCGTAACCGGCAGCTTGCGCTGATACGAATTGCCCAGATCGCCATGAAGCAGGCCGTTCATGTAATACAAGTAACGGTCCACGAGCGACGTTTGAACGGGGTCGCCGTTCTCGTCAAGGATCGCGTTGCCGTCCTCGTCCGACTGGACCAGGTGATAGCGGACGCGAAGCTGAAGCTCCACCTCGGGGGACAGAGCCTTGTCTCCACCGATCAGCTTGATCGGATCTCCCGGCACGATATTCTGAAGGGCGAACAGAATCAGCGTAACGCCCAAAAATACCGGGATGAACTGAAGCACACGTTTAACGATGTACTTACCCATACCACTCCCCTATCTAGGGATTAACCTAAATGGGATGCCGATCGCCAGACCGGCATCCCAAAAATACCATCAGCCAGTTTACCCCAGGTTAGGGAGAACTGTATGTTTCCCATGAGGTCTACGTAAATACTTGACCCTCACGGAAGCTGCAAACTCTTAGGCGAGCTCAGCGGTACCCAGCTCGGCGTGCTTCTGCGGATCGACATAGAGGTGCTTGATGCGATCGGAGCCGACGATGGTGTGCGTGTAGAACATCACCGGGATGACCGGGCAGTCGGCAGCGACCATTGCATCGGCCTCCTGCATCTTAGCGACGCGCTCCTCGTCGTCAACAATAGTACGAGCCTCGTCGACCTTGGCGTCGAACTCGGGGTTGTTGTAACCGGAGCGGTTGTCGCCACCGAGGGAATCAGAGTGGAACAGCGGATACAGGAAGTTGTCCATAATCGGGTAGTCGGCAATCCAACCCAGACGACCGAACTGATAGTTAAAGTTCTGGTACTGCTCGAGCAAGGCAGACCACTCAGGGGTATCGGAGACAGCGGTAACGCCAACCTTGGCGAGGTCACCGATGATGGACTCCATGATCTCCTTGTGACCGCCGTCCTGGTTGTAGGAAAGGGTCACGCTAATGCCACGATCCCCGTTAGCGCCAGCGGGAGCAACCTTGTCGAGGTACTCGTTAGCCTTGTCGACATCGTAGGCGCAGAACTCCCATGCGCCCTCCTTGTAGCCATCGATGCCCGGAGGAACAATGCCGTCGGCAGGGGTACGGGTACCCTTGAAGATGGTCTTGCAGATGGCCTCACGGTTGATGGCCAGGGAGATGCCCCTACGCAGGTCGGCGTTGTTGAACGGCTCGGCCGTGGTGTTGCAGGTCAGATAGTACGTGGAAGGCTCGGCGCCGAGCAGCATGCGCTCGCCGTCACCCATGGTGTAGCCGTCCTTGGACACGCCGCGATCCTTCTTGGCGGCATCGATCTGAGCAACGGGAACGTCGCAGACATCGAGGTTACCGGCCTGAAACTCCTTGTAAGCAGTCTCCATGTCCTTGATGACCTGGAAGTGGATGCCATCGATCTTGGCCTTGTCGCCATAGTAATCGTCGAACTTCTTGAGGTTGATCTCCTGACCATCCTCCCACTTGCCGTCCATCATGAACGGGCCGTTACCGACCGGTGCAAGATAGAAGCTCTTGACATCGGACTCGGCGCACTCGGGAACCGGGGCCAGAGCCGGGTGAGAGGCGACGAAGGGGAAGTCGGCGTAAGCGGAAGACAGCTTGACGACGAGGGTCTCATCGTCGGGGCAAGTAACACCGCTGAGCTCGGTAGCGTTACCGGCAAGCAGGTCGTCATAGCCCTCGACCATAGAAAGGTGATAGGAGACCTCGGAAGGGCCGTACTCGGTAGCGATGGCCGACTTGGTGTTGACCAGACGCTCCCAACCGAGCTTGAAGGACTTGGAGGTAACGTCGTCACCGTTGTGGAACTTGGCCTTCTTGATCTTGAAGGTGAACTCGGTGGCGTCGTCGTTGGCCTCAAAGGACTCGCAAGCCAGCGGAACGATCTCGCCCTTCTCGGCGTCATAAGAGGTCAGAGCATCAAAGAGCTGGTACTCGACCTGAGTGCCCTGGTCCTCCTGGACGTTATAGGGGTCGATGCAGACCGGGTTGTTGATGTAGAAGTTCAGCGTCGAACCGGACTCAGAACCGGAAGCGTCGCCGCCCTTCTTGCCGCATGCGGCAAGAAAAGCCATGGAGCTCGCAGCAAGGGTACCGCCGACAAAGGCGCGACGACCCATAACGGGCTGGTGGAACATAGAATCAGCCATGCCATCCTCCTTATGAGATAGGACAAAGTAAGTTCGGTCGGGCAACGTCAAGACAGCCCAATCGAACCATTCAAACGCGGTCCGCCGTTTTGGCTGGTTATACAAAGCGGACCAACGTATTGCAATACAGTAGCGCATTTTATGCACGATTTGGGGCTAATTCCGGTTAACGGTCGAGATTTTCTTTAGTTGGGCGAAGTATATGAGGATATTTTGACTATGTTACAAATATGTAAATCAGAACCACCCTTAAAAAGGGTGGTTTGCTCTTAGGGTATAACCCACGGGCCCCGGGCTCGCGTCTAAAGGCGCGGGCCCGGACTTCGTCCAGGCCTAGTGCATCTTGACCCGTGGCGCGCCGGTCGAACCGGCAGCATCACCCCCTCTTGAAGGGGTCCTCGTACTCCTTCACGCTCAGCTTGTCCAGCGCGATGTCGTGGGACTCCTGCTCCCTGATGTACTTGGCGATCGTCGCCTCGTTCAGGCCGACGGTGGACACGTAGTAGCCCTCCGCCCAGAACTTCCTGTTGCCGAACTTGTACTTCAGGTTGGCGTGCCTGTCGAATATCATCAGCGAGCTCTTCCCCTTCAGGTAGCCCATGACGCT
>DXMU01000003.1 GCA_019414025.1 Collinsella sp.
CGGGCCGTGTTCCGCTATGCGGTTGTCAATTTGCGAAAGAAATTATGCGTCACCACACATTTTGAGCTTGGAAAAGCAGTGCCACCGACACAAAAAGAGGCGCTCCTATTACGGAGCGCCTCAATAGGCTCTATGCAAAAGGTCTTGCGGCACCGATCACACGGCCGGGAGCGTTAACCGAACGTTCGGTAACTCCAATTCCCGGCCACGAATCAATAATTCGACCGTTACCGATATAGATTCCAATATGACCCTGGTAGTAGACCACATCTCCCCTCTGCATAGCAGAGGTGCTAACCGGCATAAACGTGTTGTTTCGATACCAGTTCATAGAGTTATACGTCTGCTCAGGCAGCCAACGATGGTTATAGGGGTTATACCAACCCATATCCATGCCAGTCGCATACAAACATTGCAGCACTAATCCCGAACAATCAACCGCATCCCCCGGCCAAGAAGACCAAGGCTCGATATAACGCGTTCCGATATATTCACGTGCACGCTGGATAAAGGCGTTGATGCAATCCTGTCGCGAAGCGTTATAAGGAATTCGAGAAGGCGTGACATACGTGAAGTAACCGGTGCAATACGAAGGAAGCTGTACGCTATTGCAACTAACCTTTGGATAAGAGCCGGGGGTCTGATATCCCATATATCGATAGGTCTCAAAATACGAATCAGACGTAGAGCCTGGTGCGGAAGCGCCCTTAGGGACAATCTTTACCTGTAAGGCCTGAACAGGAATGCCAAGCTTCGTGGTGCCCGCCGATGATCCATTTTTGGTCCAGCCAAGCCAACCATAATTTGACACATGGACGCGATACCAAACATCAAAGTAATCAGAAACATCGCCAGTCAAGTTAATCTTCACAGCCTGGATTTGCTGACCTTGGCCAACAGTTCCCGATGTAGCCCCATCTGAAACAGCGGACTGCCAACCGATATTGGATACGTGGGCAGAATACGATATGCCACCACTCATGGAGCCATCGGAAAGAGACAGCCGCATGGCCTCCATGGCACGGTTCTGTCCAACCGTTCCAGCAACACCGCCATTGCCAACAGGCGCTTGCCAGCCAAGACCGGAGCAATTTGCCTTAGCAGATAGCCCGGGAAGCTGAATCAACGCATCATGGTCTTGAACGGGAGCGTCGGACGAACCCTTGGCAACCAACTTAATTTGAATTGCTTCGGCCTGCTTAGACAGTCCAACGGTGCCAGCCGCAGCTTCATTTTTAGCCCAACCAAGCCAGCCATAGTCTGCAGCATGAATACGGTAGTAAATATCGTATTTTGAAGCGTCGTTCCCGGTCAGCCTTAATTTAACCGCCTGAATTGCGAGACCCTTGCCAACAGTTCCAGCATAGGAAGCACCCGAGACATATGGCTGCCAACCGATATTTGCAACATGTGCCGACACTTCAACTGAGGCATCGATGCCTTGCGTCGCAACATACAGCGCTTGCAGGGAACGAGACATACCCGTCTGACCCGCGGTTTCACCGTTACCAACGGGAGCCAGCCAGCCCGCAGAAGCAACGTGCGCCTGAGATACAAGACCGATTCCAGGCGTTTCGATAAATGCATTGGCAGAGGAGCCAGGCGAAGACTGACCCTTATTTACAAGTGCAACATCGATGCCGCACAAACCGGAAGAACCACCAGAAACGCCACATGCCTGACCATTTGATGCCCAGCCAGTCCAGCCATTACCGGAATCGCATACTCGATACCAGATGTCATAATTGGCAGCGAGTTGACCGCTCAACGACATTTTTATCGCTTTTATGGGGGCGCCGGATACAGCCTTGGCAGCGCCACCATCCGATGAAGAAGCGCCCCAGCCTGAATATGCATCCATAACAGCATAGGAAATCGATCCATCATCAGTTTGGCCAGCAACGCTTAAGGCAATAGAGCTGATCAGCTTAGCGCCCTTGTCTCCAATCGTGGCCTTTTTACCAGAAGAGGATCCAAGACTCTCCCCAGAAACGGCCGATCCGGAAACCGTAACAGCATCTTGATCGCCAATGAAGACCTTGGCCGAAGAGCCGGGCGCCGCTCCGCCTTTCTCCACGAGAACCACTTTGACCGCTTCAATAGCCCTGCCCTTACCGGCAGAACCAGCGGCAGCACCATTACAGGCCCAATCGAGCCAGCCTATGCCTGACACATGAGCGCAATACCAAATGTCATATTTATCTGCCGCCTCGCCGGTCAAGCGAATCTGGACGGCCTCGAGGCGCTGAGACTTTCCAGTCGTACCGCAGTGCCCCTTAGACCACTGCTGCCAGCCAACATTCGAGACATGACCACGAAGCTCAATAGAACCCGAGTGGCCATACCAGCCAAGCTGGGCTTCAAGAGCCTCCATGGGAAGGCCCCTACCAGTTGTCCCAGCAACAGATCCGCCATCTACGGGAGACATCCAGCCAATATTCGATGTATGCGAGCGAACGGAAATCGAAGCGGGATCATCGCTACGGTTCTTAAAAGGACAGGTAGCGTCGCCCGGGGCGGGGTCGCCCTTGGGCAGGACCGCGACCTGGACGGCCTGGACGGCGCGGCCGTAGCCCGCCGAGCCGGCCTCGGCGCCGTCGCACGCCCAGCCGAGCCACCCGAACTCGGCGGAGTGGACGCGGTACCAGACGGTGTAGCGCTCCGACAGGCCCGCGGACAGCCTGACCCTCAGGGCCTCGACGGCGCGGGCCTGGCCGGTGGTGCCGGCGGTGCCGCCGTTGCCGACGGCGGCCTGCCAGCCGACGTTGGAGACGTGGGCCTCGACGGACAAGGCGTTTGCAACCTGCTCTTGAGAGGTTGCTCCATCCACTTCGAGTGAGATTCTGAGTGCCTCGAGATTAAGGCCCCTACCCGTCGTTCCGGCAACCTTACCCGAACCAACCGGATCCATCCAGCCGATATTCTGCACATGGGCAGAAACACTTACGTTTTTGACGGTCAGCTGATTGCTTACGGCAGAATCGTCAGCAACGACCTCGCTTCTATCTTCGGATGAACCCTGTTGCGTGTCTTGGGACTCGTTAACAACAGGGGACGCATTCGACTCTTGTCCTTCAGAGTCTGAACCATCATCAATAGCGTTCGAGTCTTCAGCATTCAAATTAGTTGAGTCAGTAGATCCGTCAACTGAATAATCAGCATATGCAGCAGTCACGGCCCATGATTGACTCATGAGCAACATAGCAGCCATGAGAATAGAAACGGACACATCAAAGAGACGTCTCACGATTCCACCTTCCTTCATCAATAAACGAATCTACTTAAGGACAACCGCCTGTGCCCCTCGTTGCGAGTATAACGAAGCAATGCGCTGGGCAGAGTTAGAGACATAGCCAGCGAGTGAATCAGCAATGTAAACGGTACCCAGGGAACGATTAAAGCCCCTAAGAACGACGGTATGGGAATTGGTGTAGGTTCGATAGACCCTTCCGCCATATGCCTGGGTCGCATAGCAGCTTCCCAAGTTTTGCATACCAATCGTTGACCAGATAATAACGGGATGTCCGGCTTCCAAATAGGAATAAAGATCATAGAAACCAGTGCCTGTGACGTCATACGCCCGCAAACTGCTTCCACGACTAATCAAAAAAGAATTAGCTGTGTTTGTCAGTCCAGGAGCGGATATGCAGTTTCCATTCGAAGCACTATGCGGATTACCCCAAAACGCCGTCACAAAATCCCAGCTGCTCTTAGGCATATACGCATCCGCAATGACGGTTTTACCCAGTCCAAATCCGTAATAGTTGAGCGCATTGGTCAATGCAACGGACTCACAACCAGTCGGAAGCTCAGGATTCTGCATAGTGCAGGGAACGTTGAGGACAACCGAATTCGGATGCAAGGGGCGATCCCTGTACGCGCCCTCCGTGGGGCCCGGCGCCGCCGAGCCCTTCGCGAGGATGCGGACCTGGAGCGCCTCGACGCGGTAGCCGATGCCGGTCGTGCCGGCGCGGGCGCCGTCGCTGGCCCAGCCGAGCCAGCCGTAGTCCTGCACGTAGGCGCGGTACCACACGTCGTAGTACTCGGAGAGGCCCCCGGTCAGGCGCATCTTGACGCACTCGACCGCCCTGCCCTGGCCGGTGGTGCCGGCCACGGCGCCGCCCGAGACCTCGTCCTGCCAGCCGACGCCGGAGACGTGGGCGCTGTAGGACAGGCCGCCGGAGACCGGCGAGGAGACCTCGGCCGCGATCGCCTCGACCGCGCGGGACTGCCCGGTGGTGCCGGCGGTGCCGCCGTTGCCGACGGCGGCCTGCCAGCCGACGCCCGAGACGTGGGCCCTGAGGCTGAGCGAGGGGACGGAGAGCTCGGCGGGGGCGCCCGACGAGGGGGCGTCGCCGCCCTTCTCGACGAGGACGACCTGGAGCGCCTCGGCCTGGACGCCGAGGCCCTCGGTGCCCGCGGCCTCGCCGTCCTTGGCCCAGCCGAGCCAGCCGTAGCCCGCCGCGTGGACGCGGTACCAGACGTCGTAGGAATCGGAGACGGGGCCGGAGAGGGACACCCTCACGGCCTGGACGGCGCGGCCCTGCCCCACCGTGCCGGCGTAGGAGGGGGCGGAGGCGGCGTCCTGCCAGCCGATGCCGGCCACGTGGGCCGCGACGGAGACGGAGCTCCCCTCGCCCGCCCCCTCGAGGTAGGCGCGCACCGCCTGGAGCGCGAGGCCCCTGCCGGTCGTGCCGACGTCCTCGCCGCCGCCCACCGCCTGCAGCCAGCCGCGCTCGGCGACGTGGCCCTGCAGGACGAGCGCCGGGCCGGAGGCGGCGCCGGAGACGAAGGCCCCCTCGGTCGGGCCGGGGGCGGCGCCGCCCTTCGCGACGAGGGCGACCTGGACTGCGGTGAGGCCCGAGGCGCCCGACTCGACGCCGGAGGGCTCGCCGGAGCTCGCCCAGCCGGTCCAGCCGCGCGCGGAGTCACAGGAGCGGTACCAGACGTCGTAGCGCTCGGCGAGGCCGCCGGACAGCTCGAAGCGGACGGCCTTGAGCTGCAGCCCGCCGCCCGTGGCGACGAGCTGCGCCCCGTCGAAGCTGGACTCCGCCTGCCAGCCGGAACCGAGCAGGAGGCCGCGGTAGCCGACCGACCCGTCGGACTCGAGGTTGTCGACGGTCGCGGCGACGGAGCCCAGCACGGGGCCCCTCTCGGAGCCGAGCGTCAGGACCCCGCCGGAGAACGACGAGCCCGCCGGCGAGCCGGAGACGGAGAGGGCCGAGCCGGACAGGCGATCGCCGGCGCCGCGGAAGGCGCCGCCGGCCGGGCCCGGCGCGGAGCCGCCCTTGGGGACGAGCACGACCTGGACGGCCTGGACGGCCTTCGACAGGCCCACCGTGCCCGCGGACGCGCCGTCCTTGGCCCAGCCGAGCCAGCCGTAGTCGGCGCAGTGCACGCGGTACCAGACGTCGTAGGACGAGGCGGCCTCGCCGGAGAGCCTGAACTGGAGCGCCTCGACCGCCAGGGAGCGCCCGGTGGTGCCGGCGGCGCCCGAGGTCCAGCCCTGCCAGCCGACGTTCGAGACGTGGGCCCTCACCTCGAGGGAGGAGGAGCCGTGCCCGTACCAGGACACGGAGCCCGAGAGGGCCTCGAGGGCGCGGCCCTGCCCGGTGGTGCCGGCCACGGCGCCGTCCGAGACGGCGCCCTGCCAGCCGATGCCGGCGACGTGGGCGCGGTAGGAGACCGAGGGGGGCTCGGAGGACCTGTCGACGAAGGGCGTGGAGGTGTCGCCCGGGGCGGGGTCGCCCTTGGGCAGGACCGCGACCTGGACGGCCTGGACG
>DXMU01000030.1 GCA_019414025.1 Collinsella sp.
GACAGTCCTTACGCTCGCCTGACGCTGCTTACATTTCTATACATTTGAGCTAACACGTTTTACCCCTGTATCAACAGTGTACGGGGGTAAACTTATGCGCATGTTATAACTTGCCCGGAAGGATTCATCATGCTCAGGATCGGTCTTCTTACCAGTGGCGGCGACTGCCAGGCGCTCAACGCCACCATGCGCGGCATCGTCAAAACACTCATGACCAATAGCGAAGAGCCTATCGAGATCTACGGTTTTGAGGACGGCTACCAGGGCCTTATCTACAGCAGGTTCCGTGTCATGACGCCCGCCGATTTTAGCGGCATCCTCACCCGCGGCGGCACCATCCTGGGCACGAGCCGCACGCCGTTCAAGCGCCTGGACACTCCCGAGGCCGACGGCGTCGAGAAGGTGCCCGCGATGGTCCACACCTATCACAAGTTGCAGCTCGACTGCCTGTTTATGCTGGGCGGTAACGGCTCCACCAAGACCGCCAACCGCCTGCGCGAAGAGGGCCTCAACGTTATCGCCCTGCCCAAGACCATCGATAACGACACCTGGGGCACCGAGTTGACGTTTGGCTTTACGAGCGCCATCGACGTCGCCACCAAGTGCATCGACGACATCCACACCACCGCCTCGAGCCACGGCCGCGTGTTTGTCATCGAGATCATGGGCCACAAGGTTGGCTGGATCCCGCTGTACGCCGGCGTCGCGGGCGGCGCGGATGTCATCTTGATTCCCGAGATCCCCTACGACATGGATAACGTCATCAAGACCATTGAGCATCGCATGGAGACCGGCAGCCGCTTTACCATCGTGGCCGTCGCCGAGGGCGCTATCTCCAAGGAGGACGCGGCGCTGTCCAAGAAGGAGTACAAGAAGAAGCTCGCCGAGCGCACAAGCCCGTCGATCGTCTACGACATTGCCAAGGAGATTGAGGCCAAGACCGGTCGCGAGACCCGCGTCGCCATCCCCGGCCACACGCAGCGCGGCGGTCAGCCCGACGCCCAGGACCGCATCTTTGCGACCCAGTGCGGCGTCGAGGCCGCGCTCGGCTGCCTGCGTGGCGAGTTTGGCTACATGATTGCCCTGCGTGACGGCAAGATGTGCCACATGCCGCTCGAGGAGGTCGCCGGCAAGCTCAAGTTTGTCGACCCCCAGAGCGACCTGGTGCGCGAGGCCAAAGCGTTGGGCATCAGCTTCGGCGACGAATAGCCTCGGCTGGAATCCACCCCATCGGGCCCTCCGACCCCGCCCGACGTATTTCGATTTGGCTCCTCCCTTGACTCCGTCAAAGGTCGCCAATCGAAATCGTCTGGCGGGGTCGGAGGGCCCTTCGTTTACATACTCGCCGAGGCTATTCGTCTTCTTGCTGCGGGTGCCTGGTCTGAAATTAAGTTGCGGTGAAATAGTTCCCGCTTAGCCCGCAAATGGCTGAATCTAGAAACTATTCCACCGCAACTTACTGAGCGGGGGCTCTTGGCTGCTACTTGCACTGACATTTGTCCTAAAATGGCTGGTCGTTAGGGGATGCTACCGGTAGTTGCGGTAGGGTTGGGGCAGATTCTAACTAGAAATGGTGGTCGCTACCGGTTGTTCTCGGCATACTCGGCTCATTCGATTCGACCATCAAACGAAAGGAACCACCATGGATCTTGCGATGGCACAGCGCCTCGTCGATCGCCGTAAAGCTGCCGGGCTTTCTCAGGAGGCGCTTGCTGCCCAGCTGGGCGTAAGCCGCCAGGCTGTTAGTAAATGGGAGCGCAGCGAGTCCTCACCCGATACCGATAACCTTATTGCGCTCGCCTCGCTGTATGGCGTGTCGCTGGATGAGCTGCTGTATGGGGTGGCGGTGGCTAGCGCTGATGACTCACAGGCTGATGATGAGGCACAGGACAGCAACGCCGGCACCAAAGCTTCAGATGAGGCTGAGGATTCTGCCGAGCACGCCGATTGCGGCGACAAACCACTTGTCGATATTTCCCTCGCGCGCGGTATCCACGTCATTGATCCCAATAAAGGCGAGGAAGTCCATGTTGGCTGGAGCGGCATCCATGTGACCAACGAGCGCAAGGGCGAAGAGGTGCATGTGGGGCCGGGCGGCGTGCATATCGATACGCTTGAGGACGATGGACATAGCGTGCGTACCAATGACAACGGCACCGTCACCATCGACGGCGAGACGTTTTCCAGCTGGAAAGAAGCACACGACAAGCTCGACCATCATGGCAAGCATTTCCACACCAAGGTCGGACGTGCATGGAACAAATTCCCCTTCCCCGCACTTGTCACTCTTGCCTATCTGGTGCTCGGCATTGTCTACGGCACATGGGGCATGGGGCTTTTCCTCGTCTTTTTGGTTCCCGTCTACTACGCGATTGGTGACTTCATCGATCGACGCCACCTGTCTAAGCTGATCGAGGTCATCTACCCGGCAGCCGCCATCGCTTGGTTCCTCTACATGTGGCTCTGTTTGGGACAGCCCCATCCCGCATGGATCATCCTCATCACGACTCCCATCGTAAAGGCACTCATGCGCTGGTGTCGCAAACAATGGAAGTGCCGCAAACAGGCCTAAACCGCCCCAACCAGCCAGCGCCATTCATCCGACACCGCCCGCCCCTTTCAAGTTGCGGTGATATAGGGACTGTTTTGAGGCTCCAAAGCGCCAAACAGTCCCTATATCACCGCAACTTACAAACAACTGGGTCAGTTCCGGCACGGAGATTAGCATTGAACTGACCGCACACCAAGAAAAGGGCCCATTTACTACGTTTAACTCGAGAGGGCCGACCATACCCGCCTTTTCCGATAATTGGCAAGCCCTCTACCTGCGGTTTTAATTTCATAATCTTTGTCATGGTCGAGGGTGTGGTAGCAAACGTAATAGATAGGCCCATTTTATGACATACGACCCATTCAAGCTCAATCTCGAAGGCTAAAGAGAGCCTCTCATCCACGCCTGTGAGCGAAAACCAAATAGAATGAAAGGCAAATGGAAAAGCCCGTTTAACGAGCGGAGGACATATGCGCGACGTAGCCGAAAGCGACTGGAAGCTGTTTAAGAAAATGCTTCCTCAATGGCAAGAACGTTATATGGAAAAGCTCATCGGCCAGTATGTTGAGATACTGAACGGCGACAGTGAAGCGTCCAGTAGATTTTGGGCACTAGAAGAGCACCTCAATAGAGACAAGCTGTCCTCAGGCGTAATTGCAAACGACATTCGCCGCAGCACAATGCACCGCGAGATAGCCAATTTGCTTATCGACAGCGTGATCACCCTTGACGACCTTGACGGTTTTACCGAGGACATTAAGAGCTATGCGCAACACTGGATTGGCCAGTAAGAGCACTGAACGACAGACATCCCCGGCAAAACGGGGCAAACGCCGGGCCACCTAATGGTTGTCCGGCGTTTGCCCAGATAAAACCTGCCAAAATAAACTTGTCCCTTTTTGGCAGGTTACTCGGCACTCTTGAGGGCGCCGACCATGTCGATCTTATTGAGGGTGCGATTGGTAGCGAGGTTGACGATAAACGTAAAGGCAAAGGAAAGCACTACGGCGAGCACATAACTCAGCGGCTCGACCTCAACGTCAAAGTAGAGCGACGGCATCTGCAGAATGTACGTAAAGCTCTCGGCCAGCAGGCTACCCAGCGGCACGCCCAACGCGGCGCCAATCGCCGTGAGGATTAACGTCTCCTTGTTGACGTAGTGGTGCACCTCGCCGCGACGGAAGCCCAGCACCTTGATAGTCGCCAGCTCGCGCTCGCGCTCCGAGATGTTGGTGTTAGACAACGTAAATACCACCACAAACGACAGGCACGCCGCCATAAAGGTCACAAGCACCACGACCGAATTGATAATCGTAAAGTTTGCCTCATAGTTTTCCCAATGCTCGGCGGTACTCGACAGCGTAATCCAACCATCGCTCTTAAGACGGTCGGTAAACGCAATCTGATCGGCCGACGAACCCTTAAGCAGCGCAAGGATGCCGTTAAGGCGCGCGCTTCGACCGAACGCGCGCTCATAGGTGCCCTGCGTCATGTAAAGCGTATTGCCCAGATAGTTGAGCGAGATGTCGCTGACTTTGACCTTGGCAACATTGAGCGACGAATCCTGGACGTGAGCCGTGTCACCCGGCTTGATCCCCAGCACCAGCTGAGAGCTCTTGCTCAAATACACATCCCCGTCACGCAGGGCGAGCGGTTCTTTGGACTCATCCTCCAGGCGCACGTAATCGCCCAAGTCACCCGTGCGGTCGTCGGGAATCACGATGAGCTGCACGGTCTCGCTCTTACCGCCAAATGTAAAGGTGACGTTGTCTGTCATAATTGGCAGCGTCGAAGTCACGGTCACGTTGGAATCCTTGGCTGCACTGCGTTCATCCAGTGCTGCGCACGTCTGCGAAAAATCGTCGGGGTTGGCGACCGCCAGCAAGTCGTAGCGCGTGATGTGCCCGTACTGCTTGGGCGACAGCGCGACCGACGTATCGCGGATACCCATACCGCAGATCACGAGCGCCGTGCATCCCGCAATGCCAAAGATGGTCATAAAGGCGCGCTTTTTGTAGCGGAACAGGTTGCGTGCAGCGACCTTGTTCAAAAAGCCCATGCGGTGCCAGATAAAGCCGATGCGCTCGAGCAGAATGCGCGAACCGGCGCGCGGAGCCTTGGGGCGCATGAGCGAGGCAGGGGTCTCGGCCATCTCGTGGCGGCAGGCGATAATCGTGGCTCCCACCACGCCCACGGCAAACAGCGCCACCGAAACGATCGAGGACACGATGTCGTACGAAAGTAGCATCTGGGGCAGCGAGTACATGTCGTCGAACACCGTAAACAAGAACAGCGGCAGACCCACAAATCCGATGATATTGCCGAGCACGCCACCGATCAGACACGCCCACAGCGAGTAGTCCACATATTTGGACAGGATACGCCCGCGTGAATAGCCGAGCGCCTTGTACAGGCCAATTAGTGTGCGCTCCTCCTCGACCATGCGGGTGGCGGTGGTGAGGCTGATAAGCACGGCGACGATAAAGAAGATGAACGGGAACACCGTGGCGATGGCCTCGATCGAAGAACTATCGCTCTCGACGCTCGAGTAGCTTGCGATATTGCCGCGGTCCTGGATGTACCAGGTGCATTCGCCTAGGTCAGAGAGCTCGGCGCGGGCATCGGCAAACTGCTGGTCGGCGGCGGCGCGGCGCTGGTCCAGGTCGGCTTGCGCCTGCGCACGCTCGTCGCTGCCCTCGGCCATGCGATTGATGTTGTCCTGCTCGATCCCAAAGAGCATGGCGGCCTGACGCTCGGCCGTATCCAAGCTTGTCGGCGTGTCAACCGTCAACTCCTGGACGCGCACCTTCTCACGCTCCTCGCGGATCTTCTCGATATTGCCTTTGACCTCGTTGATCTTTGTCGTGTAGGCATCCGAATAGGAGTTGAGGCTCTTGGCTCCCTCGACGACCACGTGGACCGCGGAGTAGGAAGAAGATGTCGCAGCATCCTCGCTCACATAGAACTTATAGTCCGCCGCCGAAGCAGCGCGAAAGGCGTTGACTGTCGAGTCGGAGCTCACGTCGGTAGGATCGAGGACCTCGGCCGTAATGGTGTACTCGCCCGCGGCAAACTGATCCTTGGCGCTTTGGTTCGACGAGCTCGCGTCATTGGCGGCAAAACTCACCGTATCGCCGAGCTTTTTGCCCGAAGCCTTCAGGAACTTCGAAGTCACCGCGACCTCATCGGCGCCCTCGGGCAAATCGCCGTTCACGAGCACTGGCTGATCGATGTTCTCCTTGGAGAGACTTTGCACGACCACGCGCTCGCGCGTTGTGCCCACGGCGGTGTAGGCGGTCTCGGTGTAGATACCCTCGGCCGTCTCGACGCCGTCGACCTCTTGAATGGCCGCAAGATCGTCACGCGTAAGACCATAGGTCGACTGCACATTAATGTCATAGACATTCTGCTGGTCAAAATAGGCGTCAACCGAATCGCACAGGTCCTCGCAGCCCGCCTTAAGACCGCACATCACACTCACGCCGAGCGCGGTGATGACCACGATGGACAAGAAGCGCTTAAGACTGCCTCGGATTGTGCGGTAGATGCCACGGCGAAACACCGCCGGCACCATATCGTTTGAGCTTTGGGCAGTGCGGTAGGTCGTAAAATCCTGCTCTCGCTCCGTGTTCTGCGCGTCGCGGCGTTGGCTGTTTTGGCGGTCCTGATTCATGGGCGCTACCACTCGATCGTCTCGATCGGCACGGGATTTTGCTGGACCGTCTCGCTCTCCACGCGGCCGTTCTTAAAGCGGATCAGGCGATCGGCCATGGGCGCCAGCGCGGAGTTGTGGGTGATGATAATGACCGTGATGCCTTGCTTGCGACAGGTGTCCTGCAGCAGCTGCAAGATCTGCTTGCCGGTTTTGTAGTCGAGTGCACCCGTGGGCTCGTCGCACAAAAGCAGCTTGGGGTTCTTGGCCAGCGCGCGGGCGATGGACACACGCTGCTGCTCGCCGCCCGAAAGCTGCGCCGGAAAGTTAGCGAGGCGGTCGCCCAGGCCAACTTGACGAAGCGTTTGCTCGGCATCGAGCGAATCGGGGCAGATCTGAGCTGCGAGCTCAACGTTTTCGAGGGCCGTCAGGTTGGGAACCAGATTGTAGAACTGAAAGACAAAGCCCACGTCGGCGCGGCGGTATTCCACAAGCTGTGCCTCGTTGGCAGCGCTCACGTCACGCCCGTCCACCGTCACGGTGCCAGAAGTCGCCGTGTCCATGCCGCCCAAGATGTTGAGCGCCGTGGTCTTGCCGGCACCCGAAGCACCCAAAATGATGGCGAGCTCGCCGCGCTCAACGGTAAAGCTCGCGCCGTCGAGCGCATGAATGCGGGCATCGCCCTCGCCGTATGCTTTGATGACGTCTTTGAATTCGATATAGGCCATCGATCGGTTCCCATCTGGTCGGATAACTCTTTAGTATTACCCATTTCGCACCGACCAAAAAGGGACAGGTTTATTTTGGCAGGTTTTATATGGGGGAATGGCGGGTGTAGGCGAGGCACCGGGGAGGCCGAGAAATCATCGACGGGGTCAGGCCGACCGCCAAACACAACGCACGCATCTCAATCTGTCAGCCAAATCATTCGAACAGCTGTTCGTTTCTATGATATGATTCAACTATCTAAGCAGGCCAATACGCAGAAAGGCGGCCAACATGGCATTCGACTTTAAGAAGGAATGCAAGGAGCTCTACAAACCTGCAAGCAAGCCGAGTATCGTAACTGTCCCGCCTATGAGCTACGTTGCCGTTCGCGGAAAGGGCGACCCAAATACCGAAGGCGGCGAGTATCAAAACGCCCTGCCGCTACTTTACGGCATCGCCTATACCGTCAAGATGTCGAAGAAAGGCTCAAGGAACATCGAGGGTTACTTCGACTATGTGGTGCCGCCGCTCGAGGGTTTCTGGTGGCAAGACTCCCCCGGTAGCGGCATCGATTATGTACGCAAGGACAATTTCAACTTTATCTCGTGCATCCGCCTGCCTGATTTCGTCACCCGAGATGACTTTGACTGGGCAGTCGCGGAAGCCACGACCAAAAAGAAACTGGACTTTTCCGCCGTCGAACTGCTTAAAGTTGACGAGGGTCTCTGCGTTCAATGCATGCACACCGGGCCCTACGACAACGAACCGGCGACCGTAGACGCTATGCATGAATACACGACCGAGCTGGGCTATGTTCCCGACTTCTCAGACACCCGTTTACATCACGAAATCTATCTCTCCGATCCACGCAAATGCGCACCGGAGAAACTTAAGACCGTGGTTCGTCATCCTATCAAGCGCGCTGAATAGCGTGGGGCGTCATTTCACGCGCTAGGTTTTAAGCCAGCCAACCAGCCGCCTCCTAGGCCGTCCGGTAATTATCTTGACGCGGCCCGTCGCATCTTATAAGTTTGTTTTGCTAAAGCTGGAAAGCCTCTCAACGATGCGCAACTCCAGCTCTTTTTCTATCAAGAGAGCAAGTGTCGGAAAGCAAAATGTCAGAAAGCAGCGCTTCGAGCAGAATCAAACGCCTGGTCAACACCTATAGCGGTCTCGTGCTCATGGGCGCCGTCGGAATCCCTATCGGCGTTATCGTTGGCGCCATCTGTGCCCTTTTTGGTCGTGTGCTCCTGGCAATCGGCGCCTTCCGGGACGCGCACGTCGCACTGCTCCTTCCCTTTCTCGCCCTCGCGGGTCTGGCCATCGTATTTGCCTACCGCACCTGGGGCAAAGGCACCGATCGGGGCATGAGCTTAGTATTTGACGTAGGCCACGGACGCGAGGACGCCATCTCCCCGCGTTTGGTGCCGCTCATTATGCTGAGCACGTGGGGGACGCATCTCTTTGGCGGTAGTGCGGGACGCGAGGGCGTAGCGGTGCAGATCGGCGCCACCGTCTCGCATTGGATCGGCCGACGTCTACCTTTCCGAGACCCCGGCAACACGTTTTTGCTTATCGGCATGGCCGCCGGCTTTGCCGGGCTCTTCCAAACGCCCCTCGCCGCCGCGATCTTTGCGATCGAAGTACTGGTCGCAGGACGCATGGAATACCGCGCGCTGTTTCCCGCGCTTACAGCCTCGCTCGCCGCAAGCATGACCTCCGGCGCTCTGGGGCTCGAGAAGTTTGAGGTCGCCGTTACCGCCTCGTATGCGCTCGACCTCCCCGGTCTTGGACGGCTGGCGTTGTTGGGTATCGCGTTTGGCATGGTCGGTGGCGCCTTTGCCTGGTGCCTTGCCCATGCTAAGACCCTTGCAGCGCGGCTGCTCCCCAGCCCTTACATACGCGTTGCCGTTATGGGCCTTGCGCTGTCGGCGATTCTGTTCGTGCTGTGGCAGGGGCGATACTGCGGCCTTGGCACCAACCTGATATCCGCGGCACTGGGGTGACAACGGCGAGGCGTCGATCATGCCTTGGGACTGGGCGCTCAAATTCGTACTCACCATCGCCACGCTTGCCGCAGGATATCAGGGTGGCGAGGTGACGCCGCTGTTCTCCATCGGAGCCAGCCTGGGTGTCGTACTCGCCGGGATTCTCGGCATGCCCGTCGAGCTCTGCGCCGCACTGGGCTACGCAGCCGTCTTTGGCAGCGCCACCAACACGCTGCTCGCGCCGATCCTCATTGGCTGCGAGGTCTTCGGTTTCGGTAATCTGCCGGCGTTCTTCATCGTCTGCGTTGTGGCATATCTGTTCAACATGGACAAATCGATCTACGCCCTGCAGGAGCGGGCATAGAAAGATGTCCAAGTAGGTGGTCTCAACCGGAAACGGCGTCCCACTCTGAGGCTGTATTCCGGGACACGGTTTCCGCTTGAGACGCTATTCGGAAAGCGTGTCCCGTTCTATTGTGGCGTCTTGGCTATGCAAAGTGCCCTGGCGTTACTCCTCGTACGCGCCCTCAAGCCGAAGCAGCCATTCCTTGCGATCGAGGCCACCGGCATATCCGTTGAGCGACCCGTCAGCGGCAACCACGCGATGGCACGGCACGATAATCGAAATGGGATTACGCGCAACCGCAGCCCCCACGGCACGCGGGGACACAACGGGAGCCTCATTTCCCGGCACACGATGTCGAGCCGCAACACGCTGGGCGATTTCGCCATACGTAGCGACATCGCCACGCGGGATAGAAAGCAGCTCAAACCAAACCTCACGCTGAAACGCCGTGCCAATCATATGCAACGGCGGCGTAAACCGAGGTACCTGCCCTGCAAAATAAGCATTCAGCCAAGCCCAAGAACGCTCAAGCACCGAAGAAGCCGCGCCATTTGCCGGACTCACCGAAGACATCCCACCGGTACCGGAAACCGCATCGGCGCCTTCAACGTGCTCCGCATCTTCTTTGAGCAGCGTAGAGCCAAAGTGCTCCTGCCCCTCAAACCAAAGCCCCGTCAAACCGCGGCCATCAGCGGCAAGCAAGATTTCGCCCAAAGGCGAAGCAAATGTCGTCGTGACCACCGGCGGCTCCTTTCAAAACTCCGCAACATAATACCGCGAATTGTGCAGACAACCCCGCAGATACGTCCGGACAGACCCGATTGTCCAAGGGAGGGCGTTTTCCCTCTCAATATCAGCCGACACCGAGTCGCAATGCCCAAAACGATGTCCGGCAAAAACGAAGGTGAATGGTTTTCCGAGAAGTGAACGAGTAAAAATAGGGCCCCGAAGCATCCGCATTTTTTGATTGCAAAACAGCAGGATCCATGCGATAAAACCGCAGGAAATGGCGGCCAAAATATGCCGATGCTTCAAGGGTCCAAAATAGGTCGTTCACATCCCGGGAAACCATTCACCTTCGATTCGCACCAACCCCAAAGTCACCCAAGGCAGCAGGCGCGACAGCGCCACAGCTGCCGCACGACCCCAAAGTCCCCGCAGGCAGCAGGCGCAACGCGCCGCAGCTGCCGGCCGCGCTCCGCAGTCCCCCAAGGCGGCAGGCGCAAAGCGCCGAGGCCGCCGCCGGGACCAGGGCCTGCAACAACCACGTGCCCCCACATCAGCCCAGCGGCCCCAACCAACAACGGCCCCCATCGCAGGCCGCTTGCAGCAGCGTCACCGCAGGCGGGGGCCGGGCTTAGTTTTCAGAACACTCCGCAGACCAGTGTGGCGCCTTGTCCGCGGCTCCGAAGGAGCAGGACAAGGCGCCACACATGGTCGAGGACGTTCTGAAAACTAAGCCCGGCCCCCGCCGGACAGGCCACACTACTCGCAGAGCAGCTTAGCGATCTGGACGGCGTTGGTTGCCGCGCCCTTACGGATTTGGTCGCCGCAGCACCAGAAGGTGATGCCACGCGCGGCCTCGGGGTTCGAGATGTCGCGGCGCACGCGACCGACCCAAATCAAATCCTGGTCGGACGTATCCATCGGCATGGGGAAGCGATCGTGCGCATCCTCGGCGCTCATGTCGTCAACCAGCTTCACGCCCGGAGCGGCAGCCAGCGCAGCACGGGCCTCGTCAACCGTAATGTCGCGCTCAAACTCAAGCGTAATGCTCTCGGAGTGCGAGCGCAGCACGGGCACGCGCACGCAGGTGCAGTTCACGCGCAGCTCGGGCAGGTGCATGATCTTGCGGCCCTCGTTTTGCAGCTTCATCTCCTCGGAGGTAAAGCCCTCCTCCTTGACGCCGCCAATCTGCGGAATCAGGTTGCTCGCCAGCTGGGCGGCAAATGCGCGCGGCTCGGGAATCTCCTCGCCGCGGCCCAGGGCGGCCAGCTGAGCCTCGAGCTCGGCCATACCGGGAGCGCCGGCACCCGAAGCCGCCTGATACGTGGAGACGATCATGCGCTTCACGCCGGCGAGCTGATGCAGCGGCCAGGTGGGAACCAGGCCGATGATGGTCGCGCAGTTGGGATTGGCGATAAGGCCGTGATGCCACTTGATGTCGTCGGCATTGATCTCGGGCACGACCAGCGGCACCTCAGGATCCATGCGGAAGGCGTGGCTGTTGTCGACCACGACGGCGCCGCGCTTGACGGCCTCGGGCAGTAGCTCCTTCGCGATGTCGTCGCCGGCGGCTCCAAGCACAATGTCACAGCCCTCAAAGGCCTCGGGACAAGCCTCTTCGATCACGATCTGCTCGCCGCGGAACTCGACGGTCTTGCCCGCAGAACGCGCGCTCGCCAGCAGCTTGAGCTTGCCAACCGGGAACTCCTGCTCGTTTAGGCACTCGAGCATCTGGGTGCCCACGGCTCCCGTCGCGCCCAAAATAGCAACCGTGTACTGTTTCATGCTTCCCCCTTTAAAGGTTATGGCTTTTGCCCGCACGCCGAGCAGGCCGATTATTGTTGCCAGTGTATACAAGAACGAGGCGGGCACGAAACCCGCCCCGTCGAAACGAAACCGAAACGAAACGCCCCGCCGTAGATTTTTGAGACATGACCCAAAAAATCTACCGAGCAGTCGCTACTTTTTGAGCGCAGCCAGGGTGGGATCGACCGGCGTGGGAGCCTCCAAGTCGGAGACCTTCACAATGCCGTTCTCGTCGGAGAAGGCACGGTAAATGGTCTGAATCGCCAGGTCGAAGTCTTTCTCCTCAACACCGATAATGATGTTGATCTCGTCGCAGCTCTGCGAAATCATGCGCACGCTCACGCCGGCCTGGCCAAGCATGCCAAACAGGTGGCCCGAGATACCCGCGCGGCCGCGCAGGTTACGACCGACGGTAGCGATGAGCGCCAAGCCCTCGACAACCTCGATCTCGAGCGGCTCGACCTCCTGTTGAATGTCGCCCACGAGCGAGTACAGCGAATCGTGAACGTCCTGCTCCTGCACCACAGCGCCAAAACGGTCGACACCGGTGGGCATGTGCTCGACGGAAACGTCATAGCGTTCGAACACCGAAAGCGCGCGGCGCATAAAGCCGACACGGGGCTTGGTGCGGTCGCGGGCCACATTGATGGCGACAAAGCCGCGTTTGCCGGTCACGCCGGTAATGATGGGCTCCGCCTCGCCCTCGTCAGCCGTCTCGCTAATGATGGTGCCGGGGTCCTGCGGCGCATTGGTGTTCTTGATGACCAGCGGAATGCCTGCCTCGCGCACGGGGAACACGGCCTCCTCGTGCAGGACGCTTGCGCCCATGTACGAAAGCTCGCGCAGCTCCTCGTAGGTAACGCGCGCAATGGGCTGAGCCTCGGGAACAATACGCGGATCGGCAGAATAGAAGCCCGAAACGTCGGTCCAGTTCTCGTACAGATCGGCGCCAAGGCACTTGGCCAGAATCGAGCCCGAAATATCGCCACCGCCTCGATCGAGCAGCTTGATCTGGCCCTCACGCGTCGCGCCGTAGAAACCGGGCATAACAAAGCCACCCTGCTGGCCGTACTCCTGCACCAGCTCGGAGGTGCGGTTCATGCTGAGCGTACCATCGTGATGGAACGCCACAACCGTCGCGGCGTCCAGGAACGGCAGGCCCAGGTACTCGGACATCAGGCGAGCGGTGAAGTACTCGCCGCGGCTCACAAGCTCCTCGGTGGAGTAGCCGCCCGAGCGGGCGCGCTCGGCAAAGGCTGCGAACTCCTCGCGGATGGGATAGGTGAGCTCCAGCTCGTCAGCGATATCAAAATAGCGCTGACCGATGTCCTCGAGCAGCTCCTCGCACGACACGTGATACTTAACGTGCGCGTTAACCAGGTAGAGCAGGTCGGTCACCTTGGTGTCGCCCTTAAAGCGGCGACCGCAGGCGGAAACCACCACAAAACGGCGGGCAGGGTCGGCATCGACGATGGCCTTGATCTTCTTGAAGTGTTCGGCGTCGGCGACCGACGAGCCGCCAAACTTGGCAATTTTTATCATGGCGTGGAGGTTACCTTTCTAAAAGCCTCTGCAAACCTGTTTTGCGCGCTCTGATACCATGGTTTCACCGATTGGGACCAAGGTATCCGAGGAGCACTGTTATATGGGAACTTATCATAGTACACGAGGACGCACTTTATCATGCTCAAGTAAGGTGGCAATCCGTACCGGCATCGCTCCCGACGGGGGTTTGTTTGTCTCGGACGAGCTTGGCACCCAGCAGGTCGATATCAGCTCGCTTGCTGATAAATCGTACTTTGAAATCGCTCAAAATGTGTTGGGAATGTTACTGAACGATTACACGGACGAAGAAATTTCGGCGTGTGTCGACGAGGCATACCGCGGCACGTTCGCGAGTGAAGAGGTCACGCCTCTCGTCAAGCTCGACGCAGCACCGGGCACCGACGCCCCTCAGACCTATGTGATGGAGCTCTTTGGCGGCCCCACGAGCGCCTTCAAGGACGTCGCCCTGCAGATGCTCCCCCGCCTCATGGCCCGCACCTCCGCCCAGGACGGCGGCGCCGAGCGCATCATGATCGTCACCGCCACGTCGGGCGACACGGGCAAGGCAGCACTCGCCGGCTTTGCCGACGCCCCGGGCACGGGCATCACCGTCTTTTATCCCGAGGGCAAAGTCAGCCGCGTACAGAATCTGCAGATGTCCACTCAGGAGGGCGATAACGTCGCCGTCTGCGGCATCCGCGGCAACTTCGACGACGCCCAGAGTGCCGTCAAGCGCATCTTTGCCGATAAGGAGCTTGCCGAGCGTCTGGAGGCTTCCGGCACGGTGCTTTCGAGCGCCAACTCCATCAACGTCGGCCGTCTGGTACCGCAGGTCGTCTACTACTTTGCCGCCTATGCGCAGCTGCTGCGCGCCGGCGCCATCGAGGCTGGCGACGCCGTAGAGTTCTGCGTGCCCACCGGCAACTTTGGCGATATCTTGGCCGGCTACTACGCCAAGCGCATGGGTCTGCCCGTCGCCAAGCTCGTCGTGGCGAGCGACAAGAACAACGT
Organism: Collinsella sp.; assembly: GCA_019414025.1. Taxonomy (GTDB): domain Bacteria; phylum Actinomycetota; class Coriobacteriia; order Coriobacteriales; family Coriobacteriaceae; genus Collinsella. The sequence goes on from DXMU01000030.1 coordinate 14,334, forward strand.
GCTGGCCGACTTCCTGACCACCGGCGTCTACGACCGCAACCGTCCGTTCTTCACGACCATCTCGCCGTCGATGGACATCCTCATCAGCTCCAACCTGGAGCGCATGCTCTACTTCCTGTCCGACGGCGACTGCGAGCTTGTTGCCGACCTTATGGAGCAGCTGGCACAGACTGGTCGCTACGAAGTCCCCGCCAACCTGCTGGCAAAGATTCAGAGCGTCTTTGGCTGCGGCTGGGCCAGCGAGGACGAGGTCCGCGCTGCCATCAAGAGCTGCTGGGACGCAAACGGCTACGTGATCGACCCGCACACCGCCTGCGGCTATCACGTCTTTGAAAAAGTCACCCCCGCCGAGGGCGCCAAGGCCCGCGTGCTGCTTTCGACCGCCAGCCCCTACAAGTTCCCGCGCGCCTGCTGCGATGCCCTGGGCCTCGACGTGCCCGAGGACGACTTTGAGGCTATGCGTGTGCTCGAGCAGGCCACCAACACGGTCGCCCCGGCACAGCTCGCCGAGCTCGAGTCCAAGCCCGTCCGCTTCGAAGACGTCTGCGACGTCGATGAGATGGACAGTTACGTCGAGTCTGCAGCAAAAAAGATGACTACCAACTAAAACCCCTTATAAGGCGCCGGCGAAAGCCGGCGCACCTTCTTTTATCAGATAACCCCCGGGATGATGACGAACGCGCACAGCGTGCCTGGCTGTTTAGTTCGTCGCGAGTTCCGCACGCAAAGGAAAGCACTTAATGTGCTTTCCGTCTTGCGCAGGACTGCCCGAGCAGCGAACTAAACAGCCAGGCACGCCAGGAGGACTCACATGATCAAGATCACCGTCCCAGCAACCAGCGCCAACTTGGGCATTGGCTACGACACCCTCGGCATGGCCGTCAGCCTCTACTCACACTTTACCTTCGAGCGCGCCGACAAGCTCACCATCATGGGCTGCCCCGAGGAGTTCCAAAACGAGAACAACCTGGTCTACGTGAGCTTTGTGGATGCGCTGGCCGCATGGGGCGAGCCGGCCTTCCCCGTCGCCATCGACATTCAGACCGATGTGCCCGTCGCCCGCGGCCTGGGCTCCAGCTCCACCTGCGTCGTCGCGGGCATCATGGCAGCCGCCGCACTGACGGGCCACACCGTCGACCGTGCCGAGCTCGTCCGCATCGCCACCGAGGTCGAGGGCCATCCCGACAACGTCGCCCCCGCTATCCTGGGCGGCGCCGTCTGTTCCTTTACGCCGACCGATTCGCTCCCCCAGTGCCTGCGCTACGAGGTGAGCGACAAGCTTCGTTTTATTACTGTGATTCCGCCCTACGAGGTGCATACGAGCGAGGCTCGCAAGGTTGTGCCGCAGGAGATTCCACTCTCCATCGCCGTATGGCAAATGGGCCGCATCGCCGGCATGACGCGCGGCCTGGAGACCGGCGACCTTGACCTGATTGCCGCCGCCAACGACGACCGCATCCAGGAGCCCTATCGCCGCCGCCTCATCCCCGACTACAACGCTGTGCGCGACACCTGCCTTAACGGCGGCGCCAAGACCATCTGGATCAGCGGTTCGGGCTCGACCCTCATGGCCGTAACCGATGACACCATCGTAGCCAAGTTCCTGCAGGTCAAGCTGCGTGAGCAGTTCCCCAAGTGTGAGACGCATATTCTGACGTGCGACACCGAGGGCGCTCAGATCGAATACCTGTAATCGCCGTCCCGTATACCCGCCGGGGAGGCCAGGGGCTTTGCCCCCAAATCGTCCTCGGACATGACAGGACCCCCGCTGCGCACTTCGTGCGGCGGGGGTCCTGCCGTCCTGCGGAAAGATTTGGGGGCAAAGCCCCTGGCCTCCCTACGTTAACTTCGCTGGCGGCGGCTACAGGGACCTTCGCTCTGGTGACGCATAATTTCTTTCGCAAATTGACAACCGCATAGCGGAACACGGCCCG
>DXMU01000031.1 GCA_019414025.1 Collinsella sp.
GCCCCCGGCACCATTGAGTGCAAGTTCTGGGGTCTGGGTGGCGACGGTACCGTCGGCGCCAACAAGAACTCGATCAAGATCATCGGCGACCACACCGACAAGTACGTCCAGGCCTACTTCCAGTATGACTCCAAGAAGACCGGCGGCGTCACCGTCTCGCACCTGCGCTTTGGTGATTCCCCGATCCGTTCGCCGTACTACGTGACCAAGGCCGACTTTGTCGCCTGCCACAACCCCAGCTACATCGTCAAGGGCTTCAAGATGGTCCGCGACGTCAAGCCGGGCGGAACCTTCCTGGTCAACTGCCAGTGGAGCGACGAGGAGTTCGCCGAGCACATGCCCGCCGTGGCCAAGCGCTACATCGCGAACAACAACGTCAACGTCTACCTGATCGACGCTATCGACCTGGCCGCTAAGGTCGGCATGGGCAAGCGCACCAACACGGTGCTCCAGTCCGCCTTCTTCGCGCTGGCCAAGGTCCTGCCCGCCGAGGACGCCCTGCAGTACATGAAGGACGCGGCTACCAAGTCCTACATGAAGAAGGGCCAGGCTATCGTCGACGCCAACCACAAGGCCATCGATGCCGGCGCTACCGCCTTCCGTAAGTTCGAGGTTCCGGCCGACTGGGCTACCGCCGAGGACGCCGCTCCCGTCGAGCTCTCCGAGGAGACCAAGTCCGCTATCGCCCAGCAGGTCAAGAACCTGCTCGAGCCCATCGATCGCATGGACGGCGACAGCCTGCCTGTTTCCGCCTTTGTCGATTGCGCCGACGGCCAGTTTGAGCTGGGCGCCTCCGCATACGAGAAGCGCGGCGTCGCCGTGGTCGTTCCCCACTGGGACGAGACCAAGTGCATCCAGTGCAACCAGTGCGCCTACGTGTGCCCGCATGCCACCATCCGTCCGTTTGCGATGACCGAGGACGAGGCTGCCGCCGCGCCCGAGGCTACCCGCACGCTCGACGCCATGGGCCCCAAGGCCAAGGGCATGAAGTTCACCATGGCTGTGTCCCCGCTCGACTGCATGGGTTGCACCAACTGCGTCAAGGTTTGCCCCAAGGGCGCCCTCGAGATGGTTCCCACCGAGCAGGAGATGGACCAGCAGCCCGTTTGGGACTACATGGTCGAGAACGTCTCCGAGAAGAAGGAGCTCATCGCGGCCAACGTCAAGGGCAGCCAGTTTAAGCAGCCCTACCTGGAGTTCTCCGGCTCCTGCGCCGGCTGCGCCGAGACCGCCTATGCACGTCTGGTGACCCAGGTCGCCGGCGACCGCATGTTCATTTCCAACGCCACCGGCTGCTCCTCCATTTGGGGCAACCCCGCTGCCACCGCTCCTTACTGCAAGGACAAGGACGGTCACGGCCCGGCGTGGAACAACTCCCTGTTCGAGGACAATGCCGAGCACGGCCTGGGCATGGCCGTTGGCTATGAGGCCGTTCAGCACAAGCTGATCGCCGCTACCCAGGACATCATCGCTGCCGATGGTCCGTCCGATGAGCTCAAGGCCGCCGGCCAGGCTTGGATCGACTCCGTCAACGACGCCGAGGCCTCCAAGACCGCTGCCGCTGCCTACGTTGCCGAGCTCGAGAAGTGCGGCTGCGACGCTTCCAAGGCGATCCTCGCCGACAAGGCTTACCTCACCAAGAAGTCCTTCTGGATCTTCGGCGGCGACGGCTGGGCCTACGACATCGGCTTCGGTGGCCTGGACCACGTCCTGGCTTCCGGCCACAACGTCAACGTCTTCGTCTTCGACACCGAGGTTTACTCCAACACCGGTGGTCAGGCCTCCAAGGCCTCGAACTTGGGCCAGGTCGCTCAGTTCGCCGCCGCCGGTAAGGTGACCAAGAAGAAGTCTCTGGCCGAGATTGCCATGAGCTACGGCTACGTCTACGTGGCACAGGTTGCCATGGGCGCCAACCCGGCTCAGACCCTCAAGGCCATCCACGAGGCCGAGGCCTACGACGGCCCGTCCCTCATCATCGGCTACAGCCCCTGCGAGATGCACTCCATCAAGAAGGGCGGCATGCAGAACTGCCAGGCCGAGATGAAGAAGGCTGTCGAGTGCGGTTACTGGAACCTCTTCCGCTTCAACCCCGAGGCTGCTGCCGGCAAGAAGTTCTCGCTCGATTCCAAGGAGCCCGCGGGCGGTTATCAGGAGTTCCTGATGAACGAGGCCCGTTACGCTTCGCTGACGCGTTCCTTCCCCGAGCGCGCCGAGGAGCTCTTCAAGGAGAACGAGCAGGCCGCCATGGACCGCTATCAGCACCTGCTGAAGCTCAAGACGGTGTACAACGAGGCCTAAGTCTCCCACCGCAGGATCTGAGGGCTGACCTTCGCGGACGTCCTCGGACATGAAGGAACCCCCGCTGCGCACTACGTGCGGCGGGGGTTCCTTCGTCCTGCGGAGTGTCCGCGAAGGTTGGCCCTCAGATCCTGCTACGACTACGTCCTCGGATTGTGGGGCTGAATGAAGGACGTGGTTGGCGGGGCCTTTTGTCCCGGTCGCTGTTTCGCGGCTTTGCCGCGAAACCACGCGCCACTTTGGGCATGGAGGGCTAGCTGATTGTGGCCTTCTGCTGTCCCAGTGCTGTTTCGCGCTTTGCGCGAAACATCGCAGCACTTTGGGCATAGTGGGGGAGTTGGTTGTCGCCGCCTTCTATCCCCTTGCTGTTTCGCGCCTTTGGCGCGAAAGGCGCAGTACTTTGGGCGTGGGGGCTGGCTTGCGGACTCAGATGACCTAGAGAGATATGGGTGCAAACGAGAAATCGTTGTTGGGGTCGTCCTTTTCCATAAACTCATCGAGACAGAATGTCATATAGATTGGAACGTAAAGGATCTTGCCCTCTTTGCAAAGGTTTTCGTGGCTCAGCACAACGGCCTCGGGAATTTTGTACTCGCCCACACTCATCAAACGGTCGAGGGCTGCATGTGCTCGAACTTTCTTGCCCGATTTGACTTCGATTGGGACAACATGCCCGCGGGCACCTTCGATTACAAAGTCGACTTCACCGACCTCACGCGTTTGGTAGTACCACGTATCTGCTCCGAGGGCAACGAGTTCCTGTGCGACCACGTTCTCATAGAGGCCGCCGAGGTTGGGAGTTTTCATGTCGAGGTAGACGGCGCGTGCCGTGCTGCCGGGATACCGCGATGCGAGCATACCTGTATCGGACTCGTATAGTTTAAAGGCCGTCGTTTTCTCCGTCCTCTTGAGAGGACTTCGTGTCTCCGTCACCTGGGGGACCATCAATCCAACGCCTGCGTTCACCAGCCATAGGAAATCCTGCTCGTATTTTTGAAGACGAGCTCCCTCGCCTAGAGACGAGACGATAAAGCGATGGGACTCCGCCTCAAGCTGAACGGGAATTTGCTCGAAAATGGAGCGAACGTTAAACGCTCGAGTCGATGCATATTTAGAGATATCGCTTTTGTACTGATCGACTAGCTGAATTTGAAGCTCACGCGTTCTCACGAGCGAATAGCCCGAATCGATATAGTTCTGAACGACCTCCGGCATGCCGCCGCAAACGATATAAACTCTAAAGTTTTTGAGCATCGCCTCATGAATAAAATTTTCGACGGGACGCCTCTCGACAAGGCAGCTGCGGATGTCTGCAAGCACATTCTCGCTGATGCTGTTTGCCCAACAAAACTCTTCAAAATCCATTGGCCGCATAACAATGTGCTCGACATACCCCACCGGGAAAGAAGAGATCCCCTTAAACTCAGTCCCAAGCATAGACCCCGAGAAGACATAGCTAAAGCGTCCGTCCTCGACCAGCGCCTTCATAAGTGTAACGATCTGCGGATACTCCTGAATCTCATCGACGAAGATAAGCGTGTCTCCTTCAACAAGCGGTGCATCCGCAAGAAGGGCCACACGGTTGATGAAGTCAATGGAGTTCTTAGCGCCAACAAGTACGTCTCTTGCCTCGGCATCAAGTAGCAGATTGACCTCATAATACGAAGCGTAGTTGCTCTTTCCAAACGCGCGAATCGCATAGCTCTTGCCAATCTGACGCGCACCGGTAACAAGCAGGGCCTTATGGGAGTTATTCTTCCAGCTCAAAAGCCTATCAGTGACCTTGCGGCGTAGCATTAAAACACCTCATTGACAAAAATTGGCAAATAGATTTGCCCCTAATCATACAAAAATTGACAAATAGATTTGACCCAAATCATACAAAAATTGGCAAATAGCAAAGCTCACTTAGGCCTCAAAGCCAGCGAACCAGCACGGTACTTTGCGAAAAGGCTGGCGGCGCCGTTGTTGAGGGTGGCCAGGTTGACAGTGGCGCCGTTAGCGTTCTCGGCTGCTTGGGCGCGCAGGAGCGAAAGGGCGTCGGCAGCGTTCATGCAGAAGCCGACGGTAAAGTTCCATACTGCGAACTCGCAGTCGCTTGCCGCGGGGTGAAGCGCGATCGGCTATCCCTTATGTTGGATGAAAAGCCCCATGTTTTTGCAGGGGTGCATACTCGTCAAATTAATGTATAGAATCGCGTATAGTGCGAGTAAGATATTGCGCTGTCCGTTTTGTGTTTAGCAAAGATATAGTTTGCATAATCTGGTCTAATCCCTGCTCTATTTAAATAAAGTTGCACGTAAATGGCGTAGATATGCCTGAACTGGGCTTCTTTACGCTGAGCGGATAAAAACGACCGTTCACCGTTCCGCTATTTTCAAAATGAATAAAATGAGCGATAAAGAGAATATAAACCTTAATAAACTCGCGTATCGCACGGGCGCGGGTTATTAATGGGTTGTAGGCCTTTTACAGAAAGGATTCCAGCAATGTCTAAGCCTCTTGGCAAGCCCGATCGTATTGTCGTCGCCCTCGGCGGCAACGCCCTCGGCAACAACCCCGTCGAGCAGATCGAGGCCGTGAGCAACACCGCCCACGCTCTCCTCGGCCTCATCGAGCAGGGCAACGAGATCATCATCACCCACGGCAACGGCCCGCAGGTCGGCATGATCCAGAACGCCTTCGCCGCTGCCCACGACGCCATCGGCACCCCCGAGATGCCGCTGCCCGAGTGCGGCGCCATGTCCCAGGGCTACATCGGCTACCACCTGCAGCAGGGCATCGGCCGCGAGATGCACAAGCGCTATAAGCGTTGGCACGCCGCCACCGTCGTCACCCAGATCGAGTGCGATCCGGACGATCCCGCGTTCAAGAACCCGACCAAGCCGATCGGCCCCTTCTACACCGAGGAGCAGGCCAAGGAGTTCATGGCCGAGGATCCCTCCAAGGTCTTCGTCGAGGACTCCGGCCGCGGCTGGCGTCGCGTCGTCGCCTCCCCCGATCCCAAGAAGATCGTCGAGGCCGACTCCATCCTCAACCTGCTCGACAACGAGTTCATCGTCATCGCCTGCGGCGGCGGCGGCATCCCCGTCGTCCGCGACTACGAGAACAAGGGCTGCTACAAGGGCGTTCCCGCCGTCATCGACAAGGACCTGGGCGGCGAGCTGCTGGCCGAGGACTGCGACGCCGACGTCCTGTTCCTGCTGACCGCCGTCGAGCATGTCGCCATCAACTTTGGCAAGCCCAACCAGGAGGAGCTCGAGGACCTCACCGCCGACGAGGCCGAGCGCCTGGCCGACGAGGGCCAGTTCGGCAAGGGTTCCATGGAGCCCAAGGTCCGCGCTGCCATCAAGTTCGCCCGTTCCCGCAAGGGCCGCACCTGCATCATCGGCGCCCTGGACAAGGCCGCCGAGACCATGGCCGGCCTCTCCGGTACCCGCATCCACGAGTAGTCCCTACTCCGTTGCATCTCTCGTGGGCGCCAGGCAAAGCGCCCACAGACTAGCCTCTCTTCATGAGCCCCGCAGTCCGCTCCGACTGCGGGGCTTTTGCTGTTTGAGATGTGTGCAGGGGGTAAACAAGAGCAAATTTGGTTAGATGCTCAGATCATGGGATGCCTGAAACCAGACGATGATTCCCAGAATCCTAATTCGGCGTTTGTCCAGCACGATATCCGGTTCCGCTGTGCGATATGAGTAGGATGAGAGCATCACGGTGTTCGTACCGGTGCTATAACGACGTATGACGATTCTTGAATTATCGGCCAAAGCGAGGACGGAGCATCCGTTCCAGGGTTTCAGGTTTGGATCCACGAGGAGAAGGGATCCAATCGGGTAGCATTTGGACATGGCGGACGTGTCCATTTGAACAAAGAAGCACCCGCGATGTTTCTTGAATACGGATGAGGGAAGCGCGGTTATTCCGGTTTGTTTAAGTCCCGTTCTGCCTCCATTCTTCAAGATTTTAAATACATCGCAAAGGGAATCAGTAGTAACTTCTTTGGATTCCCCCTTCCGCCCCTCGTGGTCGAGCTTTGCGGCAAGCCCTGCGGTTTCAGATGTGAGGTCGTCGAGCTGCAGGTTAAATTTCGATACTATCTTGAGCAACGTTGAGCGGCGGATTGTATAGCGGTCCTTTTCCCAGCGGCATACCGTTTCTTTGGAGACGCCGATGAGTGCCGCGAATTCCTCCTGTGTCAGCTGGTCGCGCTTGCGAAGCGCCTTTATGTTTTGACCCGTTCCCATGTTATGAAGTGCGGACGAGGGGGAGGCAGAGGCAGTTGGGGCCGCCAAAGCCGTTTGTCAGCTCAAAGATAGAGATGGGAATAAGGTCAATACCGGCCTGCTCCAGCGCTTTGTTGGTTTCGGCGTTTTCTTCGTATACGCAGACCTTGCCTGGCTCCAAACAAAGGGTGCTTGTGGCATTGTTGGTCCTTTCGACCTCTGCTGCTCCGGGATTTGAGCCACCGCAAAGGATAAACTGCAACGAACTTGAACCTAGGGCTAATCGCAACGCTTCTTTCAGTCCGCCTGCGACATGACACGCACGGGTTGTCCCTTCCGATCTGCCCCGCGTAATGCGGTAGACTCGCGCTTGGTCGAGAAGCTCCCGAGCAACGAGGAATGTCTCGTAGTCAACGCGAGTGAAATATGTGTCGAGATGAATGCAGAGGTCATCGTAGGGGACCTGAATGGCCCATACGGACTCAATAGTCGAGTTCTCATCCCACAGCAAGTTATTTGCTAAAGTGTCTATCGCCGCCGGCTCGGTTCGTTGCGAGATTCCAACGGCTATGTTTTCGCTGTTGAGGTTGTGCAGGTCGCCGCCTTCAATGTGGTAAGTCGATTCATGCTTGAAGAACTGAGGGGTCTCGCGGAAATCTGGGTGATAGGTAAAAATCGTTTTGTAGGCGATAACCTCACGGTTGCGCTCTGGCCAGTACATGTGGTTGAGCGTAACGCCTTCGCCGATGACGCTCGCCGGATCGCGTGTGAACCACATGGTGTTAAGGGGGCTTACGAGAAGATCGTCAGGTGAGTATGCGTCTGCCGTCAGTTTCGTGAGGCTGAACACCTCTTTATCTGTGTTGAAGACCTGGGAGTAGCGGATGCCGTTGACTGCTGCTTGAGCAAGGGCGCGGGAGCCTTCGATGCGCTCGAGATACTCGCGAATGGCAGACTCGAGCTCAATGCCCCGCGCGCCGCATTCTGAAATGTAGCTATCGATAAAAGAGCGACGCGCTTGCTCTGTCGCATCAAGGGCTTCGGTAAGAAGGTTTTCAAGATAGAGAATCTCTACCCCTTCGTGCTCGAGCATCGCCGAGTAAGCATGATGCTCCCTAAGGGCTTTATCAAGATCGAATGAGCTGCTAGACGGACGCAACGTAAAGACCCGATTGAACTGCCCGTCGGGGTAGTTGCGCGTTTCGGGGCCGGGACAGTGCAGAAGCACCTTTTTTAGCTTTCCTATTTCATTTTGAACATGCAATGCGGACATGTGACCTCGCTTTGGCGGTGAGTATTTATTGCTTCCATAGTGGCACATTACGAGTTTGATTAAATTTACATCATATCTGTCACAGGTGAATGGCACGAACCGGCTTAGTAATTGATGTTAAACATCAATTTAGATAGCAAATTGACAAATTACATCAATCTGAAATCCGTTTACGGGTTGATGCGCTTCGTTGGCGGGCGAAGAGACGGAAGGGTGTTTTGCGCGATGACACAATGGCTTTGCCGGCAACGAAAAACCCCTGAATTAAGGAGGAGAGATGGCAGAGACAGAAAAGAAGCGCACTCCTCGAGTCCCGCACGTGTACACCATCATTCTCGTCTTGATGGCCGTATTTGCCGTTCTGACCTGGGTCGTGCCTTCGGGTTCGTTTGAGCGCCAGGAGGTTAACGGTCGCGAGGTAACGGTCTCGGGCACCTATGAGCCTGTCGATAAGGTCTATACGGACGAGGACGGCAACGAGGTCGATCTTCGCCAAGGCATCTTCGAAGTACTTGAGGCCCCTGCGATCGGCATCCAGCAAGCGGTCGAGGTCGTTGCATTCATTATGATCGTGGGAGGTTCCTTCCAGGTCATCACGGCGACCGGAGCCATCACGAGCGGCGTCGCCCGAGTGGTGAAGAAGTTCAAGAGCAAGGACGTCCTCATCATTCCGATCCTAATGGTGCTTTTTGCCTTGGGCGGCAGCACCTTTGGTATGGCAGAGGAGACGCTTCCGTTCTTTGCGATTCTTATGCCGATCATGATGGCCATGGGCTTCGACTCAATTACAGCGTTCATGACGGTGTTTGTGGGTGCCCGTATCGGATACATCGCATCTACCGTCAATCCGTTCAACGTCCTGATTTCCCAGGGCATCCTCGGTATCCAGGGCAACCCCCAGCTTTGGTTGCGTACTATTGCCCTTGCCGTGCTCACGGCGGTTGCCGTCGCATGGGTTGTAATGTATGCCCTCAAGGTTAAGAAAAACCCCGAAGCGTCCCCCGCTTTCCACGATGATATCGAGAAACGCAAAGAGTTTGGCGCGGATGAGAACCTCCTCGATAGCGAGTTCACCGCTAAGCAAAAAGCCGTCATGGTTATTTTCGTGCTTGGACTTGGCGCTATCATTTGGGGCCTGGTAGCCCAGGGCTGGTACATGAACGAAATCTCTGCGATTTTCTTGGCCATGGCCCTTCTTTCTGGTGTTGTTTCCGGGATGAATGAGAAGGAGATCGCTGGCGAGTTCGTTAAGGGAATTGCAGATTTCGCGTTCTCTGCCATCGTTGTTGGACTTGCCCGCGGAATCCTCGTAATCGCCAATGACGGCCTCATCATCGATACGATTCTCAATACGCTCGCCACGGCTCTCACTGGAGTTCCAGCCGTTATCTTTACGAGCATCCTCTATGTCGTGGATAACCTTCTGTCGATCCTCGTTCCGAGCTCTTCGGGTATCGCTGCTCTTACGATTCCAATTTTTGGCCCGCTTGTTGAGCTGATGGGCTTAAACCCCGAGGCTGCAGTTACGGGTCTTTCCATGGGCAGCGCGGCCATGTCTCTCATTTCGCCAACAAGCGCGATGCTCGTTGCCGGTCTTGGCGTCTGCAAGATTCCGCTTGGCCAGTGGTGGAAGGTTGCTTGGAAATTCTTCCTGGTCGTGAGCGTTATCTGCATGGCATTCACTGCGGTTTCGGGCCTTATCCCCTTGCCGTAAAAGCAAAACCTTACATACAGTTGTAAGAAAGAAGGATAGAGATGAACAAAGGACTGAACGTTCATAGCGAGATTGGCGCCCTTAAGAAGGTGTGCGTCCATCGCCCCGGTATGGATCTTGTAAACATGAAGGCGGAGGATTTCGACCGCGTTTGGATTCACGACGCGTTCTATCTGGACTATGCCCAGAAAGAGCACGATCAGTTTACCGACCTTCTTCGCGGCGCTGGCGCCGAGGTCGTCTATATGGAAGACCTGGTTGCCGAGACGTTTGATAAGGTCGAGGGCGCGCGTGCGGAGTTCATGGGAAAGTTCATGAACGAGTCGGGTATCAAGAACGCCGCTCTTCGCCAGGCGGTTGTCGAGAAGCTCGATTCCATCAAGGACAACAAGGAATTTGTCCTCACAGCTATGGGCGGACTGTATGTGCGCGACCTCGAGATCCCGCATGTCGGCGGCTCTCTTGCCAGCCTGGACGGCGACGAGCTGAAGGGCGACGATATGGTGCTGTTCCCCATGCCGGCCTCGTATTTCTCCCGTGACCCTCTGGCTGTCGTGGGCAAGGGCGCTACCATGAACCGCATGTACTGGAATCAGCGCAATCGCGAGGTAATCTTCTACGAAACGGTGCTGCGTAACCATCCTGATTACGCTGGTAGCCCCATTTGGTATGACCACAACAGCGAGTGGCATATCGAGGGCGGCGATATCCTCAACATCAACGCCAAGACGCTCGCCATCGGTATTTCCGAGCGCACCCAGACTGCAGCCATCGATGAGCTCGCCAAGAATATGTTCTGGGGTTCCGATGAGGCCGAGATCGAGAACATCTATGCCATCAAGATTCCGCACGGCTATGCCTACATGCACCTCGACACCGTCTGCACGCAGGTCGATCGCGATAAGTTCACGGTCTATCCCGGCATCTACCAGACGCTTCGTGCCTACCGCCTGACCAAGGGCGATTCGGAGGGGGAGGTGCATATCGAGGAACTCGAGGGCACCCTGCAGCATATCCTCGAGCTTGCGACGGGTATGGACCATATCACCATGATTGAGTGCGGTGGTGGCGATCCGATCGAGGCTTCCCGTGAGCAGTGGAACGATGGTTCCAACACTCTTGCGGTCGCACCGGGCAAGGTCTGCGTGTATGAGCGCAACGTTGTAACCAACGATGCTCTTTACAAGGCTGGCGTCGAGCTGCTCGTCGCTCCCTCCGAGGAGCTTTCTCGCGGTCGCGGCGGCCCGCGTTGCATGACCATGCCGTTCTGGCGTGAGGAAATCTAGTCAGCGTTAGCGTATCTGGGCGGCGCGTGTGGTCTGCGCCGCCCATCCCTCCTTGTGTGTTCCAACAACCGAAAGGACTCAAATCATGGCTCTTAATCTTTCTGGTCGAAGCGTTCTTACCCTGCTTGACTTTACGTCCGAGGAAATCGAGTACATGCTCGACCTCTCAAAGAACTTCAAGGATATGAAGCGCGCCGGTTATCCGCACCGCTTTCTCGAGGGCAAGAACATTGTCCTGCTGTTTGAGAAGACCTCAACGCGCACGCGCTGTGCCTTCGAGGTCGGCGGTATGGACTTGGGTATGGGCGTGACCTACCTCGACCCCGGCTCGTCGCAGATGGGCAAGAAAGAGTCCATCGAGGATACCGCCCGCGTGCTCGGTCGCATGTATGACGGTATTGAGTATCGCGGCTCCGACCAGTCAATCGTCGAGGAGCTTGCCGCCAAGGCTGGCGTTCCCGTCTGGAACGGTCTGACCAACGAGTACCATCCCACCCAGGCCCTTGCCGACATTCTTACCATGCGTGAGGAGTTTGGCGACACGCGCGGCATGAAGCTCACCTATATGGGCAAGGAGCAGGGCAACGTCAGCGACTCCCTGATGGTTATCTGCGCCAAGCTCGGCATTAACTTCTGCTCCTGCGGACCCAAGGGCGATGTCGAGGGCGCCACGCACTTCGATCCCGAGCTTCTTGAGCGCTGCCAGGAGATCGCCGCTCAGAATGGCTGCACGATCCAGCTCACTGAGGATATCGACGAGGGCGTCAAGGATGCAGACGTGATCTATACGGACGTTTGGGTCGGTATGGGCCAGGCTGAGGAGCTGTGGAAGAGCCGAATCGATCTTCTCTCTCCCTATCGAGTAACGCCCGAGGTCATGGCCAAGGCAAACCCCGGCGCCATCTTTATGCACTGCCTGCCGAGCTTCCACGATACGCAGACCACCATCGGCGCCGAGATTGCCGAGAAGTTCGGCGTGACCGAGATGGAGGTTTCCGACGAGGTCTTTGAGAGCGCGCAGTCTCGCGTGTTCCAGGAGGCCGAGAACCGCATGCATACCATTAAGGCCATGATGTACGCGACGCTTCGCTAGTAGCTGGGAAGTGAACGAACACTATGAGTAAACCGTACGGAAAGCCCGATCGTATTGTCGTCGCCCTCGGCGGCAACGCCCTCGGCAACAACCCCGTCGAGCAGATCGAGGCCGTGAGCAACACCGCCCACGCTCTCCTCGGCCTCATCGAGCAGGGCAACGAGATCATCATCACCCACGGCAACGGCCCGCAGGTCGGCATGATCCAGAACGCCTTCGCCGCTGCCCACGACGCCATCGGCACCCCCGAGATGCCGCTGCCCGAGTGCGGCGCCATGTCCCAGGGCTACATCGGCTACCACCTGCAGCAGGGCATCGGCCGCGAGATGCACAAGCGCTATAAGCGTTGGCACGCCGCCACCGTCGTCACCCAGATCGAGTGCGATCCGGACGATCCCGCGTTCAAGAACCCGACCAAGCCGATCGGCCCCTTCTACACCGAGGAGCAGGCCAAGGAGTTCATGGCCGAGGATCCCTCCAAGGTCTTCGTCGAGGACTCCGGCCGCGGCTGGCGTCGCGTCGTCGCCTCCCCCGATCCCAAGAAGATCGTCGAGGCCGACTCCATCCTCAACCTGCTCGACAACGAGTTCATCGTCATCGCCTGCGGCGGCGGCGGCATCCCCGTCGTCCGCGACTACGAGAACAAGGGCTGCTACAAGGGCGTTCCCGCCGTCATCGACAAGGACCTGGGCGGCGAGCTGCTGGCCGAGGACTGCGACGCCGACGTCCTGTTCCTGCTGACCGCCGTCGAGCATGTCGCCATCAACTTTGGCAAGCCCAACCAGGAGGAGCTCGAGGACCTCACCGCCGACGAGGCCGAGCGCCTGGCCGACGAGGGCCAGTTCGGCAAGGGTTCCATGGAGCCCAAGGTCCGCGCTGCCATCAAGTTCGCCCGTTCCCGCAAGGGCCGCACCTGCATCATCGGCGCCCTGGACAAGGCCGCCGAGACCATGGCCGGCCTCTCCGGTACCCGCATCCACGAGTAGTCCCTACTCCGTTGCATCTCTCGTGGGCGCCAGGCAAAGCGCCCACAGACTAGCCTCTCTTCATGAGCCCCGCAGTCCGCTCCGACTGCGGGGCTTTTGCTATCGGTAGTCATTGGGGACAGACTTAAATGAGTAGCACCAATCAACTGCGGAAAGTGCATCTCACAATGAGCGTCCAAAATGGGGCACAGTTTCCCCGGGGCCCTCAACCGGAAAATACATCCCGGAATTTGCCCGAAAAATGGCCCCCAGTTTCCCAAACAGGCCGCTAACGGAAAGCGCATCCCGCTATCGAACTTCAAAGCGGGGTGCGCTTTCCGTGCCAGCAGTTCCGGGCATCCAGAGACCACTCATTTAAGTCTGTCCCCAGTGACTAGTAGTAGGCCCACATGGCTTCGACTTCGTTGAGGACCTCTACGACGCCCCAGCGTCGGGCGCTGCGGCTGGCCGAGTTGGGATCGAAGACTTCAATCTGGTCGGCGTCGTCAATACCGTAAAGCACAATGTAGTGGCCCACGTTGGTAAAGGTGCCCGGCCGAACGGCGGCGATGACGGGCGCTCCCGAACGCAGCACCTGAGTCATCGAGTCGCGATCGTTATGAAGCTCCGTTCCGTTAAGGCCCAGCTGCCATGCGCCGCGCGTCATAAATGACCATTCGGTGGCGCCGGTGGGGGCATAGTTGCCCGCCTCGGAAAGGGCGCACATGTCGACCGGTGTCATATCGGTGCGGCCGGTCTTAAAGATATAGACCATGGTGAGGCAAGTGGGACCGCAAGCGTTTTCGCGAATAGTGCCACCGGCATAGGGCAGCTCCGACCACGCAGGGTCGATCTGATAGATATGGGGCATCGTGCCGGCTTGCCATTGCGAGCGCGGAGTCGAAAAGGCGAAAGAATAACCGGGCGCGACGGGGGCCTTGAGCAGCTTGTCCTCGGCGGTGGGCTCGAGACCGGCCGAGCCGTGGGACATACAGGAGCTCATAAGCACAAAGACCAGACAGATGAGGATAGAGCACAGTGCGAGGCAAAGCCGACGAGCCGGCAGGGCGGGGGCATTCACGTACGATGTCGAGCGGTAGGGCTTGCCGTCGCGTCCGCCTTGGGGATGCGAAAAGAAGCGGTTGATATGGATGCCGGGCTGACGTGCGCCGTTGCGGCGCAGTTGCGGAACCTCGGCTTGGCGCTGTCGAGTGCGCGCGCCCAAGCGGCTATCTTGCTGTGCGCTTGTGCCCGTGCTCGGACGGCCGCTCTGCCGTGTTCTGTTTGTCTGCTGCCGAGACGAAGGCCCGGGTTGCTCTTGAGGGCGTTGCGGATTGCTGCTCGTGGCACTTCTGGGCATCGGCGTGGTGCGGCCAGCAAGGCGAACGCTTTGTCGCCGTTGATCACCGTCGTTGTATCCGTATGCCATTCGTACCGCCTTGTCTCATGTATAACCTGTCTATCCTACAAAAAGGATGTGCAACAAATGGGTCCGAGCGTCAAAAGCTCGGTAAACGGTACGAAAGGCGCAAAACACACGGCCTCAAAAACATTTCTATATGCGTCCAATGAGCGTACGCCCGTCGGACGGGCGACAACAATGAGCGGCAAACCGTGCCGTTCGTCCCAAAAACGGCGCCACTCATATGCGAGTTCTGCCTTCGGTCGAGCCATAAGCGGTAGCGCGACGCCGAGGCCGTATCTTAAAGCCACGAAATAAAAGTGCGCGGCAAAACAGACCGCGCAAGGGGTGACGCCAAAGAGGCGTCAATAAGGAAAGGAGGGGAACAATGGCGGACAAGAACGCAGAAGTTGCAGTCGAAGGTAACGGTGGCATGAAGAAAACGCTTTCGCTCTGGAACTTCTTCACCATCGGTTTCGGTGCCATCATCGGTACCGGCTGGGTTCTGCAGGTCGGCGACTGGATGGTCGTGGGCGGCGGTCCCGTTCCCGCTATGATCGCATTCCTCTTGGGCGCGATCTTCCTCGTGCCCGTCGGAGCTGTTTTCGGTGAGCTCACGGCTGCTATCCCCATTTCGGGCGGCATCGTCGAGTATGTCGATCGTAGCTTTGGCCGTACGATGAGCTACATCACTGGCTGGCTCCTGGCCCTGGGCAACGGCATCCTGTGCCCGTGGGAGGCCATCGCCATCTCGACCCTCGTGTCCGAGATGTTCGGCAGCCTGCCCGGCCTTGAGTGGCTGCGCGCCGTCAAGCTCTACACCATCCTGGGCGCCGACGTTTACCTGTTCCCGACGTTGATCGCGCTCGGCTTTGCAGCCTACGTCATCTTCCTCAACTTCCGCGGTGCCAGCTCGGCCGCCAAGCTCCAGGCCTTCCTGACCAAGGCCCTGCTCTGCGGCATGCTGCTTGCCATGGGCGTCTCGCTGTTCACCGGTTCGCCGGAACACGCCATGCCCGTGTTCTCCCAGGTCACCGGTGCTGGCGGCGGCAAGCCCGCTACCGAGGGCACCAGCCTGTTCGCCGGCATCGTGTCGGTCCTGGTTTTGACCCCGTTCTTCTACGCCGGCTTCGATACCATTCCTCAGCAGGCTGAGGAAGCAGCCGAGGGCCTCAACTGGAACAAGTTCGGCAAGATCATCTCCCTGGCCCTGCTGGCCGCCGGCGGCTTCTACATGGTCTGCATCTACTCGTTCGGCACCATCCTCGACTGGCATGAGTTTGTTAAGAGCCCGGTTCCCGCGCTTGCCTGCCTCAAGGGCATCAACATGCTCCTGTACCTGGCCATGCTCGTCATCGCCACGCTTGGACCCATGGGCCCGATGAACTCCTTCTACGGCGCTACGAGCCGCATCATGCTCGCCATGGGCCGCAAGGGCCAGCTGCCCGAGAAGTTCGCCGAGGTCGATCCCAAGTCCGGCGCTCCCAAGCTCGCCTGCGCCGTTCTGGGCGTCATCACCGTCATCGGTCCGTTCCTGGGCAAGAACATGCTCATCCCTCTGACCAACGTGTCGGCTCTCGCCTTCATCTTCTCCTGCGGCATGGTCGCCCTCGCTTGCCTGCGCATGCGCTTCACCGAGCCCGACCTGCCTCGTCCCTACGAGGTGCCCGGCGGCAAGTTTGGCATCAGCCTCGCTGTCGCTGCCTGCGCCGTCATCATTGGCCTGCTCGTGGTCCCGTTCTCTCCCGCCTCCCTCAACATGGTGGAGTGGAGCATCGTGATCGGCTGGCTGGCCGTTGGCCTGGCCCTCATGGCCTTCACCAATTCCCGCAAAAAATAACGCCTAGCCGGGGCGGATCGGGTGCGCGGACCCCTCTCTTCCGCGCACCGAACCCGGCACCACTTGGGTAGCTTTGTGAGGCCATAACCCAACATGGCCTCGCCCACTATATGGATCCATAAGGAGGAACCATGTCCACTAAGTACGCAATCGTTGGCGGTAAGCTCATCGACGGTACCGGTGCCGAGCCGGTCGAGAACTCCCTCGTTCTCGTCGACGACAACGGCAAGATCGAGTATGCCGGTGCTATGCAGGACCTTCCCGAGGGCGTTGAGGTTATCGACGCCACCGGCAAGACCGTCCTTCCCGGCCTGATCGACACCCACCTGCACTTCTCGGGCAACCTGACCGACGATGACACCGACTGGGTCATGCAGCCGCTCCTCGAGAAGCAGGCCGTCGCCGTCAAGCAGGCCTACGACTGCCTCACCCACGGCCTCACCACCGTCTGCGAGATCGGCCGCTTTGGTATCCAGATTCGCGACTGCATCGACAAGGGCGTCTTCAAGGGCCCGCGCGTTCTGGCCACCGGACTCGGCTTCTGCCGTGTTGCCGGCCACGGTGACTCCCACCACTGCACCCAGGAGCTCAACAAGGAATCCCATCCCTGGGGCGACCAGGTCGATGGTCCTTGGGATCTGCGCAAGGCCGTCCGTCGTCGCCTGCGCGAGAACCCCGATGCCATAAAGATCTGGGCTACCGGTGGCGGCATCTGGCGTTGGGATTCCGGTCGCGACCAGCACTATTGCTCCGAGGAGATCCAGGCCGTGGTCGAAGAGGCAAAGATGGTCGGCATCCCCGTGTGGAGTCACTGCTACAACAACCACGCCGCCGCCTACGACTCCGTTCGCTTTGGCTGCGAGCAGCTGATTCACGGCTTCGATATCGATGAGCGCACCATGGACCTCATGGCCGAGCAGGGCACCTTCTTCACCCCGACGATCGCCTTCCTGCCCACCTGGTACGCCACCTATCCGCCCGTCTACGTCCCCGAGCTGCACGACAAGTACGAGGGCACCCTGGTCGAGAAGGAGCTGCAGCGCAACTACGACTGCCTGCGCGAGGCCAAGAAGCGCGGCGTCGTCATGACGATCGGCTCCGACTCCTTCTCCTTCGTCACCCCGTACGGCACCTGCTCCATCGAGGAGATGTACGAGTTCGTCGACAAGATCGGCTTCACTCCGGTCGAGACCATCACCTGCGCCACCCTCAACGGTGCCAAGATGTGCCACATCGAGGACGAGACCGGTTCCATCGAGGCCGGCAAGTGCGCCGACCTGCTGGTTGTCAACGGTGACGTCGCCGCCGACATCCACGTGCTCAACACCGACAACATGGACGTCATCATGAAGGACGGCTGGATCGTCGAGGCTGGCACCTTTGGCGAGGCCAACAAATACAGCGCCTAAGATACCGTTTGTCGATGGCTGGATGTAAAACACAGTTTTTGATTGCATAATGCAATGGAGAGGGTCGCTTGCGGCCCTCTTTATTGCTATGGGTGCTAAGGACAAGAGGGGATGACGGTGGATTTAAACAGGCTGATTCTGGGCAAGAGCTACAACTCTACCAAGGTCTTTCGTACGGCCCAGCATGTGGTTCAGGCCATCCTGCTCGGTATTGTCGTTCCGGCGCTTATCCTGCTGCTTATCTGGGATTTAACCGATAATCCCAATCCCGTTCCGGGCGTTGTCGTTATTGCCGGCCTGGTCATGCTGTGCTTCTTTTTCTCGTATGTCTTTGTGGTCCCCGACGACCTCACATCGAGCGCAACCGACCGTACGCTCGCCATCGCATCAAAAATATTCGCCTACACGTCGCGCGGCCTTACGCCCGAAGCGGCCCTGGGCGCCTCTAAAATTATCCTGTCCGAGACCATCGCCTCTGCCATCTGCTTTACCGATGGCAAACAGGTGTTGGCAAGCTGGGGCGAGGACTCGGCAAAGTGCCCTGCCGGCACCCCGGTTGTGCTCAAGACCACGCTCAACGTGATCGAGTCCGGCGAGCAGAGTGTATTTTCGCGCGACGCCTCCAATGAGACGGGCGGCTATTTTCCCCGCCTGCGCGCCGGCATTGTCGCGCCGCTTACCGTGCGCGGGCATTGCGTGGGTACGCTCGAGCTGTACTATCCCCGCCTGAGCAGCATCGATATGCGCCAGACGGCGTTGGCCTCGGGTTTTGCCGATCTCATCTCCACGCAGCTCGCCAGCTTTGAGCTCGAGCGCCAGGACGAGCTCACAGCCCGCGTGGAGCTTCGGGCCCTGCAGTCGCAGGTCGACCCGCATTTTCTGTTCAACACCATTAGCACGATCGTGTCGCTCGTTCGAACCGAGCCCGACAAGGCGCGATCGCTGCTCATCGATTTTTCCAATTACTATCGTCAGACGCTTTCTGACTCCGATACGCTCACCACGCTCGAGCATGAGGTGGAACAGGGCACCCGTTATATCAATCTTATGCAGGCCCGGTATGGCGACGGCCGTCTGCGCGTCTCGGTCGATATCGACTTTGAGGTGCGCGATTGCATGGTGCCGCCGTTTATCTTGCAGCCGTTGCTCGAAAACTGCATCAAGCATGCGCAGCGCGAGACCGAGCCGCTTTCTATTCGTGTTAGGGCTTTTGAGACCGATGACGGCTTGGAGATCATCGTCGAAGATGACGGCATCGGTATGAGCGAAGAAGTCTGCGCGCATCTGTTTGAGCAGCATCGCCGAGAGGAGCCCGAGAGCATTACCGCCGACGGATCCATCAAGCGAGGTTGCGGCCTGGCGCTCTTCAACGTGCTTCAGCGCATCCATTTCTTTTACGGAGAAGATTCTGGCATGCGCGTGAAGTCCCAGGAAGGCGTGGGAACACAGGTCATCGTCGAGCTGAACGGCGAGCCGCATGAGCCGGCGCCGATGAAGGTGTAGCGCGCGGTTGGATTGAGAGAAAAAAAGAGGGGAAGCGCATATGTCCGAGGGATGGAACATCTTGGTGGTTGATGACGAGCCCCCTATTAGGGCTGAGCTACGTTATCTGTTGGAAAAGGATGCGCGTGTGGGCCAGATTGCCGAGGCGGGCAATGTCACCGAGGCTGTGGAATCGATCCTGTCGAACAAGCCCGACGTCTTGTTTTTGGATATCACGATGCCCGGTCGCTCGGGAATCGAGCTTGCCGAGACGCTGCAGAACCTAAAGACGCCGCCGGTCGTGGTGTTTGTGACGGCATTTGCCGAGTATGCGGCCGATGCCTATAACCTCGATGCCGTCGATTACATCGTCAAGCCGGTCGAGGACGCGCGCCTGTCGAAGGCGCTCGACAAGATCGAAACCGCCCTGGATGTTCGCCGCGCTGTCCATACCCCGCGCCAGCCCCTTCGCCTGACGGTGGATCGTGGGGGTAAAAAGGTGTTCATTCCCGTGGCGGATGTCTGCTACTTTGAGGCACGCGCCGATTTTTGCAACGCCGTCTGCGCCGAGGGAACATACCTGATCAATGAGTCGATTTCCTCGCTCGAGCGGCGCCTGGCCTCCGAGGGCTTTATCCGTGTCCACCGCAGTTATCTGGTCAATTTGGAAGACGTGCACAATGTCGAGATCGGCTCCACGGGCCTGATGGAGCTCAGGCTCGATCGCGTGACCTCGACGGTGCCCGTGTCCCGCCGTCGCGCCGCCGAGGTTAAGACGCACCTGGGGCTTGCGTAAGCGGTCCGCACGCCACCGTTTACCGCCGCAGGTTTGGCACGGGCGCGCGGTGGGCATAATGGGTGGCATCGAATGAAATCGAAAGGATCATTATGCCTGCGCTCATTACGCATCATCTGTTTGGCGAGGAAAGCATCGACCGTCTTCCGCAGGGCGTTATCACGTCCGACGAGGAGCGTATTGCCTTTATCCTGGGCAACCAGGGCCCCGACCCGTTTTTCTTCCACATTCTGACACCGCGTGTTTCCGACTGTACGCTGCTGGCGCAGGTCATGCATCGCTCGCGCATGTCTCGCCAGTTCGCGTGCCTGCGCGACGGCGTGTCGCATCTGCTGCCGCGCGACGCCAGCTTGGGTCGCGCCTTTGCGCTGGGTCTGCTGTCTCATTACGTGCTCGACCGCAACGCCCACCCCTTTGTCTATGAGCAGCAGTTTGGCATCGTGGAGTCCGATTCAGAGCTTGAGGATTCGAGCAGTCAGGTCCATGCCGTGATCGAGAGCGACCTGGATGTACTGATGCTGCAGCTTAAGCGCGATGGCGCTACGGTCGACGATTACCCGCCGGCGGGCGAGATCGTCACCACCGATCGCATCAGTCGCGTGGCCGGCGTGCTGATGAGCTATGTTGCCGGACGCGTGTACGGCATTGACATTCCGGCGGGGGAGTACGGTGCTGCCGTTGCCAATATGCAGCGACTTTACCGTGCGATTGAGCCGGCCGACTCCGTAAAGACGCGCGCGATCTCGCTGGTTGAGGGGTTGGTGCACGACTACTCGCTGCTCGACGGCCTTGCCCATCGCGTGACGACGGAGCTGCCCGAGCGCACCGGTAACCTGGGCCATCTGACATGGAAGAATCCCTTTACCGATGAGGTCTCGAACGAGAGTTTCCCCGAGGTCTTTGATCGCGCGCTGGTCGATTACGAGTGCACGGTCGCGCGTTTTATCGAGACCGGTGACATGGAGGCCGTGACCGGTCACGTCAACTACAGCGGCCGCGTGCTCGGCACCGACGAGGAGTTCGACCGCGAGGAGTAGGGTCCGCTCCTGTCTCTTTGCCGAATCCTTACCGGCGCCTCCGTGCAATTGGGGTACGATGAACTAGCTGCATATCGGGCGAATACGAAGGGTCCCTGTCCATGAAATACACCAAGCTCGAGCGTAACTGGGTCATGTACGATGTGGGAAACTCGGCCCTCGTGCTGCTCAATACCTCGGTGGTGCCCATCTACTTTAACGCCATCAATACCGGCGCTTCCTCGGCAGACCTGGTGGTCGCTTGGGGCAACGC
Organism: Collinsella sp.; assembly: GCA_019414025.1. GTDB lineage: Bacteria > Actinomycetota > Coriobacteriia > Coriobacteriales > Coriobacteriaceae > Collinsella. The sequence continues at coordinate 21,072 of DXMU01000031.1, forward strand.
GCAGACGATTGCCTCGCTGGTCATTGCCATGCTCATGCCCATTCTGGGCGCGCTTGCCGATTACGCCGGCAACAAGATCAAGTTCTTCTTGGGCTTCTTCCTCACGGGCCTGGTTCTTTGCCTGGCGCAGGCTATCCCAATGTCCGCCATGGCATTTTTGACTGTGTACGTGCTGTGCACCATCGGCCTCAACTCTTCTATGACGTTCTACGACGCCATGCTGCCCGACATTACCACCGACGAGCGCATGGACGTCGTGTCCAGCTCGGGCTATGCCTGGGGCTACATCGGTTCCACCGTGCCGTTCATCATCTGCCTGGCGCTTATCATGGGTGGTCCCGCTCTTGGTGTCCCCACCATGCTGGCAACGCGTCTGTCGTTTGTCATCACTGGTGCCTGGTGGCTCATCTTTACCCTGCCGCTCATTCGCACCTATAAGCAAAAGTACGGTCGCGAGCGTGGTCCCGAGGACACCATCGGCCACATCGTGGGCGGCGTGTTCTCCGAGGTCGGACACACCATGCGCGAGATTGCCCACAACAAGACCGTGCTGGTCTACATGATCGCGTTCTTCTTCTACATCGACGGTGTGCACACGGTCATTTCCATGGCAACCAGCTATGGATCGGCTTTGGGCATCGACTCGACCCAACTGGTGCTGGCTCTGCTCGTTACGCAGTTTGTGGCCTTTCCGTCCGCCATCATCTACGGCAAGCTTGCCGGTCGCGTGGGCACACTCAATATGATCTTGGTGGCCGTCGCCGCCTATATGGGCATCGTGCTCTTTGCCGCGTTCTTCCTCAAGACCGCCTTTGAATTCTGGGTGCTTGCCATTATGGTCGGCCTGTTCCAGGGCGGTGTGCAGGCGCTCAGCCGTAGCTACTTCGGCCGCATTATTCCCAAGGAAAAGTCCAACGAGTACTACGGCTTCTTTGATATCTTTGGCCGCTATGCAAGTGTCATGGGCACCTTCTTGGTGTCGGTCGTCACCTCGCTGACCGGCAACCCCTCGCTGGGCGTCCTGTCTATCGGCGTGCTGCTGGTGGTGGGCTTTGTGCTGCTGGTCCGTCTGTCCTGCATGTCTCAGACGGCAGAGCAGGCCGCATAGGAACTTGCCGGTAATTGCGTCCGCCGCGATACTCTTTTGGGGTTATCCGCAATAAACATTCTGACTTTCGAACAATGATTAGCCCAAGTGGGTATGATGGAGTCAGCTAGGTCGCGGGGCGTCGCCTGTGTTTGGCGGCGTCCCGTTTTTGTGTTGCAGGGAGGGTAAGGCATGAACGCCACGGTCGTGATTCCAACGTATTGGGCGGGCGATGACGCTCGCGCAAACGCCCCTGGCACCTATGACCATTCGACACGACTCAACGCCGACAATCCCGAACTCGACCGCTGCCTGGTCTCGCTTGAGCAGGTACGTGACATCCCGCGCATCATCCTTTTGGTGGTCTGTCCCGTTTCTGCCACAGCCGATGTGTCGCTGCGCGTGCACGAGATTGTCGACGCGCATCCCACGCTCAAGGTCACCGTTGTTACCAACACCCAGGCCTCGCGCATCGCAGACCGGGTTGCTCAGATCGCACCCAAGGGTTCGGGCGAGTGCGTGAGTCTGCGAGGCTACGGCGCCATCCGCAACATGGGGCTAGCCTGTGCCGCTGTGCTGGGGCATGACGCGGTTATCTTTTTGGATGACGATGAGACTGTCATCGACGCCGACTTTATGAAGCGCGCGACCTATGCGCTGGGCCAGCAGACGCGTCAGGGCCTGCCGATTTTGGTCAAGAGCGGTTACTTTTACGATCGCGACGGATCCCCGCTGGCGCCCACGGACAAGGTGGGCATCTGCCATCGTTGGTGGACCAAGCGCATCGAGTTCAACCGTTGGATGAAAAAGGCGCTCTCGGGCACCCGCATCTCGCGCTCCAACTACGTGTGCGGCGGCCTGATGGCCCTGCACGCCCGCGCCTTTACGCGTGTGGCCTTTGATCCGTTTATCACCCGTGGCGAGGATCTGGATTACCTCTTTAACATGCGCATGTTTGGCTATGACGTGTGGTTTGACAACGAGTGGGCCGTTCGTCACCTGCCGCCCGAGTCCGAGAAGCGCTCACCACGCTTTATGCAGGATGTATACCGTTGGTACTACGAACGGGCCAAGTTGACGTTCGCCGCGCATCAAAAGGAGCTCATCCCCGTTACGGCGGCATCGCTCATGCCCTACCCGGGCCCGTGGATTTCGCGCGAGCTCGACGACCGCGTGCGCAAGACCGCTATGGTCCGCAGCGTGTTTACCCGCGAGCATGAGGGCTACCTGCGCATCTGGCGCCATGGTATCGACGAGGCAAAGGCCTATGCGCGCCAAAACGCTGCAAGCTATCTGCGTTTCCAGAGCTTTTGGCCCAAGATCATGGACGGGCTTTGGCGTGACGCACAACTGATCAGTATCCTGGAGGGGGCCGAATGATCGACCGCCGCGCCCAGCGCGATAGTTCAATATCAATCTTTCGCATCATTGCCGTTGCCTGCGCCATTTGCGTGCTGGTGTACTTTATTTTTGCCTTGGTGACCGGTATCGAGCCGATCGCCACGGTGATTGCCTGCGCGCTGCTGTGCATCTTTCTGTGCATCTTTATCTTTTTGACGCTCAATCCCGATTCGGTGCGCTCCCAGTACACCGAGGAGACGCTCTCGGTGGCCTCGGCCATGCTCGAGGACATTAAGGGCGGTCTGACGCAGGAATCGGCGCGTTTGGTGTGCCGGCGCATTTTGCCCGAGACGCGCGCCATGACGGTGGCCATCACCGACGAGGACAACGTGCTTGCCTGCGCGGGCGAGTTTGAGGAAAAACTGCTGCCCGATACTCCCATCCACACGCTTGCCACGCGCTACGTTATCGAACATGGCATCGTGCAGTCGTTCAACCGTATGGTGGATGTCGTGGGTTCGGACGGCTCGCACAACCAAGTCCCCGCCGGCATTATCGCTCCCATCAAGGTGGGCGATCGTACCGTCGGCACGCTCAAGTTCTACTACAAGACCCCGCGCGCCGTCGACCGTACCCAGTACGCGCTTGCCTCGGGCTTTGCCGAGATCTTGTCCACGCAGCTCGCCATCCACGAGCTCGAGGTGCAAAAGGAACTCACGGCGCGCGCTGAGGTGCGTGCGCTGCAGGCGCAGATTAACCCGCACTTCCTGTTCAACACGCTGAACACCATTGCATCGTTTACGCGCACCGACCCGTTGCGGGCCCGCGAACTGCTTCGTGAGTTCTCATCGTTCTATCGTGCCACGCTCGACAACTCGGGATCGCTTATTCCGGTCTCGCGCGAGGTCGCACAGACCAAGCGCTACCTTACCTTTGAGAAGGCCCGCTTTGGCGAGGACCGCGTGCTTGCGACGTTCGATGTGTCCGAGGACGTGGAAGATACGCTGGTGCCGGCGTTCGTGATCCAGCCGATTGTCGAGAACGCCGTACGTCATGGTATGGGCGATGACGACGCCCTGAGGATCGACGTGACCGTTCACCAAGACGGCGAGGATGCAATCTTGATTGCCGTGGCCGATAATGGCGTGGGCATGGATGAGGGTACCGCCGCCAGACTGTTTGACGAGCGCTCTGCCCGTCCCGACGCCAGCTCTCCCCAGGGTGGCGGCGCCGGTGTGGCCATGCACAATATTTCGGAGCGCATCCATCGCTTTTATGGGCCGCACTCCTATACGCGTGTCGAATCGGCGCCGGGCAAGGGCACCAAAGTGCTCCTTCATCTTGATTTGTCAGAGAGCATCTTTGACATTCAAGAGTAAAATAAAAGGCTACGGGCTCAACGTCATGCGACGGATGCCCGGCGTAGTTAGTTGACGAAAGGTTTTATCCCTATGCTGCGTGCGATGATTGTGGATGATGAGGCGCCGGCTCGCTCGGAGCTTCGCTTCCTGCTCGAGCAAACGGGCAAGATCGGCACGATCACGGAGGCGTCGAGCGTCCGCTCCGCCATCGAGATGCTTATGGAAAGTCGCGTGGATGTCGTGTTTCTCGATATCTCGATGCCCGGTGCCTCGGGCCTGCAACTTGCCGAGGCGCTGCATAAGCTCAAAAATCCGCCGGCGATCGTGTTTGTGACTGCGTATAGCGACCATGCGGTCGAGGCATTCGACGTCGATGCCGTCGATTATCTGATGAAGCCTGTCGAGGAAGCTCGCTTGGATCGCGCGATCGAGAAGGTCATGCAACGCGCCAAGCCGGTTACGGACAGCAAAGTGACCATCGAGCGTATCCCGGTGGAAAAGGGCGGCCGCAAGGTGCTCATTCCCGTGGATGACATCCGCTTTATCATGGCAAAGGACGATTACTCCTGCATCTATACCGTCGATGATCGCTTTTTGTCGACGACCTCGCTGGCGCAGTTTGAGGCCAAGCTCTGCGACTTTGGCTTCTTCCGTGTTCACCGCCGCTATATCGTCAACCTAGCGTGCGTCACGGACGTCGAGACGGTGCCCTCGGGCGCCATCCAGCTGGGCATTACGGGCGTCGACGAACGCGTGCCGGTTTCTCGCCGCCGCGTCGTGCCGCTCAAGAAGGCCCTGAGTCTCTAGCACGCTGGCCCCGCAGCCCTGTAGACCCATCGTCTGCGGAGCCGTGGGGCCTTTTTTGTATGTATCTGCCGAATCGTTTTTTGCGGAAGGGATCCCATGAACAGTGCAAGCGCCAAGCGTATCGACATCATCTCGGACACCCACGGCTATTTATCGCCTGCGCTCTTGGATGAGCTTGAGGGCGCAGACCTGATCATCCACGCCGGCGACCTCACGTCAGAGATGGACTACGAGCACCTATGCACCATCGCCCCCGTGCGGGCCGTCTTGGGCAACAACGATTACTACCGCGACTACGGCCCCGATGTAGACCGTCTTGCACTCTTTACCTACGAAGGCCTCAAATTCGCCGTAGCCCACTACCGCGAAGACCTTCCGGTGGGATCCGTAGACGTAGCCATCAACGGTCACACCCACGTAACCAAAGAAGCCCAAGTGGGCCGCTGCTTAGTCCTCAACCCGGGCAGCGCCAGCTACCCCAGAGGCACCCGAGGCCCCACCATGGCCAGAATGCTCGTCAAAGACGGCAAGATCCTAAGCACCAAGTTTATTGACTTGGACTAACCGCAACAAAAGGCAGAGCTTCAGCGACAACCTTAGACAACCCCGCCGAGGAGAACGGGGACCTCGAGCCGCGGAAGCGGCGAGGAACAACAACGACTCGAACAAAGTGACGGCAGGGAGGGTCTCCGGGGCTGGGGGCGGGGGTTAAGTTTGTCGCGAGTTCCGCACGCAAAGGAAAGCACTTAATGTGCTTTCCGTCT